>CAIVMQ010000031.1 GCA_903907075.1 uncultured Bacteroidia bacterium
ATAATTAATTCAACTGATTCCGGTTGTTCAATATTTGTGCATTTCCATTTGTTTATCCCAAGATTGAAAAAATTGCTTAATGCCCTAATAACCAGTGTTGTACCATTTGCCTTGCCCTCACGTGAATAGCCTGCAATATGAGGCGTGCCCAGATCAACCAGATTAAGAAGTTCTTGATCTAAATCAGGTTCATTCTCCCAGCAATCAATCACGGCTCCTGAGATCTGTCCTGTTTTTAACGCATTTTTAAGCGATTCATTATTTATTACCTCACCCCGGCACGAATTGATTAATATAGGACTTTTATTTAATGTTTTAAAAAATTGATAATCTGCGAGATGGTATGTTTTATCTGATCCATCCATGTTAAGCGGAACGTGCAAGGTGATAATATCTGAATGATCTAATAATTCATCTAACTGCACAAATCCTTTATCTCCTTCAGCTTTTGCTCGCGGTGGATCATTGAGCAATATTTTCATCCCTAATATTTCACAAAGACGTTGCACTTTTTTTCCAACATTACCCACTCCAATAATTCCGATGGTCTTATCTTTAAGCAAGAATTGGTGTTTTTCGGCCATTACTATTAAGGCCGAAGCGATATACTGCTCAACTGACTTGGAGTTACATCCCGGGGCATTTGTCCAGTTAATACCCTGTTGGATGCAATATTCGGTGTCAATATGATCATATCCTATGGTTGCAGTTGCAATAAATTTAACGTTTGATCCGGATAGTAAATTGGCATTGCAAATAGTACGAGTTCTGGTGATCAGCGCATCCGCATCTTTGACGATTTCTGCTGTAGTCTGTTCCGCCGGAAGATATAATACTTCAGCAAAAGGCTCTAATGCCCCAATGATATAGGGAATCTTATCGTCAATTACGATCTTCATTGTTTTTCAAGATTTTATTTACAGCTTATTATTATAATAATTTTTTACCATCTCATCCATTACCCGGTTCGTGCGAGCCCCCGTAATTCCAGTAGATGGAGATTCCCCCTTGCCCCTTAATGCTGCTACGATTTTCTCCATCAAAAAGCTTTGGACATGTTTAGGTCTCTCGAATAAAAATTCCTCTCGTCCAGCCCAATTTTCCAATACCACAGGATTTGATTTAAAGGTTGAAAATACTATTTTACCTTGATTTCCAATAATTTCAACTTCATCGAGGTTGTTTTTATCCGATGTCGTAAAGCACCATGTTCCTGTTCCGGCTACCCCTGTATCATGCATCCAATTTGCCATCACTAGATCTTCAGCAGGGTAGAGGCCCCCTTGATTTAATGCATTTGCTTTCACATTACTGATTGGACCAAGGATAAAATCGAGAAAATCGAGGGTATGCGAAGCTAAGTCAAATAATAATCCCCCTCCCGAAATTTCAGGCTGGTAGCGCCAGGAGGCGATCTTTGTCTCTGACTCACTTTCCGGGGGTTTATAATAGCGTATATTTACTAGTCTGATCGTTCCGATAGAATTTAAATCTATTAGCTCTTTCACCTTTGTAAACAAGGGGAGTGTTCGTCTGTAATAAGCTGAAAATAAAGGTGTACCTGTCTCATTTGAAATTTTAATCATCTCTAAACATTCGTTGTAGGTTCTGGCCATTGGCTTCTCTACGTAAACAGGTTTTCCAGCCCGCATCGCTTTTATAGCGTATTCCAGATGGGCGTTTGGTGGGGTCGCAATATAAACTGCATTTACTTCAGGATCATTAATGAGATCATCTCCGTTACTATACCATTTCGGAACATTGTGACGGATGGCATAATCTTTTGCGAGCTCTCCATTTCGGCGCATCACCGCAACCAGACTTGAATGAGGTGTTAACTGCAATGGAGGTCCACTTTTAACTTCAGTCACATCACCACAACCAATCAATCCCCATTTTACTTCTTCTAATACCATAAATTTAGTCTTTAAATCTTTCGCGAACGGCCCAAAGTCCGATTGCCGGATTTGAAATATAATAAAATTGTTCACCTTTATCGTTGATATTCCACCCATCTTTTAATTGATCTGGATTATAAATTGAAATCATCTCCTTTATATTTCCATAGTTAAATCCCACGCTCTCAATCTCTTGTTTAGTTAGATTCTCTTTTTCATCTCCGGGACAGTAAGTTACGGAGAATCTATCTTCAGTAGAGCCATGAATAAGATGAGCTGCTGCGCTTAGATTATCCCTGAGATCCTTATTTTCGCGTACGATTTTTAAGGTGTTAGGTGTACCAAAATAACCATATTTCCGTATCAACCGATCTATCTCTTTGTCCTCTCCAAACTCTTTAAGTGCTGGTGCTAAGACAATTAATTCGCCTCCGTCAGCTATTGCCATTCGTGTCCGATAAATCGATTTATTTCCCAGCCAGGTTGATTTGAATTCTGATGGATCGAGGTACACCACAACTTTTTTCATTGGGCGATCAAGAAGGGTGAAATTGGCTTCAAGTGAAAGATGAGCTGCAGCCTTGAAAACATCCTGGTCATCACCAATATATAATCCTCGGACTTTTAATTTACCCGATTCATCCATTCCTACCACGGTTAGAATATAGAGGATAGGCAGATGGTTGGCGAAATGGTGACTCGCGTAATTAAAGATCTTACGAACAGGCGTTTGGGCTCTTCCCATCATCTTCTCCATCCCAAATGCGGCACCGATAAAATGACTTTTATTAATCCCTTCGGCACCGCCAGTCCCTATAAAGATGTTCTTATTGTAGTTTGCCATCCCAACAACCTCATGAGGAACAACCTGTCCAATGGATAATATTAGGTCAAACCCACCTTCGACAAGCAGTTTGTTCACCTGTGCAGGCCATGCAAAATCAACTGCATCGTCTGATACCTCTCTGATAAATTCTGCGGGTACCTCACCTAATGTTACGATATCATTTCGCCAATCGTGGATACGGAATAAATTTTGAGGAACTTCGCCAAACATCTCCGTAATTTGGTGCTCGCTCATGGGCGAATGTGTACCTAATGCCGGTAAAATATCTGTGAGCTTTTCGCCATAATAGTCATATGCATAACGAGTTAGTTCGCCTGCATGCGACGCAAGCCTTGTAAAGTCAGGTGGAATGGCCAAAACTTTATTTTTTTTGCCTAACAGCGATAAGGCAGTATATAGACCCTCCTTTAAATCATCAGCAGTAAGATCAGCCTGAGGTGTACCTGTTTGAAAGTATATCATTTTTGTTTTTTAAGGGTCTTCTAAGTGTTTAAAAATCAATAGAAAATGTTAGCCAAAGGTTTTATATAACTGACATAACTGGATGGATCCTAAAGTCATGTTATCTTTTTACGCGGGCATTTCCTTCCCAAATACTCCAGACCATCTCTTCGTCTGCCGGTTGGGCATAGTCTGTTAAAAAAGTGGTAGCTAATGCACCTGATGCCCATCCAAACTGAACCCATTTCTCGGGTTGCCATTGGCGTAGTATACCATAAAGTAACCCTCCAACAAAACCATCCCCCCCACCTATTCGGTCAAGAACAGTAATTTTACGCGGTTGTATGGTATGCCAATTGTCACCATCTAACATTATTGCCCCCCAAAGGTGTTCATCAGAGCTGATTACCTGGCGAAGTGTTGTGGCGAATATGGATGTATCGGGGAATGCTTTTTTGACTCTGCTAATCATCTCCTTAAAAGCATCAATCTCATTTTCAATACCTTTTCCACCAGACTCAGGACCTTTTATCCCCAGGCACAGCTGAAAATCTTCTTCGTTCCCGATTAATATATCGGATAGTGAAGCAATTTCGGTAAAAAGTTTTTTTAGTTCATTTTCACGTCCCTTCCAAAAGGAGGCTCTATAGTTTAAATCAAAAGAGATACGTGTACCGAATTTTTTTGCAATCCTAGCGATTTGGAGACAGAATTCACTAGTTTCAGGAGATAAGGCAGCAATTAATCCTGATAGATGGACAATTTGAACTCCCTGTTTTTCGAAGATTAAATTTAAGTTGAAGTCTTTACTATTTAGTGTTCTACCAACTTCTCCGGCACGGTCGTTTTGCACTCTGGGCCCACGAGCACCCATGCCGCTATCGGCAATATTAAATTGATGACGATATCCCCATGGATCACCTTGTGGGACTTCAGGGCCCTCAAAACTCATATTACGACTTCTCAAATTACTTTTTATAAATTGAGCAATAGGACTATCTTTTACAAAGGTTGTAAGTACTTTAACTGGTAGATTTAGATACGAAGCAATACTTGCAACATTTGTCTCGGCACTTGTGGCGTACATTTGAAATAGTTCACTCGCATGTACCGGTTGACCGTTTACCGGTGTTATTCGGACACCCATGCTTGTTGGGACCAACAGAGCCCATTCAAATTCCCCTTTTAATTGAAGTGACATTTGTATATTTTATTAATTATCAGAAATATGCATATAAAATAAATAGTTTTAATCTTGATTATTGTGTTGTTAATTAACAAAAAGCATAACCTTAAACGCCGCTATAGGCATTAAATCCTCCATCTACAGGGATCACAATTCCCGTAACAAACGCCGATAGATCGGATAACAGATATAAGGCTGCCCCTTGCAGATCATCGGGCTCTCCAAATTTTCCCATTGGAGTATTAGTTACAATTTTGTTTCCACGTGGTGAGTAGGCCCCTGTCTTCTCATCAATAACTAAAAAACGATTCTGATTTGTAATAAAGAAGCCTGGAGCTACTGCATTAACACGAATTCCAGCTTTGGCTAAGTGGACGGCAAGCCATTCTGTAAAGTTGTTTACAGCTGCTTTAGCCGCTGAATATGCAGGGATTTTAGTTAAAGGATGGTAGGAGTTCATCGAAGATACATTTAAAACAACTCCTGAACCTTTTTTAAGCATGTCTTGAGTGAAAACCATGCTAGGTAATACGGTACCTTTAAAATTAAGGGCAAAAACCTGATCAAATCCCTCCATTTGTAGCCCGTAAAATGTTTTATCCAAATCTAACGACTCTGATTGCTTGATCTCTTCAACTTGCGTTGTGGCAAGAGGAGAGTTTCCTCCTGCACAATTTATTAACAGATCGATTGGTCCAAGGATTCTATTTATTTCAATTTTAGCCTTTACCAGCGATTCTTTGTCAAGCACATCTGCCTTAACCCCAATGACAGTTGCATTAAATTCATCTGATATTTCAGCAGCTGTTTCCTGAGCTCGTTGAATGTTCCGACCAATAATGGCAACTTTTGTCCCTACAGAAGCCAGTGCTTTTACAATTGAGATCCCGATAATGCCAGATCCTCCGGTCACAACACAGATTTTTCCATTAAGGTCGTCAAATGATAATTTTCTCATCTCGTTTTTTTGTTTTATTTCTTGAGCTTCGCTCTATTACAATGAGCTGTTATAGCTTAAATTTTCAGCAGTGATAATATCAATCGATGTATAATTGGCCTTTTTTACAATTTCTTTCCGTACAAGCTGATCAAATAGCAGATTTACTGCTTCAAATCCTTGTTTTTCAGGATTTTGATTAAGCAAGAAATCGATTTTACCTTGCTTGAGTAATTCAATATTTTTAGGTATTAGGTCATAACCGATAATCTTAGGACGATCGGGCATGTTATTGAATAATCTGGTTACCAGATGTACTTTTGAATTAGTTACAAAAACTGCATCGATAGAGTCTATTTTTGATATACTGGTATTGAGGCTTTTCGCTGTTTCCAGCTCGTCTGCTGAGACTTCCATTTTTATAATTCGATGTGATTTTTGTGCAACAGTTTCGAAATAGGTTAAAAAGCCCTCTTCTCGCAATAACAAGTGGTTTGCATTTTGTAAATCCTTGGTTATATGGATCATGATAATGTTGCTGTTGGGAGATATACCGTAGTCTACCAGTTTAGCTGCAACGTAACCACTCTGAACCGAATCCTGGACAATGAAACTAATTGGATTAGAGTCTTTTAGATTAGAATCTATAAATACATAGGGTATTGATTTCTGATCGAGTATTGTGGTAAATTCAAGGGATTCACGTTTTCCCCATGGCGCTAACAGCACGCAGTCGGGTTTTATTGCTAATAGTTTGATGCTCTCTTTAAGAAAAGATTCCGGGTCTTCAAGTCTAAAGTGAAATTCCTGAAGTCTTATGCCATATGGGGTTAATTGGGCTACAGCCTTTGCAATTCCTTCTTGAGGTTTAGTCCAGAATGAATCTTTTCCAGAGGAACGGGGAATCAATGATGCTAACGTAATTATTTTTTTTGAGGCTAAAGAACTAGCTAAAATATTGGGTTTGTAATTGAATTCATCGATTATTTGTAAGATTTTTGTTTTTGTGTCTAACGAGACTTCTCCCCGCTGGTGAAGGACGCGATCGACTGTGCCGATTGAAACACCCGCTTTTTTTGCAATATCCAGAATTCGTATGTTCTTTGTCATCAGAAACAAGTTTGTTTAGATTAAAAGTAGTGAAAAATAGAAGGTGAAATTTAAGGTGTCAATTTTTCTATTTTAAATTCATTCAAAAATTAAACGAAAAACAATCGATGTTTTTGTGTATAATTGCCAGCAAAAATAATCCTATTTATTCAATTTCGTGTACGAACACGGATAAAATGTTTAATAACATAGTTTAGTTTATTTTCTCCCTGAATTGGACTTGTAAAATGTCTCTTATTTTATTTCCGTTTGCGCACACGGATATTATGATTTGTAATTGTTATACTTTAAGTAATTATAGTAAGATATCATTATTTCAGTAATTTAATAAAATTAGTTAAATATGAAGATTGAAAAGTACAGTTTAGGTGTTGGAGACCGTTTTGGACACCAAGGAGAGGCTCAGTTAAGGGCAATAATTAACGCAGTGAAATTGGGTATTGATCTGGTTCCTGTTTGGAATAAATCCAATCGCGAACATTCCTATATACACTCTAAACCATCAGATACGAGAATAGAAGCTGATGATGCTGTTAAAGCTCTTTCATTTCCGGGTAATTATTATGTTGATGCAGATCATATAAACCTTTCAAATGTTCAAGGTTTTTTGGATTCATCAGATTTCTTTACTCTTGATGTGGCAAGTAAAATAGGAACTTCCTCGTCAGAACAGGATCTGGAATTGTTTTTGCATTCAACAAAAAAATATTCAGGCAAGCTATATATTCCGGGTATCGATTCTCCTTTTGAGGTTTCCGAAGAGTTATTGATGTCGATTGCTCAGAAATTTTTGGCAGCTATTAAAGAGGCTGGAAAAATTTATCAATATATTAAGGATCAGAAAGGTGCTGCTAATTTTATTACAGAGGTCTCTATCGACGAAGTAGAAGTTCCTCAAACTCCTGTTGAGTTATTTTTTATCCTTCAGATGATTGCTTATCAGAATATTCCTATTCAAACTATTGCCCCTAAGTTTACCGGTAGGTTTAATAAAGGTGTTAATTATGTTGGTGATGTTGCCCAATTCGCTAAAGAGTTTGAACACGATGTTTTAGTAATCGATTATGCGGTAAAGGAATTTGGACTTCCTGATAATCTTAAACTTAGTGTGCATTCGGGATCTGATAAATTTTCTATTTATCCTGAAATTTCCAGAATAATTCGCAAATATGATAAGGGAATTCATGTTAAGACTGCTGGTACAACATGGCTTGAGGAGGTCATTGGATTAGCTCTTGCTGGGGGAGATGCGCTTGATTTGGCAAAACACATCTATAAAACCGCCTTGATTCGACAAGATGAGTTGTGTGCCCCTTATGCTGATGTAATAGATATCTGTCAAGAGCAACTGCCAACGGCAGAAGAAGTTGACCTGTGGGATAGTCAAAAATTTGCAAATACACTTCGCCATATTCCAAATCATCCGGATTATAATCCCAATTTTAGACAGTTGATTCATGTTGGCTATAAAATTGCCGCTGAAAGTGGCGTGCATTTTACTGAATTATTGGAAAAGCACCATGAGATTATTGGAAAATGCGTTGAAGAAAACCTTTTTGAACGTCATTTAAAAAGGCTTTTTGAGCTTTAGGTATTTTTTTAAATCATTTGTATAATAACTATTTGCTATATATCTATTGCTATGAAACAATTTTTGGATGAGGATTTTTTACTGCACACAAATACCTCACGCACGCTTTATCATAATTTTGCCGCTTCAATGCCAATATTGGATTATCATTGCCATATCTCACCTCAGGATATTGCTCAGGATAAATCCTTTACTAACCTCTCTGAGATTTGGCTGCATGGGGATCACTATAAATGGAGAGCCATGCGTGCTAATGGTGTGGACGAAAAATATTGTACCGGCAAGGGGAGTGATTGGGAGAAATTTCAGAAATGGGCAGAAACAGCTCCTCACACATTGCGTAATCCACTCTATCATTGGACGCATATGGAATTACTTAAACCTTTTGGTATTAAATCATTGCTAAATCCCGAAACTGCTCCTCTGATATGGAATACGTGCAATGAATTATTGAAATCCTCTGAATTTTCATGCAGGGGAATAATACGTAAAGCTAATGTAAAAGTTATTTGTACCACCGATGATCCGATTGATACCCTCGAATACCACAAAGCTATTCAGTCTAGTGGTTTTGAGGTAAAGGTTTTTCCTGCATGGAGACCAGATAAAGCAATGGCAATTGAAGATCCTACTGTTTTTAATCAATACCTTGAACTGCTGGAGGAGGCTGCAAATTTATCAATTTCTTCTTATGATAATTTTATGGCTGCATTGGAAAAACGGCATCTGTTTTTTCATGAAAATGGTTGCCGATTATCCGATCATGGCCTAGAGACAATTTATGCCTCGAGTTATACTTCTGACGAAATTAAACTAATATTTAGTTTAGTTAGAAATGGCGCAATCCCTTCTGCGGATCAGGTTCTGAAATTTAAGTCAGCGATGCTTTATGAATTTGCGGTAATGGATCATTCACGCAATTGGACTCAGCAGTTTCATATCGGGGCAATGCGTAATAATAACTCGCGTATGTTTGAACTTCTAGGAGCAGATAAGGGGTTTGATTCGATTGGAGATTATTCGATTGCCACATCGTTGTCAACGTTTTTAAATCGACTTGAATATGATCAGAAACTTACCCGTACGATACTGTATAATCTGAACCCAGGAGATAATGCCATTATGGCAACCATGATAGGTAACTTTCAGGACGGAATAACGCCAGGTAAAATACAGTGGGGTTCCGGATGGTGGTTTCTTGATCAGAAAGAGGGGATTATTAATCAATTAAATGATCTTTCAAATCATGGACTTTTAAGCCGATTTGTGGGAATGCTTACAGACTCCAGAAGTTTTCTTTCCTATTCACGTCATGAGTATTTTCGCCGAATTCTATGTAATCTTATTGGGGATGACGTTGAGAAGGGGGAGATTCCAGCTGATATGGAGTTATTAGGAAAGTTGGTGACAGATATCTCCTATACTAATGCAGCCAGGTATTTTAAGTTTAGCGAATAAATAATTTGTATTTTTAAAACTTTAACGTTGATTTATAAACTTTGTTAGCTAAACTAACACAAACTAACTGATTCGAATGGTAGAGCTTCAAAAAAACATCGGAAACTACCGATGGACGATCTGTGCACTTGTCTTTTTTGCAACAACAATTAATTATCTCGACAGGCAGGTTCTAAGTTTACTTAAACCTTTTTTGGAGAGTAATGGATTATTTGGTGATGATCCAATGCGTTATGAATCAGTGTATGCCAATATTGTAATCTGTTTTCAGATAGCTTATGCTTCTGGGATGTTATTAGTTGGTGGCGTTATTGATCGCTTTGGAACAAAGATTGGGTATGCATTTTCGCTTTTCTTTTGGAGTCTTGCAGCAATTGGTCATGCTTTGGCTCGTGGTCCCTTTGGTTTTGGTGTTGCCAGAGCCGCATTAGGGGTTCCAGAAGCCGGTAATTTTCCAGCTGCGAATAAAACTATAGCGGAATGGTTTCCCAAAAAAGAACGGGCTTTTGCAACTGGAATATATAATTCCGGAACTAATATCGGAGCGATTGTCGCTCCTCTGGTGGTTCCATGGATTGCAGTCACCTGGGGATGGCAAATGGCCTTTATTGCTACCGGAGCTATTGGATTAATCTGGCTCTTTTTTTGGTGGTACATCTATGATTCTCCTGAACAAAAATTGGCAAAAGGACAATTACACCAAGTGGAATACGATTATATTTTAAGCGATAAAGATGAAATTACCTCGGCAGAGCGGAATACTCATAAATTAAGCTGGTTTAAATTACTAACCTATCGGCAGACCTGGGCTTTTTTTCTGGGTAAATTACTTACCGATCCAATTTGGTGGTTTTTCCTTTTTTGGCTTCCAGCCTTTTTAAAGGAGCAATATGGTCTTAAAGGGACCGAGGTTAGTTTTCCTATAGCCGTTGTATATATCATGACAACTTTTGGAAGCGTACTCGGAGGATGGTTGCCTAAGTATTTTATTGACAAAGGGATGGATGCGAATAGAGCCCGAAAAAAAGCAATGTTTATTTATGCGTTATTTCCATTACTTGTTCTATTTGCACAATATCTGGGAGGTTTTAATATGTGGTTTGCTGTAATTGTGATCGGAATTGCCGCCTCTGCTCATCAAGCTTGGTCAGCAAATATATTTACTACAGTATCGGATATGTTTCCCAAAAGAGCTATTGCATCAGTCACCGGAATAGGCGGAATGGCAGGGGCTATAGGGGGCATTATGATTGCAAAATCTGCCGGACTTCTATTTGATCACTACAAGGCAGCTGGCGATATTCGCATCGGTTATGGAATTATGTTTATGATCTGCGCCTCTGCATATATAATAGCATGGTCAGTAATGCATCTATTGGTCCCAAAATTTAAGAAACTAGATATTTAATTTTGTAAATTAACTTTTTTAGAAAAGTTTTCCAGTCTCTTTTTTTAGTTCATTCAAGGCTAGTGTAATCAGGGATGATTGTTCAGCAATATAATTCTCAATAATTTTATTGCTTAACAATAGGGCAGGAGCCTGCAAATCAATTTCTTCAGCGGATTTATTGATGATGCTAACCAAATTCTCACGTGTTTTACGGATTATTTCCCAAAGCTGTGGAGTAACATAAATTTGCTGGGAAAGGTTATGCTCAAATTCCTGTCGGATATTTGCTAATAACTGATGATGGAAATCTGATGCTTTAAGGTCATGTGGCGGAACTCTAATTAGCAGATTTTGAGGAGATATTCGTTCCAACAGCATTGCCAGTCTTTCGTAAGCTTGTAACCTTATGGGTAAAACTTGTTTGGAGTTTGTAACCCGGAAATCTAACTCTCGTTGTTTCTCGCTGCTTTCAAGCATATCCCGAAATAGGAAATAAGCCGTCAAAAAAACGATTAAGGCAGGAAGGGTTATTTTAAGTATTTCCCAGATAGGACTAAGATCATTTCCCATATCAATTTTTATTTAAATAGGTTATTTTATGAGTTCACTTTTTTTCTCACTACTTTTTAGTTTTCCGGATAGGGATGCAATCTGTGTATAGAGGAAGAATACCAGTACAAAATAGAGAAGTGTAAGAATTGCTAAAATTGGATATCGCTTAGTTTTATAATGAAATAAAACCAGTGAAAGCAGCGCTAAAAATCCTCCAGCCGCTAATTGCCAGTTCGTTGAGATAATTAATTTAACTAATTCCTCTGAATCTTGTTTTTCAACTAAACCAATAAGATTCTCAAAGAGGTTGAAATAGAGGCCGATAATTCCAGTTATCATAAGTGTAGCCCATCCTAAATAGGTCCAGATCACTTTTTTTTCAACGTATCCTACCGTGATTATTATAATACCTGCAAAGATTCCCCATTGAGGGAGTACCGTAGGCAGGTATAATTGTGCATAGCTCATTTGTATTGTTGAATTATTTGATGCAAAATAATGAATTTGTTTTAACAATTATATTAAATGGCTATAAACTTTAATATACTTATTTTTGACCTTAAATAATTTAGTACAGATGGAGAATAGACTAAGGCCTAATCCCCTTGCCAAGGGGCTTATTTTTGATATAGATGGAACTATTTGCGATACGATGCCTGTTCATTTTATTGCATGGCGTGAAACTGCAGCTGAGTACGGCATTGATTTTACACCTGAACTATTTGCTGAGGTAACTGGCATACCATCCTTACAAACTTGTGAGTATCTTAAATCAAAATTTAATGGGGATTTTGATCCTCACGAATTTTCAGTTCTCAAAGAGAAACGTTATGAGCAAAATATGTACCAGTCAAAGCCAATTGACGCAGTGGTTGCCATTATCAGAGAATTTAAAGGTAAACTTCCAATGGCATGTGGGACCGGAGGATCACAATATCTAGCCTGGAAAACACTTCAGATTGCCGGGGTTGACGATTGCTTCGAGCATGTTGTTGCTGCAGAGGATGTGGTTAATCACAAGCCATTTCCCGATACTTTCCTTAAAGCGGCCGCTTTAATTGGTGTTGCACCTAGCCATTGCGAGGTTTATGAAGATGGTCAACTTGGATTGGAAGCGGCTGAACGTGCAGGGATGATGTCTGTTGATGTTACTCATTATTATGAAGTTACTACAGGTAAGGAGATTGATAATAAGTAGCTTATTACGCTATATCTCTTTTCAATTGGCTAATTTTTATTTCTGTTTTCTGGTATGAAATATGAAGCCTTTATTTTAAATAGTCGAATTGTTATTTGGTATTCGTATAAAACCTATGGATTTTAAAATTGTATCAGATTATCAACCTACAGGTGATCAGCCGGAAGCAATTATTCAGTTAGTAAACGGAGTAAATAATGATATCCCGTATCAGACTCTTCTGGGAGTGACTGGTTCAGGAAAAACATTTACTATGGCTAACGTTATAGAGAAGGTTCAGAAACCTACTTTGATACTAAGTCATAATAAGACATTGGCTGCACAGCTTTATGGGGAGATGAAGCAATTTTTTCCGGATAATGCGGTTGAATATTTTGTCTCTTATTACGATTATTATCAGCCAGAGGCCTATTTGCCTGTAACAGATACTTTTATTGAAAAAGATTTATCGATCAATAAGGAGATTGAGAAATTACGTTTAAGTACTACTTCAGCTTTACTATCAGGCAGAAGAGATGTGATTGTAGTTTCTTCTGTGTCGTGTTTATACGGTATTGGAAATCCGCAGGATTTTCATGCCAATGTCATCGGGGTAAAAGTGGGGGAGACCATTAGCCGAAATGTTTTTCTGCGAAAGTTGGTGGATGCCATGTATTCTCGAAGTGAAGTGTTATTTCAACGCGGTAATTTCAGGGTTAAAGGTGATACGGTTGATATTTTTCCTGCTTATGCCGATGATGCCATTCGGATCGTGTTTTTTGATGATGAGATTGAAGAAATCTTTCTATTTAATGCGGAGAATGGTTATTCGATAAAACGCCTGGATAATTGTGTCATCTATCCAGCAACCATTTTTGTTACTACCAAAGATAGTGTTCAGCAGGCGATTAAAAAGATTCAAGATGATCTTGTCGAGCACATTGAATTTTTTAAGAGGTCAGGAAAATTCGCTGAAGCTAAACGTATTGAGGATCGTGTAACTTACGATCTGGAGATGATTCGGGAATTAGGGTATTGTCCTGGTATAGAAAATTATTCAAGGTATTTTGATAATAGGGCCCCGGGGTCCCGTCCCTTTTGTTTGCTTGACTACTTCCCTGAAGATTATCTAATGGTGATCGATGAGAGTCATGTTACTATGCCACAGATTCATGCGATGTATGGCGGGGATAGATCACGAAAGGTTACCTTAGTGGATTATGGCTTTCGTCTTCCTGCTGCAATAGATAACCGTCCACTTAAATTTGAGGAGTTTGAGGATATTGCCAGACAGATTGTCTTTGTGAGTGCAACACCTGCAGATTATGAACTTCAGAAAAGTGAAGGTGTTGTTGTTGAGCAGATTATAAGGCCTACTGGATTATTGGATCCACAGATAGAAATCAGGCCAAGGATAAATCAGATTGATGACCTGATGGAGGAGATTCATCTGAGAAGTGCTGTAAATGAGCGTGTATTAGTTACCACCCTAACCAAACGTATGGCTGAGGAGTTGCAAAAATATTTTTATAGGTTGACTATTAAATGTCGATACATCCATTCTGATGTCGATACGATGGAGCGTGTGGAAATAATGGAGCAGTTGCGTAAAGGGGTATTTGATGTATTGATAGGGATTAATCTTTTGCGCGAAGGTCTCGATCTTCCAGAAGTCTCTTTGGTCGCTATTCTGGATGCCGATAAGGAGGGCTTTCTCCGTTCTGAACGGTCGTTAACGCAAACGGCAGGAAGAGCAGCGCGAAATTTAAATGGTCGGGTTATTATGTATGCCGATAAAATTACTGATTCTATGCAACGAACAATTGATTCTGCTAATTACCGCAGAATTAAACAAGATGCTTATAATCAGAAATATGGAATTATACCTACGCAAATAATTAAACCTACACGCGAGATTATTGGTCTCGAATATCGGGCCGATAAGTCGGTTATGAGCAGAGCCTATATGCAACCTGAAACCCATGATATTGCTGCTGATCCCGTGGTTAAGTATATGACCATCGAGGCATTGGAAAAGACAATTTTAATGACACAGAAGGAGATGACTAAAGCTGCCAAGGAACTTGATTTTATTGAGGCTGCCCGTTTACGTGATGAGATGTATCGACTTAAAGAATTACTCTTACAGCGGAAATCTATGTGATTTTATCTTATGATGTTATATTGTTTTGAATTCCTGAGATCACCTACAAAAAAAAGAGGCATAATCACTTATGCCTCTTTTTTTGAAAGGATATTATCCTAAATATGTTTTAAGTAATTTACTTCTTGAGGTATGTCGAAGTCTTCTAATTGCTTTTTCTTTTATTTGACGAACACGTTCACGCGTTAATCCAAACCGTTCACCAATCTCTTCCAGTGTCATTTCCTGACAAGCAATTCCAAAGAACATCCGTATAATATCTGCTTCACGCTCAGTAAGTGTCGTTAAAGAGCGGTCGATCTCACGGGATAGCGATTCATCGATTAATACCCGATCGGCACTAGGTGAGTCATTATTTATAAGTACGTCTAACAAGCTATTGTCTTCCCCATCAACAAAAGGGGCATCTACAGAGACATGTCTTCCAGAAACTCTCAATGTATCGGCTACTTTATCAGCGGGTAATTCAAGTTGTTCTGCAAGTTCCTCAGGTGAAGGTCTTCTCTCGTGCTCCTGTTCAAATTTAGAGTAAGCCTTGTTGATTTTATTAAGCGATCCTACCTGATTTAAAGGGAGACGAACGATACGCGATTGTTCAGCCAAAGCTTGAAGGATTGACTGGCGAATCCACCATACTGCGTAAGAGATAAATTTAAATCCACGTGTTTCATCAAATTTCTCAGCAGCTTTAATGAGACCTAAATTACCCTCGTTGATTAAGTCAGGAAGACTAAGTCCTTGATTTTGATACTGTTTTGCAACAGAAACCACGAATCTCAGATTTGCCCGGGTTAATTTTTCAAGTGCTGCCTGATCACCTTTTTTGATTCGTTGGGCTAATTCAACCTCTTCTTCGACTGTAATTAGCTCTTCTTTACCGATTTCCTGAAGGTATTTATCAAGCGAGGCACTCTCGCGGTTGGTAATAGATTTTGTTATCTTTAATTGTCTCATGCTCTCCGATTAAAAGTTTGCAAATTTACAAACATTTATGGTTATGTACAATACCAAAACTCAGTATTTGATTTTTAGTATGCTAAGTTATTGTTCCAGCTTAAAAACATAATAGGTCCATTCTCCTCCGGGATAAACTCCTTCAAGTAAAATAGGCTTTTTATTGTTTGATTGTGAAAGGACACGCTTTAGCTCTTCAACACTTGAGATTGAGGTTTTGTTCATGTCGGTGATGATAAACCCGATTTTAACTCCTGCCTCCTTAAGTTTCCCTTTGGTAATATTCACAACCTGAATTCCTTCGTCAATTTTCAGTCGCTCTTTATCCGTATTGCTAATAGGTCCGAATTCAGCCCCCAGAATGGAAAATGTTTCTTTTACAATTGAGGTGTCCCCTTTGGTATTTCGAAGTATAACATTGAATTGTTTTTGGCTACCATCTCTTTTTACATTAATTAATACCTGGTCTCCAGGGCGGTATTTGGCAATTTGCTCTTGTAATTGGGCTACTGTATTAACCGTATTTCCATTTACGGATAGGATTACATCACCTGTTTTTATTCCAGCTTGTCGAGCAGCCCCCTCTTCAGTCGTCTTACCTACAAAGACTCCTTCTATTTTATCAAAATGTTTCTCTTTTGCTAATGAGTCATCGATGTTTTTAATTTCAACACCGAGTAAAGCGCGTTGAACTTCACCAAATTGTTTTAAATCATCAACGACTTTGCGAGCTATTGACGCCGGTACTGCAAATGAGTATCCAGAATAGGATCCGGTACGGGTAGCAATTGCTGCATTAATTCCAACAAGGTCACCAACGGCATTTACAAGGGCCCCACCGCTATTCCCAGGATTAACTGCTGCATCAGTCTGAATAAAAGATTCGAGTGGTAATTGGCCGCTAATAATGCCGATACTTCTTGATTTCGCACTTACAATACCTGCAGTTACAGTCGAATTTAGATTGAATGGGTTACCAACGGCTAAAACCCATTCCCCTAATTTAAGGGTTTCTGAATTTCCCCAGGTAAGATAGCTTATATCACGAGCTTCTATTTTCACTAATGCAATATCGGTGTTGGGATCTCGACCGATAACCTTAGCGCTAAATTTTCTATTGTCATTTAGAATTACCTCGATATGATCTGCTTCGTCAATCACATGATTATTGGTCACAATATAACCTTCCGGACTAATTATTACTCCAGATCCGGCCCCAACATTATATTCAGGTTCTTGATTATTTCCACGAGGTTGATTATACCCTTTAGGGCCAAAGAAAAAATCCAATAAAGGATTTTCATTCATTCCATATCCTTGTGCCTTTATTTTAGTTGTTATGTGAACCACCGCATGAACACTTTTTTCTGCCGCCTTGGTCAAATCAGGAAGTTGAAGTTGCGGTGATTGAGGCTCACTAAAGCTTGTCATTTGAATAGTTGAGCCCCCTTTGAGCAAAACTTGTTGTGGTTCATGAATAAATTTTGAATATAAAAGGATGGCAATGATGGCTCCGGCAAAAGCAATTGCCAGTGTTTTTGCAATTTTTTTAATGCTTTCCATAATCTGTTTTTTTTGAATTACGATTGTTTTATTGAAAATTTAAGATAGTCAAAATTTTACAATTTATGTGCCAATGTCTCGGAATTTATCCTTGATAACCCTTATAAATGGTCTAATAAAGGGTTTGATTAACATACTTTAACTTTATAAAGGATAGATTGACAGATTAACTGTACCTTGAATCTCTATCAATAATTCAAATAAAAAAGTTCATGTCAAAATGACTTTACATACTTTTAAAGTACAGATTCTATAGATTAATGGAGGTATTATTCATTTGTAACGCTACATTCTTTTCACCCTTAATGTCATTCGTGAGAGTTCACCAATCCAAAGAATAAGTGAAGTTGCTCCTACGATGATGATCCAGTCTAAAAGAGGAAGGGGCACCGTTCTAAATACTTCACCGCCAAATTGAACAATAAGGAATTGGCCGCAAAGAATTAGAAGTGCAATAACTACAAATCCAGGGCTATTCTTTAAATTATTGAATGCTGATCTTCTTGATCCAAAGGCTTTGGCATTAAACATATTCCAAAATTGCATCATAACGAAAACGGTAAAAAAGCGTGATAAGTTTTCAGGAGTAACGCTTCCGGACTGATTTTTCAAATAACTTAAGAGTGTCATTAAGATAATTACAAATGAGAATCCGACGATGAAAATTTGGTTTTGCATGGCCTTGGTGATGATGAAATCGGAAGATTTTCTAGGTTTATGGTCCATTATTTTTTCATTTGGGGGAAGCGAGGCCAAAGCTATTGCCGCAAAAGTGTCCATGATAAGATTTACCCAGAGCATTTGGGTTACCGTAAGAGGAAGTTCTTTGCCGAAAACAACACCCAGCAGGACTATTAGAAGCGCTGTCAAATTAATTGTAAGCTGAAATAGAATAAACCGTTGTATATTCTGATAGAGCGATCGACCCCACATAACTGCTGTCGCAATGCTTGTAAATGAATCATCTAATAAGGTAATGTCGCTAGCTTCCTTTGCCACTGCTGTTCCTGAGCCCATTGATAATCCTACATGAGCAAAGTTTAATGCCGGTGCATCATTTGTTCCATCACCTGTTACCGCCACTATTGATCCACCTCTCTGAAGCAGTTGAACCAGGCGTTGTTTGTCGGATGGTCTAGCTCTGCACATTATTTTAAGATGGATTATTCGCTCCATTGCTTCTAGATCGTTTAAGGCTTCAAACTGTGGACCTGTGATTATATTGAGGTTTTGATCACTATTGTTCCATATCCCTATTTGTCTTCCAACTTCTATTGCTGTTCCTGATATATCTCCAGTAATAATCTTAATGTCGATACCTGCATTCAAACATTTTTCAACAGCATCTGGAACATCCTCCCTGACCGGATCTGAAATGGCTACAAGCCCTAAAAATGTAAGATGACAATCATTAAGCTCTCCATCATGAAATCTTTCGTTTTGATCATTAATTATTTCACATGCAAAACCTAATGTTCTCATTCCATCATTTTGATAGAACTGCAAAATAGCGTCTATTTTTGCACGGTGATTTGCGATGGGGATTTGTTTTCCTTCAAACCAAATATCCTTACATCTTGTGAGAATAATCTCCGGAGCCCCCTTGATATAGAGTATTTTATTGTTTGTCGATGGTGAATTTACCACTGTAGCCATAAATTTTCGCTCAGTCGAAAATGTCATTTGATTACTTATTTCAGACTCTTCCCGAAGTTTAAGGTAGTCAATTTCATTCAAGTGTAGCCAATGGAGTAATGCCGCTTCAGTAGGATTTCCTACGCTTTTAACTGAATGTGGATTGTTTAAGTCAAGATGAGCAGTGGTATTTAGGGCAATACTTTGAAAAATCAGATTGCTTATGTGATCGACTCCAATTTTATTATTTATCAATCCCGGAAAATAGGTCTTGGAAATTTTCATTTGATTCTGGGTTAATGTACCTGTCTTATCCGTACAAATGACTGTAGTTGCTCCAATTGTTTCACAGGCATGCATTTTTCGGACAAGGTTATTTTGCAGTAACATTTTACGCATATTCAAAGCCAGGCTTAAGGTAACCGACATGGGTAATCCTTCGGGGACAGCCACAACAATTAAGGTTACAGCAATCATAAAATACTGAAGGATTCTTCCGGCCATTTTGAGTGTTGTCCAGGAGTTAGGATCGAATGGATTTATGTCAAATAAAAGATTGCCTGATCCGACTAGGAAAATAAAGGTTGTTAATCCAATTATCAGCCATTTATACCATTTGAGCGAAATAATCCATTTTGGAATCTGAGATTTAAAGCCTAGCAATTTTATTCCGTCATAAACAATGGGAAGCCATACGTTTGTCAGCATAATAATCACAGATGTCAGAAAAATTGCGACTGATCCAAACTGTATAAAGGTTTGACCTGATAACTCATGAAGAAAGAGGTCTTTCGTAAAGAGGATTAGAAAAGTTATTGAAGCTAATCCAAATCCTATGACTCCAATGATCTTTGCTAAACGATCCAATTGCCTATTTAGAGGCGTGGGTTCTTGTGATATTTGGGTTGATTGAATAGCTAATTTACCATATTCGGTATTATCTCCAACTTGATTTACTTTAAATACTGCGTGTCCATCGAGTACTTTTGTACCTCGAAGTACCCAATTGGAAGGATAGGTGGCTTCTCTCTCGAAATCTTTAGCATTAGTTGTTTTAAAGATAATTGATTCGCCAGTAAGACAAGATTCATCTATTTGCAGTGATATAGCCTCAAGGAGCTCACCATCCGCAGGCACCTCCTCGCCACTAAAAATAAGGACAATATCATCTTTTACAATCTCTTTCTTTGGAATCTCTGTAATATGATCGTATCGGATAACCTTAACTAAGGTATCGTCGGTTACTTTATTTAAAATATCGAACTTCTTACTGGCATCTAATTCAAACCAAAAAGAGACCCCGGTGGCTAAGAAAATAGCGCAAAAGATCCCCGTTGTTTCAGCATATTGATTTTCTATGATTGCAATAGCCAAGGATAGGAAAGCAGCAACAAGAAGTATTTTAATTATTGGATCTTCGAATTTTTGGAAGAATAAGTTCCACCAATGTTCACGGATAGGTGGTGTAAGGAGGTTGTTTCCGTATTTTATACGATTCTCAATAACTTCCTGCTCTGTAAGACCGGAGTAATGATTTCTGCGTTCCATTGCTTGCAAATTCAAAATCTATTCGGATCCTTAAAGATATTCAATTATTTGATTGGTTATCAACTTTACACAAGCAGAAGGAACTTCTAGTATTAAAGTTCGTTAGTAATTTAACATTTTTTTGACTTAGCTTTTTGATTTGGAATCAAGTGAAATTAACTGGAATATATTTGAATCGATTAATAATAAGACAGTTTAAAGATTGCTTTTTAACAATCCAATAGAATTAATCTTCAGCAAGATCCTCTTCGGAAAGTTTATTTTGGAGCAGTTCAGTTACTTCCGGTTCTGAAATCTCTACGTCTTTTAATTTTCGTTGAATTGCACGGGTCCGTTTTCCTAATACATCGTCCAGTTGGTTAAGTCCGGTCTGAATATTTCCCTGCGCCTTTTCAACTAATCCTCCAAATAATTCAAATTCGCGTTTTACGGCTCCCAGGATTTTCCAAACTTCACCACTGCGCTGTTGGATTGCCAGAGTCTTAAATCCCATTTGAAGGCTGTTTAAGATAGCTGCCAGGGTTGTGGGCCCCGTGACAACAATTTTAAAATTGCGTTGTAAATCATCAAGTAGAGACGCTCTGCGCACCACCTCTGCATAAATCCCTTCGAAAGGGAGAAACATAATTCCAAAATCTGTAGTATTTGGCGGGTCGATATATTTATCATGAATATCTTTGGCCATCTTTTTAATTGTTGATTCCAAAAGTTTCTGCGCCGTTTCAATTTTTTGCAGGTCCCCAGTTTCATGTGCATCCTGGAGTTGTTCATAAATATCTTTGGGGAATTTAGCGTCAACAGGGAGCCAGACTACGCTCTTTTGATCGTCACGCCCAGGAAGTTTAATCGCAAATTCAACAACATCAGCACTTCCTGATTTAGTCTTTACATTCGATTCGTACTGACCCGGTGCCAGAATTTGCTCCAAAAGCATTGCCAATTGCACCTCACCGATACTTCCTCTCATCTTAACATTGCTCAAGACTCTTTTTAAGCCACCTACATCCTGAGCCAGATTTTGCATCTCTCCCAGCCCTTTTTGCACATTCTCCAACTGCTTAACAACCAATTCAAATGATTGTCCTAACCGTTCATTAAGTGTCTTTTGTAGCTTTTCGTCCACCGTAACCCTAATCTCTTCCAGCCGTTTTTCTGTGCTCTCAACCATTTTTTTCTGCTCCGCACCTAAGAGGGTAAATTTTTCACGCTGCAGCAGATTAAACGACGAGACATTTTTATCGAATGTTTCCTGGAAATCCTTAAAGACACGTATTAATGTTTCGCGCTGCAATAGGTTGTCGGATTTTGATTGTGAGGTAATCTCCTTTAGAGTCTCGGCAAGCTCCTTTTTAAACTCTTTAAGTGTGTTGTTTAATTCATTCCTATTCTCCTTTGCAATGGCTCCATTTTCTTCCCTGTTAATTCTAAAATCTTCGCGAAATCCGTTTTCGATTTTTAGAATACTCTTCTCTAGTCCTAAAATTTGGTCCGAAAGATTAGGGCTAAGCTTCGGTTTTTTTAAAATTAAGAAAATTGTGAAAAGTAAATTTAAGGATAGTAATAGTATAACTATATTCAGTTCAGTCATTTGAGATGCTTATTATGAGGTCGGTTAATTCAGGATTAAGGAGCCAGATTTAGTTGCCTCTTGATAATTTTCGTGGTAAGAGAAGCTTAATAATATTGTAGAAGAAGGGCAGTAGTGTTAAGATTATAAGTCCCAGAAAGATCAGGAGATAATTGTTCTTAACCCATGTATTTTCACCAATAAAGTAGCCCGTAAGGGTAAAAAGTGGTACCCAAAGAATAGATCCAATAATGGTGTAGCTAAAGAAGAGTGAATATTTAAATCCAGATAGTCCTGCAAAGAATGGTATGTAAGTTCGGATTACCGGGAAGAATCGACCCACAACAATCGATTTTGCCCCATATTTATCGTAGAACTCACGTGTTCTAAGAATATATTTT
Source organism: uncultured Bacteroidia bacterium (assembly GCA_903907075.1). GTDB lineage: Bacteria > Bacteroidota > Bacteroidia > Bacteroidales > Prolixibacteraceae > JAAFHB01. The sequence continues at coordinate 22,420 of CAIVMQ010000031.1, forward strand.
ACAAGATATTTCCGGACAAAGGAATTCGAGCTTCTCTCAATTTTAATTCCAAAATAGGATCCTACGAAGTAATTAACCAGATTTCCGGCTATGGCAGCAAGGATTAGTATAGGCACTAACCATACAATATTTAATGAGGTTGAAGCAGAAATGACACCGGCAGAAAATAGCAAACCATCTCCCGGTAAGAAGGGGAATATGAGCAGACCTGTTTCACTAAAGATGATCAGAAACAAAACTACATAGGCTTCAGTCACATTCCCGGCTACCATGCGCATAAGCATTTCGTCGGTATGCAGAACGAGATCAATTAATTCATTCATTCAAACGAGAATTTTGAAGCGTCAGTTGGATTATTTTTAGATTATTTTAATTAATAACCTAATACAAAATTACATAAAAATCGAGTCAGTATATCCGTATAACGGCAGAGTTATATAACCTTTATCTTTTTAGGTTGGTTCCCAACGTATAAATCAGTTTAATTAAGAGGGATTATTTTCAACCTTTTGCATTTGTTCGTGTAGCAATCTATCAGCCATGGCGTCACCTAATTCAATACACATTTTAAATTTATCAGGTTTTAGCGCCCCTTTTTCTTCAACAGGTTCATATACCATTTCCCACTTAATCATTTCAGCAAATTTCTTCAGATTATTTACCCCTCCACCATTCCAAAGGAAATTTCCGAACACGCCTAGGTAATGTTCTTTTGGTGCCATATGTTCAATCGTAGCAAGAAGGGTTTCGACATGTGGAAATAAAGCGTTGTTATAAGCACAACTTCCGACAATAAATCCTTTGTATTTAAATATGTCATTTATGATGTAAGAGGAGTGGGTTTTAGATGAATCGTAAACCCGAATGTTTTTAATTCCTCGCACACTCAGCTGCCGTGCAATTACTTCTGCCATTTTTTGGGTATTCCCATACATGGAGCCATAAACGATAACAACACCTTGCTCCATATCGTATGTACTCCATTTGTTATATCTGCTTAAAACCCAATTTAAATCGGTCCGCCATACCGGGCCATGTGTTGAAGCAATCATCTTAATATCTAATCCGGATAATTTTTTCATCGCTCTTTGGGTGTGTGCGCAATATTTGCCAACAATATTTGTAAAGTAGCGCATAACATCAACTTCGTAGAAATCGAGGTTTATCTCATCGTCAAAAACGCCTCCATCAAGAGTTCCATAACTACCAAAAGCATCACCAGAAAAGAGAATTTTATTATTCTCGTCATAGGTTATCATTGTTTCTGGCCAATGCACCATTGGAATAGTCTGAAATTGAAGGGTTGTCTTTCCTAATGAGAGGGTATCTCCATCATGAACAAGCATTACTTGACCTGGATCAATACTGAAGCTTTCAATAATGCCAAAGGTTTTTTTATTCCCTACCAGCGTAATCCCGGGATATCTGCTTCTAATAGCTTTTAATGCCCCGGAATGATCCGGTTCCATATGATTAATAATAAGATAATCAATTTGACGATCCCCAATAATAGCTTGTATCTTATCGAGATAATCCTCAATAAATTGTCTTTCAGCCGTATCTATAATGGCAATTTTATCGTCCTCTATTAGATATGAATTGTAAGAAATTCCGTTGGGAATTGGCCAGATATTTTCAAAAAGATGGGTTCTGCGGTCATTGAATCCAAGAAAATAGATGTTTTCTGCAAGTTTAACGTGATGCATTTTGTTCTTTTTTAGAAATAAATGATTCTAAACTTTCTTAATGGTCAAAAATACGAATATTTCGGTGACCGCTGCTGCTGATAGATTGATTTAAGTTGCGATTATATCTCTGATTCAATTTTAGTATTTTCGTATGTTATTTTGAAGTAAGATTAATACTTGATTATTCTAATTATTTTATTGCAATGAAGATAGTTTTTGTCAATAAATGGGGTATGCTCACGAAGGTGAAAAAAATTAGTTTGGTTTTTATTGTTTTCGGTGTTATTACTCTTTTGTTTATAGGAATAGATTTGTATCGGATCATATTTCAAAAAAATGTAAATCATTCCGGTTTGATTCATATCCCCACTGGATCGTCTTTCGATCAAGTTTTGGATACATTAAATCAAGGTGGATACCTAAGAGATACTACCAGTTTTAAATGGCTGGCAACTCAAAAAAAATACAATTTAAGGATTCTGGCAGGAGCCTATTTTATTGATAAAGACTGGAATAACAATCAATTAGTTAACCATCTTCGTTCGGGTGTTCAGCTACCGGTTAAAGTTACCTTTAATAATATCCGGTTTCGCGAAGAGTTAGCAGCCCGTTTATCTACTTATTTGGAACCGGATTCTTGTACGTTTATAAAAGAATTTAATAATGAGCGTTTGGCAGATTCACTGGGTTTTACCTGTGAGTCTTTTCCAGCCATGGTGATCCCCAATACCTATGAATTTTATTGGAACACTACACCGCTGGAGTTTCTTGAGCGAATGAAATTAGAATACCTCCGTTTTTGGAATCCTTCTCGTACAGAAAAGGCTCATAATTTAGGGTTGTCGCCTCTCGAAGTCGTCACTATTGCTTCTATTGTACAAGAGGAGTCGAATAAGAGGGATGAAAAACCTCGTATTGCGGGGGTATATCTTAGTAGGTTAAAAAAAGGGTGGCTTTTACAAGCCGATCCAACAGTAAAATATGCAATGGGAAGTTTTCAGATAAAACGGATATTAACCAAACATCTGGCATTTGATTCTCCATATAATACCTATAAATATTCGGGGCTTCCTCCAGGACCGATTAATTTTGCAGAAATTTCGAGTATTGAGGCTGTACTAAATGCCGAAAAGCATACTTATTTTTATTTTTGTGCCAAAGAGGATTTTTCAGGCTATCATAACTTTGCCAATTCGCTAGCTGAGCATAACAGAAATGCTGCTAAATATCAAAATATATTGAATCGAAATAAAATTTGGAGGTGATTTTTTGAAGCTTTTCTTGCTTTAAATTATCTGTACTTCGCGCTCAAGAGTGATTTTAAATTTTTTAAATACATCCTGGGCAACCACTTCTGATAATCGGAAGATCTCTTCTCCTGTTGCACCTCCTGAATTAATAATTACAAGTGCTTGTTTGCTATGAATGGATGCCCTACCTAATGATTTTCCTTTCCAGCCTGCTTTATCGATGAGCCACCCGGCAGCAACTTTTACATTTCCTGAATCAACAGGATAGAGTGGGATATCGGGGTTCATATTTTTGAGTGTTTGAGCCTCAGCTTTCGTAATGACAGGGTTTTTAAAAAAACTACCTGCATTCCCAAATTCTGCTGGATCGGGAAGCTTTGATTGTCGAATAGCAATTACAGCTTTTCTGATATTTTGAAGATTAATCCCCCCAAGAATATTTATCCTATCCTTCAATCCCTCATATTGAATCTTGTAGTTGTGTAGTTTTGAAAGTTTGAAAACAACCGAGGTAACCATGAATGATTCTTTGAGTTTTTCTTTAAATAAACTTGTGCGATAACCAAATTCACAATTATTATGATTAAGACTTATTTCTTCCAAGTTGTTCATATCTACTCCAATTACTTCAGAAATTATACTGGAGGCTTCGGTCCCATATGCCCCGATATTTTGAACCGGAACGGCTCCAATGTTTCCCGGAATTAGCGATAGATTTTCTGCCCCTTGCAATCCATTCTCTACGCACCATGAAACAAAATAGTCCCATGATATTCCTGCTCCACATGCCACTTCAACCTCATTTTTTTCATCCTTGACAACAGAAATTCCACTTATTGAAGGGTGTATAATAAGTCCGTCGTAATCTTTAAGGAAAAGTAGGTTACTTCCGGCGCCAAGAAAGAGCCGATCTTCTTCGAGCAAAAAACGGTTATTTTTGAAAAAATGAATTAGTTCTGAGGAAGAATCAATTTTCAAATAATGCTTTGCAGATGCATCAATTCCAAAAGTATTACTTGCTTTAAGTGGAAAATTACTAATCAGTTCATGCATACTTCCGTCTTTAGGAGATAGAGGGTAAACCTTTTGAAAATGAATTTAGTTTTTCGATTTTGATTCAATGAGTAATGATTCGAAATCAATACGTTGATTTTCAGATTCTAAATCACTAACTGATCCTGCCTGGCAGATAATTTTACGAGCCGGGAATTTTTCTATAATTGGATAATCGTGAGTAGCCATTAAAATTGTTTTTCCCTCTTTGTGAATTTGTGTGAGGACTGTTAACAATGCCTCAGAGGTTTCTGGATCCAGATTTCCTGTTGGCTCATCGGCAAGAATTATTTCGGGATTATTTAATAATGCTCTTGCTATAACAATTCGCTGTTGTTCGCCTCCCGAGAGTTGATGAGGCATCCGATATCCTGAATGTTCCATGTTCACTATTGAAAGCACCTCTTCAATACGATCTTTAATAACCTTTGTATGATGCCATCCTGTTGCTTTTAAAACAAATTCAAAATTCTTTTCAACTGTTCGATCTGTAAGTAGTTGAAAGTCCTGAAAAATAATACCAAGTTTTCGTCGTAGAAAAGGAATTTCGTTACTTTTTATTTTTTGCAGATCATAACCGCATACGGAGCCTGTGCCTGATACTAGAGGTAATTCATGATAAAAAGTTTTCAACAGGCTAGATTTTCCACTACCTACTTTCCCAATAATATAGAGAAATTCCCCTTTGTTTATAGTTAAATTGATATTCTTTAGTACCAACGTGTCACGTTGATAAATGTCAGCATCTTTTAATTCAATGATTGGTTCCACGATTCGAAAAGATTTTTATATAGTCTATATTTGTAAAAAGCATCTATTTGCAAAACTAATGATAAACATCGGTATTTTTAAGATTATCTTGTGATCATCAGACACCGTTTTATACTTAGATCTATAATTCAAAATCAATTCTGGCCATTGAAAATAAAGAGATGAAAATAAAAAAACAGCTATTACAGGTTTACGTGATTTTTTTTCTTTATGTTTTTCCGGTTATTGCTCAGCCATTGACCAAATCAGAAAATTGCAAGGAGATTTATCAAGTCTCAAATGAGCTGTTTAATGCTGCTAATTATGGGGCAGCGCTATTCGAATTTAAAAAACTTCGAGATTACTCTGATTCTGGATCTGCCTATTATGACGAGGCCGATTATTTTATTCGTGTTTGTGAGCTTGAAATGGGCAACTCCAATGGGAAAGTGGGTTTGGAGAGATTTATTGAACTCAATCCTGGATCCCCAAGAATTAATAATGCCTATTTTAGGCTGGGAGATTCCGAATTTAAGCTCAAGCGCTATTCAAAAGCTCTCTCGTTATTTAAAAAAATAGATCGTTATGGGCTAACAGGAAGTGAGTTAGAAGAGTACTGTTTTAAGATGGGATTTTGTAATCTTGAGGCTGGAAATAAAGATATTGCCAAAGTATTATTTGCTGAGGTAAAAGAAAAACAGGGTAAGTTTACTGAAGCTTCCTGCTATTACTGGGCTCATATCTGCTATTTGGAAGGTAAATATGATACTGCATTGCATGAATTTGAGAAGCTTGAGTCTTCTGCTCAATTTGGATCTTTAGTGCCTCTTTATAAAGCTCAGATATTCTTTGCACAGGAGAAGTATGAGCAAGTGACCAAAATGGCATCCGAATTATTTAATCATTCTTCTGAAGATCGGAAAGCTGAATTGTCTAAGGTACTGGGTGTTTCCTATTACCAGCTTAAGAAGTATCCAGAAGCCCTGCCATATATTGAAATATACCTAAAAGATAAGGATGTTACACCGCGGCAATATTATGTTGCTGGTTATTGCTATAACAAATCAGATCATACAGAAAAGGCAATTGTTAATTTTGAAAAATCTGTTGGAGGTAAGGATGAATTAGCGCAGAACGGGTATTATGAACTTGCCGATCTGTATATCCGCAGTGGAGATAAAAAGAAAGCATTGATGGCATTTCAGAATGCCTCTAATTTTGATTTTGATTCGGCAATTAAGGAGGATGCTTTATTCCAATATGCAAAAATAACGTATGAACTTAACTATTCTCCTTTTAATGAAGCAATAAAGGCCTTTGATAGGTATATTTCTGCGTATCCAAATTCTGAAAAAAGCGGCACTGCCTATGACTATTTGGGCAAGGTTTTTATGACAACGCGGAATTTTAAAGATGCTTTGGCTTCTCTCGATAAAATTAAAGTGAAAAGTATTTCGATTAAAAAAGCGTATCAGCGAGTAGCCTTAAACAGAGGGATTGAATTTTTCAGGGATTTGAATTTCCAGGAGGCTATTCAACATTTTAATAAATCACTGCTTTATGGGGAACAGAATAGTGAATTTAAGGCATTAGCCTATTATTGGAGAGGGGAATCGAATTTTCGCTTAGGGAAAATAGAGGATTCGGTTGCTGATTATAAAAAATTTCAGGCTGTACCTGGAGCATCAAAATTAAAAGAATTTCCAATTTCCAATTATAATATCGGATATGCCTTCTTTAATAACGAAGAGTACGAGAAGGCTGTTCAATGGTTTGTTAAATATACCGAAGGGAAGATCAATAAAAATTTACCTCTTTTTACGGATGCTCTTAATCGAATTGGAGATTGTTCATTTGTCTCTAGTCGATTTAGTGAGGCAATTACCTATTATCAGCAAGCGTATGAAAATGGCTCCTCTGATTCTGATTATGCTCTGTTTCAAAAAGCATTTTGTCATGGATTAATGAACGATAATGCGGTGAAAATAGATGATCTTAATCTGTTGCAGAGTGAATTTAAAACCTCTAATTATATCGATGATGCTATTTTTGAGACTGGAAAATCGTGGGAGCGGCTTCAAGATAATAATAAAGCTGTTGAGAATTATCTTTCTTTAATTTCAAAGTTCCCATCAAGTCCCTATAAGCCTAAGGCATTGGTTCAATTAGGCTTGATAGCTTATAATCAGAATGATTTTGATCAATCTACAAATTATTTCAAACAAGTTGCTGAAAATTATCCGAACAGTCCGGAGGCAAAAGGAGCACTTGCAGGTATTCGAAATAATTATCTGGAGAATAACAAAGTTGGTGATTATATTGCCTATGCTAAAACACTTGGTCATTCAGCTTCTCCTTCACAAAATGAGGAAGATTCACTTACCTATTATGCTGCAGAGAAGTTATATATGGCAAAAGATCCGCGCGCTATTGACCAGCTTAATAAGTATCTTGATAATTTTCCAACTGGCAATTTCGCACTTAATATCCATTTTTATAGAGGAGAAATGGAATATAGTGCAAATAATTCGGAAGAGGCTTTGTTGAGTTTTGATTTCATCCTTTCTCAGCCAAACAATATTTTCACCGAAAACGCTTTATTAAGAGGTTCCGAGATTGCATTTAAAGCGGGAAATTTTCAGAAATCACTAGACTATTACCAGCGACTTGAAGGGGTTTCTGGAAATACGACAAATACACTGATCTCATTAGCGGGACGATTGAGGTGTTATTATGAACTGAAACAATTTGATGAGGTTGCGAAGATTGGTTGGCGCATAAGAAGTATGGAGAAAATTCCTTCAGAGTTAGATCGTGAAGCTTGCTTTAAATCCGCTAAGGCTTATGTTGAACTGAATGATCCGTTGAAGGCTTTGCCATTATGGAGAAAGTTATCTGTCGATTCGAAATCATTGGAAGGCGCCGAGGCTAAATATCGTGTATGTGAATATTATTTATCCGAAAATAAGTTTAAAGAGGCTGAAAATGAGGTTAATGATTTTATTGAGAAGAGTACTCCTCATCAATATTGGCTTGGTAAGAGTTTTCTTTTACTCGCACACGTCTATGCCGGACAAAACGACTTTTTTCAAGCTACCAATACCCTTAAGAGTATTATTGAAAATTATGAACAAAAAGATGATGGTATTCTAGACGAGGCGAATAAGTACCTTCAGACCTTGGAGGCAAAAGATGATTCGGGTTCTGTAAAACCAGCGCTCAAAACTGATTCATCAATAGGGGTATCCCCAAAGAAATAATTCTGAAACTGCTATGAAACAAATATATCAATCGTTAATCGTTCTAATTCTGACCACTCTAAGTACATTTAGTGTTGCTATTGCTCAAAAAGATTCAACTAAACTAAATCAGTCGGTTGAAGTTATGAAGGCTTATCATCCAAGCATAAATAATGCTCATAAGGTTAACTTATTACCAGTGGTTAGTGATACAACGGTGTTTTCTCCTGAATTTTCGTATGCTATAGATAGCCAGCCTATTCATTCTGGTTTTTTGGCTTCGTCAATTAAGCCAGAGGGTATTAAACAAGGATTGGATAAAGATTTAGGATTGGGATATCTTAAGATAGGGGCAGGAACATCAGCCACTGTTCTAGGAGAATTTTTCTTGAATCTTCCTGAATCAAAATCCACTACATTTGGCATGCACCTTCGTCATTATTCATCCAATGGCACCATAAAACTCAAAGGAGGTGATGTTGTTTCGGCCCCATTAGATCAGGATAATGCTGCTATATTTGGATCAGTAAACTTAGGTAGTACAATCTTATCAACTGACCTTTCTTATGATCGTGACGCCAGAAATTATTATGGTTATCCGATCTCATTACCTGCTAAAGTAGACTCCTTGACCTCCCATAGATATGGAATGAAACAAGCGTATGAAAAAGGTGATTTCAAGATCGGTTTAAGAAGCAGTGAGTCAATAGATGGAAATCTGATGTTTAACGGTGGCGTACATTTGGGATTCTTTAATTCTAAGACAGGGCAGAAGGAGAGTAGTTCCGGAGCTTTTGGGAACTTTGATTATAATTTTAGCCAGTTTCATGGAATCTTAGATATCTCTTATGATCATTATGCTACCGATAGTATAACCCTATCATCAGGTCTTCTGGGTACTAAAAATAATGATTGGATAAGAATCTCACCCTCTATCAGATTAGATGGCGATAATTGGAGTTTGCGTGGTGGAGTATGTTTTATTACCTTATCGGATAAGGATACAGAAAGTACCAGTAAGTTATATCCCGATTTTGAATTTAATATTAAACCTGTTGAGGGAATACTTACCTTATATGCCGGCTTCAAAGGCGATTTAAAAAACAATAAATTTAGTACCATCGCCAACGAAAATTATTGGGCCGATCCACGTCATACTATTCGTAATACCGATTATAATTATATTGTTTCTGGGGGATTAAAAGGGAAAATATCGAATGAAATATCGTATAACTTAGGGGTTAAATATAGCCAGGCAAAAGATCTCTATTTCTATACCCAGAATAGTTTTTCCGACCTGAGTAATGAAACTTCAGTTTATGATAATCAGTTTGATGTTGTTTATGATAATGCTAAAATAACCGATTTCTCTGGCGAGTTTTCTTATATTTCAGGGAAAGATCTTTCAGTAATAATTAGTGGGCACTATTACAATTATAAGCTTGAAAAATTGCCTTTTGCCTCACAAAGACCGAATTTTGATTTGTCGGCATCTACCGGTCTTCGAATCATAGATAAGCTAACCGGATTTGTGGACCTGGAAATTGTAGGTGCAAGACAATCAAAAGTAGATTTGAAGATGCTTGATTCTTCAATCGGTCAAAGTCCAATTCAGATAGACCCAATTATTCGGTTAAATATGGGAGCAAATTATGAATTAACCCGTACTGTTAAAATATTTGGCAGGGTAGAAAATCTTCTAAATAAACCTAACGAACAATGGCTTGGATATGTTTCGCAAGGATTAAGATTGATCGCAGGTGTAACTTTTTCATTCTAACCATTTAACCTGCTAAATTTACAAACCTCCCCCTTTGATTTCCTTATAAGTATTTGATAAACAATTAGATAATTAAATATTTTTTTTATCTAAAGCCTATTATTTTGTGCTCTTTTTTTTTGCCTTTAAACGTTTTTTTATTACATTTGCAAACCTACTGTAGTTGGAGTGTAATTTCTAATTGAAATTCAAATTCAGCATTTATAAGGCTACTGAAATAGTCAGTTTAAAAGTGGTAAACTATTACAGTGTTATTAAAATTATAATTTAATTTAGAATGAGTGAATTAGAGGATAAACGGATCGATGATGTGGCTAGTTATGGCGCAGACAGTATTCAGGTTCTGGAAGGGCTCGAAGCAGTGCGTAAACGTCCTGCAATGTATATTGGTGATATCAACATAAAAGGATTGCATCATCTGGTTTATGAGGTAATCGATAACTCTATTGATGAAGCGTTGGCTGGCCATTGCCAAAATATTGATGTCGTTATCAACACTGATGGTTCGGTAACAGTTACCGATGATGGTCGTGGTATTCCTACAGAATTGCATACTGGAGAGAATAAGTCGGCTCTTGAAGTTGTTTTAACGGTTCTTCATGCAGGTGGTAAATTCAATAAAGATAGTTACAAAGTCTCCGGAGGGTTGCACGGTGTGGGTGTTTCATGTGTTAATGCCTTGTCGACTTATTTGCGAGCGGAGATACACCGAGATGGAAAAATATGGGAGCAGGAGTTTGAAAAAGGTTTTCCCAAAGGAGATGTTAAAATAATTGGAGAATCAGACCGTACCGGTACGATTATCACCTTTATTCCTGATGATACAATTTTTACTACTACCGAGTTTAAATTTGATATTCTCTCAGCACGATTACGTGAACTTGCTTTTTTAAATAAAGGGATTCGTCTTTCAATTGTTGACAGCCGAATTGTTGAGGAGAACGGTTCATTTAAAAATGAGTTATTTTGTTCTGAAAAGGGCTTGGCAGAATTTGTCGATTATTTAGATGGTACTCGTGAACGTCTTATTGAAGAAACGATACATATCTCTACTGAAAAAAATGATGTTCCAGTTGAGATTGCAATGTGTTACAATAACTCATTTACAGAAAATATACACTCCTATGTGAATAACATTAACACCATTGAGGGTGGTACGCATATGACTGGATTCCGTCGGGGACTTACGCGTACATTGAAGAATTACGCTGATACCAGTGGAATGTTGTCGAAGTTGAAATTCGAGATTAGTGGGGATGACTTTCGTGAAGGTCTGACAGCCGTTTTATCTGTTAAGGTTCAGGAACCTCAGTTTGAAGGTCAGACTAAAACAAAATTAGGTAATTCTGAGATTAGTGCTTCTGTTGATCAGGCTGTTAGTGAAATGCTTTCGAATTATCTTGAAGAACATCCCCGTGAAGCCAAGATTATTGTGAATAAGGTAATCTTAGCTGCCACGGCACGTCATGCTGCCCGTAAGGCACGTGAACTTGTTCAGCGTAAGAGTATTTTAACAGGAGGAGGCTTGCCAGGAAAATTAGCCGATTGTTCGGAGAAAGATCCAGGATTATGCGAAGTATTCTTTGTCGAGGGTGACTCGGCGGGTGGTACAGCAAAACAGGGAAGAGATCGGAAATTTCAGGCTATTCTGCCACTTAGAGGTAAAATTCTAAATGTGGAAAAGGCAATGAGTCATCGTGTTTTTGATAGTGAGGAGATTCGTAATATCTATACAGCCCTTGGCGTATCGATCGGAACAGAGGAGGATCAGAAAGCATTGAATTTCTCTAAACTTCGTTATCATAAGATCGTGATTATGACCGATGCGGATGTCGACGGTTCACATATCGCCACCTTAATTATGACCTTCTTTTTTAGGTATATGTATGATCTTATCGTAAATGGGTACCTCTATATTGCAACACCTCCACTTTATTTGGTTAAAAAAGGAAAACAAGAGCAATATTGCTGGAATGAACAACAACGTGTTAAGTTGATTGAAGAGTGGGGTGGAGGGAACGAAAAAGCAGTTCATGTTCAACGATATAAGGGTCTTGGAGAGATGAACGCAGAACAACTTTGGGATACAACAATGAATCCTGAAACTCGAACATTACGTCAGGTAACTATTGAAAATCCTGCTGAGACTGATCATGTCTTCTCGATGCTTATGGGAGATGATGTTCCACCTCGCAGAAAGTTTATTGAAGACAACGCAACTTACGCAAATATTGATATTTAATTTAAAGAAACGATTATACGGGTGGCTGTTCAGAAAATGAAAAGCCACCCGTTTTCTTTTTTATACTAATTAGCTATTCTTTAGGATCGGTTAATAAACCTTATCAATTTTTTATTATGTATATCTGTGTTTTTTGTTCCTCCAGTAATGCCCTTGCTGAAATTTATTTTGACCAGGCACGTGAACTTGGAAAACAGATTGGAGATGGGAGTCATACCCTAGTTTATGGTGGTGCAAATGTGGGTCTAATGCAGGCTGTTGCTCAATCAGCCAAAGAATCCGGTGCACAATCAATAGGGATAATACCAGAATTAATTCACCATAAAAATCTCTCCTCAAATACCGATAATGAACAGATTATTACCCCAAATATGCGCGACCGAAAATATCTTATGCGTAAACGGTCAGATGCGTTTATTGCTCTTCCTGGAGGATTCGGTACCCTTGAAGAGATTCTTGAGGTAATTACACTTAAGCAGCTCCATTATCATCAAAAACCGATTGTCTTTATTAATACTAATGGTTTTTATAATTCCCTGCTAGACCAATTTGAACGGTGCTATGCAGAGTCCTTTTCTAAACCGGCCTATAAATCTCTTTATTATATTGCTGCAAATAGTTCTGATGCAATGAATTATATTTCTAATTACAAGCAAGAGGAACTAACTACGAAGTGGTTCGATGTGCCACAAAATCCCAAGCATTAGATATTGAAGTTCCCGTTTTAGCTTAAGTAATTCGATTCGTCGGAACCTGAAAACAGTATTCGAAAAATCCTATTAACCAACTAATTAGGATTATCGCGATTAGTCACAACGAATCAGACCATTTGAATTCCCTAAATTTAAGATAACCTATTAGGCAAATTTCATCAAGGTCTTGGATAAAACAAATAATCTAATAGTATTTAAACTATTAATTAGTAATATTTTAGATTTTGTTCTGTCTGTAAGTTGAACTGGTTTTTTTTTACGAAAATATTTAATGGAAGAGATTAAATATCAAACTAATTTAGTTAATCGATCTGTTTTGAGGTATCTTTAAATAAACATTGATTTTATTCATTTATTCTCCATATCTGATGAACCACGAATCAATACGTATTCCACTCGAAATTCAAATAGGACAGGAATTATATGCTCAAATTCAGGGAAAAGTTCTTGAGACGATTCTTAAAGAGGCTAAAGTTGAAAAAACTGAGAACTACTTTAAGAATATTCTTCAGGGACATAGCTTTAAGGTGAATGAAAAACTGGCTCCTCGTCTTTATGAGAGTTTTTTAGCTGTGATGAATAAACTTGATTTTAAAGAGTCGACCGAATTTTATATTACCAATAATCCTGAATTAAATGCGTTTGCAGTATCAAGACTCGAACAGGACGAGAGCCACATCATTAATATTAACTCAGGTCTAATCGATAAAGTCGATGATGATGAGTTGAAATTTATTATTGGCCATGAGATTGGTCATTTGATCAGTAATAATGCCACAATAGCACAATTATTGGATTTTGTTTTTGTTGATCAAGATCAAACACCCCTTTTAATGCAGCATAAAATTGCAGTCTGGGATAAATTATCGGAACTAACTGCCGATCGATTTGGATTTATCGCTTGTGGAAAATTAGATAAAGTCCTTGCCTGCTTCTTTAAAATGGCTTCAGGTCTCAGTGTTGAACGAATTAACTTTGATCCTCGGGCATTTAGTTTAGAGAACGATGAGATACTGAACTATTTTAAGGAGACAGGTTCCGGAAATTTATTGTCACACCCGATAAATCCGATACGAATTAAAGCGATAGAATTATTTGAAGAATCTCATTTATACCGAAATCTGATCGTAGGGGAAGAAATAGTTTTGGATCAGGTATTAAATGAATCGATATCAGGGTTGATTCAAAGTCTTATGGTTATTAGTAACTCACCAGTAAATTATCACAGAACCTGTTTTATTGCTTCAGCTGGCCTCATCGTGGCAGGTATTGATAAAGCGATAGAACCCAATGAATACAACGCTATAATTGATGAACTTTCAGCTTTTACGGTTTTTCCAAAATTAACCTTAAAAGAGATGATTGATGCAGAACAGATTGATCATTTTTTTGAAAATTCAGTTAAAGAACTATTGGAAATTAACCCAGGTGAAAAGAATATGATGCTTGAATATATGATCAATATTATTATTGCGGATAGTTCTATTTCGGATAGTGAATTAAATTTCATTTTTGATTTTGGTACTAAGCTTGGTTTTGAGCGTAAAGAGATTGCTCAGATTTTTGCCAGTTCTATTCAGGAAAAATTTATCCCTAATATCTATACATAAATAATTTCATTCGGAAATCGAGGTAGCTCACCTATTTTTTTAATGTAATTTCGAATTTACAGCTTATAAATTCACATTTTATTCCTTCTATTATCACATTTTCCATATTATTTTATAGTGCTGTAATATAAATATATAGATATGCGAAGAGTATATCTATAAGTTATTAATATAATATTCGCACATGGTGAAATAAACTTTTAAATAAAATAATATAAGATTTTCTAACATATTCTTAATCCAACTTTTGAGATGGTTTATACACTACAAACAGGTGGATGATATTAAGATTAGACTAACTCAGGTCTGGATAAATATACCATTCCTGTAAACTGCTAATTAATTGTATCTTTGCAAACTATTAATTACAGCTGGACTTTTTTGTGCACAAAAATGATCAGCATCTAAAAATCATTCATGCCATTTAAGTCATTAGAAATTATTGAACCTATTCTTCAATCACTTCAGGAAGAAGGTTATTCCAAACCTACCCCAATTCAAGCCCAAGCAATTCCGATTGTATTAGATGGCACCGATTTACTGGGGTGTGCCCAAACAGGAACAGGTAAGACCGCTGCCTTTGCAATTCCTATTCTACAATTATTGTCTAACAGTCAGGGTTTTGATAGACGTAGAAAAATTCGAAGCCTTATATTAACCCCAACACGTGAACTTGCGATTCAGATAGGGGAGAGTTTTAAGAGTTATGGAAGATATACTAAACTCTCTTATACCGTTATTTTTGGCGGTGTTAATCAATATTCTCAGACGCAGGTTTTACAGCGCGGTGTAGATATCTTGGTTGCTACTCCAGGTAGGCTTCTGGATCTTATGAATCAGGGTTTTATTTCGCTTAAGGATATTGAAATTTTCGTCCTTGATGAAGCTGATTGTATGCTAGATATGGGGTTTATTCACGATGTTAAGAAGGTTCTTGGAGCACTTCCACATAAGCGTCAATCTCTTTTCTTCTCAGCAACAATGCCCCCAGAGATCATTAAATTAGCCGATACTATTTTAAAGAATCCGAAGAAGGTTACCATTACTCCAGGTCAACCAACGGTCGATATCATAGAACAGTTTATCTATTTTGTTGATAAAGGAAATAAAAGTGCGTTACTGATGGATATTTTAAGTGATCAGAATATAAAATCAGCTCTGGTATTTACTCGAACCAAACATGGAGCCGATAAAGTCGTGAAAGATTTATTGCGCCACAATATTAAGGCTGAGGCTATTCACGGGAATAAAGCTCAAAATGCACGTCAACGGGCATTGAATAATTTCAAAGATCAAACTACGCGTGTTTTAGTTGCAACCGATATTGCCGCTCGTGGAATTGATGTGGATGAGATGGAATTTGTGATCAATTATGAACTTCCGAATATCTCAGAGACTTATGTTCATCGTATTGGCCGGACTGGTAGGGCAGGGGCTAAAGGAACTGCATTCTCATTTTGTGATGCAGAAGAAAAAGCTTATTTAAAGGATATTGAAAAATTAATTCGCAAACGGATTCCGGTTATTGATAATCATCCATATCCTCTTATTGATCACAATCCAGTGAAGGCTCCTAAGCAACAACAAAGGCCACAACGGTCAACTTTTTCGCGACCCAAGCAGGAAGTTACCCCTGAACGCAGACGTTTGATTCGTAATCCTAGAACCTATTGAACTGCATAATCTTATTTGATTCCTTTTTTAGTCAGTAAACCAGGATAATTCAAAATAATTGATCTCAGTATAAATGTGGCTCCAACTTTTATTTCTAAAGTTATAGCCACATTTCTTCATGTATGCGTTATTGAGTTATAGAAATACCAGCTGTTTAAACTTTTCTAAATTAAATAACCCCGAAATTGGATCAGACCGGTTTCGGGGTTATTTCATATTCTTCGAGTTAATGAAAGACCAGATTTTACTAATTTATTAGCTTAAGCTGAAAATGATAAAACTCTATTTTGGGAGGCCATATTGTTCCATCACAAAATCAATGTCTTTATCTCCACGACCACTTAAATTGATTAAAATTGATTCTCTTGGATTCTTCTTTGCCAATTTAAGTGCATAAGCTACCGCATGAGCGCTTTCCAATGCTGGAATAATTCCTTCAAGGCGGCTCAGTTCATAAAAGGCATCTATGGTTTCTTCATCGGTGGCACTTTCATATGACACTCTTTTCCAGTCTTTTAACATGCTATGTTCTGGGCCTACTCCTGGATAGTCTAATCCACTGGCAACCGAATATACTGGGGCCGGCTCACCATTTTCATCCTGAAGTAAATAGCATTTAAAACCATGAATCATACCCGGTTTTCCAAGTGTCATGGTTGCTGCATGTTCTCCCAGATCAAACGATCTTCCAGCTGGTTCGACACCAAAAAGTTTGCATTCCTGATCTTCCAAAAATGCTGAGAATAATCCCATTGCATTACTCCCCCCTCCAACGCATGCAACTACATTATCAGGTAGTTCACCGGTCATATCAAAAAATTGCTCTTTTGCTTCTATTCCGACAATACGTTGAAAATCGCGTACCATCATTGGAAATGGATGTGGACCGACAACAGATCCAATACAGTAAATGCTATTGTCAGAATCCTGCATATATGCTCCGAAAGCGGAGTCAACAGCCTCTTTTAACGTTTTTAATCCGTGAGAAACCGGAACGACTTTGGCCCCAAGGATTTGCATTCTTACTACATTTGGATGCTCTTTATGCATATCCACTTCACCCATGTGGATTTCACATTCTAGCCCAAAGTAAGCGGCGGCTGTAGCCAAGGCAACCCCATGCTGACCTGCTCCTGTCTCCGCAATTAGTTTTTTCTTACCCAGGTATTTTGCTAATAAAGCTTCTCCCATACAATGGTTTAGCTTATGGGCACCGGTATGATTAAGATCCTCACGTTTTAAATAAATTCTTCCTCCGTATTTTGCCGATAATCGATTACAGAAATAAACTGGTGTTGGTCTACCTTGGTAATGTTTGCGAATACTGCGTAATTCAGATATAAAATGGTGCGATTTACTGATTGAATAATAGGCATCAGTTATAGTTTCCATCTCTTTCTGGAGATTTGGTGGGATAAAACTTCCGCCATACGCTTCAAAAAATCCTTCAGGATTTGGGTAGTTTTTAAAGTAGTTTGTTGTCATTTTTAGTTTGATTAAGTTGTTTCTATTTAAAATAAATGGTGAGTTGTATTGGGTTAAAATTCCATATAAGTCGGAATAACCTTTCCATTGATTTCAAAATTAAAATTTACTCCTACATAAAAGGTATTTTTATCTAATAAAAATACTGATTTATAGTTGTTTAGATTAATTCTAAATGGGAATATAATTGAATTGGCAAAATCAGGCATTTATTACGTAAATAGCATTTCTTTCAAGTTAGTATTGGGTTTTAATATTTATATTTGGTGCATGAATTATTGCTTTTTTGTTCCCGCTATAAAAATCTCAGGTTTATCTATCTGAGATTTGATTTTTTAAAGGCTATTTTATATTTCCAAATACTATTTCATGTCAACTTAGCGTTGGAAAATATGTTTTAATTCCAATAAATAATGAATAAATTACAATGGTAGAAGTTGAAAAAAAGAAAATAACCAAAGCAGGTCTGGTAAACGCCTTTAAGCTTTACCATTATATTAAACCGTTTCAAAAAGAGTATTTTATAGGTATCCTGTTTCTTTTTGGTTCCAGTCTTGGGAATTTAGCCTTCCCTAAATTATTGGGTGAAATGGTTAATTCAGCAACTTCAGTTACCCCTGATAAAATGAATAATGTGGCACTCTTACTTGGATTAGTCCTTGTTCTAAATGCTGTATTTTCATATTTTCGGGTTGTGCTATTTAATAACGTCACTGAAAAAGCTTTGGCTTATCTGCGTCGAGACACCTATAACCATTTAATTCGATTACCACTTAAGTTTTTTGAACAGCATCGGGTTGGGGAACTGAACAGCCGAATCTCTGCTGATATTACGTTGCTTCAAGAGACTATGACAACTACCTTAGCTGAGTTGATAAGGCAAATTATTATCATTATTGGCGGGATAACATTTTTAGCCATTACCTCTATTAAGTTAACGCTATTTATGTTAGTGATTCTCCCTCCCACAATGGTCTTTGCACGTATGTTTGGTCGTTATATCCGTAAGATTTCTAAGGAGGTGCAAGGTGAAGTAGCAAAATCAAATACTGTTGTTGAAGAGACATTGCAAGGAATTCAAAGTGTAAAAGCTTACACCAATGAATTCTTTGAGATGGCAAGATATCGTACACGTACTCAGGTTATTGCAGAGATGGGGATGCGAAGCGGCAAGTATAGAGGTGCTTTTGCATCTTTTATTATACTTGGTTTATTTGGCGCATTAGCAGCTGTGATATGGAAAGGATCTGCGATGCTAGCGAAAGGTGAGCTTGTCCCGGGTGATCTTTTCTCATTTGTGATCTATTCCGCTTTTGTTGGTGGTACGATTGGAGGGTTAGCCAGCGTTTTTACAAGTATTCAAAAATTTATCGGAGCAACAGAGGAGCTTTTCTCTTTGTTTAATGAGGAGGAGGAGAAGCTAATTGAAATAATTAAATTGGATCCTGATCAGGAATTACATGGGCAAATTACATTTAGTGGATTGTCATTCGCCTATCCAATGCGTGCTGATGAGATGGTATTACGGGATATCGATATTAACATATCCTCGAATCAACTAATTGCCCTTGTGGGACCTAGTGGAGCTGGAAAATCAACGATTGCCTCATTATTGTTAAGTCTTCATAATCCTACGAAAGGTACTATTCTTTTTGATGGTAGGGAGAGTAACCATTTTTCTGTCTCGGCTATTCGTAACCAGATTGCCTTAGTACCTCAGGATATTTTTCTTTTTGGCGGGTCAATACGTGAAAACATAGCTTATGGTAAGCCTAATGCGTCTGAAGAGGAGATTTATGATGCGGCTTTAAAAGCTAATGCAATGGAGTTTATCGAGCGGTTCCCGGGTCGTTTAGATACCATTGTTGGTGAGAGGGGTACTCAGCTTTCGGGTGGTCAACGTCAGCGTATTGCGATTGCGAGGGCGGTATTAAAGAACCCGAAGATTTTAATTCTCGACGAAGCAACATCCTCGTTAGATTCTGAATCTGAAAGGTTAGTTCAGGATGCTCTTGAGAAATTGATGAGCGGACGTACTTCAATTGTTATTGCCCATCGACTATCTACGATACGAAATGCTGATCAGATTCTTGTTATGGATAAGGGGCGAATTGCAGAAAAAGGGACTCATGAGCAGCTTATGCAATTAAAGGAAGGAATTTATAAAAATCTTAGTGAGCTACAGTATAATGGTTAATATTTACGTTGATGATATAAAACAAAAATGGGATAGTTTAAACTATCCCATTTTCGTTTTATGTATTTTTTAAAATTATTTAACAAGAACTCGAACTTCATTATTTGAAACTTCCACAAGACCACCCATAACCTCAAAATAGGAAACCACACTGTTGGCTGCCTTAACCTTAATCTTCCCTTGTGTTAAAGTCGAAATAATTGGGACGTGATTTTTCATTATTTCAAACGATCCCGAGACTCCCGGCAACTGAATAATTGCAATATCTCCAGCAAAGAGTAATTTTTCGGGAGTAATAATTTCAAGGTACATCATAAGTCGATTAGCTAATTATATTTTTTCCAAACATCAGCGAGTAATCGTTCACCCTTTTCGATTGCTTCTTCAAGTGTTCCAACCATATTAAAGGCTGTTTCAGGATACTGATCTACTTCACCATTGATAATTGCATTAAATCCCTTAATGGTATCTTCGATAGAAACCCAAACACCTTTCATTCCGGTAAATTGCTCTGCTACATGGAAAGGCTGAGAAAGAAATCTTTGAACGCGACGTGCCCTGTGTACAATTAATTTATCGGCTTCAGATAGCTCATCCATTCCAAGAATTGCAATAATATCCTGAAGTTCGCGGTAGCGTTGAAGAAGTTCTTTAACACGTTGTGCGGTATCGTAATGTTCTTTTCCTACTACATCGACAGTTAGAATTCTGGAGGTAGAATCGAGTGGATCAACGGCAGGATAAATCCCCATTTCTGAGATTTTACGATTGAGTACAGTTGTGGCATCTAGATGGGCAAAAGTGGTTGCTGGAGCAGGGTCTGTTAAGTCATCTGCAGGTACATATACTGCTTGAACAGAGGTTATTGATCCGTATTTAGTGCTTGT
Source organism: uncultured Bacteroidia bacterium (assembly GCA_903907075.1). GTDB lineage: Bacteria > Bacteroidota > Bacteroidia > Bacteroidales > Prolixibacteraceae > JAAFHB01. The sequence goes on from CAIVMQ010000031.1 coordinate 42,988, forward strand.
GATTCGTTCCTGAAGCAGCCCCATTTCAGTAGCTAAAGTTGGTTGATAACCTACTGCAGATGGCATACGTCCCAGCAGTGCAGATACTTCTGAACCGGCTTGCGTGAACCTGAAAATATTATCGACAAAGAATAGGATATCATTTCCCTTCCCTTTTTTATCCCCATCGCGGAAATATTCGGCTACTGCTAATCCTGAGAGTGCTACACGTGCACGTGCTCCAGGTGGTTCGTTCATCTGACCAAATACCAGGGTAGCCTTTGATTTGGCAAGCTCTGTTTTGTCGACAAGAGAAAGGTCCCATCCCCCATTTAGCATATCTTTTTTAAACGCTTCACCGTATTTAATAACATCCGACTCAATCATCTCACGCAAGAGATCATTCCCTTCACGAGTTCTTTCTCCAACACCTGCGAAAACTGATTGACCGTCGTATTTTTTAGCGATATTGTTAATCAACTCCATTATGATAACGGTCTTTCCTACACCGGCACCCCCAAATAGTCCAATTTTACCCCCTTTGGAATAGGGCTCTAGCAAGTCAATTACTTTTATCCCGGTAAAGAGTACCTCTTTTTCGGTGGAAAGGTCTTCAAAGCGAGGAGGGTCATTATGGATCTCATAACTTCTCTCTTTAGATATTGATCCAATTCCATCTATCGCTTCACCAATTACATTAAGCAATCGCCCCTTTATTTCGATACCCACAGGCATTGAAATTGCTTTTCCGGTAGAGACAACATCCATGCCACGAGATAGACCATCTGTTGAATCCATCGCAACAGTTCGTATTGTCTGTTCTCCGATATGTTGTTGGCATTCCAGAATTAATACCTGACCATTCTCGCGTGTTATTTCGAGAGCGTCATAAATTTTGGGTAATTCGTTCCCATCTTGCTCGAAGCTGACATCCACAACAGGACCTATGACCTGAACGATTTTGCCTTTGGATTGCGACATATTTCTTTATTTTATAGAATTTTGTAATTTCTCTAATTTCCTTTAGGGCTATTTCCCTTAAAGGTTAATTTTTCATTGCATTGGCACCACTAACAATTTCCAGAATTTCATTGGTAATGGAAGCTTGACGGGCCTTATTATAATTAAGTTTCAAATCTTTAATTAAATCAAAAGCGTTATCAGTTGCCTTATGCATGGCGGTCATTCGAGCACCATGCTCAGCGGCTACAGAATCAAGTACGGCTTTAAAAAATTGTATTTTCAGCGATTGTGGAATAACATCAGAGACAATTTCTTGCATCGTAGGCTCAAAAATATAGGCTAATCGATATCCTTTTTTCTTTGGTAATCCTTCGTTACTACTTACTAAAGCGACGGGTAAAAATTGCTCGTTGGTTAGATTTTGAACTGCTGCATTTTTAAATTGATTGTAAACGAGCTCCACATGGTCATAATCTCCATTTACATAGTGATCCATAATCGACTGAGCAATATTGCTAACATGTTCATAGTTCATTTGATCATAAAAATCGAGGTGCTCTTTTGTAATTTTAATCCCTTTTGATTTTAAACCGTCAACAGCTTTTTTCCCGATGGCAATAACATCGACCTTATTTTTTTTGGCTTGTTCAATAAATGAGGTGGTTAATAACTCAGCCGTTCGTTTAACTACATTCGAATTAAATCCACCACATAATCCTCTATTTGAAGTTATTGCGACAATTAATATTTTGTCTTTTATTTTACGGTCTGCATATTTATTGACAACATCAGAACTTAAATTATTACAGACATTAGAGAGTATTTCATTCAGCTTTTCAGCATAAGGGCGCAATTTAAGAATAGCATCTTGTGCTTTCCTCAATTTAGCAGCTGAGACCATTTTCATGGCACTCGTAACCTGTTGGGTCGACTTCACTGAAGCTATTCTTGTCCTTATATCTTTTAAATTCGCCATTAGGTCAAATTAGTAGTCTCTTTTTTTATTATACCGAATTCTAAACTAAATATTTTGCTGAAACTTCATGAGCAACTTTTTCTAGTACATCTGTTTCAGCAGCTGAAATATTTCCTTTTGCTAGTGATTCGAGTGTATCTTTATGTTGCGCCTCCAGAATTTCCATATATTCAATTTCAAAATCCTGAACTAGGTGTTTAGGCACCGAAGATAATAAGCCTTGTGTTCCGCAATAAAGGATGGCAATCTGATTTTCAACCCTTACTGGAGAGAATTGTTTTTGTTTTAATATCTCAAGATTGCGGGATCCCTTTTCGAGTACTGCTTTGGTCGCCGGATCAAGATCTGAACTGAACTTTGAAAATGCCTCAAGTTCCCGGAATTCAGCTTGCGCAATTTTTAAAGTACCTGCTACTTTTTTCATTGCCTTTATCTGAGCGTTTCCACCCACACGAGATACTGAAATACCGACATTGATAGCTGGTCTAATCCCCGAATTAAATAGATTTGATTCAAGGAATATCTGACCATCTGTAATTGAAATTACATTTGTTGGAATGTAGGCAGAGACATCACCATCCTGAGTTTCAATTATTGGGAGTGCGGTTAATGAGCCGCCACCTTTAAGAAGATGTCTGATTGAATCAGGCACATCATTCATGTTTTTGGCGACTGTTATGCTGTCATTTATTTTGGCTGCCCGTTCAAGTAAACGTGAATGCAGGTAAAATACATCACCCGGATAGGCTTCACGTCCTGGTGGACGGCGTAATAGTAAAGATACTTCACGATAAGCTACTGCTTGTTTTGATAAATCATCATATACAATTAAGGCAGAACGACCGGTATCTCTGAAGAATTCTCCGATTGCTGCCCCTGCAAAAGGTGCATAGAACTGCAAAGCTGCTGGATCAGAAGACGTAGACATCACAATTACGGTATACGGCATTGCCCCATGCTCTTCAAGTGTTTTTGCAATATTTGCTACAGTAGATCCTTTTTGACCAATGGCAACATAGATACAATAAACGGGTTCTCCTTTATCGAAAAACTCTTTTTGATTTATTATGGTGTCAATTGCAATTGCTGTTTTTCCTGTTTGGCGGTCACCAATAATTAGTTCACGCTGGCCACGTCCAATTGGAATCATCGCATCGATTGCCTTAATGCCGGTTTGTAACGGTTCTTTTACCGGTTGACGATAGATAACACCAGGTGCTTTTCGTTCGAGAGGGAGTTCAAAGAGTTCTCCAATTATTGGTCCACGTCCGTCAAGTGGTTTTCCAAGGGTATTGATAACCCTTCCTAGCAACCCCTCACCGACGTTAATAGATGCAATCTTATTGGTTCTTTTAACGGTATCACCTTCTTTGATCTGTTCTGAAGATCCTAATAATACACAACCTACATTATCTTCCTCGAGATTTAATACGATACCCATTACTCCGGAGCTGAATTCAACCATTTCATTTGACTGAATATTAGATAGTCCATACACGCGGGCAATACCATCACCTACTTGCAATACAGTTCCAATTTCGGCATATTCAGCTTCGCTTTTGAAACCATCCAATTGCTTTTTCAGGATTTCGGAAACTTCAGCGGGTTTTATTCCAGCCATAATATCTACATTTAATTATATTGTTCAAAAAATATTTATTTTGGACTCTCAAGAAGTGCTCTTTTAATCTTTTTTAATTTAGTTACCACGCTGGCATCTAATTGATGATCTTCAACTTGCAGTACAAATCCACCTATAAGCGTTGTGTTTATTGTGCATGTTAAATCCACCTCTGAATTAAAATTCTTCCGAATGAACGCCTTAAACTGATCAACAGTTGATGAATCGATCTCTATAGCACTGATAAGGGTTGCTTTTTTATATCCTGTCTCTTTGCGATAAGATTCGAGAAAGATCCGGGTAATACTTTTAAGATAAGCTTCGCGTTTGTTTGTAAGTAAAAGCTTTAGAAAAGAATTACTTATTGGATTAAAACGGTTAGCGAACACCTCTTTGAAAAACGTTTCCTTTTCGTGGGTACTAATAACAGGGCTAACAAGAATGTAATTAAAACGTGGGTAGATTTCCAAAAAATGGTTAATCAACTCCATATCTTTATGAACTGATTCAGTCAGTTTTTTTTCCTTTGCTAAGCTTAATAGCGCTTTCGCGTATCGACCAGCGATTTTACCCTCGTCCATTTAAACTCTTTTAATTAAGATTGATCTGATCAATGTAATTTTGGATCAGTTCTTTTTGACGACTATCTTCGGTTAGTTTTTCTTTTAATATTATTCCAGCTATATCAACAGAGAAATTTGCAATCAGGATTTTGATCTCACTGATTGCTGCTAACCGTTCTCTTTCAACAGCCATCTTGGCATGCTCCATCACTTTATTGGCTTCAACTGAAGCTTCATGACGGGCCTCTTGAATAATAGAGGCTTTTAATTCGCGGGCCTCTTTAACGATATTTTCGCGTTCGAGAATTGCTTCTTTAAGAATTCGTTCGTTCCCTGACTGTAATTTTAACATCTCTTCTTTTGCGTTCTCGGCAGACTGCAAAGCATCCTCAATAGATTTCTCTCGTTCTGAAAGGGCATTTAATATTGGTCCCCAAGCAAACCGCTTAAGGACATACAATAAGAGTGAAAAGGACAGGAGCATCCAAAAGAACAGTCCAAATTCCGGCATTACTAATCCCATAATGATTTTTTTTTGTTGGTCAACGAATCAGGATTTTAGTTGACTGATTAAACTTCTAACCAATCAATAGCGAAACTATACGAATATAATTAGGAAGCAGATAACAATTGCAAAGAATACTACACCTTCAATTAAAGCCGCAGCTACAATCATAGTTGAACGAATATCAACAACTGCTTCGGGTTGACGTGCAATTGCCTCTACAGCAGAACCTCCAATACGACCAATACCAATTCCAGCGCCAATTGCAGCAAGTCCTGCACCGATTCCTGCACCCATTTTTGCAATTGCCACATTTGAAGCTACTTGTAAAATTACAGCTAATGTCATCATATCAAATAATGTTTAAATAATTAAATTGTTTTATAAATTGGTTTAAATTTTGCTATTCTTTAATCATGACTCGGATGCCTTTCAAGTGCAAGTCCAATATAGAGTGCAGATAATAAAGTAAATACATAGGCCTGAATAAATGCTACCAGCAGTTCAAGGAGTCCCATAAAGACTGTGAAAGCTATCGATAATACCGATATGCCGTAACCTGCGAATATACTTTTCTCTGCAAAAATAAAAATCAAACTGTAAAATCCCAAGGCAACAATATGTCCCGCGGTCATATTTGCGAACAAACGAATTGTAAGAACAAAAGGTTTAATAAATACGCCCATAATTTCCACAATAGGCATTAAAGGAAAAGGGAACTTAAGCCATAATGGGATTCCTGGTGCATTAATCAAATGAACCCAATAGTCACGTGATCCACTAAAGCTTGTTAAGGCAAAAGTAAATAGAGCCAATACAAGGGTTACTGAAATGTCGCCCGTAAGATTAGCTCCACCTGGAAAAAATGGGAAAAGCCCCATTAGATTATTAATAAAGATAAAAAAGAAACTTGTTAGGAGATAAGGTAAATATTTTTGATATTTTTCTTTCCCTATAGATGGTTTGGCGATGTCGTCACAGATGAAAACTACAATTGGTTCAATCCAGCTCTGTATTCCTTTAGGTGCTCTTGCAAAATTCTCTGTGTATCTTTTTGCTACAGCTAAGAAGATAAAAAGAAGTAAAATAATACTGATAAACAGAGAAGTAACATTTTTAGTAATTGAGAAATCCCATGGTCGTACCTCTGTTCCATCTTCCATTGTCTCAACAATCTTTCGTTGAAACTCACCTTCGGAAGCTACATGGAATCTAAGATATGATTCTTTTCCATGATGGAATTTGCTTGACATAAAGCAATGAAATCCGTTCGATTTACTGTAGAGGATTACCGGAAGCGGAATAGAGATATGTGAATGCCCAATTGTCGTAATATGCCATTCGTAGCTATCTTTAATGTGATCGAAAATAAGATCCCCGGTATTAAATTTCTTAGGTGCTAATGTATCTGCTGTTGCATGTTCTTCATTTGCAACAACACATATTGGGGAAACTCCCCAAACAAAACTAAACAGGATTATTAATCTAATAATTTTTACCATTACTTTAAAATGTGCCACAAAAATAGGATAATTTGTTAGTCTTTCAAAGCCGTTTTCTGATTTTTTTTAATAAAATTTAGTACTTCAAATACTTCAAAAATGGTGTAAATAAGATACAGGGAGAAAAAATTCAATAAGAAAGAATAAACCTGGGAATGATCAAACCACAGATAAATAAGCATAAAAAATATGTAGATTAATAATTTCATTGTAACCGAAGCCATAAATGCCGTTGTGAATTTTTGTGAGCTCTCCTCAGAGGCTTTAATAATCCAGAAATGGCCGATTGTAGTTACAGTTGCGATCAGCAGCAGCTGATAAGGAAAGGCAACAAAGTAGAATTTAGCTAAAATTGTTGAGAATAATGATGCACAGGCAACTAAAATAAAAAGCGTCAATAGTCCCATCTTAAGAATGAATCTTTTGTAAATAACTGTAGACATAGCACTTAGTTTTTTGCTGGGTTTCAGATTCGAAAAGCTTTTATTTTGCATACTTTGTTTTATGATCATATTTCTATTTTTTCAATAACGTGCGTAAAAGATGGACAATAGCTGCAATTGTCATTAATATGGTTAATGTAATTGTGAAAACAGGAACTTTTAGGTGAAGCCATTTATCCAATTGAATGCCTGCCAGGATTCCTGATAAAGCCATTGCTATCATTTGAAATAGAAGAGTTGAATATTTTGAATAGTCCTTCAGATAATCTCGTAATTCACTGCCCCCATTATTCATCTTAATTTTAATTTTTTTGGTCTAAACTTAGAACTGTCCTGACTCTCTTTGCTGTGATTCTAAAATTCCGATAAAGGTATGATATTTATTTATGTGGTTTGATATAGTGTTAACTCATTGATAATTATAGTATAATAAATACACATTCTTAATAAATACATAATTTATAAATGCTAGAATAAGTTTTAATAGTTTAAATCAAAATGGATCGTCGTTCTGCCAAGGTTAATGTAAGGTCGATGATCTCATCCTGATTTAGTCTTGAACAGTTGAATTCTACATCATATGAAAAGGGTGGCTGATGTCTTTCTAGATACGCATCTCTAAAGTTGCCGCGTTGTTTATCGATTTGTAAAACTATTTTTTTTGCTTCCTCATGCGATATTTTACTCCGTTCCATTATGATTTGAATCTTCCATTCTAATGGTGCAAAGAGTCTTAGATGCAACGAGCGTGGAATACCGTGGGAGAGAACTTCGCTGCCACGACCAACAATTATTGCTCGACCTGTTATAGCTATGCCTCGTATAACCTCCTCGATCATTTTTTTTGCCTTTATATTGGTTACGTAGTATTTATCCGTAAATGAATGGGCTATCTCATCAAGGAAATTTGGATCTACGCTATCGGCAATTTTTTTAACATCATCCTGATGTATATTTAATTCGTCAGATGCTAACTTAAGGATCTCTTTGTTTATCCATCTCCAGTTCATTTCCGGATTGTTGATCTTCTCATTAATCCGTTGGGTCAGCTTTTCGGCTAATTGGCTTCCTGAACAACCGCATTCCCGCGAAATAGTGATTACAGGGCCAGGCTCAGCTAGTTTTCTGGTCGCATGCATGATGCGTTCATTCATGTACTTCAGTAGAAGATTATCCATGGCTGATAATATTTAGTATCTACTGCAAGTTACTAAAATACCCGCTTAAATATGGTCATTTATCCAAATAATTATGACAAATATTTTACTCCGGAAAACGCCCTTGAGATTGAAAATCAAACATCCATTGTGGATACTCTTTAGGAAGTTCGCTAATGGTATTTAATGCTAAAATCTCATCGGAGTTTAGCATTAATTTTGTTGCACTGATATTGTCTTTTAGTTGTTTTGAGTTTTTAGCACCGATAATTACGCTGGTGATTCCAGGCTGACATAGCACCCAGGCAAGAGCTATTTGAGCTACAGAAACTTTGTGCCTTATTCCGATAGAGCTCATCAAATCAATAATCTCATAGGCCTTTTCTTTATTGATAGGAGGGAAGTCGAATGAATCTCTTCGGCTTTCTCCTGCGATGGGATTTTCTCTTGTAAATTTGCCAGATAGGAATCCTCCGGCTAATGGGCTCCAAGGGATTATTGAGATCCCTTCACTTATTGACATGGGTACTATTTCGCGTTCAATATCCCGGCTTGCAATAGCGTAATAGTTTTGAGTAGCAACAAATTTATCATACCCCATTTTGTCTGCGTATCCATTGGCTTTCATCATCATCCATGCGCCATGGTTACTCACCCCGATATAACGAACTTTTCCAGAGCGCACTATATCCTCCAGACCGCGCATGGTCTCCTCGATAGGGGTTATTTTATCAACACCGTGGATATACAAAAGATCAATATGTTCAAGTCCCATCCGCTGTAGACTATCATTTACAGAATCTGCAATATGTAGCTTAGATAATCCCACTTGGTTCGCATGCGGACCAACGCGGCCTCTAACTTTGGTCGCAATTAGTAGAGATTGTCTTTGTAAGCCAAGATCTTTAATTCCCTTTCCAACCATTTTTTCGGAAAGTCCCTCTGAATAGACATTTGCGGTATCTATAAAGTTGATTCCTGCATCTATTGAATCCTTGATAATCTGATTTGCTTTATCCTGGGGGACTTCTCCAATAGATTTCCAAAACCCTTTTCCTCCAAATGTCATTGTACCCAGGCAGATTTCTGAAACCAATACTCCTGTTTTTCCTAGTTGATTGTATTTCATTGTTTTAAAGTATTTTAGGGTGGTTTATTTAATTCGTTATTGTAATTATTTATTGTATTAAATGTGTTTCAAATTATTTCAGATTTGGCGCTAATGTTTAATTTGAAAGTGCAATTTTTACCTTTTTATTTTTAACTTTTTCTTCACGCACATCAGCAACTGTTTGTCGTGCTTTAGAGCGGTTAATAGCCACAAATGAGGCGTTGTCCAAAATGGTTATCAATCCGATTTCATCTTTTGAAAGATTCCCTTTCTGGATCAGAAATCCAACAATATCCGTTTTGCTTATTTTATCTTTTTTCCCTGCCCCTATGTAGAGGGTAACCCAGATTGGTGCCTCAGGTCTTTTAACCACTTCTGGTAGTTCAACAAATGTTGGAGTTATTGAAAGAAACTGTGGTATTGATTCTTTATCTGCTAAAACAAGCCAGGCGGTCCCAGCTGCATTCATCCGTGCTGTTCGTCCGTTTCTATGGATATACACCTCTTCTGAATTTGCGGCTTGGTAATGAATAATATTTTTAATCTCGGGTATATCAAGTCCTCTGGATGCCAAATCAGTGGTGACTAGAATCTGATGGCTTCCGTTCCTGAATTTCAAAAGGGCTCTTTCTCGCTCGTCTTGTTCCAAACCTCCATGAAACGTGTCATGTGCTATGCCGTCGGCACTAAGTAGTTCATCGATTCTATCTACTGCCTCACGATGATTACAAAATACAAGGGTAGGCTCATTGCCCAGTTTACAAATTAGGCGAATAAGAGTATCTAGCTTGTCTTTTTCTTTTGCCCGAACTGCTTTAATTAAAATGTTGGGCTTGTTCTCTTGTTTGAGGAAGTTCAGCGTGACCGGATTTTTTATCCCTGAATAACCTGGTATATCAATTGCCTGCGTGGCTGATGTTAAGATTCTTTTTTTTATTTTCGGGAGACGGTTAATTATAAAACTCATGTCATCGCTAAATCCCATTTCCAGCGATTTGTCAAATTCATCAAGAACAAGCAGATGAATAGTTTCCGGATTAAAACTTTCTCTGCGAATGTGAGCTGCAATCCTTCCTGGAGTACCAATTAATACAATAGGTGGTTCAGAGAAATTATTTCGTTCTGTTTTAAAGGGGTGTCCTCCGTAGCAACAATTAACTTTAAATCCGCTACCCATAGAGCGGAAAACCTGTTCGATTTGAAGAGCTAATTCACGTGACGGAGCTAAAATAAGTGCCTGAATACCTTTTGCTTGCTCATCGATATGATGAAGTAAAGGAAGTAGGAATGCTACCGTTTTCCCGGATCCGGTGGGTGCCAGAAGCACTATGTTATCGGCTGTAAGATCGCTGCTGATCATCGCTTCCTGAATCGTATTCAACGATTCAAATTTGAGGTTTTCTATACTTTTAGTTGTAATCTCTTCTTTTCGCTTCATCGTGCAAAGATAAATCTATTCGTGATCAATCAATCTTATACTTCTACCTCACTGAGTAATATCTGGTATTGCTTTTTAACGTTAATAATAAAAATAAATTTTCAGAGATTTAACTAAAGGATTTTTATTAGTTTTATGGACATAACATAAAAAATATAGTAAAGTCAAGAATCAGTATATTAAAATAGCTTAATTCGTATTTGAAACGCTATATCAGCACTAGATTGATGCGATAAAGAATAGGAAAAACCGGTATCAGACGTGGGTGCCGGTCATATAACTGCCGCTTTATTCAATAGTATATGAATTACAATAATTCTTGAAAAGAGATCCTAAATTTGAAAAATACATGGGCGATGCTACTTCCAACATAATGCCTTCACGTGCATAAAGGGGTAAATGTAATTTTCGTAACTTTTAGTAATAGTGTAACTAATACAAATTAATTTGGTAATTTTCACTATAAATTTTAGAGTCATTTAAATTCTCAGAAATGGAAAAAATTAACCGTAGAGCATTTCTATATGCAGGTGCCATAGGTTTAACTGGTTACGCTGCACTTTCAGCTACTGGAGTCTTAAACCAGGCTATTTTGCCTGCTAATGGTGGTGTTGATCAGGTTAAACTTGGTCAAAGTGGACTTACCGTTTCGCGAATCGCACTTGGGACTGGAAGTATTGGTGGTAATCATCAATCGAATCAAACGCGATTGGGAATGACTAATTTTGTTAAATTGGCACAACATGGGTATGATCGGGGCATCCGATTTTTTGATACAGCCGACAGTTACGGATCGTATCCATTTATTAAAGAGGTATTAAAAAATGTCCCTCGCGAAAAAGTTACCTTATTAGGTAAGATGTGGACATCAAATGACATAATAAACAGTGAGCCTGTAGATAAGGCGTTGGACCGTTTTCGGACCGAGACAGGAAGTGATTATTTTGATATTATGTTGCTTCATTGTATGACCAACGGGAATTGGCCTGAGGAGAAGAAACGGTATATGGATTATTTTTCAAAAGCAAAACAACAAGGTTTGATAAAGGCTGTTGGTATATCGTGTCACAACTATGACGCGTTAAAAGTTGCAGTTGATGAACCATGGGTTGATGTAATTCTCGCACGTATCAATCCTTTCCAATCGCATATGGATGGAACACCGGCGCAAATCAACGAACTATTAGACCGTGCCAGAACGAATGGTAAAGGTGTTATTGGGATGAAAATTTTTGGAAATGGAGATAAGATTCTTGAAAAAGAGAGAGAAGAGTCAATAACTTTTGCCCTTAAAAAAACAAGTATCCATGCCATGACACTCGGAATGGAAAGTATTGCTCAACTTGATGATGCTGTAGATCGAGTGATGAGGATTGCAAAGAGTTAATATTTATTTAATTTAAGGATATTTCTTAAAACCTCTTAGTCTATTTTGATAATAATTATTGTTAAAAGCGCTTTTGAATTTTTTATAATAAGATCTGACTAACAACCGATTAAACAGATAACCCGATGACCAAATTTACTAGAAGAGCATTTTTAGTTAAAAGTGCCACAGGTCTTGCATTTGCTTCTGCCATACCTGCTATATTTCCACAGCCTGCTTTAGGTAACTCAATTAATAATGAGATTATTGATTCTGTTGCCTTGGGGAAAACAGGTTTACAGGTATCCCGAATAGCAATTGGAACAGGCACCAAAGGTTGGAAGCGTGAATCCGATCAAACACGCCCTGGTATTAAGAAATTTGTTGATTTATCGCGTTACTGTTATGATAAGGGGATTCGTTTTTTTGATGCTGCTGATATGTATGGTTCTCATACTTATGTAGGTGAGGCACTCAAAGTCCTTCCTCGAGAAAATATTACTGTTCTATCAAAGATTATGACTTATACGCGAGAGGGGTGGTACGAACCTGAGCCATTTGAAAAATGTTTTGACCGTTTTAGGCAGGAATTAAATACGGATTATATCGATATTTTCCTCATGCATTGTATGTTGAATGGACAATGGCCTATCGAGAATCGATATTATATGGATGCTATGTCAAAAGCAAAACAGCAAGGATTAATAAAAGCAGTTGGTGTTTCATGTCATAACTTTGAGGCAATGGTTGAAGCAGCCTCCAATCCCTGGGTCGATGTTCTCTTGGCAAGGATAAATCCAAATAGTATAAGAATGGATGAAACTCCGGAGAAAGTGATGCAAGTACTTGAAATTGCCAGGAAAAATGGGAAAGGGGTTATTGGAATGAAAATATTCGGTTGCGGGGATCTTGTTAAGGAGGATGAACGTGAACGTTCACTTAATTATGCTGTTAGAAGTGCAAATATTCATTGCTTAACTTTAGGTATAGATACGAAGGAACAAGTTGATGATAATGTGAACCGAGTTATGCGAATCGCCAAAGGTTAAATGAAATAGTCGGCTATTTAAATCTAAGTTAAATCAACTTACTTTCCGATTTTCTGTTTTATTGTTCGCTTTTTTTTAGATTCTTTAACTCAAGGTATTGTAAAAAAAGCATTAAAATACTTCTGGTCTATACTATGTCTGTACAAGAATATATTACTGAAGCTTTACCAATTTGAAATTGAGTTTTAGTTGGATATTTTGGAGGAATTAAACAGGAGCATCTGCAATTTAATGAGATCTCTTTTGAGATTCGGGATGAGTAAGAATATTGAAATTATAAGAAGATAGCAATTTTATCATAAGAAGTATAGTTCAAAAAAAAAGCATTGCAGAAAATCTGCAATGCCTATCTTATTGATTAAGTTTTAGAACGTATATTTTAATGTTTGGATTATCTAAGTGAAAACGACACAAAAATAGTTCAAACGTGAACTGCAAAATTTTCAAGCAGCTAAACTTCGTTCAACCGGCTTAATAACTCTCCCTGCGGCTTCCGCCTCTGTCACCACCGCCGGCACTGCTGCCACCACGATTGAATCCACCACGGTCACCACCGCCAGCACCACCAGCTCCACGATTGTAGCCGCCACCGCCGCCACCGCCGCGATTAAATCCACCGCCGCCGCCGCCGCTGCCGCCACGGTTAAAACCGCCGCCACCGCCACCTGGACGTCTTGTACCATCTTTGGGTTTTTCAATTGATTCATTCACAACGATTGTGCGACCATCAACTTCAGCCCCATTAAGTTCTTCAATAGCCTTTTTGGCCTCTTCGTCATTCGGCATTTCAATAAAACCGAATCCTTTGCTCCTTCCGGAAAACTTGTCTGTGATGATTCTTGCTGAAGATACTTCGCCGTACTCTTCAAAAAATCCTTTTAATTCTGCCTCTTCTAAGCTAAATGGCAGACTTCCTACGAAAATGTTCATAATTACAGTAACTAAAATTAATGGTAAATAATCCGATGTAAAAATAGTGATTATTAATTGGAATAAACAAATATCAAGTTTATTTTAGAATTATTTTAAATAACAGACAGTCAGATTCCTATGGGTGTTAATAGGGTAGAGGATGATATTATTATGTTAAGAGCTATTTGTTAGTTGTCTGCTATACATTGATTTGAATGTCAACTTAATGCACAAATATAATTGGTTTAGGATATTTAATATGAATTACGATTCGTCTTGGAGCGAAAGTTTTTTTCATGTAAGTTTGTGCTCTTAAAATATAAGACCAATGTTTGAAAATCTTACGGATAAGCTTGAAAAATCGTTTAAGCTATTAAAAGGACAAGGGAAAATAACCGAGATTAATGTTGCCGAAACATTAAAGGAAGTTCGTAGGGCATTGCTCGATGCCGATGTAAATTATAAAATTGCTAAGGACTTTACTGCCAAAGTTAAAGACAAGGCTCTTGGGCAGGATGTTCTTAAAGCTTTAAATCCCGGGCAGGTAATGGTTAAGATAGTCCATGATGAGTTAATTGAACTCATGGGTGGTCAGACCATTGATGTTAATTTAAAAGGGAGTCCAGCAATTATATTAATGGCGGGGCTACAGGGTTCAGGAAAAACAACTTTTTCAGGAAAACTGGCGAATCGACTTAAAACAAAACTTGGAAAAAGTCCATTGCTTGTCGCCTGCGATGTTTATCGTCCTGCTGCTATTGAACAATTAAAAATTGTTGGTGCAGCTATTGAGGTTTCAGTATTCACCGAAGAGGGAAGTAAAGATCCTGTCCGTATTGCAAAAGAGGCTATAAAATTTGCGAAGCTTCATGGCAATGACGTTGTTATTATAGATACTGCCGGTCGATTGGCAATCGATGAACAGATGATGAAGGAGATTGAAGCCATTAAATCGGCTGTAAATCCTGGAGAGATTCTATTTGTGGTAGATGCCATGACTGGTCAGGATGCTGTCAATACAGCAAAAGAATTTAACGATCGTCTAAATTTTGATGGTGTCGTTTTGACCAAGCTGGATGGTGATACTCGTGGCGGAGCTGCATTATCCATTCGTTCTGTTGTTTCAAAACCGATTAAGTTTGTAGGTACGGGAGAGAAGATGGAAGCCATTGATGCTTTTTATCCCAATCGAATGGCTGACCGTATTCTGGGCATGGGTGATATTGTATCACTTGTAGAGAGAGCTCACGAACAGTTTGATGAGGAGGAAGCTCGGAAACTTCAAAAGCGGTTAGCTAAGGATCAATTTAATTTTGATGACTTTTTGAAGCAAATACAGCAGATCAAGAAGATGGGAAATTTAAAAGATCTTGCCAGTATGATTCCAGGAATGGGGAAAGCAATGAAAGATATAGATATTGAAGATGATGCATTTAAACATATTGAAGCTATAATACATTCAATGACTAAGAAGGAGCGGACAGATGCAAGTATAATTGATGGTTCACGTCGCAAGCGTATATCAATTGGTTCTGGAACTTCTATTCAAGAGGTAAATAGGTTGTTAAAGCAATTTGCCGATACACGCAAGATGATGAAAATGGTTTCTCAAGGTGGCAATATGCGTAATGCTCTTACCCAAGCTAAAGGTCGAGGTCGTTAATTTTTGGGATATTTAATCCTTTTTTTAATTGCAATGATTTATACAGCGCATAGATTTTTAAGATATAAATAACAATACAATGGTACTTCTTGATGGAAAAAAAACTTCTGATATTTTACAAGCCGAAATAGCGGAGGAGGTAATTCATATAAAAAATAATCAAGGAAAGATACCTCATCTTGCTGCTGTTTTAGTTGGTCATGATGGAGGAAGTGAAACTTATGTTGCGGCTAAGGTACGTGCGTGTGAGTTTGTAGGTTTTAAATCAACTTTAATAAGGTTTGAGGATACAATAACTGAAGCAGAGTTGTTGAATTGTATTTCAGCACTTAATATGGATGATGATCTTGACGGATTTATCGTTCAATTGCCACTTCCTAAGCATATTTCTGAAGAGAAGATTGTTGAAGCAATTGATCCCCGTAAAGATGTCGATGGCTTTCATCCGGTTAATGTTGGTCGGATGGTTGCTGGTATGCCTGCCTTTATTTCTGCAACTCCATTCGGTATTATGGAGTTGATAAAAAGGTATCATATTGAAACTGCAGGGAAGAATTGCGTAGTTATTGGCCGAAGTAATATCGTTGGAAGACCAATCAGTATTTTACTTTCTCAAAAAGGTATTGATTGTACAGTAACGTTATGTCATAGCAGAACAAAGGATCTTAAGCAAATTTGTGCTCAAGCAGATATCATTGTTGCCGCATTAGGTATGGCAGAATTTTTAACCGGTGATATGGTTAAGCAAGGGGCTGTAGTTATCGACGTGGGTATTACGCGTGTTAAATCAGATAAGACTAAATCTAAATGGAAATTATTAGGTGATGTAAAGTTTGATGAAGTGTCCTCTAAATGTTCCTATATTACACCAGTACCTGGAGGTGTTGGTCCAATGACTATAGCGTCATTATTATTCAATACGCTTTTATCTTCAAAGCACGAAATTTATCCTTAATCCTAGGTTAAGATAGAGCTTTTTCTAACTTGTTCAGTTAATAAAGAATAAAAAGTTTGTTATTCTCAATCAATACTAGAGAGGGTAATCATCTCTTCTTTTAAGATCGTGTAGGTTGATGAATTAACAGGAATTAGAGGTAGACGGAGTACATTTTTGATCACCTTCGCTGAATGTAATGCTGCTTTTACTCCTGCAGGATTCCCATCAACAAAGAGTGCCTCAGACATTTTTTGCAGTTTCAAATGAATTTGAGCTGCTCCCTCATAGTTACCTGCGAGTGCTAAATGGGTGAGTTTGGCTATTGCGTTAGGAATTGCATTTGCGGCAACCGATATAACCCCTGCACCTCCAATAGCAATTAAAGGTAACAATAAGCTGTCATCGCCAGATATCACTTCGAAAGCCTTTGGTTTATCGCGAATAATTTTAGTGATTTCACCAATATTACCAGAAGCTTCTTTTGTGGCAATGAATTTTTCGGACGCATTGGCAAGACGTATTGTTGTTTCTGCGCTCATGCTAACACCTGTTCTTCCAGGAACATTATAAAGTATTATAGGGAGCGGGCTCGCCTTTGCGATAGCCAAATAGTGCTGATATATACCCTCTTGAGTCGGCTTGCTATAATAGGGAACTACCGATAGTATCGCATCAGCTTTTGATAGATCCATTGCCCCAATGGTCTCAATTACTGTTTGAGTATTATTACTGCCAATACCAACTACAATAGGGATTTTTCCTTTAACACGATTGCACACATAATCGATAATTTCCTGCTGCTCATCGTTGCTTAATGTCGCTGTTTCAGCAGTAGTCCCAAGAATAACAAGATAGTCAATTTGATTATTTAGCTGATTATCTACTATCTTTCCTAGTCCTTCGTAATCTATATCAAGATTGGTTTTAAAAGGGGTTATTAGTGCAACCCCAGCACCACGAAAACTTTTACTCATCTTATAATTTACTCTTTTTCATTTAAATTCTCCAGATAATGAAGTATTTGTTCTAGTAAAAACTTCACTTGGGGCTTCTCTGTAACATCGATATTTAAATCGTAAAAATTAGGCTCAGTACCGTGCCAACCTACTTTAAACTTCGCATGTGAATGTACTAGCAAATATTGCAACGCTTTATTTTTTGTAATTGTTAAGTCTATAAGTATATCGAATGGTTCTTGAATGAAATTATTTGCAGAACTCGATCTTGGCCGACCATACCAATTTACGTTACTCTTATGTAAAAATCCAGAATTAGTAGTAATCGTCAACAACATTTCGATCTCTCTACGAGAATTTACATGTGCTAGGCCATTAATTTTTATCCCTTTAGATTGAAGTTTTTTGCGCAGTTGCTCATAAGATTCTGTGCTTCTTTCATCGTTCGGATTCCATAAAATACCAACGGATTTAGAATTCTGTAACGTATTTATACTGATAATTCGATGCTGCGTTTCAAAGTAGGCAAGCAACCGTTTGTCTGCGTAATATTTTATTATTTTTTTAAACATTTCGAGGCAAAATTACAAAATCGTTAATTAGAACAATTATTTTCCAAAAATACGCAAAGATTAATAACTTTTAGATTGTAAGTTGAATTAACTCATCTTCCGAAATTACTGGGATTTTAAGTTGTTGTGCTTTCTCAAGTTTTGATGGACCAATGCTTTCTCCTGCAACTAGATAGCTTGTTTTTGTCGAGATTGATGAAACATTTTTTCCTCCATTTAACTCAATGAAATTTTTTATTTCTTCCCTTGAAAATTTACTAAAAGTCCCTGATATAATTATAGATAGCCCTTTCAATTTATCTGTTTGGCCCTCTTTTTGTTCTGTAGAAACTTCAAAATTTAGACCATGATTCTTTAAACGATCAATTAATTTACAGTTGTCTTCGTTTTTAAACCAGTTAATAATGCTTTCGGCAATTTTACCACCGATTTCTTCAACGTTGGTTAACTTTTCGTACGTAGCGTTTTTAATTTGCTCCATCGATTTTAATTCCCGGGCAAGTTTTTTGGCAACTGTTTCGCCAACATAACGAATACCGATAGCAAATAAAACACGTTCAAAAGGGACATTTTTTGACGCGAAAAGACTTTCTAATATTCGCGTTGCCGAGCGCTCACCCATGCGTTCCAGATTACTTAAATCTTCTTCATCGAGATCGTAGAGGTCTGCAACATCTTTAACTTTATTGTGTTGAAACAAGAGTTCAATAGTCTCTGAACCAAGCCCATCAATATTCATTGATTTGCGACTTATGAAATGCTCCATCTTTCCTTTTAATTGTGGTGGACATCCAGTTTCATTGGGACAATAAAAAGCAGATTCACCTTCTGTGCGAACTAACTCGGAATTACATTCTGGACAATGGGTAATAAAATTAACGCGTTCACTAAGAGGATGTCGTAATGTAAGATCGACCCGAATAATTTTCGGAATAATCTCGCCCCCTTTTTCTACAAATACAACATCGCCTAAATGTAAGTCTAGATTTTTAATCACATCTGAATTGTGAAGAGTAGCCCTTCGAACCACAGTTCCAGAGAGCAACACCGGTTCAAGATTCGCCACTGGAGTTATCGCACCTGTCCTTCCAACCTGATAACTAACAGATAACAAAAGGGTACTCACCTGTTCTGCCTTAAATTTATAGGCAATGGCCCATCGAGGTGATTTTGCTGTAAATCCTAGCTCATCCTGTATCCGTTGCGAATTAATTTTAATTACAACACCATCAGTAGCTACCGGTAGGTCTTTACGGCTTATATTCCATTCATTCAAAAAATCAAATATATCCTGGGTATTTTTGCATTTTCGGGTATGTTCAGAAATTTTAAAACCCCAAGATGCAGCATGTTGAAGTAGTTCAAAGTGACCATCATCGGGTAAATCAGTACCAATAACATGATATAAATAGGCATCAAGCCTTCGCGATGCAACGACAGATGAATTTTGTAATTTCAAGGTTCCTGAGGCGGCATTACGTGGATTTGCGAAGGGTTGTTCTCCGATCTCATCGCGCTCCTGATTCAACATTTCAAAAACTTTAAATGGGAGTAGAATCTCTCCGCGAATCTCAAATTCATCGGGATAATCACCCTTTAATTTTAAAGGAATTGTTTTTATCGTTTTTACATTCGCTGTCACATCATCTCCCTTTTCTCCATCACCTCTGGTAACAGCCCTAACCAATAACCCCTTTTCATAGGTTAAGCTTATTGATGTACCATCAAATTTAAGTTCACATACATATTCAAAATTTTCGTCTGTTAATTTTCTCACTCTCTGATCAAATTCAAGAACCTCCTCCTCAGAATAGGTATTTGATAAGGATAGCATCTGATACTTATGAGCTACTTGTTTGAACTCCTGGTTGTGATCGCTACCCACACGTTGTGTTGGTGAGGCAGGATGCACAAGATCGGGAAATTCTTTTTCTATAGCGATCAACTCAGCCATTAATTGATCAAAGGTAAAATCATCTATCTCTGAATGATTTAATATATAGTAGTTATAATTATGCCTGTCAAGCATTTCCGTGAGATCTGCAATTCTATTAGCCGCAACTGTTTGGTCCATAAATTGAATAATATATTCTGGAATAAAAATAGTAAAAAAGTACACTCTTTAGATAGAAATATTATCTTTGAACTGTCTTTCGGTATTCTCATTTTTAAATCTGAAATTGGGAATTAATTGGGAATCCGGTTAAATACCGGAGCTGTACCCGCAGCTGTATACCTTAAATGCAAAGCTTTTTGAACCACAAGCCACTGTTTATTTTGAATGGGAAGGCAATCAAAAAGTAAGGTGAGCCAGAATACCTGCCGAAATACACTTACTTATTTTTTGCTACGGGAAAAATGGCAAAAGTGAACTGCAATTCATTGTATTCATTTTCTCTATTCAAAAAAGCCGGCAAATTAAATTGTGATTTTTCTATTCGAAAAATTATTTGCGGCACCACTAGAAAATCGTTTTTATATCGAAACGATTTTATTGATTTATTCCATCAGAATAGTTTGACTAATCATCTCCGTGAGATTTTTTTCTTGAATGAACAAAAAGCGGTTTTTCAGACAAAATATTTTGGTGTTGAAACATTATTTTAATTGAGAAGATGAGAAAAATTAAAACAAAATCAGGCAGTGTATTTCTTTTATTTATTGTTCTGCTTGGCGCATGTAAAAAAGAAAAGATTGATTCAGTGGAGATTCGGACTGTTAATCTGGAAGATTTATCATTCAATGCTTTGTCATTTTGGAATGGTTCTGATCAAAGGGGTAAATTTCAATCCAGTGAAATGACTTTTGAGAATAATTATAACACTTCCTATGGATCATGGGAAGGCTTTGTTTATTCAGCGAAAAATGATGTAGTTCAATCCGATTATACCAATCAATACAGTGTATTTGATGCTAGAAACGGCAAAAATAAATTTGCGCTTTATTATCCCCCCTACGGACGCGATGCCTTTGCTAAATTTTTAAATGATTCTGTCTATGCTGTCAAAAGCTTAAGTGTTTGCAATTCTACATATACTGCGCTAACAATGAAGTTAGGTGATCCAAGTTTTGCGAAGAAATTTGGTGGTGAAAGCGGAAACGATTTAGATTGGTTTAAAATGACTATTGTTGGATACAATTTAGCTGGTGATTCGGTGCACTCTATCGATTTTTATCTTGCAGATTTTAGATTTAGTGATAACTCCAAAGATTATATAATAAACAATTGGACTAACATTGATCTTACACCATTAGGGAAAATAAATAAGATGACTTTTCGTTTTTCATCATCTGATAATGGCGATTGGGGCATGAATACACCAGCTTATGTATGCCTTGATAATCTAAAATATGAAGCTTATATTTCAATACTTAAATAGTTTATTTTTTATTGTTTTAGCTCTATTATCTCGTGAGATTTAGGTTAAATATTAAAAATAGCAAAAATCCGTATGTTTTTAAGATCTTTTACCTCCTTAGAATTGTTTATTTCAGAATAACGTGTTTTCTTTGTATTCTTAATAATTTCAGATTAATAATAACAGATTATGACAATTTCTAAAGATAAAATGGTTTCCGTCACTTATGAATTAAAGTTAGACGGTAAAGATGGTGAAGTATTTGAGAAAGCAGGAGCAGATAGCCCACTTGTGTTTCTTTATGGTTCAGGTATGATGTTGCCTGCCTTTGAAACAGCTTTATTAAGTAAAAAGGCAACCGATTCATTTGAGATATCAATTGCAGCGGTTGATGCTTACGGTGAAGTGAATGATGAAGCAATTGTTGATCTTCCAAAACATATTTTCATGGTGGATGGAAAGATCGATGAAGAGCTGATTGCACCGGGGAATAGTGTCCCAATGATGTCGACCAGTGGACAAAGGATGGAAGGTCTTGTTATTTCAGTTGATGAGAATACCGTTAAGATGGATTTTAATCATCCCCTTGCCGGTGAAAATCTTCATTTTACTGGCGAAATTCTTGAAGTCCGTGATGCAACTCCTGAAGAACTAAGTGTAATGTTTAGCTCAGGCTGTGGATGTGGAAGTGGCGGTTGCGGAAGTGGCGAAAGTAAAAACAGTGGAGGTAGTTGCGGTAGCGGATGCGGATGTGGTGATACCGAAAGCAATCTCGAGAGCTGCGAAACTGGAAGCTGCAGTGATGGAAAAGGTGGAAGTTGCGGATGTAATTAAAAAGACGATCGGATTTTCTAGATCTGATAAAATAACTTACTTTTATAAACCCGAAGTGAAAACTTCGGGTTTATTCATTTTTAAACAAAAAAATAGAATAATCGGGTGTTTCTTCATACACGCTAAAACAAGAGAAGTCAATCGTGATGTTTGGAGAGTTGAAGATTTAAAATTCGCCTTATATCCTTAGATTAAAAAATATTAATATATTGCTAAAACAATTAATTACAAATGAATACTATCGGCAGGATTTTTAGACTCACCTCCTATGGTGAATCACACGGTGCAGCAATTGGTGGTGTTATTGATGGCTGTCCTGCAGGTTTAAAGATCGATTTAGAGTTTATTCAACGTGAATTAGATCGTCGAAAACCAGGACAATCACATATTACCACACAACGAGCGGAGGGAGATAAAGTCGAGTTTCTTTCGGGTATATTCGAAGGTTATACCATGGGCACACCAATTGGTTTTATGATTAAAAATCAAGATCAGCATTCAGCTGATTATAATGATCTAAAAGATGTGTACCGTCCTTCACATGCCGATTATACCTATGATCAAAAATACGGCATGCGCGATCATCGTGGTGGTGGCCGTTCATCCGCACGCGAAACTATTGCTCGGGTTGTAGCAGGTGCAATAGCAAAAATTTTATTGTCAGAATCAGGAATTAAAATTAATGGGTATGTCTCACAGGTTGGACAAATTCGTATCGATAAACCCTATCAGGAGCTTGATCTAAATCTTACAGAATCCAATATCGTTAGATGTCCTGATCCTGAAACGGCAAAGAAAATGATTCATCGAATCGAACAGGCAGGCAGAGATCATGATACCGTTGGCGGTGTAGTAAGTGGTGTTATTACTGGTGTTCCTTCTGGTTGGGGCGAACCGGTTTTTAATAAATTACATGCCGATCTAGGTCATGCAATGCTTGGAATCAATGCTGTTAAAGGGTTTGAATATGGTTCCGGCTTTGCCGGTACGGAACTCTCTGGTTCAGAACACAATGATGTTTTTATAAAAAAGGAGGGTCATGTTACAACTATCACCAATCATTCAGGAGGTATTCAAGGTGGGATATCTAATGGACAGGATATCTATTGGAGAGTAGCTTTTAAACCTATTGCTACCTTGTTAAAAGAGCAGCAGACAATTAATAAAGAGCAGCAGCAGACTACAATAAATCCTAAAGGGAGGCATGATCCTTGCGTTTTGCCACGAGCGGTTCCAATTGTAGAGGCAATGGCGGCAATTATTCTTGCTGATCATCTACTCCTAAGCCGATTATCTAAACTCTAAATATGGAATTAGAATATTTTGAAATAAAAATAACCATGAATTAGGAGAACAAAAATTGACGTTTCTGATTTTGAATTTAAAGATTAACTCAGAATGATTTCGCTAAAATTATCAACTCTTTTCTGATGTGATTTTTTAACTATGGCTAGTTCAATTCTATTAAATTTTTACTATTGTTTAGATTCTCCAATTTATTTCGGAAAAAATCGATAGCCCATATTATTCAAGAGGCTGAGAAAATTTCGGTTAGCAATAACCAAATGACCCGATCTCTGAATGTTGTTGATTTAACTGCTCTTGGTGTTGCTGCAATTATTGGGGCCGGAATTTTTAGCACAATTGGTAATGCTGCAGCAAGTGGAGGTCCAGCGATATCATTACTTTTCGTTTTTACCGCTATCGCATGTGGACTCTCTGCGATGTGTTATGCCGAGTTTGCCTCGTCAATTCCAATTAGTGGTAGTGCCTATACCTATGCTTACGCGAGCTTCGGTGAATTAATTGCCTGGATTATTGGTTGGGACCTTATAATGGAATATGCTATAGGTAATATTGCAGTTGCCATTTCATGGTCTGGATATTTCACTAACCTATTAGATGGACTTGGAGTTCATATTCCAGCTTATCTAACCACTGATTACTTATCTGCTTTTAGAGGGTTTAATGAAGCTAATCTATCTTTGCAATTGGGCCATAATTTTAATAGCCTTAGCCTTACGTTACAAAATTCCTACAATACTTATCTTACAGCGCCTTTAATAGGTGATTTTCGAATTATTGCAGATATTCCGGCTTTAGGAATTGTAGCATTAATAACTTGGATTTGCTATGTGGGAATTCGTGAGTCTAAAATTTCCAATAACATAATGGTTTTGCTTAAAATTGGAATACTATTGCTTGTAATTGGAATAGGATCATTCTATATTAATCCACAGAATTGGCACCCTTTTGCTCCTGAAGGGGTTAAGGGAGTTCTCAAAGGCGTTTCAGGAGTATTCTTTGCCTATATCGGATTTGATGCCATCTCGACAACGGCAGAAGAGTGCAAAAATCCACGACGTGATATTCCAATTTCAATGTTTTTGGCTTTGATTATAACTACAATTTTATATGTGGCTATAAGCTTGGTTCTTACAGGGATGGTTAAGTCAACTGAATTAGGCGTCGCCGATCCTTTGGCATTTGTTTTTGACAAACTTAATCTACACGGGCTTTCCGGAATAATTGCCTTTAGCGCTGTAATTGCTATGGCTAGCGTATTGTTGGTTTTCCAATTAGGACAACCGAGAATTTGGATGAGTATGAGCCGCGATGGTTTGCTTCCAAAAGTATTTGGTAAAATCCATTCGAAATATAAAACGCCGGCATTTTCAACTATTGTTACCGGTTTTGTTGTAGCTGTTCCGGCCCTATTTATGAACCTGACTGAAGTTACTGATCTAACAAGTATCGGAACTCTTTTTGCTTTTATACTTGTCTCAGGTGGAATCTTAGTATTAAACCCTTTGGGGAAAAGAGAAAAAAATGATCGTGGATTTAAAGTTCCCTATTTAAATAGCCGTTATTACCTCTCAATATTTTGGATTTTTCTTATATTCCTAGTTCTTATTGGTTATTCCAATGGAGATCAAAATAAAGTGTACAACCTGTTTTCAGATTTTTTAATTTCATATGCATTCTTTTTACTGATTTCAATAATCATTACAGCGGTTGCAATTTATCGAAACTGGTCGTTAATACCAGTATTGGGTCTTTTGACAAATTTATTTTTAATGTGTGAACTGGGAATTACCAATTGGATTCGATTTGGAATTTGGCTATTTATTGGTTTGATACTTTACTTTACCTATGGATCACGTAAGAGTAATCTTAATAAACTTACTGCCATTGATTAAGGTCTGTTTTATATAATCTTAAAAGTAAAATTGTATCTTTGTTTTTTCTCAATTAAGACTAGAAAAGATTTCTAAATTAGTACAATCAAATCATAATATGTATAACCGTTACTTTCGTATTTTTATTTTTATATTTCTTATTCTAAGTGTTTTAAATGCAGTAGGTCAACGTCGTCGTGTCCCTGCGGGTCTATCTAAATATAAATTCTTTCAAATTCCCGGAAAAGTAAAACTAGATATTGGAGATCCTGCTGGAACAGTCGTTAATCTGATTAGTTTAGATTCAAAGCAGACAGAAAAAACTATTGATGTAGGTCCTGCAGGAAAATTTGATTTAGATCTTAGTTATTTTAAGGAATATCGAATATCAATTATTAAAGAGGGATACTATCAAAAAGATATAGATGTTTCTACAATCATTCCTCAGAATATATGGCAAAAAGATAGTGTATTTCCTCCATTTTCAATTATTGTAACTTTGTATAAAAAAGTCCCTGATGTTAAACTTAGTTTCGAAGGGGCAGTAGTAGGAAAGATATACTATTCTCCCAATGGCAAACTGGATAATTTTGATTCTAATGTTTTTATAGATGATAAAACAATTCAGAATGAAATTGCTAATGCGCTGAAAAATATTGAAGATCAAAAGTTTAATCAGAAGATTGCAGAAGCTTTAGAGTTTGAGAAAAAGCGTGATCTCGTTAATGCTTACCGGGTTTATGGTGAAGCTCTTAAAATCAGACCCAATGATAAATTTGTGATTGAAAAGCTTAAAGAGCTGGCTGCGGACATGAAAGAACTTGCAGAGTTCGATCGGTTAATGGTTTTGGGGGATGTCAGCATAACGAATCAAAAATATGCTGATGCTGTTCTGAATTATAAAGCCGCACTTAAAGTTATTCCAAACCAACCGACTGCGATCGTAAAACTAGCCAATGCGGAGAAACTATTAGCCGTTGCTTTGGAATCTGCAAAGAAAGATGCTGAGTTTAATCGTTTAATAGGTGAAGGTGACGGAAACGTAAAAAATGCTAAGTATCCTGAAGGAATTACGAATTTTAAAGCTGCCCTTGTTATTCGTCCTGCAGATGTATCTACTATCGCTAGAATAAGTGATGCTGAAAAGCTAATGGCATTAGCTCTTGAAAAGGCCAAAAAAGATGCTGAATTTAATCGTCTGATCGCAGAAGGTGATGCAAATGTTAAGGCTTTGAAATTTGCTGCAGGTATTTCTAATTTTAAAGCAGCCTTAATCGTTAGACCTTCAGATGCTGTTGCCTTAGCACGTATTTCGGACGCAGAAAAACTTATGGCTATTGCTGCAGAAAAGGCGAAGCAAGATGCTGAATTTGCCAAGCTCATGGCTCAGGGCGATGAGAATGTAAAGGCAACAAAGTATCCTGAGGCAATTGCTCATTTCAAAGGGGCCTTGGCAATTCGTCCGGGTGATGCTACTGCGACATCGAAGCTTGCCGAAGCTGAGAAGCTTTTAGCTGCCGCAATTGAAAAGGCGAAGCAAGATGCTGAATTTGCTAAACTTATGGCTCAGGGTGATGAGAATGTAAAAGCAATAAAATATCCTGAAGCAATAGCTAATTTTAAAGGGGCCTTGGCAATTCGTCCGGGTGATGCTACTGCGACATCGAAGCTTGCCGA
>CAIVMQ010000032.1 GCA_903907075.1 uncultured Bacteroidia bacterium
AAACATATTCAAAATAACCCTGAAATGGGTTTGATCTCAATAACCGTGGGTGCAGCCTACGTAACAACAAACATATTCAAAATAACCCTGAAAAGGGTTTGATCTCAATAACCGTGGGTGCAGCCCACGGAAATAAAAACACTTACATAAACAGCCCTGAAGGGGTTGAATAACTGACAAAAAAACTAATTTTATAAAAGATTTAACCAGATTACCCTTACACGAATTATTATGAATCACTTTGTTTTTCGCTTATTATTCCTATTTCTCCTTTTGCAAGTTGGAATTCAAAACTCCGCCCAGGCGCAGTCTGACCAGGCAATTGATCATGTAAACCCCTTCCTGGGCACCGATTTCTTCGGACATACCTTTCCCGGCGCTGCACGTCCATTTGCCATGGTTCATTTAAGTCCCGATATGAATACCAAGGGATGGACCTATTGCGCCGGATATATCTATTCGGATAATTCAATCATGGGATTTAGTCATACCCACTGGAGTGGTGTCGGAATGGTCAATGGTGGTGAGGTGCTGCTAATGCCCACCGTAGGCGAAAAACTGAAAACTATGCCGGGCTCACCCGATATTCCTTTCGATGGATACCGGTCGAGATTTGATCACTCCAGCGAGAGCGCATCACCGGGTTATTATTCTGTCATGTTGAAAGATTATAACGTTAAAGTAGAACTGACCTCCACGCAACGAGCCGGCTTTCATCGGTATACGTTTCCGAAGTCGGACTGCTCGCGTGTTATCCTCGATCTGGGTCACCAAATTGGCGACAACACCTCAGAAGAGCTGTCTGATTTAAAAATCCTTAACAATAACCGTATCGAAGGGTTCAAGACAACAAGCTTGGGGAATGTCTATTTTGTTGCTGAGTTCAATAAGCCATTTACCTATTATGGAACCTTCGATAACGACCTTAAAACGCCAGAGTCAGGAGGTAGCTTGTGGCCCTATAAGAATGGAGAATCAGGAAAAAACATAGGGGCATTTATCACCTATAAAACATCAGAAAACGAACAAGTCCTTGTTAAAGTGGGGATCTCCTATACCAGCATAGAGGGGGCCCGCAAGAATCTGAATACTGAAATTCCCCATTGGGATTTTGAACGGATAAGAAAAGAGGCTCGTGAAGTTTGGGAGAAGGAGATCTCACGAATAAAAATCGATGGCGCGACAGATGATCAAAAAGAGATATTCTACACCGCCTTATACCACTCGTTTTTAGCTCAGTATATCTCGCAGGATGTAGATGGGAAATATGTGGGCGCCGACAAAAAGGTGCACGAAGCAAAGGGTTACGATATGTACGGATCATTCTCATGCTGGGATACGTATCGGTCTCAACACCCACTGCTCACCTTAACTGCACCATCGCATGTGAATGATTTTATCAAATCAATAGCCGCTGCAACGAAAGATTATAACTGGCTTCCAGCCCAACATTTCCTCAATCTTTTTGGCGAAGCAATGGTTGGTGATCACCTGATCCCAATTATCGTTGATGCTTATATGAAAGGATTCCGGAATTTCGACGTTAACTTTCTGTATGAGGCAATGCGCAAAAAAGCTCTCCAGGAGCCAACACTGCCTGTTCCTCATTATGCAGGCAGATCAGGACTGAAGTATTATATCGATCTTGGGTACACACCTGTTGATAAAGTTACTGAATCGGTGCCAAATACCATGGAGCTGGCTTACGATGATTGGTGTATCGCACAGCTGGCTAAAGAATTAGGGAAGACCAAGGATTATGAGCTGTTTATGAAAAGGGCTCATAATTACCAAAATTTGTGGGAGCCGGTCTCTAAATTTATGCGTCCTAAGATGACCGATGGATCATGGCTCGAACCGTTAAATGGTCGCGAACAGGATATTGTGAAAGCTGGCGAACATTCCTATTACAAATATTTCGATCCCCTATTAATCGGAAAACGACCAAACCGCCATTATACCGAATCGAATGCCTGGCAATATATCTGGTCTGTTCAGCATGATGTTAAAGGTTTGATTAACTTGTTTGGCGGAAATAAACCCTTTATTGCGAAATTGGATACCTTCTTTGAGATGAGTCCGAATGTTTCACCTCCAAAATATGTTGGCGTAGTGGGCACAATTGGACAATATGTGCATGGTAATCAGCCATCTCATCACGTATCGTACCTCTACGATTTTGCCGGTGAACCCTGGAAAACGCAGAAGTGGGCCAGAGAGGTTACCGTTGAATTATACCGTAGCGGTCCCGGAGGAATTTGCGGAAATGAAGATATGGGATCGCTCTCTTCGTGGTATGTCTTAAGTGCTATGGGTATCTATCCCGTTACTCCCGGAGCTCCGTATTATGCCATCGGAAGCCCCCTTTTCGGACATGCAGTACTCGACCTGGGGAAAGGGAAGACATTCACCATAGAGACTAAGAATAATTCACATGAGAATAAATATATTCAATCGGCAACCCTTAATGGCAAAACGTTGACCAAAACCTGGCTTTCCCAAAAGGAGATTACCGATGGCGGAATCGTAAGTTTCGAAATGGGACCTGAACCGAATAAGAAATGGGGTTCCAGACCGGAGGATGCACCACCGTCGATGAGTAAATAAGTAATGAGAATAATAAGATTTCGTATTTAGTATTAAACTTTTAAGTTAATAAAAAAAACGCCACCAAAACACCAAGACACGAAATTGGCACCAAAGGCATTCTTTGGTTTTATTTTGGTGGGATTTAGTGTTTTGGTGACTTTGTGGCATTTTTTATTTTGGATCTTTTCGAAATCAGTCCATTATGAAAATACGACATTAAATCCTTCGTCTTACTTAGAATCCTGAAAAACGAATATCATAAAAATCTATATTTTGAAAAGATCTATTACCCATTCCTTTTTTGTGCTTTTGATGTTTTGCTTCGGATTTCAAAAGAGTTCTGTTGCACAGCCGACGAATCCAGTGGAATATGTTAATCCATTTCTCGGTACTCAATTCAATGGCCACATGTTCCCCGGTCCGGCACTTCCGTTCGCGATGGTGCACCTGAGTCCTGATCTGGGTACCGAGGGATGGGATTTCTGCTCCGGTTATAACTACAATGGAAACTCAATTATGGGATTCAGTCATACCCACTGGAGCGGCGTGGGAATGAGTAATGGAGGCGAAATTCTGCTGATGCCTACTGTGGGCGATAAGCTCCAAACCGCCCCCGGTTCGAAATACCATCCCGGCGAAGGATATCGTTCCCGGTTTAGCCATGCCGACGAGGTGGCCACACCCGGCTATTACGCTGTCAAATTACTTGATTCTGATGTAAAAGCAGAATTAACAACCACGCAAAGGGTTGGATTTCACCGCTATACTTTTCCTGAAGGGATTAATTCACGGATTATCCTCGATCTGGGACATCAGATTTCGGACAGCACACTGACCGATTTTGCAGAATTAAAGATACTGAATAACAACAGGATAGAAGGATTTAAACGAGCAGGACTGGGAAAGATTTATTTCGTTGCTGAATTTAGTAAGCCCTTTGCTTATTACGGCACATTCGATAACGATATTAAAACTCCGGAGTCAGGAGGAAGTATATGGCCCTATAAAAATGGGGAAGCGGGGAGGAGTATTGGCGCTTTTGTTACCTATAAAACTTCAGAAAATGAACAGGTATTAGTGAAAGTGGGTATCTCCTATATAAGTATTGAAGGTGCTCGCAAGAACATAAATGCCGAAATTCCAGATTGGGATTTTGAAAGAATCCGAAGTAATGCCCGCACGATATGGGAGAAAGAGCTCTCAAGAGTTACGATCCAGGGGGCTACCCACGACCAGAAAGAGATCTTTTATACTGCTATGTACCATTCTCTGGTGGGGCAATATATCTCGCAGGATGTGGACGGGAAATATTTCGGATCGGATAAACAAATCCATGAAGCCAAAGGGTATGATTTTTATGGCTCTTTCTCATGTTGGGATACCTACCGTTCGCAACACCCGTTACTAACCCTGACGGCTCCCGACCATGTAACCGATTTCTTAAAGTCTATTGTAGCAAAGACAAAGGATTATGGGTGGCTTCCGGCACAGCATTTTCTCAATATTTATGGGGAG
>CAIVMQ010000033.1 GCA_903907075.1 uncultured Bacteroidia bacterium
AATAGATCTTGAAAAGAT
Organism: uncultured Bacteroidia bacterium; assembly: GCA_903907075.1. GTDB lineage: Bacteria > Bacteroidota > Bacteroidia > Bacteroidales > Prolixibacteraceae > JAAFHB01. Next base: position 19 of record CAIVMQ010000033.1, read on the forward strand.
TGTGCCGGGGAACTACAAAGGTACCGTTTCAATTCGCTCAGGCGGGGAACAACGGGATATTCCGGTAATCATAAAAGTTGCCGGAGAGGCTGTTCCCAATCATGGTTATAACGAAGGATCACGATTGTCGCGCCTGGGGTGGCTGAATTCTACAGCCGGAATCAACGAAGAGATTACAAAAGGATTCCTTCCTATTAAGGTTGACGGAAAAAAAATAAGTATTCTGGGTCGTACATTGACCATTGCCGAAAACGGACTGCCAGAATCTATAGACACCTACTTTGAACCCTCAAACCAATCACTGGTTAACAGGGGCAAACCAATTATCAGTCATCCCTTCCGGTTTGTGATTGAGAAGGAGAACGGTGAGCAGATTCATCTTGTTGCGGGCAAGCTTAAATTAGGGCAACAGAGCCCTTCGAAGGTTGTCTGGAGTGTGAAAAACAGCTCGGATGAACTCGATCTGGAGTGCACAGGAGAGATGGAGTTTGATGGCTTTGTCGATTATAAACTCCGTCTTACAGCTAAAAAATCGTTAAAAGTGAAAGATATCCGTCTCGAGCTACCTATTGAGAAGGATAAGGCTGAGTATATGATGGGCCTTGGTCATGAGGGTGGGTTCCGCACTCCTGACTGGAAATGGAACTGGGATGTTTCAAAAAACCAGGATATGGTTTGGGTTGGAGCGGTAAACGGCGGTCTTCGTATAAAATGGAAAGCGGAGAATTATGTCCGTCCGCTGGTGAACATCTATTATGAATTTGGTCCGCTTAAACTTCCACCATCATGGGGAAACGGGGGTAAAGGGGGAGTCAATGTCGGAGAAAAAGATAACGAAGTTGTGATTAACAGCTATTCAGGAAGCCGCGAATTAAAACCGGAAGAAACACTCAACTTCGATTTTGAATTGCTGATTACCCCTTTTAGAGTGATTGACCGACAGAACAAGTTTGGCGACCGCTATTACCACGGTGGGGGAACCAATACGTCGGTAAAAGTTGAAAATGCAAAAAAGGCAGGAGCCAATATCCTCAACATCCATCATGCCGAAGATATCTACCCGTTTATTAACTACCCCTATCTCGATGCCAATGTGGAGGCACTTAAAAATCTGGTAGCCGATGCCCATAAGGAGAACCTCCGTCTGAAGATGTATTATACCACGCGTGAGCTCACCAAAAACCTCCCGGAGTTTTGGGCTTTTAACAGTCTCAATGGCGAGGTGATCTTTCCCGGTCCGGGAAATGCAAGCCGGACAGAGGCGCTCCATCCCCAGGGACCTAATGAGTGGTTGATTAAAAATATGCGCGAGAACTATATTCCGGCTTGGTATAACCTTGTTCAGGAGGGGAAGTTCAAAGGGGAGACTGACCTTTCGGTGATTACAACTCCCGACAGCCGCCTCAACAACTTTTATATTGCGGGCTTGGAGTGGATGGTGCAGCATATCGGCATTGACGGTGTTTATATCGATGATGCGGCGCTCGACCGGTTTACTCTGCGTCGCGCACGGAAGGTGATTGATCACGACCGTCCTCAGGGGAGGATGGATCTGCACAGCTGGAACCACTTTAATAAATGGGCCGGATTTACGAACTGCCTCAATCTATATATGGATCTGCTCCCCTATTTCGATCTGGTCTGGATTGGCGAGGGGCGCGATTACGACCGGATGCCCGATCATTGGCTCGTCGAAGTCTCGGGTATTCCTTTTGGTCTTGCAGGACAGATGCTCCAGGGAGGTGGAAATCCGTGGCGAGGGATGGTTTATGGTATCACCAACCGCGCAGGATGGACCGAAAACCCACCTTCCGAAATGTGGAAATTCTGGGATGCGCATCAGATTAAAGATAAACTGATGGTGGGGTACTGGGAGAAAGCATCACCTGTCACCTCCAATAATCCGATGATCAAGGCATCCATTTTCAAGGGAAAAGACGAGGTGATTATTGCTGTTGCCAACTGGACCGAAACAGATCAGGAGAGCTCCTTATCGATTGATTGGAAAGGATTAGGATTAGATCCGGCTAAATCGAAAATTTCAATTTCGGAGATCACCGGATTTCAAGATTCGCAGGAGGCAGTGGCGTTGGATATGTTAATTATTCCGGGGAAGAAGGGGTATCTGATCGTAATAAAAAGGATAAACTAACTTGAACCCCTTTAGGATTCCGTGGAATAATGATAATTTATGTGTTGTGGTTGTATTAAAATACAAAAAACTTTTATAACCCTTTTGGAAAAATAGAACAAAGTAAAATCGGGATCTTTTTGATAAGATTTGGTGTTTTAGTCCGTCGGTTGACAGATAGTGGCGAATTTTTTAATTAGTCCAAAAATTCATTATCAACCGTATATAATATTTCACTACTTTTCGATCCTTTTTACTTTGAGTCTTTTTAATCATGATCTATAAATTTCCGGCTATCACGTTCATCATATCATTAATTCTACTGACTGGGGTATATGGTTCAGATCTTCCTGCAAAAGAGGTAAAAACAACACCTCATCTTTTAAGAAAGGAGAGTTCCTCATCGTTAGGGACTATCAATCATAATTTTAAACTTCACGCAAAAAAAGCAACAAGTGCGATTAAGCTGGATGGTATCATTGATGAGGCAGATTGGCAAAAGGCAGAAATAGCCAATAATTTCTATCAGGTGCTCCCCTATGATACGAGTCATAGTATTGCAAAGTCAGAGGTGAGGATGGCTTATGACGATAAAGCATTCTATTTGGCTGTAACTTTTCATGATACCGTACCCGGGAAACGGCCCGTTGAATCGTTACGCAAAGATTTTGTCTTTGCCAACAACGATAATTTTCTGGTCTTTATTGATACGTTTAATGATCAGACGACAGGGTTTTCTTTTGGCGCTAATGCTTCCGGAGCACCTTGGGATGGAACGATGGGAGGCGGAAATGCAGTTAACCTGATCTGGGATTGCAAATGGGAACTAAAAACAAAAAGCTATCCCGACAAGTGGATCTCAGAGATGAGAATCCCGTTTAAATCGGTCAGGTATAAGCAAGATGTGGACCATTGGAATATTCAGTTTTCGCGACAAGACCTTAAGTTGAATGAAAAATCGGCCTGGGCTCCAGTACCCCGACAATTCCCTACCGCCTCATTGGCTTATACGGGTCAGGTACAATGGGATACCCCTCCCCCAAAATCCGGACTTCGGCTCGCCCTTATACCTTACCTCTTTGGTGGTGCTTCGCGTAACTTTGAGACTCATGAGGCTACCCAGACAAAGACAAATTTTGGATTCGATGCCAAGCTCGGGATATCCTCCGCATTAAATCTCGATCTGACCTACAACCCCGATTTTTCGCAGGCTGAGGTTGATGATCAGGTCACTAATCTTGCCCGTTTTGAACTCTATTTCCCGGAGAAAAGACAGTTCTTCCTCGAGAATAACGACTTGTTTAGCAATTATGGAAACGCGACGATCAACCCGTTTTTCTCGCGCCGTATTGGTCTCGATGCTCCCGTAAATGCAGGGGCCCGGCTAAGTGGTAAGATTGGCAATGACTGGCGTATCGGATTAATGGATATGCAAACAGGACATGAAGGGGACTATCTTGCCCGAAATTTCTTTGTCTCCACAGTTCAAAAAAAGGTGTTTTCCAGATCGAGCGTAGGAGCTATATTTGTAAATAAAGAGCAAGTAAATATACCTGCCAGCTGGCAAGGAAATAACTATAACCGCGTTGCCGGACTTGAATATAACCTCGCGGGAAGAAATAATTTCCTGACCGGAAAGCTCTTCGCACAGAAATCTTTCTCCCCTAATGCCTCCTCATCTGAGGAGTTTGCTCAAGGGTTAAATCTGAGCTACTCACGCAAAACATACCTACTTGACTTTCTGCAACTCTATGTAGGTAAGGATTTTAATGCTGAGACAGGCTTTGTCCCCCGACGCGATTTTATTCAACTGAATCCACGAGCCACATTCCGGTTTTACACTCAACATGGCCCGTTAGTTTATCACGGGGTAACTACAGAGATAAGCAACTTATACAAACCCGAAGATAAAACCCTTACCGATATGTCGGTGGGATTTAACTATTTCTTCGTCTATAAAAGCCGGGAACGGATCGAGTTTAAAGTATATAACAGGTTTGTTCAGCTTCTTCAAAATTTTGATCCTACGAATAAAGGATCTCATTACCTAATTTCTGGAACCAAATATTCATGGAATGAGTATTCCGCCTTGTTCAATTCTGACAATCGAAAAGACTTTAAATTTGACTTCCAGGCAGGTTATGGTGGTTTCTTTAACGGCTCCAGATGGTTTGCTCAGGGGGCATTGAACTATCGTTTTCAACCCTATGGCTATATCTCGGTTATTTACAGCTACAATGACCTGATCTTACCCGAGCCCTGGCAACGGACAAAATTCTGGCTCGTAGGTCCGAAACTTGATGTAACCGTAACGACAAAACTATTTTTCACTACCTATGTTCAGTATAATCAACAGTCCGATAATTTAAATATAAATGCACGACTGCAATGGCGCTACAAGCCAGTCTCTGACCTATTTTTGGTCTATTCCGACAATTACTTTCCGGGAAACCTGAATGTCAAAAACCGCGCGTTGGTGCTTAAGCTCTCCTACTGGTTTAACTGACCAGTTGAATTTATGGATTGTTAACAACATAAGAAGGTTAAATAAGTAACATTTTCTGCTAATTTTGACGCTAATATAATCTCGCAGCTATGAGTGCCAAAGTCGTTGATAAACAATTAAAGTTAGATGAACGTTATCTACAAATGGCCATGGTATGGTCAGAAAACTCCTACTGCATCAGACGACAGGTAGGGGCACTGCTTGTAAAGGACAAGATGATTATTTCTGATGGGTATAATGGCACCCCCTCCGGGTTCGAGAATATTTGCGAAGATGAGAACAACAAGACAAAACCCTATGTTCTTCATGCGGAGGCTAATGCGATTACAAAAATTGCCAAATCAAACAACAGCAGCGAAGGGGCAACACTGTATGTTACCTCATCACCATGTCTGGAATGCTCAAAATTAATTATTCAGGCAGGGATCCGAAGGGTTGTTTTTTCGGAAGCATACCATATGAATGACGGCGTTGAATTACTCGAAAGAGCTCGGATAGAAGTAGTTAAAGTTGAACTTTAAACGAAAAAAATAATCCGAGACGACTTAAAAAACAGACTTTATTTTTATACTTAATAATAGATTTGAACTATTCAATATGAATAAAAGAACTAGAATAATTGCAATTGCATTACCTATTATCGTGATTGTCGCGATTGCTGCAGGTATTTTTCTTGGAATGAAGTTACAATCCAAGAAGCAGCTTGCCAACAGGGCCGTTTTTGTAAATGGAGCGAATAAAGTTGGGATGATCATGAATCTGGTTGAGAAAAATTATGTCGACACGGTGGATGCCAAAAAAATTATTGAGACCGCCATTCCTGAAATTCTTAAACAGCTGGACCCCCATACGGTATATATTCCCGCTAAAGATATGCAGGAGGTAAGCGAGGAGATGTCGGGGAATTTCAGTGGTATTGGGGTTCAGTTTTCGATTCAGAATGATACGGTAATGGTGATCGATGTGATCTCGGGCGGTCCTTCACAAAAACTTGGATTAAGAGCTGGCGACCGGATTGTTATGGTGAACGACACCCTTTTTGCTGGGGTAAAAATCACCACCGACAAGGTTTTAAAGAAACTACGTGGAGAAAAAGGGACCCACGTAAAGGTGGGCATTGCACGCAAAGGATTTAAAGAACTCATCGCCTTTGATATTACCCGTGGAGAGATCCCGCTAAACAGCGTAGACGTCAGTTATATGATCAATCCTAACACCGGATACATTAAAGTGGGTCGGTTTGCCGAAAAGACCTATGATGAATTTATGAGTGGAATAGGTAAATTAGATAAGCTGGGAGCGGAGCAACTGATTATCGATTTACGCGGCAATCCGGGAGGTTACCTGGGAGCCGTAATAAAGATGGTCAACGAGTTCCTCGATATGGGTGAACTAGTGGTCTATACCGAAGGACGGACGCAGCCTAAACGAACTTTCGATGCTGAAAAGCAAGGGACCTTTTTTGGTAAAAAAGTGGTTGTTTTAGTGGATGAATATTCAGCCTCTGCTAGTGAGATCTTTGCAGGAGCGATTCAAGATAACGACAGAGGTACAATCATCGGTCGACGCACATTTGGGAAAGGGTTGGTACAGGAGCAGATTCCATTCTACGACGGCTCAGCTATTCGACTTACTGTTGCACGATATTATACCCCCTCGGGACGGTGTATTCAAAAATCGTACAAAAACGGATTGGAAGATTACTATGGCGATATCAAACGGCGCTATGCACATGGCGAGTTGGAGCAAAAAGATAGTATCAAATACAGCGATACCCATAAATACTATACACGTAATAAAAGAGTCGTATATGGTGGTGGCGGAATTATGCCCGATATCTTTGTTGCTGCAGACACTTCAGGAATGTCACCCTATTATTCAAAGGTAGTAATGAAAGGATTAATCTATCAATATGCCTTTGACTTCTCAGATAAGCATCGTGCCGATCTCGGGGAGCTTAAGACAGGAAAAAAGTTTGAAGAGTTTCTAAGTAAGCAAAAAATCCTCACCTTATTTGCAGAATACGCTGCCAAGCAAGGGATTGCTACTGAGCCAAAGGGACTTGAGACGTCAGGAAAAATTATTGAAACTCAACTTATGGCATATATTGCCCGAAATATTATTGGAGAAGTGGGTTTTTATTCAGTAATCAGCAAAATTGATGCAGCACTTACGGAGGCGCTTAAAGCATTTGACACTAAGAATAAACTAGTAAAGTCGAACTGATAATTCAACAGTTAACTGAGGGCCGGGCTTGTTCTTGAATGTACAAGTCCGGCCCTCCCTTTTTTAAGAATCAAGTGATTACGAAAGGTCAAAAAAATCGCAGAACAACGGTTCCAAAAATTTTCGTACCTTTGCAAATCGACAATCGAACAAATCTTCTTAAATTTACTATTGAATGGCCAAATCTCAAGATACCTTTAACAAGAAAGAAAAAGAAAAGAAACGTTTGAAAAAACGGCAGGAAAAAAGTCTTAAAAAGGAGGACCGTAAAACAAATTCAACAGGTGGCGACCTCGAGAGTATGCTAGCCTATGTTGATGAAAACGGAAACCTTACCGACACTCCACCGGATCCATCGAAGAAACGCAAAATCAACGCAAGCAGTATCGAGATTAGTGTTCCCCGCAGAGAAGAGGAAGAGGAGATTGCTGTTCGGATTGGACGTATCGATTTTTTCAACGATTCGAAAGGGTATGGTTTCATTAAAGAGCACGAAACTAACGAGAAATATTTTGTCCATATCAATGGATTACTCGATGATGTTAAGGAAGGTGACGTAGTGAACTTCGAACTCGAGCGCGGTCTCAAAGGATTGAACGCGATAAAGGTGAAGAAAGTTTAAGATTACCTTTACAGACTCTTTCCAAATACCCGGAATCGTTTATACACACGACCACCCATTTTTTCCATTTCTGCCCTAACCTTTGTATTGGTTTCCAGTTCCAGGTGAGAATCCATGACCCTCTTCCCTTGAGCATAAGCAGACTCTAGAATCCTTGCCCCCATCATCACATCCAACCCCTTACCACGGTAAGCGGGATCAATAGCCCCAAGTAGTAGATTCAGCTGTTTTGTTTTCCGTGCTGAAGCAAAGATCTGGAAGATTCCAAATGGGAATAATCTCCCCTTGGCTTTACGTATCCCATCGCCGATATGTGCCATCCCAATCACAAATGCCACAACTTCATGTTGCTCATTGACAATAAGCTTAATAAAACGTGGGTCAATCAGAAACAGATAACGGTTCGCAAAATCATCCATCTCCTTTTGCGAAAATGGCGTAAAGCCAAAAATATCGACAAAGGTAAGATTAAGCAATTCCAGAACTTTATAAATATAGGGCTTTACCGTTCTGCGTGAGGTAAATTCGAGCACCTTCAAGCCTGGATTATTCCGGATGGCCCGCTCCTCAACCCTTCGATGCAGCTCGGGCATCTTTTCAGGAATATCGACAAGATAGGCAACCAGATCAATCTCCTTGGTAAAAGCGTTCTTCTCGAGCAGTTCAACCTGATACGGGAAATTACAGTTCGACGAGATCACAACAGGCTCGTCGAAACCTTCGATCAAAAAACCCTGTGGGTCCTTATCCGAAAATGCCAACGGACCAATAATCCGCTCCATCCCCTTCGACCTGCCCCACTCTTCTATTGCTTGAAGCAATGAGGTCGCTACTTCATCATCGTTATAGGTTTCAAAGAAAGCAAACCGGACATTCTTCTCTTCGTGTAATGCATTGTATTTCAAATGAATAATTCCCATTATGCGCCCTACAACCTCCTTGCCCCGATAAGCAAGAAGTAATAGTGTTTCACACGACTGAAAAGACTTATTCTTCTTAGGATTAAAAAATTCCCAATCATCCATATAGATGGGTGGAACCCAATTGGCATGATCCTTATGGATAGCTGCAGGCAAATGAACAAACTTCCTAAGGTCACTTTTTGAGATGACTTCCCGTATGATCACTTGGGACCCTCCGCCCAAATTTCTGTTTTTTGAATTTGCCAAACTATCCATTTATCAAATTTTAATAACCCAAATGGGTTTAAATAACCGAATGCAAGATATATTTTTTAACCGTACAACCCAATGCCCTACTCAATTTAAACCCTCATCCGCACTAAAGATAACGTTGAAAATTAAAATCCGAACCCAATATAGAGCATATGAAGCACCTATTATCTGGCAATAATCAATTTCTTGATCGCATTTCCTTCTGAAGAATAGACCTTCATAAAATAGATCCCATTCTGCTGACTACTTAAATCTAACGTATTCGAAGATTGTGGATTTAAGAGCGATGTCGCAAATACTTTCTCCCCTAACATATTTAAAACATCTACCTTGTTAACCTTATTATTTCCAATTGAAACATTAAATAGTCCACTACTTGGATTTGGATATATTGAAATCTGACTCTCTAGCACATAATTAATAGCTGCTGTTAAACTTTCTATACTGAAGGTTTGCGAAGCTGCAGGACAGGCGCTATTGATCGCGGTAATGGTTATTGGATCAACAGTTCCTGTATTGGGAGGTATTCCACTTAACGTTGAGCCGTTCAGGGTCATCCATGATGGATTCCCCATTACATGCAATGCAGGTTCCGGTACTCCAGTTGCCACTATCGTATAGGTATAGGTAGTGCCAGTTTTAACCATCAGCGACGGCCTACTCGTAATCACTGGAGCTGAGGTCCTGGGAGATAAATCATTGGATAAATGCATCTCGTTATAGACCTTTACCGTTCCCGTAGATGTTGTACCATTGTAACGCATTAGATTCATTACGTTAACATTATTAGACCCGCAATCAACCCGTACAGCATATTCGCCAACATTATCGGTCCCAATATTAAATCCATTTACTGTTCCGGACTTTACAAATAATTCGATATCTGAACCATACGAAAAACAATTAAGCAGTTGTTCGTCTGACGCCCCATTGATAACAATATGCTTCTCCAATACCTTGGTTACCGGATCAATAAGTTGAGTGAAGATATTATTTTCGGTGATCCATCCCGCAACGCCATAGTTACAGCGATCAGCCTTTGCGGGATTGGTCAGGCACGATTCTATCCATCCATGTGAACTAGCACCCATAACGAGTCCATTATTATAAATTGCCCCCGAAACATTACGCAAGAAGTGGTTGTCGCAGCGATAGGTAGAAAAATCAACCGCATTATAAACTCCGGTAAGACCAATATTCGTCAGGTAAAGATTTGAGCCGTTACCTCTTATTGCATATGGAAATTGTTTTACTCCATTTGCCGGATTATTATTCGGGTAAAAAAACCGGATCCCACTTATCCCTGAATTATCCCCATTTAACGTAACCAAAGCCGGATCGCTATCGGGATAGGCTGTATTTATCCCTTCATAGCCCAACAAGGTGGTTCCAAGGCTTAGGTCACTCTGATCGAGTTGTGGCGTTGATGATGATCCGCGCAGCTCAACATTAGCAGGGACTGTAAGATGGCTAGATATCTTATACCATCCGGCAGGAAGATAAACAACGCCACCGCCCTGATCACCCGCAGTATTTAAGGCTAATTGTATTGCTGATGTCGCATCAGAAGATGGAATGACTGTTTGAGGAAGCGAAAAAGGGGCATTGAAAGGAGCCTTAGTGACATCAAAGAAATCAGTGCGCGTTACCTTTGGAACCGAGACACATTCCTGGTACGAGTCAGGTGAGGTGCCCGGAGCATATTTCTGAACACTTCCGGTAGTGGAACCGGTCAAAACACAGTCTGTTAACTTCACATAACCACCGCTGCTATTACTAACTGATGCATCACTACCACTAAGAGTACTACGCAAAAAAGAGGTTCCCCAGCGTTCATCCAAGACTTCGGTTTTTAACGCAATAGTAGTATTGATAATCGTAGCACGAACAAACGAACCGCAGAAACTGATTCTCGAACCCGCTACGATATTAATCCCAATTTTGTAATCAGAACACTTGAGATCATAAAATTGATCCCATTCCAAATCACCAAAGGTATAGGCGATACCATTTGCTCTTGTCCAGTTATTCAATACCGACAATAGCGGAGCATGGTAAGCCACACCAGCATTAGCCCAATACGAATTACTAAAATTGATATGAGACCAGGTATCCACGTCAGCACTGTTGAAGGCAACAACACCATTATAAAGAACGGTTCCTTTGACATTTCTAATTGTTCCACATTCGTGAACCTCAGTATGGTCAAGTGCACCTTTTCCAATACCTCGGTAGGAATTAAGCATGGTGCAATTAATCACATTATTGGCCATATAGGTTCCTGCCTGCCCTGGCCAGTTGCCTAAATTAAAGGTGAAGTTATACGAGACAGGATTCAGTGGATCCTGGAGTGGATAATAAATTGTAAGTCCCATAGCAGCAGCTGAACCTCCTATTTGGAAAAGGACTGATCCATAATCACCAGATTGAACAAGTGCATTTATCACCGTACCATAGCCGCTCCCGAGGGTATCGGGATCTCTCCAATCACCGCGCAAGGTTACAAATGACTTTACAAAAATCGTATTGGTAACTTTATAGGCCCCCGCAGGGATCCATACCGTACCTCCACCAGAATTATAACAAGCATCGATGGCACGCTGGATTGCCGCAGTAGCATCGTTGACACCGGTAAAATCAGCTCCGAAATCACTAACATCGTAATCGGCGATAACCACATCGTCGGTGTGATAAAGGGGAATCACAACTTTTGCCGCAGAAACACTTTTTACACCTGTCAAAATTATAGAAAAGACCATTATTCGTCCTATCCAAGATAATCGATTGATTACAAAACCTAGATTTACCGTAAATTGAGAAGATAAAGAAACCTTTTCTAAGGTTTTAACTCTATTGTACATTACATTTTGATTTTGCATCAAATGAGATTTTGAATAAATTGAATACTCGAATAATAAATGGCCCGAATTAACATCCTACTAAAATTTCAAATCTTAGATCGTCCAAATCAGGTCAAACGGATAGCTGGTGAATATACTGTAAATTATTATTACTTTTATGGCCATTGGAGTGACTAAAATAGGGGTGACAGTAAGGAATTTAAAAATTGATATTTCTTATTTTCAAAATATATAAAACCTTTTATTCCCTTATTCGTTATATCCTTAAAACCATTTAAATTGTACGATTATGAGTTTTACTTTACCCACGCTTAAATACGATTACAAGGCATTAGAGCCTTATATCGATGCACAAACCATGGAAATTCACCATTCGAAACACCATGCAGCCTATACCAACAACCTCAATGGTGCCCTTGAGAGCAGTGATCTTAAAGGAAAATCTATTGAAGAGGTTATTGCAAATGTATCTAAACTGGCTCCTGTTATTCGTAATAACGGAGGTGGATTTTATAACCACAACCTATACTGGGATGTTATGACACCCGGAGGTCCTGAAGGTCCACAAGGCCAGTTATTACAACTGATTAATGGCTCATTTGGATCTTTTGATCTGTTCAAAGAGAGTTTCACTAAAGCTGCTGTAACCCGTTTTGGTAGTGGCTGGGCTTGGCTTGTACAAAAAGGAGATTCATTGGTAGTTAGTTCTACACCTAATCAAGACAACCCATTGATGGATGTTGCAGAGGTGCAGGGCTCACCAATTCTTGGAATTGATGTTTGGGAGCACGCCTACTATTTGAAGTATCAAAACCGACGTCCTGAATACATTGAGGCATTCTTCAAGGTTATTAACTGGGATGAAGTAGCGAAGCGCTTTAAAGCATAAGCGATTCAAATCCTGAAAAGTATTAGGCCCGCATTTATTCCGAATCTGGAATAATATGCGGGCTTAATTTTTAAGTTCCCAGAGAGCGTTTAGGCAAGTAAACTTTTGACTTTCTCGGATATTAAGCCTCCATCGACTTTACCCGCCAGTTCTTTGGATGCAAGACCCATCACCTTTCCCATCTCCTTCATTGAGGTAGCCCCGCATTGAGCTATTATGGCCGTTATTGCCGCCGTTAGTTCACTATCATCCATCTGCTTGGGCAAGTAGGTCTCAAGAATAGCAACCTGAGCCATCTCCGGCTCATAAAGATCCATTCTATTTTGTTGTTTATAGATCTCAGCAGAGTCGCGCCCTTGCTTGGCTAATTTTGAAATCGCCTTGATCGCGGCATCATCATCGAGCTCTTCGGCACCATTCTTGGCGGTCTTCGCTTCAATCAGCACCTTTTTTACATTACGCAGTGCCTCAAGCTTCTCCTTATCACGCGCAAGCATCGCCTGCCTGATGTCTTCACTAATCTGATCGAAAAGATTCATATTTTGTCTGTTTAATTGATAGATAACATACCCGTTTTAATTTTATGATGATGGTTTAGAACCGATAAAAATGGCACTAAACGGTCTCCTTAATCTGCCTTATCGTGAAGAAAAGAGTTATTCCTTCGTAACCGAGGACCTTCGTCGGGTTTATCAGAGAGCGAATAGCGCGATATTTCGCGGTTGGTAGCTGCGGTGCTCGTACTACCGGACCCTTTTCTCCGCTCGTAGGCGGGAATCTTCGATAACTCCTCGATGTAGTCTTCCGTTTCATTATAAAAATCAACCTGCATAACCCTTCTCCCCTCCTCTGAAGTTCCGTCACCGAAAGGATCGATCCTGATGGGTGGATAGAGTTGTTTTATGATCTCATCTTTTTTATCTAGTGGAGACTCAGCAAAGACGGGGTATTTAGGAGCATGTGCAGTCTCTGTATTCAAGAATCCGACAGGAAAATCGGTAAAGTCATCCAGTAGAGGAACTTTTTCACGCTGAGGCAGACTGCCTCCATTTAATTCGGGTATCGAGCTGGTTTTAAATCCAGTCGCGATAACAGTAACGCTTATCTCCTCGTTCATCTCCGGATCAACAGCTACGCCATAGATAAGGTCTGCATTATTTCCAGCCATATTCTGAACATATTCATTAACCAGGTTCATCTCGTCCATGGTGACCTCATTAGTCTCACCGGAGGTTATGTTTACCAAAATATTTTTAGCTCCGCTGATATCATTATTATTCAGAAGTGGGGAGTTAAGGGCCCCTTCAACAGCTTTAAGGGCACGATTTTCACCCGAAGCTTGCGACGAGCCCATTATTGCAACCCCTGAGTCCTGCATTACGGTGCGGACATCTTCGAAGTCAACATTGATAAATCCCGGGCAGGTGATAATCTCAGCAATCCCTTTGGCGGCAATTGCAAGCACATCATCGGCTTTTGAGAAGGCTTTTGAGATTGGGAAATCTCCATAGATCTCTCTGATACGTTCATTATTAATGATAAGTAATGAATCGACGCAATTCTCGATCTCCCGAATCCCTTCAATAGCTTGCTGTATCCGTAAGCGCCCCTCATTGCGAAAAGGGATTGAAACAATCCCAATGGTCAGGATCTTTCTATCGCGTGCAGCCTGAGCAATCACGGGTGCTGCTCCTGTTCCGGTACCACCACCCATTCCGGCTGTGATAAAGACCATTTTTGTGTTCCCGTCAAGGAGTTTTTCGATATCTTCGAGATTCTCAATCGCAGAATCGCGACCCACATCGGGTTTATTTCCAGCTCCACGCCCCTCGGTAAGTGCTGAACCCAGCTGCACTTTAAAGGGGACAGGGCTATTCATAAGGGCCTGGGCGTCGGTATTACAAACGGCAAAATCGACATCTTTAATCCCCTGACGGTACATGTGATTAACTGCATTACCGCCACCGCCACCAACACCAATTACCTTTATAATTTTTTTGCCGCTCACGGGCAAATCGAAATCCATTAAATCAGCCATTCTATTCTCTTTTAATATTGATTATTGGGCAATCTACTTATCAATTTCGGCATCATCTTCAGTAAATAATGCACCAAATTGTCGATGAAACCAGCTGCCTACAGGCTCATTGGCATCGGCTGTTTTAGGTACGGGTGTTTTCACGAGTTTAGATCCCCGCTCCTGCCTGCTCTGTTCCCGTTTCTGCTCATCCTTACGCACAGTGAAGCTCTCATCGGGATTAAGATCAAAGAGTGGAAAGATCTCCTGTGATTCAGACGCTAGTTGTACCTCTGGAATTGGTTGTTCTTCCACGCGTGGAGCAACAGGTTCATTAACCGGAACAACAACGGTCTCTCTCTCCGGTTCGGGACGTAAGATTCGGTTAGGATTAATCTCGAATCCGGTAGCTATTACCGTAACACTGATTTGATTTCCCAGCGAGGCATCAAAGCCATTACCCCAGATAATATTGGCATTATCGCCCGCTGCATTTTGCAAATAATCGATAATATCGCCAATTTCTCCCATCCGCACCTCATCCTCTCCCGAGGTGATATTGAGTAAAATATTTTCAGTCCCAAAGATATCATTACTATCAAGCAATGGAGATCTCAAGGCCTCCTCGGCAGCGCGGGTTGCCCGATTTTCCCCCTCTGCAAAGCCGGTTCCCATAATGAAGACGCCACTCTCGCGTAACACCGTATTGACATCGGCAAAATCAATATTTATATTTCCATGAAGGGTGATAATCTCGGCACACCCTTTAACAGCGGCTGCAACAATATTATCAGCTTGGGCAAAAGCCTCACGCGCAGGGAGATCGCCATATACTTTATGCAGATTTTCATTGCTGATTACCAATAGACTATCTACAAAGCGTTGTAGTTTCTTGATCCCTTCGATAGCCTGATCATAACGAAGGCGTCCCTCTTTGATCGAGGGGAGGGTGACCACTGCAATGGTAAGGATATCCATTTCGCGTGCCAGTTGAGCGATAACCGGAGCGGCACCTGTGCCTGTTCCGCCACCCATACCCGCGGTTATGAAGGCCATCTTGGTACCGGTTTCCAGAACAGCCCGTATCTCGGCCAGGTTCTCTATGGCAGCCTGCTCACCCCGTTTGGGTTTATTACCTGCGCCACGCCCCTCGGTAAGCGAGACCCCCAACTGAACTTTTACGGGAACAGGACTATTTACAAGTGCCTGGGAATCGGTATTACAGACCAAAAAATCGACACCGGCAATACCTTTTCTAAACATGTGATTTACTGCATTTCCGCCACCGCCGCCAACGCCAATAACCTTAATAATTGATTGGTAATCGTGTTGAAACCCGAAGGTCAATAAATCTTCTGAATTATTTTCCATGTGATTACTTTTTAATGTATTTCGCTATCCTCATCAGTTATTAAAATATTAAACCCGTCTTTCGCTTTACCGAACAAATCGGAAACCATGGTCTTTAATCCGGACCCCTGATTTTTACTATTTTTTCGTGACTTCCCCTCTTCTAAAGTGTCAGAGACTATCATACCCGGTGGATATTTCTGGCTTCGCGCCTGATATAAGCCATTGATTAATAAGCCTATAATGGTAGAAGATTGTGCATTCATAATTTGATCATTGAAAAGCTGCTCTTTGATTGGCATCACAGGCTTACCAAAGCGGACATCGAAACCGGTCATATAACTTACCAGTTTATCAATACCTCGCATGTTTGAACCCCCACCGGTAAGGACTATACCTGCACCAAGTTTATTCAATAATTTTGTTGACTCCAGCTGATAGTTAACCCCTTCGATTATCTCCTCTAGACGTGCCTGGATTATTCCGGATAGATTTCGAAAACTGATCTCTTTGGCATTCCACCCCTCTACTTCGGGAATCTGCGCAAACTTATTCTCAGGAACTAATTCTGAAAAAGCATATCCGCATTGTATCTTAACGATTTCAGCATGTCGGGGTATGATGTTACACCCTTCACGAATATCGTTCGAAATAACGTTACCACCGAATGGCAGTTCAGCCGCCAAACGGAGTTTGTTTTCGTAATAAAGGGATACTCCTGTTGTTCCGGCGCCAAAGTCCAGCAGAATAACACCCGCCTCTTTTTCATCCTTGGATAAAAATCCGGAACCTTGTACATACGGATTAACAAATGCTCCAGCAAGCTCATATCCCCCTTTTTCAATACTTCTGCGAAGATTCTGCTCATACGATTCAGGAGCAGAGATCACTCTGAAAGCCCCGTCAATGCGTCGTCCGGCCATGCCAACGGGATTATTTACTCCACGTTCTCCATCGACGATAAACTCTTCTGGCGTGAGGTGATAAATCTTCTCTCCCGGTGCACCCGAGTGACGTTGAGCCTCACCAATCAAGGAATTTATATTTGTTTGAGTAACCTCACCGTTATCAGTCATCCGATAACCATTAACCTGACGGTTCATGATTTTCTGTCCTGAGATACCGGCAAAGACCCTTCTTACTTTTAGGTTAAGGCTTTTCTCAAGGGCACTAATGACAGTTCGGATGGATAAGGCTGCTTCATCAATATTTACCACCACACCATTACGAACACCTTGAGTTAAGGTCTCGCTGTAAGCAACAATTTCGAGTTTCCCATCAACGGTAAAACGCCCAATGGCCCCTCTTGTCCGTAAGGTTCCAATGTCAATTGCAGCTACCAACTCTCTTGTCTGGATCATAGTTATCTATTTTTTTGTGCAAACAATCTGATTATTATATGCTAAGTTGATGGATTTGTAAATACTCCAACCTCCATCTTTAAATCCATCACTATACAATGCTTTTAAGTTCCGAAATTTTAGCTCATAATCTTCAGGATCACCGAAGAGGATTAACTGTTCTCCAACCCTGGGAATCATCGAGAGCTCACCCAGAGCATTAACATATATCTGATCGATCTGAGCACTTAGAAACTTATCATTATTAATATAGGTGATCAAGGGTAATAATTTTTTGCGCGCAAACTCAGGAGTCACAAGACCACCAACAATTAAAACCCTGGGGGTAAACCGAGGTGACCACTCGATCACTTTGCCTAGTTTATCCATATAAAAGGAGTTAGTCGTCCCTATAACGCGAAAGACCGGATCACGCTGTCTGATTTTAACGACCAATGCCCCGCATGTTTTAATTCCATCCTGGTAAAGGTTGGTATAAACCGATACCTCCTCAATAGCGTGTAACTTTTGCAATCCCTCCTTTATTTTTCGCAAGTTTAGCGATTCCAGCGGTCTGCCAACAACTCCTTTATAGTTGCGAAGGACCCACTGACGGATATCACTGGTTTGAATAAACTGTTGGCTTGTTGAATCGGTAATATCCACCCTGATATCGGAGCATTTTAGTTGCTGTGTTTTTTTAATGGAGAACCCCAGTGAACCAAAAAGTAGTATCACCGAGAAGATCCATAAGATCAGAGCTGATATTTTTTTAAATACCTTCATTGGCAGAAAGATAGTTAACAATTGGATCTACCAACCTATCAATATCTCCCGCCCCTAATGTGAGGAGAATCTCCGGATGATAGTTATCAAGTATTGCGGGAAATTCCCCTTTATGACAGCGAACGCGTGCAGGGAGCTCCATTTTGCTTAAAATAAGGTCTGAGTCAACGCCCGGCATGGGCAATTCCCGTGCGGGATAGATCTCCATCACGAGTGCATCGTCGAGCAGGTCGAGAGCCTCAGCGAACTCAGCAGCAAAATCTTTTGTCCTGGAAAAGAGGTGAGGCTGGAATATCCCCGTCACCCGCTTACCCGGAAAGAGATCGCGTACAGAGCGTATGGTAGCTTCGAGTTCGCGCGGATGATGCGCATAATCGTCGATATAGATGGTTTTCTTGCCTCGATACCTCACGTCAAAGCGGCGCACAACGCCACTATAGATCACAAATGCCTTACGAATCTCATCCGCAGTAACGCCGCTAAGCAGGGCGAGGCCACATGCTGCAACGGCATTTTCAACATTCATCAATCCCGGATAGGTGAGGGTAAGATTCTCAATCTCACCCAGAGGGGTTTTTAAATTAAAATGGTAGGCGCCATCTATTATCCGCAGATTCAACGGCTGAAAATCGGCCTCTTCATTAACCGAATAGGTAAAATAACGAATATTTTTATTCCATCGATCATCGATATGTAGTCCTTTGCGAAGTAATAAGGCGCCGCCAGACTGTATCTGAGAGACAAAATCGGCAAACGCATTGATCACACTTTGATGATCGCCATAAATATCGAGGTGATCGGCATCCATAAATGTAATCACCGCCAGCTCAGGATGTAATTGAAGAAATGAGCGGTCAAATTCATCGGCCTCAACAACGATATAAGGACTATTATTGTCTGGCAGCAATAAATTAGTTTGATAGTTTTTCGATATTCCGCCCATAAAAGCAGAGCAGTCGACATGCGATTGTTTAAGCAGATGGGCGGTCATGGTGGTCACAGAGGTCTTGCCGTGAGTGCCTGCAATGGCAATGCACCGTTTACCTGCGGTGAGCAGACCCAACACAGCCGATCGTTTATAGATCGCGAAGCCGTGATCGCGAAAATACCGAAATTCAGCAAAGTCATTCGGAACAGCCGGGGTATAGATTACCACGGTGGAACCTAACTCTGAAAGAGAGGGTACTTTTGCTAAGTCATCGGAATAGTGAATGGCGATGCCCTCGTTTTCAAGATCTACCGTTAGCGGAGATGAGGTTTTATCATACCCATCAACCTGCTTTCCGATGAAAAGGAAATAGCGTGCCAGAGCACTCATTCCAATGCCGCCGATACCCAGCAAATAGATCCTATTTATCTTATCTAATTCAATCATTCTTCGGTTTTAAGATTGCCTCAATAACATCCACAATATCTTCTGTGGCATTAGGAGTGGCTAATTTTTTAATGTTCACAGAGAGTTCATGACAACTCTGTGGCTGCTTAAGCAGGTTAAGTGCCGCGGGGATTAATTCAGTAATAGCCACCGAATCTTTAATCATCATGGCAGCATGTTTCTCTACCAAAGCCAGCGCATTATATGTCTGATGGTCTTCCGAGACATTTGGTGAAGGGACTAACACAGAGGCTGCTCCGACGGCACAGAGCTCTGATATTGTTCCGGCACCGGCTCTGGAGATAACTATATCGGCGAGCGAATAGGCAAGGTCCATACGCGAGCAAAACTCCAGTATTCGAATATTTGAAACCGGATTATTCATGAGTTGCTGCTCCATATCGTGGAAGTAATATTTTCCCGTTTGCCAAAGAACCAAAACCTCCGAGCTACGGATAAGATCGAGGTTTGCCAGTACACTTTGGTTGAGCACGCGAGCTCCCAGACTACCCCCTACGATTAGGATCACCGGTCGATCATCGGGACACTTAAAATATTCTTTTGCTTCTGCTGATTTTGGTGTTATCGAAGATAGCCCTTTGCGCAGCGGATTACCGGTAAAAACAATCTTAGCGGCAGGAAAAAAGCGATCCATGTTATCATAGGCGACACAGATCTTTGCCGCCTTTTTACCCAGTATTTTATTGGTTACTCCGGCGAAGGAGTTTTGCTCTTGCAGCACTGTTGGAATCCCTCGTCGGGCGGCAACACGTAACACAGGACCGCTGGCATAACCACCCACGCCAATTACCATATCGGGTTTAAAATCTTTTACCACACGATTGGCTTTAAGCATCGCCTGGATTAATCGGGGTATAAAACCCAGATTACGCCATATCTCGCCTCGGTGGAAGCCTGCTACCGGAAGGCCAATAATTGGGTAGCCTGCTGCCGGGACCTTCTCCATCTCCATTTTGCCAGCTGCACCAACAAAGAGTATTTCGCAATCGGGGAATCGACTCTTGAGCCCATCCGCAATAGATAGTGCCGGGAAGATATGTCCCCCGGTACCACCTCCGCTTACGATAAATCTATAGTTTCCCATATTCAATTCTTTGCCAGTATACTATCGTCATCTGAGAGCACTCCATCTGGACTAAAATTATTCTCCACCTCCTCTTTAGAATCCTGATCTGTTTCTGAACTAACACTTAAGAGTAATCCAAATGTGATTGCAGTAAATATCTGCGATGTCCCCCCCCAGCTAACCCATGGTAGCGGCTGTCCTGTCACGGGTATTGCCCCGGAAGAGACGGCCATATTAATCACAGCCTGAAGGATAATTATCGAGACGGCACCCGTAGCCAGAAAGGCAGGAAATGTCCGTTTGGAATTTCGGATGATTACCCCTCCGCGGGTAAGAAATATAAGGTAAAATATTGTAATTCCAAAGCCACCTACCAGACCATATTCTTCAATAATAATAGAATAAATAAAATCGTTATACGCCGCGGGCATAAAATTGCTGATCTTACTCTTTCCGGCGCCCACACCGATTATCCCCCCGCGATGAATAGCTATCATGGCAAAATCATCTTGCGAGAGCCCCTTGCTCTCAGCGGCTTTCTCACCATGGAGATGACGGTCGATACGGTTTCTGATTGTCATAAAACGACCTAATCCCCCTTTTTGCGGGATCATAGGAGCTGCAAAGTAGATCACCACAACCAGGGTCACGCCGGCTAACATAACCAATGCAAGATATTTTATGGGGACACGACCTACAAACATCATAATAACGGCGGTAGTAAAAAGAAGTACGGCAGATGAAAAGTTAGCCATCATAATCAGCAGACAGAGCACCCCAATACCTGCAATAGTTTTTAGAAATGCAATTCTCAATAGGCGTGGGTCTTTCTGACTATTCGCTAATAGACGTGCGACCCAGAGGATAATGGCCACCTTGGCAATTTCTGCAGGTTGGAAACTAATAAATCCCAGTGGCAACGTGCGCCCTGTAGAACCCTCGCCACCACGTCCAAATACCAGACCCAGACAGACAAAGAGAATTGCAATCAGGAAGGCGGCATTGGCAAATTTATTATACAACTTAACGGGCAAATAATTAAGCATAATTAGTATGGCCCCATAACCACCAATTTGAAAAATCAGCTGACGTAAGATATAATGAGAAGTATTTCCACCGGCCTGACGGTATGCCAGCGCACCGGTAGAGCTATAGACGACAAGCAGCGAAATGCACGTCAAAGCAACCATAATCATCCAGATTACTTTATCCCCTTTTATATATTTTTTTAATTCGCTGGTATCCATACTAGACTATTTAGTTGATCGTTAATTAGAGATTTCGAACAGCCGCTTTAAATTGCCGTCCGCGATCTTCGTAATTTTCGAACAGGTCAAAACTTGCACATGCGGGCGAGAGCAATACGGCATCGCCTTTTTGAGCGTGAAAATAGGCACTTCTCACGGCCTCCTCCATACTTCGAGCCTCCACAATATCGGGAACCATTCCGTCAAAAGCTGCCATAATTTTATCATTATCTTTTCCAAGGCAAACAATGGCCTTAACTTTCTCCTTAACAAGATCGAATAGCATCGAATAATCGTTTCCTTTGTCTACGCCACCCACGATCCACACCACAGGAGACTGCATACTCTCGAGGGCATACCACACCGAATTGATGTTAGTTGCCTTAGAATCGTTGATAAATTCGATATTGTGAACACGCAGGAATTTCTCAAGCCTGTGCTCGACACCCTGAAAATCGCTGAGACATTCGCGCATATCCTCTTTGCGCAAATTCAAAATACTTCCTGAGATACCTGCTGCCATTGAGTTATAAAGGTTGTGCTTTCCCTGAAGTGCTAAATCGTAAATTGTCATATCGAACGTATTAGTGTTAACATTGATTTTCATGGTCTCATTTTCTATCCAACACCCCTCTTTTAAAACCGCTGTGATGGAGAAGGGGACTTTTTGTGCCTGTATGGTCCGTTTGGTCACCTCAGCTGCAACTACCGGATCGTCGGCACAATAGACAAACCAATCATCGGGGCGCTGATTCTGAAGTATCCGCATCTTGGAATCGACATAATTCTGCATTTTATATTCGTAGCGATCCAGGTGATCGGGTGTGATATTTAAAAGAATAGCAATATTGGCCCTGAACTCTTCCATATTATCCAATTGATAACTAGACAATTCAATCACATAATAGTCAAAGTCCCCTTGAGCCACTTGCAAGGCAAAACTCGTTCCCACATTACCTGCTAATCCGACATTTAAGCCAGCCCGCTTTAGCAGTTCGTAGGTAAGTAACGTAGTGGTTGTCTTTCCATTGCTCCCTGTAATGCATATCGTTTTAGCATCGGTATAACGACCGGCGAACTCAATCTCTGAGATAACCGGAATATTTTGCCCTTTAAGCTTAACCACGATAGGTGCTTTATCGGGAATACCCGGACTCTTAACTACCAGTTCGGCATCGAGGATTCGAGCTTCGGTATGTTGTTTTTGTTCAAATGCCAACCCATGTGCTTTTAGCGTTGCCTGATAATCGCCCTTGATCTCACCCAGGTCTGAAAGAAATACGTCGTACCCTTTTTTAGCTCCCAGGATCGCGGCCCCAACACCACTCTCGCCTCCACCTAATATGACCAGTTTCTTTTGGGGCATATTAACGCATTTTAAGGGTTGCAATAGTTAGGATCGCAAGTATGATCCCTACGATCCAGAACCGGGTAACAATCTTAGGCTCAGGAAACCCTTTTTTCTGAAAATGGTGATGCAGAGGAGCCATAAGGAAGACCCTGCGCCCCTCGCCAAATTTTCGTTTGGTATATTTAAACCATCCGACCTGAATGATCACCGATAAATTTTCAATCAGGAATATGCCGCATAGCAGTGGAATAAGGATCTCTTTACGGATGATAATGGCAAATACGGCAAGTATTCCTCCTAAGGCGAGACTTCCGGTATCGCCCATAAAAACCTGTGCGGGGTAGGAATTGTACCATAAGAAGCCGATACAAGCCCCAATAAATGCCGACATAAATACCGTAAGTTCGCCACTATATGGGATATACATAATATCGAGATAGCCCGAATAGATTATATTACCACCCAGATAAGCAAATACACCCAGGGTAGCTCCACTTATGGCCGAAGCCCCCGTGGCGAGACCATCCAGACCGTCGGTGAGATTGGCCCCATTTGAAACAGCGGTAATGATAAATATGGAGATAATAGCATAAAGGAGCCATGCCCATTTATCGGCTGCTTCACCTAAAAACCAAAGGAGCCATTTGTAGTCAAACTCATGATTTTTGATAAATGGGATGGTTGTCTTTGTCGACTTCATCTCTTTTGTCATCAACCGAATCTCCCGTTTTCCCGATTCGCTGTTATACCCCATTTCCGTTTTTGCCCTCCCGCGGGCATCATAAATCTTTTCGCGTATAGAGACCTCATCGCTAAAGTAAAGAGTAGCAGCTACAATAACTCCCAGAGATATTTGACCAATAATTTTGAATTTCCCCGCGAGCCCTTTTTTATCTTTTTGAAAAACCTTGATATAGTCATCCGCAAAACCAATAAGGCCTAACCAGATTGTAGTGATAATCATCAAAAGGATATAGGTATTTTCCAACTTGGCAAAGAGGAATGTAGGTAGGAGAATAGAAGCGATAATAATTATTCCACCCATTGTTGGAGTACCTTTTTTTTGCATCTGACCTTCGAGGCCCAGATCCCGAACCTCTTCACCTATCTGCTGAACCTGAAGTATATATATAACTTTTTTCCCGATAATAGTAGAAAAAAGCAACGCAAAAATAACCGCCATCGCTGATCGGAACACGATATAGTTGAACATCTGTGCTCCGGGAAAATCAAAAGATTCAAGGTATTTAAATAGCGGTATCAGCATAGGGTTTAATTTTGATTGGTAACATTAAATATTTCACGGATTACCTCCCGGTCATCGAAATGATATTTTACCCCTTTGATCTCCTGGTAATCTTCATGTCCTTTCCCGGCAATCAGGATGATATCGCCTGGACGGGCCATCATGCAGGCTGTTCGTATCGCCTCTTTCCTGTTGGTGATTGACAAGACATTCGCTGCCTTATCGGCTGGAACACCTTTGGCCATCTCGGAGATAATCACCTCAGGATCTTCAGACCTGGGATTATCAGAAGTAAGGATCACTTTATTACTTGCTTTAGCCGCTTCGAGAGCCATTTCCGGCCTTTTTGTTTTATCGCGATCGCCACCTGCACCCACGATGGTAAATAGGGTCTCATTTCCTGTTCGCACTTCATTGATAGCTGAGAGGACATTTTTTATAGCATCGGGGGTATGGGCATAATCAACCACGGCGAAAATCCCCGTAGGTGATTTAAACGTTTCAAACCTCCCATCAACAGGTTTAAGTAAACTGATGATCCGCAAAACCTCCTCGCGATCGGCTCCCAGCGAAAGGGCAGTACCGTAAACCGCGAGTAAATTGCTCGCATTAAAATTCCCTACAAAATGGGTCCACACCTCAGTGCCATCAAGGCTTATCAGCATGCCATCAAAATGACTCTCAAGCACTTTAACCTTAAAATCAGCAAGGGTCTTTAAGGCATAAGTAATCTTTTTTGCTGCGCTATTCTGCAGCATAAACATCCCATTTTTATCATCCAGATTGGTAATTGCAAAAGATTGTGCACTTAAGTTGTCGAAGAATTTTTTCTTCGCATTCCGATATTCTGCAAATGTCTTGTGATAATCTAAATGGTCGTGGGTAAGATTTGAAAAGACACCCCCTGCAAAATCGATTCCGGCAATCCGATCCTGGTCGATGGCATGAGAGCTCACCTCCATAAAACAATAGGTGCATCCTGCCGCAACCATTTTAGCCATAAGCTGCTGAATCTGTAATGGATCAGGGGTGGTATGTGTTGCCACGAGCTGCTGACCATCGATAAAGTTACAAACTGTAGACAATAGCCCCACCTTATGTCCTAACTCCCTGAACATGCGATACAATAATGTTGCAGTGGTTGTTTTTCCGTTTGTCCCGGTGATGCCAACAACAGCAAGTGATTGGGAAGGATTGTCGTAAAAATTAGCCGCTATTTTTCCAAATGTTACGGATGCATCTGGGGTTTGAACCCAGGTAATCCGACTATCGGCATTAACCGGAACGGTCTCACAAAGGACCACCGTAGCCCCATTTTGAATCGCCACATCGATATAGGCATGACCATCGACGGTAGATCCCGGTAGTGCAGCAAAGAGCGTTCCCGAGTGTACCTTTCGTGAATCAAAAGCAAGCTCATCGATCATCGAGGTGACATCCCCAATAACCTTAAGTTCATGAATACCTATCAATAACTCAGCTAAACTTTTCATTGTTATCTTAACTTAAGACGAGAACGATACTCTGTCCGCGTTGTATTTTTGAGCCCGCTTTCACCGACTGTGATTTCACTTTTCCCCGGCCACGCACCGATACTCGCATCCCATTATTTTCAAGCAGGTAAACGGCATCGGTGGCACCCATCCCTTTTACATTAGGGACCATCCCTTTTACAACCTCCCGATTAGAGAGTTCCAGCCCATCTTCGTCGGGTTTTGCTTCTACCCATTCCGATTTTGTAAAGGAAAAACCATTTAGGATATCGAGCTCATCGAGTACCCCGGCAATATCTTTCTTGCGTCCTGCGGTAATTCCGGGTATGTCGTTCTCAATCTTCGTCCTGGGTAATTTCACATCGTCTCGGAGACCTAATTCATAGGCATATACATAATCTGAGATCTGCTTGAAGACCGGACCTGCCACAGAACTTCCGTAATAATCTTCCCCTTTGGGGTCATTGATCACCACGATACACGAATATTTTGGATCATCGGCAGGGAAATAACCGGCAAACGACGATTGATAGATTTTCTGTCCTCCCTTGGTATACCCCTCTTTATTATTGGCGACCTGAGCAGTACCACTCTTACCTGCAATCTTATACGCCTTCGTCTCTAACCCCTTTGCCGTTCCATTGGTAACGACCCCCTCAAGCATCGCATGGGCCATGCGCAGGGTGCTCGATGAACAGATTGACCACATCAATCGTTGGGTTCCAATTTTTTCGCGAATAGTTCCATTTTCTGTAATCCCTTTTACCAGACGGGGCTTCATCATACAGCCTCCATTGGCAACCGCGTTGTAGAAGGTAAGGGTTTGCAGCGGGGTAACCTTTAGTTCATAGCCAAACGAGATCCATGCTAAAGAGATTCCCGACCAGGTCTTATCATTTGGCTGATTAATATAAGGAGCTGCCTCACCCTGGATTCCAAGATTAAGCTTCTCGAACATCCCCATCTTCTTTACCCGATCGATAAAATCCTGCTCATGACCCGTATAACTCTGAGTAATTAATTTTGCAAGCCCTATGTTTGAAGATAATTCAAAGGCATGTTTGGCTGTAATTTTCCCATGACCCCCTTTTTTATAATCACTGTCTTTAATATCAATCTTTTTATATCTCCAGATACCGTTTCCCGTTTCAACCGTGGTCGCAGTATCGATCTTACCATCTTCAAAGGCGGCCATCAACGAGGCGAGCTTAAAAGTAGAACCCGGCTCAGAACAACCGGCATTGCCGATGGCATAATTCTGATAACCGCCAATAAGCTTTCCCTGACTATTGGTGCCAAAATTGGCAATCGCCTTGATATCACCTGTCTTAACCTCCATAAGAATCGCAGTACCATATTCGGCACGGCTCTTCTCCATCTGTAATTTTAGCGCATAGGTTACCTGATCCTGCATCTTCACATCAAGAGTAGTGATGATATTTTTACCATCCTCAGGATCATCTTTACTGATAATAAACCACCTGCCCGACATATTCTGTTTTACGGCAACGCCATCTTCGCCACGCAGCTCCTTTTCAAACGACTGCTCCAGACCAAAGGCTCCAGCATTCCCTGTTGAACCTTCAGGTACCTCTTTGGTCAGTTTACCCAATGTCCGTAAGGCTAAGTCACCAGAAGGATACACCCGCTGATCGGACTGCTCTGCCATCACGCCCCCTTTGTTTCTCCCTCGTCGAAGAATGGGAAATTGCTTGATCTGCTGCAGTTCGGCATACGACACCTTACGCGGATTAATAAGGAAATATTGTTTCTGCTGACTATAGGCTTTTCGCAGTTCGGCCTTATAAGCTCCCGCCGATTTATCCTTGAAAAAGCGTGAGAGGCAGAGTGACAGGGAATCAACTTTAGTATAAAATTCAGAGGCAAGGCCCGGAGCCCCAAGATCCATCCGTAATTCGTAATAGGGGACAGAGGTAGCCAGCGGACTACCATCTGCAGCACAGATATCACCGCGCCGTCCTGCAATTGGAAACTCTTTGACCACGAGCTTTTCTGCCTCCTGATCCCAGCGTGGAGTATGCTGGATCACCAGAACCCGGATATTAATATAGACGCAAATAAGGACTATAATGGCATATACCAGTCCAAATCGCGTTAATATTGATTTCCTAATCTCCATTTTACTGTTTATCGATATAAATTTTATGAGGAGGCTCTTTCGAGGTCTCCAACTCTATTTTGCTCTTCTTTACCCGCTCAATAATCACCGACTGACGACTCATTTTAATTACGTCGGCCGCGATAGAGATCGACCGGGAGCGCAATTCAATAAGACTATCTTCGAGAGCCGTCATTTCACGGATCACCTTTTCTGACTTATACTTTACGGTAATATTGATAAAGAGGAGAAAAAAGATCATCAGCATCAGAATCCGGTTTCGACGAAACCATTCGCTCTCGAAGAACCTGCCATTGAGCACCTCCTTCACCGTAACTCTCTTTTTGCGCTTTACTTCAACCATTACCGTTTTTCTGCTATCCGTAATTTTGCACTTCTTGCCCGCGGATTTCGTGCCAGCTCCTTTTCATCAGGGAGAATTATCTTTCTGTTAATCAATTCAAAAGGTGAGTTTCTGTTGCCAAAAAAATCGTTCTCCTGTACGCCGTCAATTCTTCCCGACCGCATAAAATTTTTCACTAACCGGTCTTCAAGCGAATGGTACGACAAGACCACCAGCCTTCCCCCCGGCTTTAACAGATCTGTGGTGCTCTCGAGAAAATCGCTAAGTACCCCGATTTCATTGTTGACCTCAATACGCAAGGCTTGAAAAACCATGGCAAGGTATTTTTTCTCGATCTTAGCCGGCACACACGGTGCGATCACCTTCAAAAACTGACCCGTAGAGACAATGGGTTCTTTCGAACGCGCATCGGTTATCAACGATACCAGATGACGCCAATTCTTAATCTCCCCATACTCCTGAAAAATCGTCCATAGCGCCTCTTCCCGATATTCGTTGACCACCTTAGAGGCATCGAGCGACGAAGACTGGTTCATACGCATATCGAGCTTACCCTCGAAACGAAACGAAAAACCACGCTCCGGAACATCAAAATCGTGCGACGAGACACCCAGATCTGCCAGGATACCATCCACTTCACCGATCTGATAATAATTAAGAAAATGACGCAGGTATTTAAAATTATGACGCACAAAGATCAAACGCTCATCGGTACTAAGATTGTCTGTAGCATCGATATCCTGATCAAAAGCAATCAGTTTACCCCCCTTTAATTTCTCGAGAATTTTTGCGGAGTGCCCACCACCTCCGTATGTTACATCGACGTAGATACCACCAGATTGAATGTTTAACCCTTCAATACTCTGCTCGAGTAACACCGGTACATGATATTCGTCCATCTGGTCAAACTGTTGGTTTAAAAACTATCCATTGGTCCACCAAGTAACTCCTTGTAAAGACGTGCATAATCTTCATCACTCAGACGCGAAGCCTGATGTCGTGAAGGCTCCCATAAGCGCATGCGTGATCCTTGCCCTGTAAATACCGCCTCTTTGGTTATCCCCGCATAGTCAAGCATCTCATCCGGAATATTAAGCCTTCCGTTTTCAGCCATCGTAACTTTTACGATCTCCTCGTAATAGCGCGAAAGCATCTTGCTCTGTATCGGATCATCCTGATTCAAACGGCGACGTAAACGCTCAACCTTGGCAAGCCACGTCGAATGGGGATAAATATTCAAACATTGATCATATACATCTTTCTCAACCACAAACGAGTACTCCAGCGCATCACCCATCTCCTTCTTAAAGGGAGAAGGGAGAACGATGCGACCCTTGCCGTCGAGCGTAACCGGATATATGTTCGAAAATGAGACCATCTGTTTATAGCTTTCCAATAGTATGTAAAATTACGTATTTTACACTTCATGACAATATATGACACTTTATTACACCATTATTTTTTGAACATTTTGTTGATAACCTTCACTAAAATTGTTGATAACCTATTAGCAATGACTAACAACCCGGCTAACCCAGGGTATTTAAATTGACATAAAGCCACTATTTATTGATAAAAAATCAAAACTAGCGGATATTTTCGGGCCATAATTATACTGTTAAATAGAGCCTGATTTAGGAGCCTAAGGTCAGGTAATTAGAGCGTTATTAAAGATATATGTTAAGAAAAAAAGGGTGTTGCAATTATTTGACCTCCTCCATCCCCTCCAACGGAGAGGGGCGAAAAGCAAAAGTCATCAGAATTATAGACTCTAAGGCTACCATTAACGGAGATTTAGCGGGGTCCGAATTACGAACCATTAGATTTAATTCAGTCCAATCTTTCTTCCCGATTACATAACTCAGAGAAGAGTGGTGATGCAAACGAATGTGCCTTATGATTTGAAGTCAGATATTCAATTTATTCACTCTGAAAATTCTCTTAAGTGTTAAGCTACCTAAATCAATTTAATTTACTTTTGGGGATACAAAACCGAACAACTGTTATGGAAACCGAAGATTCGCCTTCTCGCCTCAAGGAGATTGCCATAAAGGAATTAGTAGCCGAAAAAAATCCACGACTCGCTGGGCGCATACCCGGCTTTGTTTATCATTTAATGAACAGATTACTACATATTAGCGAAGTAAACGAGATTATCCGGCGCTATGGTCATCTGAGTGGAGTACCGTTTATAAATGCTGTTCTTGAATATTTTAAAGTGAAGATTGTATGCGATGGAGAGGATAATCTCCCTAAATCGGGGCACTATATTTTTGCATCGAACCACCCCTTAGGTGGATTTGATGGTTTAATGTTACTCAAGATAGCAACTGATCATCTTGGGAGATCGCTCTCCCTTTCCCGGGATGAGCTCACTAAAATTCCACCACTTAAGGAGCTCTTTATCCCGATCAACAAATTTGGGGATCAGCGCCGATCAGCACAGTGGATTAACGAATCTTACAAGTCCGATATTCAAGTGCTAATATTTCCTTCGGGATTAGCCTCGCGCAAGATTAACGGTGAGATTAGAGACCTGGTGTGGCAAAAGCATTTTATCCAAAAAGCTGTTGAGCACCACCGTGATGTAATTCCTGTATTTATCAGCGGACAGAACTCTCGGTTTTTTTATGAGTTAGCAAATTTCCGGAAGTGGATCGGGATAAAGATAAATTTGGAGATGTTCCTTCTCCCGGATGAGTTATTTAAGAACAGAGGAAAAACATTCGTAATCACCTTTGGAAAACCTATCCCTTCGAGCCGTTTTGATCGAACGAAGTCTCATTTAGAATGGGCAGCCATTGTGCGGGACGAAGTTTACCAGTTATCCGGACTAGCAAAGAAATAGATTCAAGTAAGGTGGATCATACCTATTTATTGTTATTTTTGAAATATTAATTCAATAGTTTTAAAAATGAAGGAAATAATCCCTCCGGTGCACAGAGAGCTACTATTGGCTGAGTTAACGCCGGAAAAATTTCAGCGTAAAACAAACAAGGCCGATAACGAAATATATATCCTTACCGCGCACGATTCACCTCATCTTATGCGTGAAATCGGGCGTCTCAGGGAGCTGACATTCAGAACTGCAGGGGGTGGCGTTGGTGAAGAGGTTGACATAGACCAGTACGACACCACCGAGTCATTCCCCTATAAACAGCTTATTGTCTGGGATCCCAGCCGCCTGGAGATTCTTGGCGGTTACCGCTTTATCCATTGCGCAGGTATTCCGCGTGATAAAAACGGAGAAGTGCCTCTGGCAACCTCGCATCTTTTTAATTTCTCGGATGAATTTATAGACGATTACCTCCCTTATGTGATCGAGTTAGGACGTTCCTTTGTGCAGCCCGATTACCAGTCGAGCAAGGCCGGAGCGAAAGCCCTCTTCGCCCTCGATAACCTCTGGGACGGTCTCGGCGCCTTGGTGATTGATCATCCCGATATCCGCTTTTTCTTTGGCAAAGTGACCATGTACACCCATTACAATGTGCATGCGCGTAATCTGATCCTCCATTTCTTCGAAAAATTCTTTCCCGATACCAAAGGACTTGTCCGGCCTAAAAACCCTATGCCTACTAACGCCGATTCAACCCATCTGGATGAACTATTTCTAGGAAAAGATTACGATGAAGCCTATAAAATTCTATCAACCGAAGTGCGCCGACATGGCGAAAATATCCCTCCCCTAATCAATGCGTATATGAGTCTTACCCCTTCGATGCGAGCCTTTGGAACGGTAATCAGCGACGAGTTTGGCGATGTGGAAGAGACCGGCATACTGCTCGATATCGACGACATGTACGACACGAAAATTGATCGTCACGTGTCGACTTACCTCGAGGAGCTGGCTGAAAAACACGAAAATCCGAAGGTGCGTTTTCAATAAGAGATTGGTTAGGAATGTGAGGCCTGAGGTGCGCACCTTCTTTCCCCCTTAGGAGAAGAGGGGAAGGGGGGATTTTATTCTCCTATAAATAAAAATCTGTTAACTTCAATCTTTATTTTAAATCCCCCTTGGTCCCCCTTTTCCTAAGGGGGATAGCTATACTGCAGAAGCAATATATTTAAGAAAAAATTAGTTCAAGAAATACCCAAATTGGAACTGAGATAATCGGGGTGCGCACCTCCTTTCCCCCTTAGGAAAAGGGGGGAAGGGGGGATTTTATTCTCTTTAAATAAAAATCTGTTAACTC
>CAIVMQ010000034.1 GCA_903907075.1 uncultured Bacteroidia bacterium
AGCTAGGGAATTAAAGTTGTCAGAACGAGCAATTCGGACTTCGCTAAAAAGGTTAAAATCGACCAACGAAGTGACCATCGAATCGACCAACAGTTTTAGTGTCGTAACGATCTGTAATTGGGGACTATATCAAAGAGGAGAAGATGACCAACAACTAACTAAACGACCAACAGATCGACCAGCAAACGACCAACCAGTGACCACATACAAGAAGTTAAGAAGTAAAGAAGATAATAGTAATGTCATTTTTGAAGAGTTTAGGAAGGCATTTCCTGGCACTAAAAGAGGATTTAGTACAGAATTGGAAAACTTTCTGAAAAACAATGATCCTAAAATAGCCCATTTACTTAAACCTGCACTTGAAAGGGAAAAGCAACACCGGGCAAAGTGCGTTGAGTTAAAAACCTTTGTTCCTGAATGGAAAAACCTTTCAACATGGATTAACTCTAAATCATGGGAAACCGAATTTTCAGAAATCAATTCAGGTGCATCAAAAACAAACCCTAAAAACCAATTAAATTTTAGATCAGAATGGTAAGACAAACCAAAACAAACAATTTATCCAAAGTTCCGCCGCAAAACTTAGACGTTGAGGCTGCCGTTATTGGTTCCTTAATGTTGGAAGCGGACGCAATCCACAAAGTAGCCGGAATAATAAACGAAGATTCTTTTTACTTACAATCCCACCAACAGGTATTTAAAGCGATCAAAACCCTTTCGGCGACCAACAGCCCAATAGACATTATAACAGTGACAAATTCACTCAGGGCAACAAAGGAACTGGAACAGATAGGGGGTGCAATGTTTGTGACGGGATTAACGGCCAATGTGGCAAGCGCGGCACACATCGAATACCACGCCCGGATAGTTCAACAGCTATACATTCAAAGGGAATTAATCAAAATCGGATCGGAAACCATTGCAGAGGCCTATGACGAAGGAGCCGATATAGAGGACTTGATAGGTTCTGCAAAACGTAAAATATCAGCCATCGAAGATAATTCAAACGGAGCAAGAACCGGACAGAGTCACTCAGATGTGTTTTTAAGAACAATATTAGAACTCGAGGCAGATTGTAATGAATACGCCAAAGGAAAACAACCGGGCATAACAACCGGATTCAATTCACTAAACAACGCAACAGGAGGATGGCGCAATACAAACCTTATTATATTAGCTTCACGCCCGGCAGTAGGAAAAACATCTTTAGCCCTTCATTTAGCAAAAACAGCAGCAAGGTCAGGCAAATGGGTCAACTTCTATTCTCTTGAAATGACTGCAACAGACTTACAGCGTATTATGTTAGCAGGAGAAACCAATATAAACAGAACCGCACTAAGGGATGGATCACTAACAGAACAGGATTGGGATAGAATAAATACAGCCTCAATCAGTTTTGAAAAACTACCCATACTTTGGAATGATACCGCAGGATTAACCGCTGCAACAATACGGGCCAACACGATTCGAAACCATAAGGCAGGTAAGTGCGACTTAGTAATCATTGACTATTTACAACTAATCAA
This sequence comes from uncultured Bacteroidia bacterium, assembly GCA_903907075.1. Taxonomy (GTDB): domain Bacteria; phylum Bacteroidota; class Bacteroidia; order Bacteroidales; family Prolixibacteraceae; genus JAAFHB01. The sequence goes on from CAIVMQ010000034.1 coordinate 1,527, forward strand.
CCCACTTGATAAACGGGCCATCAGAGAGCAACAGATCAGTGAAATCAGCCGGACACTAAAGGGGATAGCCTTATCTGAAAATATACCCGTTATCTGTTTATCCCAATTGAACAGAGCAGCTGCCGATAGTGAGAAACCACAACTTCAACACCTCAGGGAATCAGGAGCCATTGAACAGGACGCCGACATAGCTATATTTCCTTACAGGTCTGACGGTAAATATATTTTATCAATAGGTAAGAACCGCAGGGGTAAGATCGGGGATATAGAAATCTTTGCAAATGATCAAATGACAGCTTTTGCAGACAGCCCGCCGGTAAACTTCACGAGGTGCAATCCAAATCAGCAAATTGAGACGGATAAAGGCAACCCGTTTTAAGGTAAGCGCAACAGTAAACCAAATTTAATTCAGGGGGTGGATTACAACACCATCCCTTTGAAGAAACAAACAGGCGGATGACAAAGTCAACACCCCACCCCACCGGATTACAGATTGTAACAAAAAAATAAAATTAAGTTGAGGCGGTACAATCCGACACGCTCGGCACTGGTACCATCAGGAAGGGGAAGGGGAGGTCTGAAGGATTGATCAAGCTCTCAAACCACGTCGGTAGAAACATTAACACGAAATTGATTTCTGAAGCTTTGGGGGGGTAAGCTATAATCACACTTAAAATAATTCAAATGAACTTGAAAAAATATCAAATCAAAATAATATAATTTGAAACTTTCGGAAATTGTCAGGGGATTACGAACGGAATAATTCAAACAAGGCCACCAATTATATGCTATTAGCAACTATTGATAAACAAACATACTTTGCGCCCACTTTGAAAAGATAGTGCCTTTAATGGCCATATTTGACCAAATGCGGAACGGGGCAAAAATTCAATTATTTTTTTGTAACTTTGTAGGGGTACCGATAGAACCCCCACAAATGGAAGGTATATTTTATAAATATTCAGGAACAAAACCGCGTAAAAGCACTGCCATAAGGTCAAAAAGGACTGATAATTCATACATTATGTATAATAGTAATTATAATTACATAAAGCACTCATAAACAACGTATTAAAATAAGTTCTATTTAACGTAATACTAGTTTTAGGACACAATTAACATAATATAATTTATTGTTTAATAAATATTGTGCACCCGGACGTAAAAGTCCAAAAATCAGCAATAAACACAATTATTGAAAATTAAATTTTGTTGAGTACAAAAAGGGATGTTTTACAAATGTTTGACAAACCACCAAAAGAAAAAAGGTTAACCTGCTAAAAATATGCTAGTTAACCTTTCTTAAAATCTCAAATAGTGACCCAATCTGGGATCGAACCAGAAACCTACAGCTTAGAAGGCTGTTGCTCTATCCAATTGAGCTATTGGGCCATCAAATTAGTGGCACAAAAGTATAAAAAATCCCCAAATGCCGAGACATCATGGGGATTTTAATTTTAGTAACAAAAACCAACCTCTTTGGTTGATAGCTTGACAGTGTGTTTTCGAAGATTAGTGCGTACCGGAAAAATACGTAATACACGCTACTACACCATAAAAATATTGTGTTCGGCGCATTGCTGAACCATCTCTTCAGGCCATAGACTCGCCTGAACCTCTCCGATATGCGCCTTACGCAGAAGATACATACATAGACGCGATTGACCAATACCACCGCCAATAGAGAGTGGTAATTCACCATTAAGCAGCTTTTTATGAAACAGTAGCTCTTTACGCTCCGAAAATCCGGTTATTGCCAACTGACGCAATAACGCCTCCTTATCGACACGAATTCCCATCGACGATATCTCGAGCGATTGTTGCAATATCGGATTCCAGATCACGATATCACCGTTAAGCCCTTTAAAACCATCTGAATTGTCTGTTGTCCAGTCGTCGTAATCAGGAGCACGGCCATCGTGTTTCTGACCATTTGAGAGCGCACCACCTATGCCAATAATAAATACAGCACCATATTGTTTTGCAACTTCAAACTCACGCTCCTTCGCACTAAGTTTAGGATATCGTTGAACCAACTCTTCCGCATGGACAAAATGAATCTCCTCTGGAAGCAAAGGTTTTATAGTCGGATAATTCTCATAGACCACAAACTCTGTTCGTAACAGTACCGAATAGATCTGTCCAACCACTTTCTTAAGGTACTCCAGGCTCCTCTGCTGGCTCATAAGCACCTTTTCCCAGTCCCATTGATCGACATAGAGTGAGTGAATATTTGAGAGCTCCTCATCGGCACGTATTGCATTCATATCGGTATAGATACCATATCCGGCAGGTATTCCATATTGGGCAAGCATCAGACGCTTCCATTTTGCCAGAGAATGAACAACTTCAGCTTTGGCATCGTTCATTTCACGAACAGCAAACGTAACTGCTCGCTCGACCCCATTAAGATCATCGTTGATCCCTGTCCCTTTTAGGACAAATAGGGGTGCTGTAACCCTGCGCAGCCGCAATTCTGCAGATAGGTTTTCCTGAAAGAAATCCTTTACAAACTTTATCGCTTTCTCAGTCTGCTTTAAATCCAACTTAGCCTTATAGTTTTCGGGAAAAAAAAGTTTCATGTCGTTTATCGTTTTGTTTTATTGGGACAATGTTACAAATTATTGAGCTAATGGATAAACAGTTTAATGTAAATTAACCAAAAAATGGCTAATCAAAACGTATTGCTTTATCGGGTTCGATTCGAGTAACATACCACGAAGGAACGAGGAGCATTAATAAGGTGACAATAACTGTTCCTGCATTTAGCATTAGCAGATGCGAGATCTTTAGATTTATAGGTACCGTATTGAGATAATACGAAGAAGGATCGAGTTTAAAGATTCCGAATTTGGTTTGGAGCAGGCAGAATGCTATGGCTACAATATTGCCCCACAGCATACCACGTACGATTAAAAATGTTGATATATAGATAAATATCTTACGAATACTCCAATTTTCGCTCCCCACAGCTTTTAATATTCCGATCATGGTGGTCCGTTCAAGCATCAGAATAAGTAATCCACTTACCATATTAAATCCGGCTACCAGGATTATCAGACCAAGAATAATCCAAACATTCATATCTAACAGGTTAAGCCAATCGAAGATCTGTGGATATTTGGATGTAATGGCAATAGGGCGAAGCACCGTTTCATCCTCTTTAGAATATTTAAGGGTGAGTCGGCGAATCTGTTGAGTAAGCGGCCCAATTTGATTAAAATCATTCACCGAGATCTCAAAACCACTAATCTGGTCGGGGGTCCAGTCATTTAATTTACGCACATGTGAAATATCGGCCAACACAAAAAGACGATCAAACTCTTCAAGACTTGTGGAGAAGATTCCGCAGATTTTAAATTTACGCATCTTCTGGGTCTTAGACTCTTCATTGAGGAAATAGGTAAAGAGAGGATCACCAACTTTAAGTTTAAGTAAGGCGGCCACTTGCTGCGAGATGAGAACATCGTCATTCCTGCTTGAGTCCGAGATCGCGAAAAGTCTCCCTTCGACAAGGCTCTGCTTAAAAAATGACCAGTCAAAATCTGAGCTTACCCCTTTGAGAACGATACCATGGATCTCATCCTGGGTCTTTATAATGCCAGGTTGAGTAGCAAAAATCTGAAGACCCTTTATCCCCTTTATTTTAGCGAGTTCGGATAACCAGGGTTGATACTTTGATACTGGTGCTGTCTCGTAGGATGAGTTTGAATCGTAATTAACAAGCTGTATATGAGAACCGAATCCGATCACTTTATTGCGAATCTCCTGCTTAAATCCGGTTACTACGGCTACCGAAAGAATCATCACAAAAAGGCCAAAGGCGATTCCAAAAACAGCAAACGACACAATCGATTCAGAGAACTTCCTGGAAGTCCCCCGGGCAGAAAAGATGCGGCGGGCTATGAATAATTCTGTATTGAGTTGAGACACGTGATCTTCTTTGGTGTAAAAGTAGCGATTTTTTGTATTTACATTTGTACTTTTGACCCCGGACCAGGTAAATTGTTGATTTTTGACAATTGCCGATCTGAAAATATTTCAATCAATAATTCAGGATGATAGTTAGGCCAAAGAAAAGTTTAGGACAGCATTTTCTAACCGATAAGAACATTGCCAAAGATATTGTTGCACTTCTAAAAGCAGACAACCTCACGAAGGTACTTGAGATAGGTCCGGGAATGGGTGTTCTTACAAATTTCCTCCTTGAAAATTCAGCCTACGAAACCTCTGTTATTGAGATCGATTCGGAATCTGTTGATTACCTTAATGACCATTTTCCACAGCTCAAAGATCGGATCATATTTGGTGATTTTCTGCGAATCGATCTTGCAGAAAAGATCTCTGCACAACCCTTTGCACTAATAGGTAATCTCCCCTACAATATATCATCACAGATATTTTTTAAGGTACTTGAAAATAAAGAACTTATACCTGAGATCGTTTGCATGCTTCAAAAAGAGGTCGCCAAGCGAATCGCATCAGGTCCAGGATCAAAAGTTTATGGTATTTTAAGTGTTTTCCTTCAGGCATGGTATACAATAGAATATTTAATCGATGTACCACCACACGTTTTTGATCCCCCGCCAAAAGTGCAATCAGCGGTAATTCGCCTAACGGCCAATGGAAGAACCGAATTAGGATGCAACGAAAAATTATTTTTTAAAGTTGTCAAACAGTCGTTTAATCAGAGGCGTAAAATGCTACGAAACAGCATTAAAGGATTCTCGCCTCGTATCGATGAGCTCGATCCGGTATTATTAACCCGACGCCCTGAACAGCTTTCTGTTGCCGAATTTATTGATCTAACAAATAGTATAGAGCAGCTAATGGCTGCCCCTATTTAACGCCTCATTACTATCAGTTAAGCAATTAACACTTCGTTTGCTAGCCAAAGTTTCCCAAAGTTGTTTTAAACGGTATTCATTGCATCAACCGGATCAAGATGAGCTGCTGCTCGGGCAGGAACCACACCTGCAATTAAGCCGATAACAATACTTATTATAAGACCTGTCATTATATTTCCTATCGTTAAGATCAGGTTAAAATCAAATGTGCGCCGCACCATAAAGGTAAGCACATAGATAATTATAAGACCTATTATTCCGCCAATAAGGGATAGTACGCTTGCTTCAAAGAGAAATTCAAGCAGTATAAATCTGCTTTTTGCCCCGAGGGCTTTTTGCAATCCTATTAGCTTAGTTCGTTCCTTAACAGAAACAAACATGATATTTGCGATTCCAAAGCCACCAACTAGGATAGCAAATCCTCCGATAATCCACCCTGCAATATTAAAGACTTTAAATAACCCTTCGAGTTGACCGGAGAGGAGGCTTACCTCATTAAGGGCAAAATTATTTTCTGCCGATGGCTTGATCCTTCTTATCGAGCGCATAATCCCCTCTAGTTCTTCAGAAAGTCGTGCCGCCGTGATATCCTCCTTCCCTTTAACGATAATACTCTGTCCCATTTCTGCTCGGGGATCAACCATTCGGGCAGCAAGTTTTGCAGGTATCAATACCCGTTTATCCATGCTTGTACCTAAAATATCATCTCCCATTTTCTCAAATACACCCAATACCAAGAGATTAAATCCCTGTATCTTGATTGCTTTTCCGATTGGAGAAACACCCGCAAACAATTGATCTGCAATATCAGATCCTAACATCGCAAAATTAGCTCCCCCATTAAACTCCTGTTCGGTAAGTGGTCTGCCAGTGTTAATTTTCAGGCTCCATGTTTCAATCAATCCACTTGAAGCTCCAAGTACCTCTACATTTTCGGCATTGCTATTGCCACTCTTTATCGTTTTATTAAATCCATAATTAAAAACTGCATAGTGCGCCAATCCAGACCTGCGAAGTATCTCCTGTGTTTCAGCAAGTTCCGGAACGGGTCTATTTAAATATTTCCACCAAGGATATTCTGTTTCACCTGGAGGGGGTGCCCAAGGCCATTTCTGAACATAAATTACATTACTACCGAGTTTTGACATGCTCTCGCGGATAGTGCGCTCTAACGAATCGATAATTGTAAACACAGAAATTATGCAGAAGATTCCAATTGTGATCCCCAACAACGAGAGAAATGTTCGGAGTCGATTAACGACCAATGAATTATAGGCAAATTTAAAACTCTCGAGGACCAACCGAAAAATTAACATAGTGCTATTTTAATACCCTTTAAAATTAAAAATAATTTGGAATCAAATACTTATTTTTCCATTCCAATGATAAAAATTGAGTAAAACAGGCGAAAAAACAATGCAATAAATTCAACCTTTTTATTAGCTTTGCATAAAATTAGATAAGAATTTTAGAATGAGTGAATTGAAAAAAATAAAATCGGCTTTAATATCTGTATATTATAAAGATGGGTTAGACGAAATTATTTATAAGCTTGATAATCTGGGAGTAAAAATCTATTCTACTGGAGGAACTCAGGATTTCATCGAAAGTTTAAACATTAAAGTAACAGCAGTAGAGGAACTGACCTCCTACCCTTCTATTTTAGGCGGCAGAGTAAAGACCTTACATCCCAAAATATTTGGAGGGATACTCGCTCGTCGTGATAACGAAGGTGATCGTGCTCAGCTTTCTCAATATGAGATCCCTGAAATTGATCTGGTGATCGTTGACCTTTACCCTTTTGAAGCAACAGTTGCTGCTGGCGCTTCAGACCCTGAAATCATTGAAAAGATTGATATTGGCGGTATATCGCTAATCAGAGGAGCGGCGAAAAACTTTAACGATGTTGTAATAATCTCAAATAAGTCGCAGTATAGCTCGCTGGTTGAATTGCTAAATTCAGGCAATGGAGTTACCTCCTTAGCAGACCGCCGTAAATATGCAGCCGAAGCATTTGCAACCTCCTCACATTACGACTCTGCAATTTACAACTACTTTGCAGGAGAATGGCCCGAGCAGTTCAGATCTAGCTTCAACGACTCCAAGCACCTGCGTTACGGTGAAAACCCACATCAAAAAGGGGTCTTCTTTGGCAATTTCGATGCAATGTTTGATCAGCTTGCGGGCAAGGAAATTTCATACAATAACTTATTGGATATCGATGCCGCGGTAAATTTAATTGATGAATTTTCCGAAACAACATTTGCGATATTAAAACACAACAATGCTTGTGGATGTGCTTCACGCGAATCAGTCTTCGAGGCATATCAGGCGGCCTTAGCCGGTGATCCGGTATCTGCTTACGGAGGTATATTTGTAACCAATGGGGCGATCGATACAGCAACCGCTGAAGAGGTTGGCAAGATATTTTTCGAGGTTATTATAGCACCTTCTTATGACTCAGAAGCTTTAGAAGTGCTTAAATCAAAGAAGAATTTAATTGTATTAATTAGAAAAGATATCAATTTACCAGAGATGCAATACCGTAGCGTATTGAATGGTACGATTGTTCAGAATCGTGATTCTAAGAGAGAATCGTTGGCAGATCTTCAGACTGTTACCCAACTTTCACCCAATAATCAAACAATTGATGATTTATTGTTTGCAAATCGTTTGGTTAAACAGTCAAAATCGAATACTATTGTACTGGCAAAAGGAAAACAGTTACTTGCAAGTGGCGTGGGACAGACTTCACGTGTTGATGCATTAAGACATGCGATTGAAAAAGCGAACTCTTTCGAGTTTGATTTAAAAGGTGCAGTGATGGCCTCGGATGCTTTCTTTCCATTTCCAGACTGTGTCGAAATAGCACATAACAAAGGAATTACCTCCGTAATTCAGCCTGGTGGATCAATACGAGATAAGCTCTCGATTGAATATTGTGACAACAATAATATGTCGATGGTTGTCACCGGTTTTAGGCATTTTAAACATTGATTCGTAGTATAAATTTAGATATAAAGAAGTAGATATGGGTTTATTTACATTTCTGACTCAGGAAATAGCTATTGACCTTGGTACGGCAAATACTATTATCATTCATAATGGAAAAGTTGTGGTTGATGAACCATCAGTGGTTACCATTGATATGAAAACCGACAAGTTGGTAGCCATTGGAGAAAAGGCACGCCAGATGCAAGGCAAGACACACGCGAATTTAAAAACTATTCGTCCGCTACAAGATGGTGTTATCGCCGATTTCAATGCAGCTGAGCAGATGATTCGTGGTATGATTAAAATGATCAACCCGAAGAAAAGATTCTTCTCTCCTGCCCTTAAAATGGTAATCTGTATCCCTTCTGGTTCAACTGAAGTTGAAATCAGAGCGGTTCGTGACTCTTCAGAGCATGCCGGAGGGCGCGATGTTTATATGATCTACGAGCCAATGGCAGCAGCAATCGGAATTGGATTGGATGTTGAAGCCCCTGAAGGGAATATGGTTGTAGACATCGGAGGTGGGACAACGGAGATCGCGGTTATTTCCTTAGGCGGTATCGTAACCAATAAATCTATCCGCATCGCGGGCGATGATCTAACTGCGGATATTTTAGAATATATGCGTCATCAGCATAATATTAAAATTGGTGAGCGCACAGCCGAGGATATTAAAATAAACGTAGGATCCGCCCTTTCTGAACTTGCCGATCCCCCTGCCGATTATATCGTTCGTGGACCGAATCAGATGACTGCTCTTCCTATCGAAGTTCCGGTATCGTATCAGGAGATTGCCCATAGTTTGGATAAATCGATTTCAAAAATTGAAACCGCAATTATCAGTGCCTTAGAACAAACACCACCTGAGCTTTATGCCGATATTGTTACGAGAGGAATTTGGCTCGCTGGTGGTGGTGCACTACTACGCGGATTAGATAAGAGATTATTCGACAAAATAAATATCCCATTTCATATTGCAGATGATCCGTTACGTGCTGTTGCGCGGGGAACAGGTGTCGCACTTAAAAACGTCGATAAATTCGCTTTCTTATTGAGATAATTATATTAAAAGAAAGGACTATATTATCTGCCAATTAGCCTATGAAGAACCTTTTTAAGTTAATCTACAGGTATCATGTCTTTTTTGTGTTTATCCTGCTGGAAACATTTTCGTTGTCGGTAGCAATTACCAATAACAATTATCAACGAGCAACTTTTTTTGATTCAGGAAATTTTCTTAGTGGTACTTTATTTGAAAAATTCTCCTCTGTAACGCAGATTTTTGAATTTAAACAGGTAAACCTTAAGATGGCAGAAGAAAATATTGTCTTAAGAAGTGCTTTACATGAGATGCTACTGAAATCAAATCGAGGAAATTACCGTACTTCTGATTCGATATATCTGCCTCAAATTGCCAAAGACTCGTCTCAAAAAGCGGTATATAAATTTACTACTGCCCGAGTAATAAATAACTCCATTAATCAACAGCACAATTTCATCACCTTAAACAAAGGTAGACGCGATGGAATAAAACCCGACATGGGGGTGATTGCCAATGGTCAGGTTGTTGGATTGGTAACCAATGTTTCAGAAAATTTTAGCACCGTCATTTCTTTGCTTAATAGTAAATGGAAGATCAGTGCGAAAGTAAAAAGAAATGATTACTTCGGTTCGCTGTCCTGGGACGGAAAAGATTACAGAAGGGTTCAGCTTAACGAGATGCCTTATCACGTACCCATCCAAAATGGGGATACTGTTGTTACCACAGGCTACTCTTCAAGTTTCCCTGAAGGGCTCATGATCGGAACAATATCTGAATTTACTATTGGCTCAGGAAGTAATTTTTATAAAATCGAAGTACTTTTGGGGGCAGACTTTAAAAATCTCGTTATTGTGGGATTAGTTGAAAATAAACAACTCAATGAAATTAAACAATTAGAATCATTAAATAAGTATGGCAATTAATCCGTTTAAATATCTGCTCATATTTGTCGTTTCTGTTTTATTACAGGTGCTGATATTTAATAATATCTTAATTGCACGGGTAATCGCACCATTTGTATATATCCTTTTTATTGTATTATTGCCATTCGAAACCCCCCGATCGCTGCTGATGGTTCTGGCTTTGATACTGGGATTCACAGTCGATCTTTTCACCAATACACCGGGTGTTCATGCCTCAGCCTGCGTATTAATTGGATTCCTTAGACCTGTAATCCTAAATCTGATTACCTCGCGCGAAACCTTAGAATCGGTCTCAAACCCCAGGGTAAGCAATATGGGTTTTCACTGGTTTGCCACCTATGTCGCGTTTCTGGTAGTCACGCACCATTTATTCTTGTTTTTTATCGAAGCATTTACTTTTGACAGTTTTCTCTTAACCATCTTACGAGTTATTCTAAGTTCGGTAATGTCAATAGTACTGATTGTCTTGAGTCAGTTTTTAATTTTCCGTAATTAGCGGATAAAACTCAAGAAAGTGGACCTCTACAGCAAACGTAAATATCTGATTATTGGGCTATTCTCTCTTACAGCCTTTATTATCACCATCCGATTATTCTATATTCAGGTATTAGACTCATCCTATAAAATTTCTGCCGCAAGTAATGTCTTGCGCAGGGAAATCAATTATCCGGCACGCGGGGTTATTTTCGACCGAAATGGTAAACTATTGGTCTTTAATCAAGCGGCCTATGATGTACTGATCACACCGAAAGAGATGAAAACATTTGATACCATCGCTTTCTGCAAAATCGTTGGGGTAGAAAAAGAGGAGCTGATCAATGAAATCATAAAGGCTAAAAATTTTTCCCGTTTTAAACCCTCACCGATCATTAAGCAGCTCTCTTCGCAAACATTCGCCGTTTTACAGGAACAGCTATTTAAATACCCCGGATTCTTTATTCAAGCTCGTACCCTTAGACAATATCCTTCTAAAATAGCCGCTCATGTATTAGGTTATGTTGGAGAGGTTGATCAAAAAATTATCGAGGGTAATAAATATTACGAGAATGGCGACTACATAGGAAGGAGTGGTATAGAGCGAGCATACGAAGATGAACTCAGAGGGGTAAAAGGAATCTCCTATAAAATGGTTGATGTTCACCAAATGGTAAAAGGGAACTTCGAAGAGGGGCGCTTGGATACTGCAGCTATAATTGGTAAAAACCTTGTCTCGACGCTCAATGGCGACTTACAAAGCTATGGTGAGCGTCTGCTGAGTGGAAAAGTTGGAAGTATTGTGGCAATAGAACCGGAAACAGGAGAGATCCTAGTCTTAGCCAGTGCTCCTACGTTTGATCCAGGCTTGTTTGTTGGTCGAGAACGATCACGGAACTACTCAAAACTCCTAATCGATCCAAATAAACCTATGCTAAACAGGGCGATTACCTCTTCGTACCCTCCGGGATCAACATTTAAATTAGCCAATGCACTGATTGGTCTTCAGGATGGATTGTTGCAATCGGTGCGATATTCGTGCAATGGACCTAACTCGTCCCCAATAAAGTGCACCCATAACCATGAAACACCATTAGGATTGGTATCTGCAATACGAGAATCGTGCAATTCATTTTTCTGGCAGGCATTTCGATCAGAGATCAATCATTTCTCTAACCCTGCAAAAGGGTTAGATGCATTCCGAAATTCATTGCTCGAAATAGGAATAGGGAAGAAAATAGGAGGCGACTTATATGCCGAAACAACGGGAAGCGTTCCTACAGTCTCTTTCTATGATAAATATTTTGGATCAGGAGGATGGAATTCATTAACAATCCGTTCTCTATCTATCGGACAAGGAGAGTTGCTGGTAACTCCACTTCAGCTATCGAATATGGTATCGCTAATTGCAAATCGAGGTTACTACATAGCCCCACATCTGGTGCGTAGTATTCAGGATTATGATGGAACTCAGGATACCCTTAAATTTGAAAGGCACAACATTGATGCGGGAAGAGACAATTACGAAATGATTGTGCAGGGTATGGAGCAGGTTGTTGAGGCAGGAACAGCCCGGGCATCAGCTAAAATTGACAGTATTATTATTTGTGGAAAAACAGGAACGGTACAAAATCCCCACGGAGAGGCCCACTCTGCTTTTGTGGCCTTCGCGCCAAAGATAAATCCGAAGATTGCTATTGCAGTATATATTGAAAATGGAGTCTGGGGGGCACGATATGCGGCTCCTATTGCTAGTTTAATCATTGAAAAATACCTCAAGGGAAAAATCGCCCCTTCGAGACAGCATTTTGAAGATGCTATGATAAATTCAGATTTAATATCCACCATGAAAACAGAAACAGGAGATTGAAAACCAGTAATAACATATGGATAAATCTTGACTGGTTAACGGTAATGCTCTATCTGTTACTTGTAATTCTTGGATGGATAAATATCTATGCCGCAGTATATAGCGACGAACATCAGAGCATTCTGGATATGGGGCAAAAATATGGCAAGCAGCTAATCTGGATCATAGCAGCTATAGTATTGGCGATAATGGTCTTTACGGTCGACAGTAAATTTTATGCCGCATTTGCTTATCATATTTATGGTGCTACGATTCTGCTACTAATTGCTGTTCTCTTTTTGGGAAAAGAGGTTAACGGCGCACGAGCATGGTTTGAATTTGGAAATATTGCTCTTCAACCCGCAGAGCTGGGGAAATTTGCGACTAATCTGGCAATCGCCAAATGTATTAGCCAATTCGATTTTAAGATCCAAAAAATGAGGTCCTACCTTATTTTAATCGCTATAATTGCGGTACCTGCACTGCTAATTATTCTTCAAAATGATACCGGATCGGCACTCGTATTTGCCGTCTTTGTGTTCGTATTCTACCGCGAAGGGTTAAATGGAATGGTATTATTCTGGGGGTTTGCCGCTGCTGCACTATTTATCCTCTCACTAGTACTTGATGAGTTTAAATTACTCCTCTTTTTGCTCTCTATATCGATTGCCGCATATGGAGTCTTAAGACAGAGCGTCAAAGAATCATTAATTGGAACTCTAATTACATCCGGTATCCTTACCCTAATCTGGATAACCAATAGCTCAATGAATCTTGGAGCCACTCCTTTACAACTATTGACCATAACCACACTTCTAATTGCAGTCTTATTTATCGGCTATGGCATTATAAAACATATCTCTGAAGTTTGGCGAATAGTGTTGTTTTTTATCTTCGCCATTGGAATATCAATGTCTGTAAATTATTTCTATAAAAATGTACTCGCCTCTCACCAGCGTGATCGTATTGATCAGGTATTGGGAATAAAAGTAGATAAATTAGGACGCGGATACAATGTCAACCAATCGAAAATTGCAATTGGATCAGGGGGATTCATCGGTAAAGGATTTCTAAAAGGGACACAAACAAAATTTAATTTCGTGCCCGAACAGAGCACTGACTTTATTTTTTGCACCGTTGGAGAAGAGTGGGGCTTCGTCGGATCGACGGTTGTACTGGGTCTTTTCCTTATTTTACTTGTCAGGCTTGTGTCGCTTGCCGAGCGACAGCGGTCACAGTTTAGCCGAGTCTATGGATATGGAGTTGCTTGCATCCTATTTTTCCATATTGCGATAAATATCTCAATGACAATTGGTCTTGCTCCGGTAATAGGTATACCCCTCCCCTTCTTTAGTTATGGCGGCTCTTCGTTGTGGGCCTTTACCATAATGCTCTTTATATTCTTACGCTTCGATGCCACCCGAACAGAAAATATACGATAAAAACTCTCTTCTGATTACTCTTCTTTATTCTATTTATTGAGCTAAAAACTGATCATAAAATAATATACAGATCCTAAATCAGATCAGTTGCGACAAAAATATTTAGTAATCCCCAATCATAGAAACGGACTATTTAGATTACGAAGTAACCGAAAGTATATAGCCTATTAAATCTTATGAATAGCATTTTGGATTAAAATAGATCAAAAATATTAAAGCTTACCAATTCCAATATTCGACATCGATTTCTCTCCTAATAGTTAACTAAAACAGGTTTAAGTTCCGGCCGAACTATCTTATATTCCCCTAGAAATTCAATAAATTCAATGATTTCAGGGAAGAAACTATTAAATGCACTATTAAAAAAATGGTAATCATCCTTAAGTATCCGTAATGCAAATTCGGTCTGAGCAGGCAATGAGGTGTGTTTTGCCATTATTTGCAGTGTCTTTTCGATCCCTTCCAATGAACCATACGATTGCAACCGCTTATGCTGAATCAGAAAAGGGACAAAAAGCTTTACAGGTGCAGGAAGTTGAAAGAAATTTGCCAGGATGATCGCATGGAATCTCTTGGTAAAGGAGGGAAGTTTCTCTAATGAATAGGTATGCCAATTAACTGCCAGGAAATGGTCAAGAAAAATATCCACCACAATACCGGCATATTTACCAAAGGCGGGTCTTAATTTAACAATGCACTCCCTGATAATAGGATGCGTATCGGTGAAGGTGTCAATCTGACGATGAAGCGTAATCCCTTTTGCCACCTGTGGAGAGTAGTCCAAAAATTTCTGACCTTTGATATAGTCCCCAATAAAATTACCAAGAACCACCTCTTCGGATTCACCTGAGAGGTAGATATGGGCCAGGTAGTTCACGTAACAAGTTTTGTTTAATAATACAAAAAACACTTATAGTACTGAAATGGTTAAGCCATTCTATTTTTATAATCATCAAAATTAAAAGATCGGAGAAGTTTAAATCCTTTGTTTTCATTCCATATTCCTATTGAAGGGTGATGAACACCATTAAACATCGTGCTTTTAACCATTGTATAATGAATCATATCCTCAAAGACAACCTGATCACCCGCATTTAATACATCATCAAACGACCAAAAACCCATATAATCACCGGCAAGACACGAGTTACCACCCATACGGTAAGTTGGTTTTCCGTCAATAGCATCCTGATATGCACCTCGAATACGTGGTTTATAGGGCATCTCGAGACAATCGGGCATGTGTGCCGTAAAAGATATATTTAAAATTGCGGTTTTAATTCCCTTTGTCTCTACAACGTCAACAACTTCAGAGACCAACACACCCGTTTCCCATGCGAAAGCACTGCCCGGCTCAAGGATCACCTCGAGGTTGTTCCACCGTTGCTTGAATGCCTTAAGGGTGTTTATCAATAAATCCAAATCATACCCTTTCCTGGTCATCAAATGGCCACCACCCATATTAATCCACTTTAAGTTAGCCAGATATTTTCCAAATTTTGCTTCAAAGGCCTCCAGGGTTTTTACCAAATCCTCGGCACCTGATTCACACAACGTATGAAAGTGGAGACCTTCGACACCCTCAGGTAATACAGAACCTAATTGCTCGGCTAAGATACCGAGTCGTGTTCCGGGTGAGCATGGATTGTAGAGAGCTGTCTCAACCTCAGAAAACTCAGGATTTACGCGCAATCCAACAGATATCTTACGCGAAAAATTTTGAATATCCGGAAGATATCGGGATAACTGCGTGAGCGAATTAAAGGTAATGTGAGATGAATTTTCCAAGACATCCTTAAAGTCTGACTGCTGAAATGCCGCAGAATAGGTGTGGGCCAATGTTTTCATCTCTTCGCTGGCAAGTTTTGCCTCGCAGGCACCACTAGCCGCAGCACCCGTGATATATTCCCGAATGATAGGGAATGCTCTCCACATCGAAAAACCTTTGAATGCGAGAATAATAGTAATACCTGCTTGCTCTTGTACAGACTTAATAAGCTGAAGATTATTACGCAATAACTCCTCTTCTATGAGATAACAGGGGGTTGGTATTTTCGAAAAATCAATAGACATTATTTTTATACTATTTTGATAATCAATAACGAATAACTACAATGCAGACATATTTAGATTCACTGAAAAGATCCTATTTTAAAACAATTGATTTTACAACGCGTGATCCAATACGCTGATTAATAGCTTGAATAATCTCATTTCGCATCATAAACAATTGATTTCTAACGATCGATGATCGCAAATGAATATAGAGAACCCCCTCTTTCATATAAATTGAAGAGGTGGCATTGGCAATTTGTTTTCCAATTATCGATTCCCACATGTTAACCGCCTCAAGCTCGGCGATTTTGCCATCAATCTTCTCCACTTTTAAATAATCCTTAATAGCACTGCCCAAGGATTGAAACTCACTTCTTCTCATCTTACCTACTTGAATTTACATTAAAGAGATTTGTCCGGCAGTAACCAGAAAAATATGATAATCTGCTCCTCCTGCTTCCCGTATTATTCCATCCAGATGTTCTCTGTTGGTATCGGTAATAAATATCTGACCGAAATTATTCTCTGACACGAGTTTAACAATCTGACCCACTCTCGAGCTATCAAGTTTATCGAAAATATCATCCAACAAAAGAATAGGTTTTACGCTATTTACGGATTGTATAAAATCGAATTGTGCAAATTTAAGTGAGATTAGATAGGTCTTATTTTGTCCTTGTGAACCCAATTTTTTAATTGGGAAATCATCAATCTTTAATTCAAGGTCATCTTTATGGATCCCTACCGAAGTATATTGCAAAACAGAATCTTTAGAAACCGACTCTTTGAGCTGAGTTCTAAAGTCATTATCTTTGAGCTGAGACTGATATTCAAGCTTAACCAGCTCATTCCCCTGGCAGATAAAGTTATAATATTTCTGAAAAACCGGAAGTAGCGCGTCGAGAAATTCGACCCTTTTTTTATATATTTTCTCTCCTGTAACAATTAACTGTTCATTCCATACTTCGAGGCTATCTGCATCAAATTGATGGTTTTGCGCAAAATATTTCAAGAGGTTGTTACGTTGAAGCAGTGCCCGGTTATATTTAAGCAACCAATCTAGATATTGACGGTCATATTGTGAGATCACGCTATCCATAAATCGGCGCCTCTCTTCACTACCCCCTTGAATAAGTGCAGAATCAGCCGGAGATATCATAACCAGAGGGACTAATCCAATATGGTCAGATAGTCGTTCATACTCTTTTTTATTACGTCTAAAAATCTTTTTATTTCCCGACTTAAACCCGCAATAAATATCTTCCGGTTCTCCATTATGGTCATATTTACCTTGAATAACAAAAAAATCTTCGTCGTGACGTACATTTTGGCTATCGGGTAGATTAAAGCAACTCTTGCAAAAAGAGAGATAATAAAGGCAATCTAGCAGATTAGTCTTCCCTACCCCATTGTTTCCGATAAAGCAATTAAGCTTTGAAGAAAACTGTAAGTCAGCCTGAATAAGGTTTTTATAATTAACAACAGCAAGATTCCGGATAAACATCGGCTTATTTTGATTTTTAGCAGTTACAAATTTAACCTTTTTATTTGGCGCACGAAACCAATATCAAGGTTAGGAAATAAAAAATAACTATCCCATTTAAATGAAATAAAACAAACCAACAAATTAATAGAAAGGGAGTTAAAACAGATAGTCTGAATTTTAAATAGATTCAAAAAGATGTTTATAAACAATCTACAAAAAGAAGATAATCCGTTGAATCAGTGATATCATCGCAGAAAAGAATATTTATATTTAAAAATGGCTGTGGTTTAGGAAAAACGGTTATTTTTGCATTCAAATTGGAAAAAAGGAAAATCTATAAGAGCTAAAATATTATGACTACGGAAAAAAGCCCAAAACCTCTTGAGAATCTGGAGGAAGTTGAACATGCATTGACAACTGCAGAGAGATTCTTTGAAGCCAATTCAAAGATTATTACACTAATTTTTGGAGGAGCCGTTCTTATTGCAATGCTATTGCTGGTAACACACCGCTTTTACTCCCTTCCAAGAGAGGCTAAGGCGAAAGAGCAAATATTTGCAGCAGAGCAGTATTTCGAAAAAGACTCTTTTAAACTTGCCCTCAACGGCGATGGTAATTTTCCTGGCTTTCTGGATATTATTAACGATTACGGTAGAACAAAATCGGGTAAATTAGCCGTTTATTATGCCGGAATATCAAATCTACACTTAGGGAAGTACAAAGAAGCCATTGACTATCTTGAAGATTTCAAAACCGACGACCTTCTTCTTGGACCTGTTGCTCTTGGTGCCACTGGTGATGCATACAGTGAACTTGGGAATAGAGAAAAAGCGGTTAAGCTTTATCTTAAAGCTGCAGAGCTTAGTCCTAATGCATTCACATCACCACTCTATTATCTGAAAGCCGGAATCATTTATGAGGCTTTAGGAAAAAAAGAGAGTGCCTTAGAAGCCTATAAAAATATTAAAGATAAATATTCAGAAACCGAACAAGGGAGAACTATCGATAAATATATTGCTCGCATAAAAGCAAATTAATCGGTCAAAAAACTTAACAAATCCTCTTCGTTTATTCGGGGAGGATTTTTTTAATTTTACTAATTTCCCCCTTCAACTAAACAGCAAATACTTTAAATCAGATGATCATCGACAGAATCGAGAATGCCTATAGATATTATTCTCTGGCCTCAGGGATAGCAGACGCATTTGAGCATCTTAAAAATACCGATTTATCTGGTGTTACTCCCGGAAGTTATCCCATCGTTAAAGATAAAATCAGAATGCTTGTTTTCGATTCGGAACAAGTAAATACCGACCGGATTAAATTAGAGGGGCACCGCAAAAATATAGATGTGCAGTGCTGGATCCACGGCTCTGAATTAATGGGATATGCTTCACTTGAGTCTCAACAGCTTCTCGAACCATTTAATGAGGAAAAAGATTATGGAAATTATGCCGATGAGGCCTCGTTTAGCCGGTTTGTGCCAGGAATGTTTGCAATTTATTTCCCCACAGATCTCCATACTGCTGTTGCTGATGAGCAATGTAACTCTGCCGTTCGAAAGATTGTTTATAAAGTAACTATCGAGTAGTTAGCTTATTTTGCAACAACCTAGATTCCTTATTTTGATCGGAATATTTTTTTCTTCTCAAGTTCAGCTGTTGCCTTGATTACTGCTTCGCCAAAATTATCGCATACTAACTCGCGCCCTATTAAATCGGCGAGGCCGCAAGCCACAAGTGTTTCTCGCACTTCGGGGCGCACTCCTGAAAGAACAATTGTCACCTTTCGTATTCTAAAGTCCTTGATAACCTCCTGAAAATTAAGAACTCCTGTTGAATCGATAAATGGGACGTACCTCATTCTCAATATTAACACGTGCGAATCCCCACCGGCGATCTCTTTTAATGCCTCCTTATATGATTGAGCGGCACCAAAAAAAAACGGCCCAGTAATCTCATATACGTCAACACCCACAGGTAGCGCAGAGTAATTCTCAAGAATATCAGTATCCAGATCTACCAATTCGATATTACTAAGCTGCGACATTCGTTGCATAAATAACATTGCCGAAAAAACCATCCCAACTTCTATTGCCACAGTAAGGTCGACAAAAACAGTTAAAAGAAATGAGGTAAGCAATACGAGCACGTCGTACTTTGAACCTTTAACAATGGCTCTAAATGAACGCCATTCAGACATATTATACGCCACAACAATCAAAATACCGGCTAAACAAGGCATCGGGATGAGTGCTGCCCACTTACTGAAAATAAACATAATTAGTAATAATGTAATAGCATGTACTATTCCGGCAATAGGTGTTTTGGCGCCATTTTTAATATTTGTTGCCGTCCGGGCAATAGCTCCTGTGGCTGGAATACCTCCAAAAAACGGCGTAAAAATATTAGCTATTCCTTGAGCAATAAGCTCGGTATTGGACCGGTGACTTCCACTAGTCATCCCATCGGCAACAACGGCAGAGAGGAGCGATTCAATCGCACAAAGAATTGCAATCGTAAATGCGGGCTGAATATACTCCCGAAGTAATCCCCATTCAAGATGGGGCAATTGGAAACTTATCGTATTGGGAATTTCACCGAAGACAGAGTGTATTGTTTGAACCGGGAGTTTAAAGATTGTAACTACCGCTGTTGTAAGAATAATTGCCAGTAGAGAACCGGGTATTTTTTTAATCAAGGAACTGCTATAGATGGTTATAAAAATGGTAATTCCCGTTATAATCAGTGCATAGCTGTTTGCATTTCCGAAATTTGAGAAATATGCAATCCACTTCCCTGCAAAATCTGCCGGAATTTTATGGCTTAACTCAAGACCAAGAGCGTCTTTAATTTGTGTAGAAAAGATTATTAAGGCTATTCCGCTGGTAAATCCAACGACCAATGGGTGTGGAATAAATTTAATGATGACCCCTAAACGCAAAAGTCCAAATCCGATAAGCATAACTCCGGCCATCATGGTTGAGATCATCAACCCATCTAGACCATATTTCTGAAGAATTCCATAAACAATAACGATAAAGGCACCTGTAGGGCCTCCAATCTGAAATCGACTTCCCCCTAATAGAGAGATGATTAATCCGGCTATTATAGCAGTTACCAGCCCTTTATCGGGGGCTAATCCGGATGCAACAGCAAAGGCAATAGCCAGAGGAAGGGCAACAATACCAACAATAATTCCGGCAATTAAGTCTTTTTGAAACAGCTGCCTGCTATATCCTTGCAGAAGAACGATATAGAGCTTTGGTTTAAAAACAGAATTCATTTGGGAGAAAATTTATCTTGTAAACTTAACCTATAAACGGTTAAAGAACCCATTAATATTTAGCTAAATTTGATCTTATTTTGATATTAATTCTGAAAAATAGAATCTCCGAAAGGATAACCTATTTTTACACCTCTAATCATAAATAAATTAGCGATTATGGCCCTTGTCTTACTCTGGATGATATTAGGAATAGCTATTGGATTAACACTTTCCAATTATGCTGGACTACTAAAAATAAACGATCGCTTACTTAATCTGGCAATCTATGCCTTATTACTTCTTTTAGGTATTTCAATTGGATCGAATGAGAAAATCATAACCAATTTTTATGGATTGGGAGTTCAGGCTTTGGTAATAGCCTCTGGGGCAATTGGGGGGAGCGTTTTGGTAAGTTGGATGGTATACAGGTTATTTTTCCATATTAAATAATGAAAGCGCTTATAATCCCTGCATTCTTTGTGACCGGAATCCTACTCGGCATTTCAGGTAAACTACCCGACTCCCTGATTTCAGATGATTTGAGTACGCTAGCGCTTAGTATATTGCTATTTTTAGCCGGGGTTGGAATTGGGGCAGACAGGAAATCCTGGAATGTTATCCGGTCAATACACCTTAAAATAGTTCTGGTACCAGTAGGAATAATGTTGGGTACATTAGCCGGGACACTAGTAACATCCTTACTATTGCCAACACTAAGTTTACGAGAGATATTAGCTGTAGGATCAGGATTTGGATATTACAGTCTTTCAAGTATTTTTATTACTAAATTACACGGTGAGACACTAGGACTTGTGGCACTCTTGTCAAATATGTTCAGAGAAATATTGACTATTCTTCTAACACCTATCCTTGTAAAATATTTTGGAAACCTTGCCGCCATAGCTGCAGGAGGAGCAACATCTATGGACACTACCTTACCGGTGATTATCAAATATTCAGGAAAGGAATATGCGATTATCTCACTTTTCAGCGGAATAACATTAACTATTCTTGTCCCCTTTTTAGTCACCTTCTTTCTTACAGTAGGGAGATAGCAAAAAGAGGATTTTTCAAAGTATAATAACCATTAAATCCTGACAAGAAAGCAAAGTGCAGATTAATTTTCGTAAAATGCGTCTGCTCCGGGATAGAAATAGGTTTCTGAAGCCTTTTGCGGATTAAAAAGGAAATATTTAATCAAAGCTGAAGCACATAACTTACCATCATTGCCTATTAATTCAGCTTTAACAAGGGCTATTCGCGTTCCAGATTCTACAATAGTGGCCCTAAGTGTGATCTCCCCTGAGCTGATTAACACTGGACGGCGATACGAAATCTCCATTGAAGAGGTTACACCCGCAGTTTTGCAGCGCAGCTGAACGGCCCAATTTCCAATCTCATCAAGCATCGTCGCCTGAATACCACCATGAAGAACATCCATAAATCCTTCATACCCTTTTTGAGGTAACCATTTGGAAATAACGGCATCCCCCTCATCCCAAAATTCAAGCTTAAGTCCCATTGTGTTGTTGGGTGAGCATCCAAAGCAGTGGTATGACTCCCTTCCTGATTGAACATATGGATTTCGTATTTTTCTCACAATAAAAAAGTTATAAAATTTCGACTAACTCATTTTCAGATAAGTACCATAAGAAACCTTTAGGCTCAGGATACCCCATTTTGATAAAGTCTTTGAGATAACCGCGAACCTGAGCGTGATGAGTATCTGATTTCTCCCCCGTTTTATAGTCCAAGACAATTAGCTCATCCCCTTTAATCATAACCCGATCAGGGCGATGACGACTCTCTTTGCCACGTAAGATATCTCGTTCGTTAAAAACCTTCCAATCGCCGCTAAACCAAGATTTAAAAGGTTCATCAACAAGTACTTGTAGGATAATATCCTTGTATTGTGCCGCAGTTTGTGAATCAATCTTACCTTCTGAAAGTACCCTGTTTATTGAATTTGGCACATCCGACAGGGTAGATATCTTTTCAAATAATTCGTGCATTAATTTACCATGTCCGATACGTGACGATTTGCTTGAATCATTGAGTTCAAAATAAACATCACTATGAATCCGAAGTTTCAATCTTGACTGCTTGCCCGCCAAAATTAACTGATTTAACACTTTGTTGTCAGAACCGGTATTCAAAGTCGTATAGAGGACTTTCTTAAGTTCGCCAATCTCAAGCTTTTTAAGATCCGAGTTCCAAAATTCAGCTAGATTTATATATCTCTCGCGATCGATAGAATCTAAGAGAGGCACATTTTCTATCAAGCCTTGAATCAGGGAGGAGATATTTTTAAGGGGATTTATGGCGTATGGGCAAAATACGATTAAGGAGTTAATGGCACGGGTAAATGCAACGTACAACAGATTAAGATTATCGACAAAACTATAGAGCATCTCGTGAAAATATGCTTCTGCAAATAAGGTTTGCTGCAATACCGAACCGTATTGCACCAGAACAAGATCCATCTGATCAAAAGGGGCCTGGGTAGGGTGGCACCATAAAAAGGGTGCTTTATTTGGTTTTGGAATTAAATCCCAATCACAAAAAGGGATAATAACGGTATGGAATTCTAATCCTTTGGATTTATGAATGGTAAGAATTGAGATTGCATTCTGACCTTCAGAGAGCGTAATACTCTTACTCTTGCCGGCAGCTTCCCACCAATCCAGAAAACCGGCTATTCCTCCCGACTCATCTCTTCCAAATTGAAGTACCAGATCGAGAAAGCCTTCGAGATAAACCAATTCACCCTTAATGTTGGTTAGTTGAAAATGCTTTGCAACTAAGCTCGCAAGTTCGAACAATGGCAAGCTAAGCAATGACGGATCAAAATCCGCATTCCCCGGCTCTCTAAACCATGGCTTAAATAAATCTGGAACTGACTGATTTATTGTAACTAAATCATGAAGATTAGTTTTATCAGAGGCTTCCATTTCTCCATTTATTAGGGGTAATAAATAGGTATAGTAACCATAAATTAGATCCGATTTTACAATATCATTAGTTCCTTGAGAAAAAAGGGTGAGAAAGTTAAGGATAAACCGTACTACTAACGACTGACTGATTAGCAATGAATCATTAGAGATTACATCATAGCAATATGGGGAATCGGGATTACTTATTTTTCGGTTTAACAGT
Organism: uncultured Bacteroidia bacterium; assembly: GCA_903907075.1. Lineage (GTDB taxonomy): Bacteria > Bacteroidota > Bacteroidia > Bacteroidales > Prolixibacteraceae > JAAFHB01. Next base: position 25,062 of record CAIVMQ010000034.1, read on the forward strand.
GCCTGTGCTACCTCCGCCCCTTCCCGTTTTTCCCGAACCAAGATGGCAATATCAGCAGGACGGACACCATTTTCCTGAACCAGTTCCAATTGCAGAATCATCAATTCAATAGCCGCTTCATGATAGGAACTCTTTTTCGTGGAGTGTTCTGATTCAATAAATTGTAATTTCACATATCCTTCTGCCTGAATTTTAACTGATAATTTCTGATAATGATCAGTATATGCCTGTAAGATAATCCCTCTCATCTGTGTAAACTTATCATCAGCGTACCCCGAATTGGAGAGCGCAGTTTCAAAATCAGCATTTAGATTTTTGGAACATTCACTGAACAAGATATTATTAAAGTCAATTACCGTTTTTGAACTTCTCCAGTTTGTATCTAATGGAATAACAGAAGTATCATAATGCGAAAAGTCTTTTTCGATCTGAGTGGCCAATAAATTCCAGTCGCCATTACGCCATCGATAAATCGACTGTTTTACATCTCCAACGATAATATTTCGATTCCCTTCTGCCAGAGAGTTATCTATCAGTGGCTTAAAATTATGCCACTGTAAACGGGAGGTATCCTGAAATTCGTCAAGCATAAAATTCTGATATACAGATCCCATTTTTTCATATACAAATGGCGAATCACTACCCGATATAACCTTACGCAGAAGCTGAGTAGAGTCATTTAACAAGACCAGATTTTTCTCTCTTGAGACCTCCTGAACCTTAAGGGCGATATCTGTTAAAAGTCCAAAAGAGAAGAGGTTGGCCATAATTACTTTAGCCGTATTAGCCAAAATCCCATCAGTTTGAATCAGAGAAATTGAATCAGACAGAAGTTGATTTAAACCATCCTCATATACCGATTCAAAGCGTTGCTTTAACTCAGGTGAATCGGTCCCTTTGTACCACGATTCCAGGTTATCGCAAGCATCTAAAGTGCGGGAACCGGGAAGTTGAAGGTTACCAAGAGATAATTTATTAAAGTGATTGGCAAAAGAGGATTTACCATATTTAAACTGATCAACGCTCAGCCCTTGAGAAGCGATTAAACCAAGACCCTGCTTGCCAATAGCGATCATCCGCTGTTCATAATCGTCGAAGATCTTTCTTAATTGCTGATTATACCCAGCCAGATAACTCTTATCGGCAAGTTTGGCTAATAACGGTTCACTAAAAAGCTTAAATTCCTCTTTAAATAACTCTTTACCTCGACCGGTCAGGTCCTCTCTGAAATTCCAGCTCTTTCCCTCTTTAAGATTTTCATCTGCAAATTCCAGCATCCAGCTTCTTAATCCTTCATTTGAATCGATCTCAAGAAATAGCCGATCTACAGCTTCTTCAAGAACTATCTGTGAGTCGAGTTCTGTTCGAAAAGATCCATTTAAACGCATCTCGCGTGAAAAAGCTCTGATCACCCGTTGGAAAAAACTATCAATAGTGCTAACCGAGAACCGTGAGTAGTCGTGAAGGATTAATTTCAAAATCTTCTCCGCGGATAACCGTATCTGATCCTCAGTCTGCCGAAATTCAAACATTAGAAACTCAAGATGTCCCGAAGATTTTCCTGAGGCCAAAGACGAGAGATCTTTTAAAATCCGATCCTTCATCTCGGCGGTGGCCTTATTTGTAAATGTTACTGCTAAAATATTTTTATACGCTGCCGGTCGCTGAAAAACCATTTTTAGGTATTCGCGTACGATCCGGAATGTTTTTCCGGAACCGGCTGAAGCTTTATAGATTTCTAAACTGGACATTTAAATAGTGTAATTATAATTTAGTCGGGTAACCGAATAGTTATAAGCGATCTTCAAAAGAACCAAATAATAAAGTCACGACTGTTCTACCCGAAGCTGATACCACTTGATCGCATTTTTAAAATAAATTTTATCAATAACCTCTCGGGGAAGTCGAAGCCCCTGAAATTTCCCGTTAAACTGGTTTGAAGTTAATTCATCAGAGGAGGTAAAATATCTCCAATCTGAACTCCATATGTCATGTAAATTTAATTTAAGTTTATCCCCATCCTGAGACCCTTCATCCGATAAATCGGTGCCATAAAGCAGCCTATCCTGATACTTGATTAGAAAATCGCGGACCTTTTTATGACTATTTACAGACTGATATTGGAGATGAGAGATGCGTGCAGCCATATCAACGGCCATATTGGGATATCTATCCAGCCGTTTTGCAAGTTCATCAACATTCCATTCCAGACTTCCAAGGTGACAACCCACAAATCGAAGATCCGGGTGTAGATCAAGTAAATGATCTCTGGCAGTTAGTTGTTGGTCATAAGACGGGAAATCGGGATGTTTGTACATGTGGTATTGTGGATTACTGGCAAAGTAACTGCTATCGCCTTTGATGGTCATCTCTTTCAAAGGCAACCAACAATTACGAGGCTCCCCCAAATGCCCGGTAATGGCAAGATTAGTAGCGATTATAAAATCAATAATCGGACTAATCTTCGCATTATCTACCATTATGAATTTACCTCTTTTGTCAGTAAAGGACATCCCAATATTTTTATAGATTTTAACCGAGATTGCACCTCCAGAAATAGTTACCTTTAATTGGTTAATAACCTTTGTGCTCCAATCAGGACTATTCCAGCCTAAGGTATCAAAATGAAAGGTTGTTGCATAAAATACTGTCGAGGGAAAATTCCTTGCCGATAGAAGAGAATACCGAAACTGAGTTTTGACATACGCCGAATCAGACTCATCCACATTAATGGTGACCAGACTAAAATTATCTTTAATGGACTGAATTTCAAAGAGTCCTCGATCACTATTGATATGAACATGCGAATCTATCTTGTGTACGGATTGAAAATCTTTAGTTGAATAATAATCTGAATTACAGCCTGTAATAAAAAATAATATTGCTAGAGATAGGGTATAGTTAGGAATCATTTATTCGGTGAATTGATCGTGAATAAAAGTAAGAAAAAATTGTCTTTTATAGAGTTGTTATTAAATTTGAAAAAAAAAGTAAAATGAAAAGCTTTGCTAAATATTTACTGCTACTGTTTTTAGGATTTATTGCCTTTCCGGCATTATCGCAAGAACAACCCTTTCAAATTAAGATCGCCCTTAATGGCCTCAAAGACAGCATGATTTATCTGGCCAATTATTATGGACCTAAAGTGCTTCGGGTTGATTCTGCAAAGCTTGACAAATCAGGGGCTGCAATTTTTAATTACAAGGAGCAGCGTCCCAAAGGGATGTATGTCATCTATTTAAATAAAGACAATTACTTTGATTTTCTCTTAGGTGAGGATCAGCGATTTTCCATTTCTACCTCTTTTGCTCCTCAAGCAAAGCGGGAGATTAAGGGGGCAGCAGAAACAGAAGTATTCCAGCAATATCAAGAGTTTTTATCTGTTCAGCGAGCCAAGCAAATGAAGCTTCAAAAGGATGGGGAACTCCATAAGAGCAATCCTGATTCAGTAAAAATACTCACTGCGGAGATGGAAAAACTAAATAAGGAGATGGAAAAATACTGGAATGACAAATCGTCTGAATTTCCAAAGACATTCTTAGCTGACTTTTTTCAGTCGATGATCTTTCCCAAACCTCCTGAATTTAAAATACCTGAGGATTGCAAGAATTCAGATTCACTTAAATGGGTCATGAACTATAACTTTACTAAAAACCATTACTGGGATAATTTTAATTTTTCTCAAGCGGGCATGATTAGAACTCCATTGATCGATAGCCGCCTTGATAACTACTTTAAGAATAATCTGCTGCAGATTCCTGATTCTTTACTTAAACCTACCTTTGAGGTGATTGACAAATCAAAAGTTAATCAAGAGATGTACCACTACATCTCCTTACAGAGGCTTAATGCGGCAATAACCTCTGAAGTGATGGGGATGGATAAATTATTTGTCGCAATAGCGGAACGCTATTTTTTAACTAGTGAAGGTTCATGGCTTGATTCTACGGCGTTAGGTAAGATCAAAGAGAAGTTAAAGGTTACGAAGCCCAATTTAATTGGCAATCTGGCTCCGGAATTAAAACTTCCTGATAGCGAAGGGAATTTTTATAGCCTTAGGCAAATGAACTCAAAATATACCTTGCTTCTTTTCTGGGAACCGAATTGCAGTCATTGTAAGAAGACGGTTCCTCAACTCTATAAAGACTTGTACCTTCCTTTAAAAGATAAGGGGGTAGATATCTATGCGGTATGCACCCAAAATAAAAAGGAGGATTGGCTTAAGGCAATTATAGAATATAAAATTATTGACTGGACCAATGTCTGGGACCCATCAGTAACCTCAAACTTCCGCACATTATATGATGTTTACAGCACTCCGGTAATTTATATTCTCGACGCTACAAAGCACATCATCGCCAAAAGACTTGACGTTGAATCGGCGGTTAAATTCCTTAATGCTAACTTGAATAATAAGTAGCATTAAATATTTATAAGTACAATATATTCAATTAGTTAAATAAAGTTATACTGAGATAATGTACGAATACCAAATTACGAAGTCCAGGCAAATAAGGAGAGGTTTTAGGTTTGATCAGAAAGAGGTATTAAATGGAATCTAATCCAAGTAATACCTCTTTTTTGAGTGAGCACAACTAAGTGCTGCTATTCTGAGACAATCTCATGTCATTATTTCTACCTGGCCGAAGCGTGCTTTCCGGTTTCTCTACCTTCCCAACCGGTATTTCCCTTATCAATATAGAGTTCATTAACAGTCTTCGAAACACGATCATCGACCTCTTCAACCAATTGAAGCCTTAGTGGATTAATAAGTCTTTTTTGCAATTCAATTACCGGTGCATAAGGCTTCTCTCCGTTGGCCGTTTCATAAATCATATAAGCCCATTTTTCAGAAAAAATATTCCCTTTCATCGCAGGGATCATTTGTTGCATGTTCGAAGAGAGATAGGTCAATGAGAGGGCACGTGCCCAATAGATCCAAGGCCCCCCGGTAATATAAAAATATGGATTCAACAACCTTGGTGATGACTCAAGGCCGGCATTTGAATAGTTGAGCTGAATGCCGGCAAAACCAACACCTGTTTTCTCATTATAAAAAGTAATCCATGGAACATCGGCCTCCATTTTCAAATCAGTAAGATCGGGCATTTCAGTAATATCGTAGTTGATAACAGAATCACGCACTACATCATACCAAGCTGCATGCGTAATCAGCTCTCTTTTGATGACAATTTCACCGTTACGCAAAGCAATACAATTAACAGTCTGATTGATCCGTAACACTGAAGAGCTAATAAAATAAGGCTTTCCAGGATAAAACTCATACCTCACTGAGGCATCGACTTGCGGAATATCGCGTAAGTTACCCCACACCTCAGTTGAGGCCATTACGGCACCTGAGAAAGCTTTAACATTTTGAGGCGGCTTCCAATCAGAAGTGTGAGTCCATGGTGCCGGAGGTGCATAAATCTCGGGATTCCAATGAATAGCCCCGTTGGTCTCCTTACGGTGATAAAGGGGGAAATCAGGCCTGCTTTTTAATGAGATCTGATCGAGATGACCTGAATTAGGATGAAGAGTTACCGATATCTTATCGTTCTCAATTTGAAGACCAGGAGCCTCCCCTTGCACCCTAAGATCCGAAATATAGGTCTTATCTAAGGCTTTATCATTATTGTAATAAACGAGGAAAACACGGCTCGACTTTGCTGGAACATCGGCAAGAAAAGATAGTCTGGCCGTAACAGTTGGAAGCCAAACAGGAACACTTCGGGTTGGTTTTCCATCCTTATCAGGCGAAAGATCATCCTCCTTAAGAAATTCCTGGATATCATATACCTGACTTGAAACTTCCGTTAATCGATGAGTTAAAGGATCTACAGCGACAACTCTAAGTTCGCGTTTAAGATCTTTAATCTCGTCGGGATAGAATGGAAGCAGAGCCTCCACAGGCTCATCCTTACGTGCAATACCTGCTGTTTCACTCAAGACAATTGATTTATATTTCTTCCAGGCAGGATCAAAAGATATTGATTCACCCGGACCATTAACAACCTTGACGGCAGAAATAAGAAGATCACTGTCGCTATTTTTTATCCCCTTTTTCATCCGAACAGTCACTTTAACCTCATACTTTTCTCCTGGTTCCCATTTAACCCAACCAATAACATAAGGATGTTTATAAATTGAAATATCTTGAGACATGCCAGCTGCCGCTGGAGGACGATGTGTTAAAACAGGCTTATTCAAATTTTCCTTGTCTGTCTCTTTATGCAAATTTGTATAGCGCAATACCTTGCCATTCACAGAAACTTCAACCTCCATAATCGAAGGATAAGGAAGATCAAGATCTGCTCTTAAAAAGTAAAAAGGGATCGCAGGACAGGGATAGCCGAGTTCGAGATTACTGATTTTCAGCTCTTCCTTAGTCGAACTAAAAAGATTTAAACTCCCCAATAGGAGAAATAAAAGGGCTAAAATTCGCAACTGACAATTGATTTTCATTTTCATTTTTAGTATTAGTTTCTTTATTCTCAAATTACTGCGTGACATTTAAGTGGTTTAGATCAATAAGTGTGCTTCGCAATACTGAACTTGAATTCTAGGATGTAACTTTAAAGCAATTGTTTGATTACCTATCTTGTCACAAGTTAATAAACTGGCTAAATGGTTAGGCATTTTACTAGTCAAGAAACGATCCTGACCCAGAGCGGATAAAAGTAGCAAAAAAATCACTCTTTTGTCATCCACAGTGAACAGTTCAATTTTAAGGTCTAAATTACATATCTCTGTCTTAGAACTGTTAGTACACTATAGCCCAACACTATAAATATAGCTCAGTTAATAATCTATTCGGAACCTGTCTATTTCAATACTTACAGACTGTAAGTAAAAAAACAGACCGAATAGCGGAATACTCAATGATAGGGTTTAAATAATTCCTATTTTTGCACTTTAAACTTAGGCTGCATATCCGCTTAAGTTTAGTGATTAACTATTTAATCTGCATTTAATTCATTAATCAATAAGGTAAAATGAAAGTATTCAAATTTGGAGGAACTTCGGTCGGATCGGTTGAAACTATGCGAACAGTAATGAACCAAGTTGCCGATGGAGAGCAAAAAATCATTGTCTTATCTGCGATGTCGGGAACAACAAATAGCCTGGTTGAAATTTCGGACTACCTAACCAAAAAGAATAAAGAGTCTGCCTTAGGTGTTATAAGCGCTCTTGAAAAGAAATACTACAATGTGGTCTTTGATCTCTACCAGACCAAGGAGATGAAAGATCAGGGCAAGAGGGTTCTGGAAGAGCGATTTGAAGTGATCAAATCATATTCTTCAGGTGTTTTTCCTGAAGAGGGGGCTCGCGCCTTACTTGCACAGGGAGAATTAATCTCAACTGCACTTTTCACCCTCCTGATGCAAGAGTCGGGATACAATGCCTTGCTCCTTCCTGCTCTTGATTTTATGAAAATCGATAGTGATAAGATGCCTGATAACTACTTCATCAAGGAAAAACTGAACGCGATAATAAAATCTAAGCCAAAAGCTGACTATTACATTACTCAAGGGTTTATTTGCCGCAATGAAGCCGGAGAGATTGACAACCTGCAACGTGGAGGCTCTGATTATACGGCAACATTGGTTGGTGCGGCTATCAACAGTGAAGAGGTTCAAATATGGACTGACATAGACGGATTTCATAATAACGATCCGCGGTTTGTGGAGAATACAAAAAAAGTAGATACCCTCTCTTTTGATGAAGCATCTGAGCTGGCCTATTTCGGAGCTAAGATTCTTCATCCTCAAACCGTACTTCCTGCGATGATGAATGGAATACCTGTCCGACTTAAAAACACGATGAATCCGCCCGATCCAGGAACATTGATCACATCCGAGAGTAAAACAAAAGGGATCAAAGCTGTTGCAGCAAAGGATGGCATCACCGCTATAAAAATAAGATCGGGAAGGATGCTAAATGCATATGGTTTTATTAAAAATATTTTTGAGATATTTGAATTCTTCAAGACTTCAATTGATATGATTACGACCTCCGAAGTCGCAGTTTCAGTAACTATTGACGATGCAAAACATCTGGATGAGATTGTGGCTGAACTAAAAGAGTATGGGAAAGTTGAAGTCGACAGGAACCAAACCATCGTATGTATCGTTGGGAATATGATCGCAGAAGAGAAGGGATTTGCTGCAAAAGTATTTACCTCACTGGAAGAAATCCCAATCAGAATGATCTCTTACGGCGGCAGCCGACATAATATTTCGGTCCTGGTAAATACAAACGACAAAAAAGCTACACTTCAGGCATTAAGCGCAAAACTGCTTAGTAATTAGCAGTATACATACTCACAACTGCTATAGTTGCACCAAAATAAGTGATAATTAAAGATATTAAAAAGAGAATTGGCTTAAATTATCCAGGGTTGGGGCGCCGGTGTTAACGAGTCTTTTCTTGGATTGATGACCATTGGCAATAAGGATGCACTGGCATCCCATGGCCTGTGCAGCCTCATAGTCGTGTACAGTATCTCCAATCATAATAGTTCTTTTCGGATTTAACCCTTTGGCTAGAATAAGCCTTATCCCATTTTCAATCTTGGAAGTAGCAAAATGATTATCTAATCCGCAAAGCTCTTCAAAATGGACCCGAATGTCAGTATCTGCAACCGTTTTTTCCAGTTGACTCTGCTCCATAGCTGAGAGAATAAACTGACGCCTCCCTGAAGCCTGTATTCTACGAAGAACTACGTTAGCCTGATCGTGAAGGGTGCATTTGGTAACACCTATGGTATAACGATCAATAAATTGCGATGCTGGGATCTCGAAGGGTTCTTTGCGAAGGTCAAATCCTATTTCCTCATAATATTCTTGTACAGGAAATGTAAATACCTCCAAATAATGCTCAAGACTAATAGTGGGAAGCCCTCTTTGACCTAAGAGTTGATTAATAGTTGTTAATGCAAGATCACGATCGTTGAGCAGTGTCCCATTCCAATCCCAAATAACAGAATCAAAGGTCATCACGCTGACAGCAGTTCTCGAAGCTTAGCACAGGGGCCGCATACATCTTTAGCCATAACTCTATAGCTTCAGCTCTGTCTTCATCTACGAGTTTAAGCCTTTGATGGGTCAGCTCAATAAAAGCTTTTTGTTCAGCTACACTATAATTATCAATATAGGTATTACAATTATAATAGAGATCGTACGCAATATAATTAGCGGGAAAGAGTTTGTAATTTTTATAGATCTGAACATCTATAAAATCAGCAAGTCTTTTTAGCCGGTCATTGATATTGCCCTCCTTAGATATCGTTTTGAGGGCACTTTTGGTAATAGGAGCACCAAATTGTATATGAACCCTCCCTTTCTGATTTTTCAGTCCACTTATCATACTCAGCAAGTCATCCTTTTCAGACTTTTGAAAACCAGGATCGGCCTGACGTTTAAGCAACTCAGCAACCTTCTCATTACCACAAGGTTCTATTTCGTATGAAATGGCCATTGGCACTATCGACAGCTCTTCAAAGCCTCGAATGAATTTTCTTTTATTCGACATATTTAACATCTTCAACAGCGCTGAAGAGGTTTGATCCAATCCATCTTTAGAACGCCCTTCACGCTGAGCAATCCAAATTGAATTTCCATTTGTGGTAACCGTCTGACGCATATAGGCAGAAAGAACATGAGAGGCCTCCAGCATCTGCCTAACAGGGATATTTCGTTTTACAATAAAAGAACGGTTCACACGCGAAACATCCTCAATCCACGGATATACCAGCAGATTGCTCCCTATTGCGATTTCTGTTGGTTTAAACCCATATCTATAGATCTCTACGTTAAGAAGCGCTGAGTCAAGGACAATATCGCGATGATTTGATATAAATAAATAACTTTTATCCTTCTTGAGATGTTCAAGACCACCTACCGTCAAATCGGTAATACTTGAATTTATAATCCGCTCAAGATAAGGGACCATGAAATTTCGCTGAAATGACTCAACATCTTTCGTTAAAAGCATTGCCTGCTTGATCTCACGAATCTTAGAATCCTCCACAAAGATATTTTGTAGAACCCGAATAAATACAGGGTCTTCCAATAATCGTTGCATGATATCAGGTATTTCCTCATCACGGTAAGGCCTAATTTCATTGAAGTCACTTAAAACCAACATATTTCGGCAGTTTAACGGTGTTTAGTAGTTTTCACAAAGGTACAAATATAGCCGTTCAGATGAATATTTGTTAGGAAATATTGAAATTGAATTCAAATTTCAACTAACTACCTGATTTAAAAGAACAAAATATTATTCAAATAAATAGTGGCAATTAAAACCTCCAATTGAGTAATCCTCTTAATTCTGTGCGATGATCTCCCAGAGTTAAATCATTTCCAGAACCCCACGAAGATGCCCCATTGTGAATGGTATATCCGATTTTAAAATAGGCCGTTAGTCGCCTTGAAGGACTCCATTTAAGATTAAGGTATAACCGATGGCCGCGACCATGAAACTCGGGTATAGAAAAGCTATAGAGCAGATCGTTCTCGAACGTATAGATCCTGGAATTATACCCTTGTGTATTAAACCAGGCATATCTAACCCACATTTTAATTTTGTGCCATGGTGTATATATGAAATCCTGAAAAGCCAGATATCCCTTCTCCTTAAGGTTATTAAAGCCATATCCTGAATATTCAAATCGTGTTCGAAACATCAACTTATCCGATAAAAGATAATCAGTTTGAATTCTGAATTTATTGGTTACCTGATCATAATCAGAGGGTATTCGGCTCTTACCTTCACCCTTTTGCGGTTTAGATTCATACTTTTCTTTTATAAGAACGGAGAACCTGCGTGTTAAAGAGAGAATTACCTGAACCATGTAATCAGAGCCGCTAGAAGGGGCCATCGTGCTATAAGTAAGCCAAGGGAAATGGTAGATATCCACATAACCAAAAATCTTTACTTTGGGAAGTGGAGTGATCATAATACCGGTGTATAAACCAGTCTCATTTTTATTCCCGGAACCCTCAGAGAGTGAGTTGCCATAGAAGGAATTAAATCCAGGATCAAAATAACGAAAATATGCAGATAAGCTAATCTGAGGATGAACATGCCAAACCACTCCTTGAACACCACCCGGCTTCCCATTCTTAGAGATCCCGAAATCACCAAAATATTGAGTATGTGGCATCGCTAACTGATAATCAAGACCAACATTCAGATTATCACTCCCTGAAAAACTTTTAGCTTTATAGGGTGATGACCCTCTACTCATTGGCAGGTTAAACTGCTGGAAAGCAAATAGGGCCCCAATGCGAAACCGATGATATTTCAACTCACCATAACCTCCATATAATTGTTCATTAAGGCTTCTCTTATCCTCAATCTCAGAGAGCGTTCTGTGATATCCAGATGTCTGAAGTGACGTAAAATAACGGCTACCCGTCACCGGGTCATTAAGAACATTGGCATCGCGGTTTTTCGACGAATAAAAAACGACCAACTTAAAAGGGCCATGACCAATTTCTGTTGAAATACCTCTGAGAAAACGATTTTCGTCGGCTGAAGTATTGGGCCTAATGGTCTGACCAAATTTTAAAATTCCCATTGTATTTGCAGATTTCCCTAGCCCTCCTCCTCCACCAAAATTTAATCCCTGACCAATACGAATGGAGTAATCGCCAAGAGTAACTTGCTGAATTATACCTTTACCTTTATAGACCATAAATCCGGAATAAAAGTCACTCGCTAAGCTGTTAGCACCTCTAAATAGTGATTCACCGGCATCGTTATCAAAGAGTAACCCCATAACAACCTTTTCAGAAAGCTCAAGATGATACCGGGCAAAGCATGAAACGGGAGGGCCCGGATATAGTGCATCTTTATTGGCTGTTGTAGAGCGATAACCTATCGATTCAGGGAAAGAGCTCTTAACCCTGGTGATTAAATTATTTCGAATACTCTTAGCTGCACTACCCAAAGAATCGGCAGGAATATCAAAAGTTATAAATGGTGTTAAAGAGGTAACTACATCATCTGTAAACCCTTCAACGGCAACTAATTCGTAAGAAGAGACAAAGAACCCATAACTCTTTCTGTAGTTAATAATATTTTGAACCTGTCTGAAATCAAGCATATTTAATTGATTGAGCTCCTCGGCTGTAGCACTGTTAATATTTAGGGGATGCTCACTATTTGTAGTCATATCCTCAAGTATTTCAGAATTATCAATTGCCAACTCTTCCGATTCAGATATCGACTCGATGGCTTGTTCTAGTTGAATCTCCTTTTGATCTTCAAGGATTTGTGAGAAAGCAGAAAGATAAAAAAAGTTAAGGATCATAAAAGACCAAGCTAATTTATTCATTTTTATCTATTTAATGTCAAGCAAATCGATGGCGTATACCCTAAATTCTGATGGTGAACCAACGCGAAATCGAAGGCAAAAAAGTTAGTTTTATACCCAAGGCCTACTGAGTGTCGAATAGGTTTGCCGGAGACACCGCTTCTAAGAAAAAAACGATTTGCAAGTTGGTATTCAATTCCGAAACAGAGTTGAAAGGGAACTTCAGTGCAATAGTCCAATGCCGTTGAGAGCAAGAAATGGGATGATGGTTTTAAGGAGATACCAGAAGTTATGCGCAGGGGCAGTTTTGCAGTTAAATTAAGTGATTCAATGGAGGCGCGTGCCGGATTAAAAAGATGAAATCCAAAAAATAGGTTATTCTTAATTTCATAGAGAATTCCCATTTCGATCAAAAAAGTTCCACGCTGCCTCCCCTGTTCGGGGAAATCGATCATAAAATAGTTAAATTGAATACCTGCCGAAAATGCAGGGCCAAAATTTCTGGCCATTACAAGTCCCATGCGAGTCTCGTTGTAATTTAGAATGCCTTTTTGCTTAAGGCTGAAACCGAAATTTGCAAGCTTTGCAGGGAGAACAAAGGCTAGACTTTTTTGAGTATATCCTTTAATCCGAAATGGTTGCTGGTAATCAAGAGCGGTTGAGAGTCGGCTTATCCGCGCCAAAGCAGCCTGATTATTGAAAGCCGAGAAAACTGAAATCAGTGCGACGGAGCTATTGCCCATTGCAACTTCGCGAGCCCCAATTTGAGTTTCATCTCCAATAGAGTAACCCTTTAAAAGTAGATTGAGAACCAGAACGAGGGTTAGAAAAGCAGATTTTAAGTGAATTCCCTGCATCAACGCATTTCAAAAGTATCCGTTTCCCTCCTAAGAATGAATATAGATCTGGATTTTCTTACTCATCAAAAGAGGAGGCAATCTGGTGATTACCTCCTCTCAATTTACGGAAAAATTATTTGGAATATCCGGTTTTTAATTGGTTTTAAATGGAAATTTAACTTTCGACAATTCGGCGTTAGCCTCAACGATTTTAACTTTTAAACTCTCTTTAAAAGCAATAAGCCGATCCATAATTTCCTGGTCGCCAGAGGCAATAATCTGAGCGGCAAGAATTGCAGCATTCCCCGATCCATTAATCGCTACTGTTGCTACTGGAATACCTGGAGGCATCTGAACAATAGCCAGAAGTGAATCCAAACCATCAAGACTTGCATTTATCGGCACCCCAATAACAGGAAGTGGCGTCATTGCGGCGATAACACCGGGTAAATGAGCAGCCATTCCAGCAGCAGCAATGATAACTTTAATTCCCCTACCGTAGGCCCCCTTGGCAAAGCGCTCTACCTCTTCTGGAGTGCGGTGAGCCGATAAAGCATTCATCTCAAATGGAATCTCAAAATCGTTAAGTATGCGAGCGGCCCCTTCCATAACCGGAAGGTCTGATGTGCTCCCCATGATTATACTAACTTGTGGCTTCATGTAAATAATAATTAGATTAACATAACTTAAATACAAATTTTAAACAGGGGAAAAATTAACGTGTTACAAACCCTTAGATTTGTTCTTTAAATCGAATACGAGGCTAACTTTTATGATAAAAGTTAGCCTTATGTTACACTTTAAATCCCTATTTTTGCGATACAAAAATAAGCTTTTTTACACAAGAGAAGTGAATTGCTCAATCATCTCCAAATATTTTTAAATGGAAATAAAAGAATCCCTATCTTTGCACGCTTAATTCAGACGGCACAAATAGAGATCGAATTATATTATGCTAAATATCAGAGGATTATTAAATTTCTCTTTCTGGGAATAATAAGAATTAAATGAACCGCATAAAGCTTTGGGATAAAGAGTTTGAGATCTCGTTGAAATATTCAGACATTAATCAGGCGATTAAAGAAATGGCCGAAAAAATGCGAGTTGATCTTCAAGGGAAAGAGACACTTTTTATCTGTATTTTAAATGGGGCTTTTATGTTTGCCTCTGAATTAATGAAGGAGCTTGAACTTACGGATGCCGAAATCTCATTTCTAAAGATAACCTCTTATAGTGGCAGTAACTCCTCGGGTGAAATAAAAGAGTTAATTGGTCTTAACGAAGTTATTACAGGACGAACAGTGGTTGTTCTCGAAGATATTGTCGATACGGGTAATACAATGAAAGAGGTTTATGATCAACTTATTTTCAAGGGTGCCAGGGAAGTTAAGATTGCAACGCTTTTATTTAAACCGCAGGCATTAAAAGTAGATATTACTCTGGATTATGTTGGTCTTGAAATCCCCAATGACTTTATCGTTGGTTTTGGACTTGACTACGACCGCAGAGGGCGTAATTTAAAAGATATTTACACATTGGTTTCAGAATAATTCAAGATTAAATTTCAATAAAATGCTTAACTTAGTGTTGTTTGGTCCTCCTGGGGCAGGCAAAGGTACTCAGGCGATTCAGTTAGCCCAAACATTCAATCTGGCACATATTTCCACCGGAGATCTATTAAGGCAAGAGATTGCAGCCGATACCGAATTAGGGCGTATTACTGCCGAACTTATAGACAAAGGGGAATTAATGCCCGATGATATTGTTATTTCAATGATTGAGGCGAAGCTAAAAAAATCAATAGCAACAGCCGGCTTTATCTTTGATGGATTCCCTAGAACAGTGAATCAAGCTCATGCTTTAGACAAATTATTAATGAAGCATCATTCTAAAGTATCGGTAATGCTTTGTCTAGTAGTTGAAAAAGAGGAACTTATCAATCGACTTCTCAAGAGAGGTTTAACATCTGGAAGATGTGACGATATGGAGACAAAGACAATTGAACATCGGATAGACATTTACAATGAAAAAACGGCTCCGCTAATCAACTACTATGAGAGCCAAGGTAAATACTATCCAATCCACGGAAGGGGTACTGTTGAAGAGATCACAGAACAACTCAAAGATACAATTCTAAAGATTAGACAACACCCGGGATAAATTCCGAAACAAAAAAATTTCTTTAAGCCGATAATATCATACCTCTTATCATATTAAAAACAAGTTAGAGATAACTCGTTTTTATTATCTCGATTTAAGAGCGTACCTTTACAGCTCTTTATACGATTTTAAGATGGATTCGAATTTTGTCGACTATGTAAAAATAATGTGCCGATCGGGACATGGAGGACCTGGCTCTAGGCATTTCAGGCGCGAGAAATTCTCACCTAAAGGGGGTCCCGACGGTGGAGATGGCGGCCGAGGAGGCCATATCATTCTTCGTGGTAACAAGCAGATGTGGACGCTACTTCACTTGAAATACAGAAAACATATCATCGCTGAATTTGGAGGATCCGGAGGTAAATCACGCAGTACCGGTAAAGATGGAGAAGATATTTATCTCGATGTTCCACTGGGAACCATTGCCAAAGATGCCGAGACCGGTGAGGTGCTTTTTGAAATCAACGAGGAGGGCGAAACGGTAATATTGGCAAAGGGAGGTCGTGGTGGACAGGGAAATACACATTTTAAGTCGCCTACTATGCAGACTCCAAGATTTGCTCAACCCGGCGAAGACTTTGAAGAGGGATGGAAGATTTTGGAGCTTAAAATACTTGCAGATGTTGGACTTGTAGGATTCCCAAATGCGGGAAAATCAACACTACTATCTAAGGTTTCAGCCGCTAAACCCGAAATTGCAGATTACCCATTTACTACGCTCGTTCCGAATTTGGGTATTGTAGCCTATCGGGATAACCAATCATTCATAATGGCCGATATACCAGGAATTATCGAAGGGGCACACGAAGGGAAAGGGTTAGGACTAAGATTTCTACGACATATTGAGAGAAATTCAATCCTACTATTTTTGATTCCCGCTGACAGCGCAAACCATTATAATGAATACCATATTCTTTTAAATGAATTAAACCAATTTAATCCTGATTTACTTGACAAACAACGCATTGTTGCTATTTCAAAAAGTGACCTGCTCGATCAGGATCTAATGAACGATATCACAAAAGAGATGAAAGAGATTCCGCATGTTTTTTTCTCATCAATCACAGAACGCGGAATTATGGAATTAAAAGACTTAATTTGGAAATCTATTAATACCTAAGTTAAGATCATATTATGGAAATGATTACAACACTTAAGGGGTGGGACAAAGATCTTTTTCTATTCTTAAATAGTTTCCATTCACCGTTATGGGATTATTCCATGACATTATTCACCCTGACCTCAACTTGGATTATCTTTTATGGAGTAATCTTGTTTACCATAGGGAAGAAGTATGATAAAAAATCGCTTTTTATTTTTGTTTTTCTAATTTTATTAATTGTTTGTTCCGATCAGTTTGCAGGGGTTCTAAAACATACAATTCAACGCCTACGACCATCTAATGATCCGCTTATCAGTCAACTAACCCATGTCTTCTTTGCCAAAGGGGGAGAATACGGATTTGTTTCGGCACACGCAGCCAACACCTTTGCAATTGCAACATTTACCACTCTATTGTTTAAAAATAGCCTTTACACCCGCTACATATTTCTATGGGCAATGCTCATTTCATACAGCAGAATCTATTTAGGAGTTCATTATCCCGGAGATGTTCTTGGCGGGGCAATACTCGGAGTAATAGTCGCATTTGGAATATTTAAGCTACTTATAATCACAGAATACAGATTTAGCCGTGTAAATTTATTTGCACGAAACCCAATGAATAACAACGAGGCCATTGGTATCCTGACTACAGCTCTTTTTACCTTGGTTATGGCAATTGGTGTGGTTGCAATTCTACTTCAGAATAACCTTATTGGCACCAAGTAGAGGTAAGAAAATCGATTTTTCGCTCTATTTAATTCCGCAAAATACCCTTAGCGCAATATTTTTTTTACGGGTTGAACTTTGTCCAATGCAGGCCCACGCTTATAGATTATCAATCCGTTCAGGAAGTTGCGTAAGAGCTGATCTCCACAAGGCTTAAAATTTGGATGATCTTCAGCCCTAAAAAATGCCCCCAACTCACTCTCTGTAATATTAAAATCGACCAATTTAAGGATTGTAATGATATCGGTATTTTTAAGACTTAGGGCAACACGTAGTTTTTTTAAAATATCGTTATTCGTCATTTATCTAGGATTTAAAGGTGAAATGCAGATCTTTTGAAATGGAATAAACAATACCCTTCCAATTTTACAAAGGTACTAAAAGACATAAAAAAAGCCACCTTAAATTTAAGGTGGCTTTTATCTTTGTTAGTATACGAACAAACTACTTTGTGAAAAGCAATTCGCGATATTTTGGTAATGGCCATAATTCATTGTCCACAACCTCTTCAAGTTTATCGATATGATAACGAACAGAACTTAAAAATGGAGCCACAGTAACTTCGTAAGCATTAGCCTTTTTATGAGCGTCCTCGATTAAGTTAGCAGCTTTCCTTGCTTCTGTCATGTCAATTACTTGACCCTTAATTGCTGTAATATGACCAGAAATTTTACGGATTAGATCAAGTCTGGCACCCGCTAATTGTTTGTATTCAGCATCAGAGAAGATCTCTTTTAATCCTTTAACATTTTCAATTAGTGATGTTTGATACTCAATAGCGATAGGTACAATATGGTTGTTTGCTAAATCTCCCAGAACACGTGATTCGATCTGGATCTTTTTCATGTACTTCTCAAATTCAACTTCAACACGAGCTTCAATTTCACCATGAGTATAGATACCTAAATCTTCGAATACTTTAAGTGATTTCTTAGTTAGATAAGCCTCAAGTGCTTTTGGCACACTTTTGATATTCGTTAAACCACGACGTTCAGCTTCCACTGCCCACTCTTGGCTATAACCGTTTCCATCGAAACGAACAGCTTTACAGGCGGTAATGTATTTTTTAAGTACTTGGAAGATTGCCTCATCTTTCTTGATATCTTTTTCAATCAATGCATCGACCTCAGCTTTAAACTGAACAAGCTGATGCGCAACAACTGAGTTTAATGCAATCATTGCAGATGCACAGTTAGCAGAAGAGCCTACTGCACGGAACTCAAATCTGTTTCCAGTAAATGCAAATGGAGAGGTACGGTTACGATCGGTGTTATCTAGAAGAATTTCAGGGATACGACCGATATTTAATTTCAATGAAGTTTTCTCATCTGGAGTCATCTTACGATCATTCACATTGTCTTCTAGAAGATCAAGCATGCGATTAACTTCAGTACCTAAGAACGAAGAGATAATTGCAGGCGGAGCCTCATTGGCACCAAGACGGTGAGAGTTGCTCGCAGAAACAATCGATGCACGGAGTAAATCTTGATTGTCGTACACCGCTTTGATGGTATTGACGACATAAGTCAAGAATTGAAGGTTTGATTTTGGATTCTTTCCAGGAGAGTAAAGATTAACACCAGTATTCGTAGAGAGTGACCAGTTATTATGCTTTCCTGAACCGTTTACACCTGCGAAAGGTTTCTCATGCAATAGGACGCAGAAACCATGACGACGAGCAATCTTGTTCATTAAATCCATGATCAATTGATTGTGATCATTTGCAAGGTTTACCTCTTCAAAGATCGGAGCAAGCTCAAATTGATTAGGAGCAACTTCATTATGCCGAGTCTTGCAAGGAATACCTAGTTTATAAGCCTCATTTTCAAGGTCTTCCATGAAATTAGCAACTCTATCAGGAATAGATCCAAAATAATGATCTTCAAGCTGCTGATCTTTTGCTGAAGAGTGTCCCATCAAGGTACGCCCGGTAAGCATAAGATCAGGACGAGCATAATATAATGCTTCATCTATTAAGAAATATTCTTGTTCCCAGCCAAGGTTAGCACTTACCTGAGTTACATTTTTATCAAAATACTGACAAACATCAACAGCAGCCTTATCAACAGCACTTAACGCTTTTAAAAGGGGAGCTTTATAATCGAGTGCCTCACCGGTATAAGCAATAAATACAGTTGGAATAGATAACGTAGAACCTACAATAAAGGCAGGAGATGAAACATCCCAAGCGGTATAACCACGAGCCTCAAAAGTATTCCGTAAACCACCATTTGGGAAAGAAGAAGCATCAGGCTCTTGTTGTGCAAGTAGTTTTCCTGAAAAGTTTTCAACTACGCCACCTAATTCAGAATGATCAATAAATGCATCATGTTTCTCAGCTGTACCATCAGTCAACGGATGAAACCAGTGCGTGTAATGTGTTGCACCATTTTCGATAGCCCATGCTTTCATCCCAATGGCAACTTGATCTGCAATCTTGCGATCAATCGTTGTTCCGTTGTCAATCGCGTCGACAATACCTTTATAGGCCTCTTTCGACAAATATTTTTTCATTTTAGGCCTGTCGAAAACCAACATGCCGTAATAATCAGAAATGAGGTTTTCCTCTCTTTTCACCGCAACCGGCTTTCTGGAACTTAGAGTCTCAAGCGCTTTAAATCTTAATGCTGCCATAATAAGTGATATTTAACAATTAATTTTACTTTTCTGAATTTTCAGCTAAATTACACTTTTTTAAAATATACCCCCAATTTTCGATGCATTTTTTTAATATTTCACATTATTTTAACATCAAAGACGATAATAAATTGAAATTCATCTCTTTTATAAGGAAATTAAAGATTATTACTTCGATTTTAATCCTCCTATTTTGTTCAAAACAGCGTAAAAAAGGCCCTAATTGGAGGAATAAAAGATAACTATATCAAAATGACATTAAAAATATGCACAAAAAAGCTAATTTATCTAATTAGCAATAATAAATAAGCATTTTGATTGAAAATAAAACGAATACCATACTTTTAAAAAAATACATTCACAAATTAGTGAAATGATGGTAAAATCGAATTACCGTTTTGATTCCATTGTAGAAATTAACTAACGGGAAATTTTCATTGGGGGAATGGATCGCATCAGACTCAAGACCAAAACCCATTAAAATTGTTTTGGCCCCGAGGATCTCCTCAAAAGCTGCAATAATAGGGATACTACCACCACTTCGAACCGGTACAGGCTTGCAACCAAAAACATCTTCATAAGCCAATTCTGCAGCACGAAAGGCCGGAAGATCGATCGGACAGACATAGCCGGGGCCGCCGTGCAAAGATTTTACCTCAACAGTAATAGAATCAGAAGCAATTGACGCAAAATAATTCTTAAATAGTTCGGCAATGGTAAGATGATTCTGATTGGGTACCAAACGGGCACTAATCTTAGCAAAAGCCTTTGATGGGAGGACCGTTTTTGCCCCTTCCCCGGTGTAGCCACCCCATATTCCACAGATATCAAATGCGGGGCGAATACCGGTTCGTTCCATAGTCGTATAGTTTAATTCACCTTGTAGCGACTTAACCCCAATAGAGTCGAGATACTCGGATTCATTAAATGGCGCTTTCGACAACATCTCCCGCTCCAGTGTTGAGACTTGCTCTACATCATCATAAAATCCGGGAACAGTTATTTGGTGATTATCGTTGGTAATTCCGGCAAGCATCTTGCAAAGTTCAGAGATCGGATTTGCAACTGCTCCACCAAAAAGTCCAGAATGAAGATCTCGGTTTGGTCCGGTTACCTCAACCTGCAAGTACGCAAGCCCTCGAAGACCAACGGTTATAGATGGTATATCACTGGCGATAATTCCGGTATCAGATACAAGGATAAGGTCAGTCTTTAGCAACTCTTTATGCTCCAAACAAAAGGCAGCCAAATTTGGTGAGCCTACCTCCTCTTCACCCTCAATAAGAAATTTCACATTGCAATTGAGTGTATTGGTCCTTACCATATACTCAAAAGCCTTTGCCTGAATAAAGGATTGCCCCTTATCATCGTCAGCGCCTCTTGCCCAGATTTTACCATCACGAATAACAGGTTCAAATGGGTCGGAGTGCCATTTATCAAGTGGATCAACAGGCATAACGTCCATGTGCGCATAAACCAGAATAGTGGGCTTTGCCGGATCGACAATCTTTTCAGCAAATACAACAGGGTTTCCGGGAGTTTGAAAAATCATTGCCCGATCAACACCTGCCTCATTAAGAATCTTAACCCAATAGGCCGCAGCCCTATCCATTTGAGGACGATTCTCCCTTAATGAACTAATCGAAGGGATCCTAATTAATTCAAATAACTCCTCTAGAAAACGATCCTTGTGCTGATCAATATAACTATTTATGTCCTTCATCGTGTGTGTGATTATTTTTGACCAAGATACTTATTTCCTGGAAATCACAACGCGATTTTTTGTCCTAATTAGTTTGATAAACTACAGGTAGACCCATTCCCTGAATTCTATCTAAATTCAACTTCTATACCTTAAAGGTTTAGAATTAAAACAATCACGATTAAGCAATGAGTAGAATTCAAAAGTTTATTTATATCCAACTAATCCATTATAATTTCAATAAAATATCCTCCCCATTCTTATAGTTTAAGGCTAAACTTTGTACCGTATTTAAGGTAACAAGTTTATCAATGGACGCTCTGATAGGAGCATATTGCTCATGAAGCGGACACGGATTATCGTCGTTGCATTGCTTTAAGCCAAACCCGCAACCTGAATAAGCCTTACCTCCCTCTATCGCCTCAACAATTGTCTTCAAGGGCAGGTCAGGCTTCAATAAATCAAAATAAAACCCACCCCCTTTACCCTTAGAGGACATTAAAAACCCCATCTTAACGAGTCGCTGCAAAATTTTTCCTGTGTAAAATAATGGTGCATCAATCTCTGTCGCAATCTCAATGATCCCAGGCTTATGACCCAAAATCTGCTGAACCCTTACATACACAAGTCCACGCAAGGCATATTCTGTCTCCTTATTAAACATCGCTTCCTCCTTCTGTTTTAATTCGCATCAAAAATAGATAAAAATAAATTAATAAAATATTAAAAGACCTTTTGGTCTTTTAATATTTTATTCGTACTATTGCAAAGTATTAAAAAGACAAAAAAATGGAAACACTAGAACTTAAAACAATTTCAGTAGGCGAAATAGTTGCATCTGACTTTCGTACGGCATCGGTTTTCAAGAGTCATCATATTGATTTTTGTTGCGGGGGTAAAAAATCACTGGAAGAAAGTTGTTTGGAACAAGGTATTGACAAAGGAGCCGTAGAGCGAGACTTAGAGGATGTTTTATCTACTGCAAACCTTTCAGGCCAAGATTTTAAATCATGGAGTCCCGATTTTCTTTGCGATTACATTATGAATACCCACCATAAATATGTATTGAAAACATTACCTGACTTACTACTTTATACTTCAAAAATTGCGGCTGTGCATGGAGAAAATCATACTGAATTAGTCGAGGTTTCGCAACTCTTTGCTAAAATAAATGAAGAACTTCTTCAACACCTAAAAAATGAGGAGGAAGTTTTATTTCCAGCAATAAAAAAGGTGTTGGCCACAAACGATGCCGAATCAAAAGCGATTATTAGATCAGAGATAAGCAGAATGTTAGACGAGCATGATTTTGCAGGAGGGGCAATGGATTACATCAACAAACTTACTGATCAATATAAACTGCCAGAGGATAGTTGTGGAACTTATCAGGTTGCATTTAAATTACTCGAACAATTCGAAGATGATTTACACATGCATGTTCATCTTGAAAACAATATTCTTTATCCTGCAGCATTACTATTAAATAACGAATAATGAATAAAGCAACTCAAAATCTGGAAGACGATCACATCTATATTCTACGATTAATAGATGTGATGCAAGCAATGAAGGAGTGTCCAGCACCCGAAGTCGAGCATTTGGAGGAGGCCGTAGCGCTGATCCGAAATTTTGCTGATGGACTTCACCATGCCAAAGAAGAATCACTACTCTTCCCGTTAATGGCAGAGCGGGGATTTTCAGTCACTCAAGGCCCAGTTGCCGTAATGCTCCAGGAGCATACCATTGGCCGGGCCTTTGTAAGAGGTATTGATGAAAATATTCAACTGTTTAAAGAGGGAGATCTCTCGGCATTAAATTTAATCTATTCAAATATGAATGGCTACAGTGAATTACTACAAAATCACATATACAAAGAGAATACTATGCTTTTTAGGATGGCTGACAACGCTCTATCACAAAGCGATCAAGATTCACTATCTACTCAATTTGAAAAAATTGATATTCAATCCACTAACAACAATTCAAAGAGTGACTATTTGGCAAGGATTAGCAATTTAGAACACGTTTATATGCATGCTTAACGAACACAAAGTTCATTAATAACTTAAATCTTAATTTATAATTCTATGAAAACAAAAAAACTATGGATTAGCTTTATTCTCGTGATGACGATCTCATTTGCGGTACTTATTTATTATGGCCGGGAGATTTATCGCCAGGCCCCTCCCATTCCTGACAGGGTGATGACTACCGGGGGTAAGATTCTATTTACCGGACAAGACATCAAAGACGGTCAAAACGTGTGGCAGTCTGTTGGTGGGCAAGAGATTGGAACTGTCTGGGGACATGGTGCCTATCAGGCACCCGACTGGAGTGCTGACTGGTTACATAAGGAGGCCGCTTTTATGCTTGATAAATTAGCAACTCAAAGTGATAGCCTTCCCTACTCCAAAGTGAACCACCAAAGGCAGGCAGCATTAAAAATTCGGTTACAGGAAGACATCCGAAGGAATACCTATCAGGATGCGACAAAAACAATTACTGTATCTGAACTAAGAGCCGAGGCAATTACCAGCAATACATTGTTTTACAGTGGTTTGTTTACGAATAATCCTGAAATGGCAAAACTTCGTAATGCCTATGCGCTTCCGGAAAATTCACTTAAAGACCCTGAGCGCGTGCGTAAATTAAACGCTTTTTTCTTTTGGATTTCATGGGCATGTGTCACTGAACGTCCTGGTCAGGAGATTACTTATACCAATAACTGGCCAGCCGAGGAGCTTGTTGGCAACCGTCCAACTGGCGAACTTTTGCTTTGGACAGGCTTCAGTGTGATGATGCTCTTGGCCGGTATTGGATTAATGGTTTGGTATTATGCGAAAAAGAGGGATGAAAAAGAGGAAGAATTTCCTAAAGTTAATCCTCAATTAAAAGCCACTCACACCCCATCACAAAAAGCAACCTTGAAATATTTTTGGATCGTATCGATCTTACTTCTTGTTCAGGTTATTATGGGAGTTATTACGGCTCATTACGGCGTTGAAGGTCATGCTTTTTATGGCATTCCGCTAGGTGACTGGCTTCCCTATTCTATTTCGCGCACCTGGCATGTTCAGATTGCAATCTTTTGGATCGCAACTTCATGGCTTGCTACCGGATTATATTATGCTCCAGCCATATCGGGCGTAGAACCACGCTTTCAACGTTTGGGCGTCAACTTTCTATTTTCAGCACTTCTGGTTATTGTTGCAGGTTCATTAGCCGGACAGTGGATGGGTGTAATGCAAAAACTGGGGCTTATTCAAAACTTCTGGTTTGGCCATCAGGGATATGAATATGTTGACCTTGGTCGGTTTTGGCAAATATTCCTTCTTGTAGGACTCGTAATCTGGCTAGTATTAATGGGACGTGCTATCTGGCCGGCCTTAAAACAAAAGTCAGAGAGCCGCAATCTGCTTGCGATGTTTTTGATCTCTTCAATTGCTATTGCCTTATTTTATGGTGCAGGTCTGATGTGGGGTCGTCAAACCAATCTTGCAGTTGCAGAATACTGGCGTTGGTGGGTTGTTCACCTTTGGGTGGAAGGGTTCTTCGAAGTGTTTGCCGCTGTAATCACTGCGTTTTTATTTGTCCGCTTAAATATTGTTAAAGCAGCAACTGCCACCACTGCAGTACTATTCTCTACCGTGGTATTCTTAGCAGGAGGAATCCTTGGTACCTTCCATCACCTTTATTTCACAGGTACTCCAACAGCTATAATGGCACTTGGGGCCACATTTAGTGCCCTCGAGGTGGTTCCACTGGTCTTAATGGGCTTTGAAGCGTACGACAACTTAAAGATCAGCAAGATGGCAGCCTGGAGCAAAGCCTACAAATGGCCGATCTACTGCTTCATTGCTGTCGCCTTCTGGAATTTAGTCGGTGCCGGAATCTTTGGATTTTTAATTAATCCGCCTATCGCACTCTATTATATGCAAGGATTAAACACCACAGCTGTTCATGGCCACACTGCACTATTTGGTGTCTATGGAATGCTAGGTATCGGTTTAATGCTCTTTGTATTACGGGATATGGACAAATCGGTAGTTTGGAAAGATAAATGGATTAAATTTGCCTTCTGGACAATTAATATTGGCCTAGTAACGATGGTTCTGCTTAGTGTATTCCCTATTGGACTCATGCAAACTCTTGCAAGTGTTAAGGATGGGTTATGGTATGCTCGTTCTGCAGAATTTATGCAACAGCCTTTCATGCAAACGTTAAAATGGATGCGTGTATTTGGAGATACCCTCTTTGCCGCAGGAACAGTAGCTCTTGTATGGTTTATTTTCGGCCTTAAAGGGGGCTGGAGCCATGAGAAAGAGGGAGAAAAAAAGGAAAATAAGAGAAGTATAAAATAATCATGAGTGTAAAATGATAACTAATTAAGCTGCTGGCTGCTTTCTATTGGCAAAACCAAGCCAGTTAAAGGTCGCCAGCCGCTTAATTAATCATTTTTATACATTCAATTTTATACCCACTTCGTATTACATTAGTGATTTTAGATGGATCGTAAAAAGCTTATAAAAATAGTTCGTAAACTGCACAAATGGCCTGGAGTCCTCATCACAATCTTTGCTATTCATTTTGCGATTTCAGGTATTATCATGAACCACCGTAGTTTATTTTCGTCTGTTGACCTCTCACGAAAATGGTTACCACAATCGTACCAATACAACAATTGGAATCAGGCAGCGGTGAGAGGGGGAATTAATCTAAATAACGATTCAACCCTTATCTTTGGTACTATCGGAGCCTGGATTAAATCAAATGATACGTATTTTGAATATAATCAGGGGTTACCACAAGGAATTGACAACCGTAAAATTAATCAGCTGATTTGTTATAAAGGACAATTCGTTGCGACGACCCAATTTGGAATCTTTCAGCGAGCATCTCACACCGATTTGTGGCACCCTTCGCTAATGGCTGTGCCCGACGAACGATTTGTCGATCTGTTTATTAAGCAAGACACCTTACTTATCCTGAGCCGAAATATTCTGATAAAGACTGTTGATTTAGAACATTTTGAGACTTGTACCCTACCTGCTCCCGAGGGTTACACGAAACGTGCCAGTATGTTTAACACACTCTGGGAACTTCACAGCGGAGAATTATTTGGTGTAGCCGGAAAATTGCTCGTCGACATACTCGGATTTGTAACTTTAGCACTCTGCCTTACCGGCCTAATCCATTTCTTTTTACCCAATTTAATCAGGCGGCAAAAACAAGTTCACGGCACATCCGGAAACCTTCTATCCACATTAAGAGCAAATTTAAAATGGCATAATCTTGTCGGATATGTGTTTGCACTATTTCTAATTATCAATACCACAGCGGGTATCTTTTTACGTCCGCCACTTTTAATCCCTATTATCACTAAAAAAGTTGGAATCATTCCCGGGTCACATTTGGATACGGATAATCCATGGCACGACAAGTTGCGCAAAGGGATTTGGAACGAGCAATCAGGGATCTATATTTTTTCAACTGCTGATGGGTTTTATGCGTGCGACCAGAAGCTGAGTTCACCACTGATAAAAGCTTATTCACAACCACCCGTAAGCTTGATGGGATGCAATGTCTTTGAACCTATCGATAGCACACAATACCTTATTGGATCATTTTCGGGGCTTTACATCTGGAATATAACACGCGGCACCTCTACCGATTTCTTCTCCGGAAAAGGGTATGAAGCTCCCACAGGAATGGCAAGACCAGTATCTGATCATATGGTAGCGGGATATATTCGGGATTCTAAGAATCAAGAGTGGATATTCGATTACAATCGTGGAATTGGACAAAAGAACAGCAGCCAAACGTGGAAGATGCCTCAGGAGGTGAAAATAAAATCCCCTATCTCACTTTGGAATTTTGCGCTCGAGATTCATACCGGAAGGGTTTTGGAACCGTTCCTTGGAATACTCTACCTATTATATATTCCCATTGCAGGATTATCCGTGCTTATGGTTTTAATCAGTGGCTTTATGGTTTGGTTGTTGCCACTACGAGATAAAAATCAATAAACAATCCTTTGATACTAAATGGCAGTTCCTAAAATCAGAGAACCCGGAACAGAATAAATCAGCCCGGGCTCTCCTTTACTAAACCAACTAACAATCAAAAACTAATAATTACCATACATAAGTCCCCACCGCGCCTTTATCAAGCGAGACAGGAACCGTTTTATTTTCAAGTGAGATATTAAAATCGACCTTTATTCCACTGTTATTCTGAACGATAAGTACGTATTTACCTTGTGGAGTTTTAAACGCAACATTAGGAAGCGTGTCACTGGTATTTGAGCCAATACGGACCGAACCGGGCCTTACAAACTTAGAGGCGTGGGCCACAACATAATAAGCAGGATTTCGAATTATCTCGTTCCCATTAATGGTAATCGCTCCAAGGCATTCAGTGCACCCACCCGGCGTATGGGGATTATTTGTCGGATCGGAAGCCAGATTCCACTCCAGCACATTACGGCACCAATTGCGTGTACCCCCGATAATTAACGTACGTACATGCCATGCCAGATCACCGGCAAGATTTCCGGGAGCACTAACCCATTGCTCGGTAAAGTAGAGATTTTTATCAGGATGTGCCTCGTGAACCGGGGTCAAAGCCTCAATCGTTCCGCCATAGAGATGAAAAGCCGAACCATCGACATAGCAAGCAGCCTCGGGATCATTGAGTATGGCAAGGGGATAATCGGGACGATCGGCATTATGGTCGTAGATAATAATTTTGGATGTGATTTTTTGTGCTTTAAAAACCGGACCTAGACTTCGTTTGATAAAAAGAGCCTGCTCTTGGGCCGGCATAAACATACTAGGATTATTACCCGGATGCAGGGGCTCGTTCTGTATCGTTATCGCATCAATAGCTATCCCCTCACCCTTCATTTCCTGAATATATCTTACAAAATAGTTCGCATAAGCATCATAATATTCAGGTTTTAAACTACCCCCTTTGGAACTCTTGTTCGTCTTCATCCAGGTAGGTGGCGACCACGGAGAGCCCAAAATTTTCAGTGCTGGATTTATGGCAAGAATCTCCTTTAATATGGGGATCAGATCAATTCGATCTGGAGCGATCGAAAACTTTTTCAATTCTGGATCACTCTCACCCTGAGCTAGATCGTCGTACGAAAAAACCTGATCATCCAGATCAGAGGCACCGATACTAATGCGCAAGTAACTGATGCCAATGTTATTCCCGTTAACAGCGAATAATTCATTGAGGATTTCACGACGTTTATCGGGATTCATCCGATGCAGGAGTGATGCACTCCCACCCGTAAGGCAGTTCCCAAAACCGTCGATCGTCTGGAATCGATGAGAAGGATCAATGATGATTTCTGAATTGTTATTTCGTTGGGATTTGGAGACAAAGTTGAATTGTGAGGATTGAAATAACACATTTGATTCCGGACTTGTTATCCAAGCATACCCAATCGCAGAGGAAGGTTCTGATTGATCAAAACAAACGCTTTTCTGAACCGAACTGGCCCAGCTAAAACTATTCAAAACAGCCAGTATTATTGCAAAATACAACCTCATAATCAAAATATTACGTTTAAAAAATCTACGATTTACAAATTGATAGTTAATTACTCATTACCAATAAAAAGTCCCCACGGAACCACCTTCAAGTGAGGCAGTTACCCATCTACCCTTATATTTAATATTAAACAGCTCGCCTGTAGCGCCATCATTTTCAACGATCAGAACTTTTTTTCCTTGAGGTGTTTTAAATGCAACATTGTTAAGATTACCCACTGAATTAGTTGCCACTCGCACTGAACCAGCAGAAACAAATTTAGAGGCATGGGCAACAATATAATAGCCCACATTCCGAATAAGATTATCACTGCTATTTACCGTTATCGCCCCTTTACACGTATTACACCCACCCGGTGTATGGGGATTAAAAGAGCCGTCATTAGCAAGGTTCCATTCCAGGGCTAGCTTGCTCCAATTACGCATTGAACCAATAATAACATTCTTAAGATGCCATTTTAAATCGCCACCAAAATCACCTGTCGATGAAGTGTATTGCTCTGTAAAATAAAGATTTTTAGAGGGGAAAGCATTATGAACCTGAGATAAGGCACTAATATCACCACCATAAAGATGGAAGGCTGATCCATCGACAAAGGGATTTGCAGCCGGATCAGTTAAGATAGCTATCGGATATCCCGGCTGATCGCAATTGTGATCATATACAATAATTTTAGTGGTTATGTTGGCATTAACAAAAGCGGGGCCAAGATTATTCTTAATAAATTCTGCTTGCTGTAGTGCCGACATGAGCATGCTTGGGTTATTACCACCATACAACGGTTCGTTCTGTGGTGTAATGGCTGTAATTGGGATTCCTTGCCCCTTCATCTGCTGAAGATATTTAACGAAATAACTGGCATACACACTATAATAGATAGACTGCAAACTCCCGCCAATGGTACTTCCATTATCTTTCATCCAAACCGGAGCAGACCAAGGAGTGGCAATGATTTTAAGGGTAGGATTAATCACTAAGATCTCTTTCAGAAGAGGGATTAAATCGGTCATATCAGGAGATAGGGTAAAATGGGAAAGATTAACATCTGTCTCTGATGGTGGCATATCATCATACGAAAATGGTGCGTTATTCAAATCAGATGCACCGATGCTAATCCTCAAATAACTGATTGAAATAGAATTGGCAGAAGAACCAAAAAGCTCTAGGAGTAATTGCTGTTTAAGGGTTGGAGTAAGTGAATTAATAACCTGAGCACTACCCCCGGTCAGGGTATAGCCAAAACCATCTACCGATTGAAATACCTGAGAACTATCAATCTCAATAGTAGGATATATATTGTAGGCAGTTCCAAAGCTTAAAACTGTTGTTTGTTTTTGAAGCAATACTGTCTGATCAGATTTTGTCAACCAAAAATCAACCTCATTTTTTGCGGGAGGAGGTGGAGGTGGATCAGAATGAACCTTGGATTTTGAACATGTAAAAAACAATACCCCTACAAGAAGTAGTAGAATTGCTTTCTGATATTTTCGTGTTCCGTTCATTGCTGGTTAACTTAATTAAAGGTATGCACAGATTAATATTAATGGATAAAGTTTAAATTGTAAAAATATCTTCTGTTTGATAATCAATTTATTTTCAATTCTTATTTCAACTCAAAAACCCGAACATAATCAACAATCAACTGTTGAGAGGTCATTATAGGGTCTACCCCTTTTGTACCTCCCCATCCACCACCGATGGCCAAATTGAGGATTAGATTTTGTGGTTTATTAAATGGCCAGGATAGTTTACTTGAGGTATCGTGATAATCAAAATAGGATTTGCCATCGACCTCAATGGTGATTGAATTGGGCATCCAGATCAGTGTATAGGTATGAAATTCATTGCTCATTTTTTCCACATCAACGATCGCTGTAGGCTGATTACGTAATTTAAAATAATAGGCACCGCAATGTATTGAAGCATGTGTTTTCCCTTTTCCTGTACTTCCATCTATTTCATAACCTACATTTTCCATCACGTCTATTTCGCCACAATAGGGCCACGATAGTTCATCGATATACTCGTCACCTAAGAGCCAACCAGCGGACCAGGAGCCTCTTCCGACAGGCACTTTGGCCCTAAACTCAATTTTCCCATATAAAAAGCTCGCTTTACCTCTGGTCGTCAGTCTTGCCGAACTCCACGGGAAAGATTGGTCATTCTTTCGAGCTTCAATAATAAGGTTACCACTCTCTTGCCTGGCATTCTCTAACCGATCAGAGGTATAGTATTGCAATTCATTATTTCCCCATCCCCAATTTCCAATATCGAAGGTCCATTTCGTTGAATCGGGTAATCCTGAACCGTTAAACTCATCACTCCAGGCTAATTGCCATATTTTACCATCGGCTTTTTGTTGTCTGACAATAGGTGAAGCGTTATGCTCTTTAATTAAGGAAAGTGTAATCTTATCTAAAACGACATCACCGTTTTCAATGTGTACTTTTAGATAGTGTAATCCTGCTGCAAATGGAACGCCATCGGTTTGTGCAAACTCATTAAATTTGAGATTTTTCTTAGGTAACGTGAGGTTGCCCGTTATGTTATAAGTTCTACCGTCCTTATTGTTGATATAATCTTCGATCCAACAATTAGCCTCTTTCACATCTGCATTACGCCCAAGCAACCGCACACTATATCTGCCAGGGATGGCGATCTCTATTTTATAATTCAACCATGCCTGATCTCCCTTTGTTTGGACCGTAACTAAGTCTTTAGAATCAGTAATCACAGTTATATTCCCTGAATTACTAAGGTATGACTCAGCTTCAATAACTAGTGACGGAGAAGCCATCTTACGGGCATTCCGTTCACTACAACTAAAAGAAGTTGAGCAAATTACAGCAAGAATACAACAGCAACAAATTACGTTAACCCTAATTTTCAGGAGAAGCATAAATTAACTTTAAATGAGTATTAACCCGCAGAAATTAAAGTCCAAAATAAAAATTACTTATTGATATACTCTAATATAATCAAACTCCATCGTTGCACTCTGCAATTGAGGATCCACAGCACCAGCAAAATTCCCCCCCATCGCGAGATTTAGAATAAAATAGAAATTTTTATTAAACGGGGAATCAGGGGTATTTTTTACCGTGTGATAAACCTTTCCATCTACAGAAATCTTAACCGCAGTATCTGTCCATTCGATCCCGTAAGTATGGAATGAGGAAGAGGC
Organism: uncultured Bacteroidia bacterium; assembly: GCA_903907075.1. Lineage (GTDB taxonomy): Bacteria > Bacteroidota > Bacteroidia > Bacteroidales > Prolixibacteraceae > JAAFHB01. The sequence goes on from CAIVMQ010000034.1 coordinate 57,302, forward strand.
ATCTTTTATAAGTACTGTACTTCCATCTGCGGTTCCGCCAAATCTTCCGGGGTAAGCGAGTGTACCATAGATTTTGTTTGGCTCACTCCCCTTCCCTTCCATAATATCTAACTCGCCACACGCTGGCCAGCCCACTTTGTCGATATTGCTTCCCAGCATCCAGGCTGCAGGCCATGTTCCAATGCCTACCGGAAGCTTTGCACGTATTTCCACACGACCATATTTGAGCTCATATTTGTTTTTAGACAGTAACTTAGCAGAGGTAAACTCTTTACCTTGAAAATTTTCACGAATAGCCATTATCTTCAAGAGACCGCCTTTGACAATCGCATTAACAGGTCTGCTGGTATAATATTGAAGTTCAAAATTCCCCCAGCCGTCGACACCTGTTCCCAGATCATACCCCCATTTCTGAGCATCTGGGGTTCCGTCTGTATTAAATTCATCGGACCATACCAATTTGGTAAATCTTGATGCCTCTGCTTGTTGAGCATATCCAATTAAGCTATTACCTATGATGGTGAGTACTAAAAGAATCTGATACCCCCCTATTTTGAATCGCATTTTATAATGTTTTATGTATATTAAAAATTAAAATATCTTGGATTACTGAAATACCCTCACATAATCGACAAACATCTGTTGAGGAAACGGAGTGGAAGCATCCGGTGGTCCGGGCCAGTCTCCGCCTGTGGCAACATTAATTATGAAAAACTGATCGGCATTAAATGGATAATTATCCGGTCCTGCGTCAGTACTTGTTACCGTAGTGGTTAAATGGTCATCGACATAACATCTAATACTATCCTTTTTCCACACCATGCTAAAGACATGAAATTGCTGAGAAAAATTACCAGAAGAGAGTGTATAGTCTGCCCCTTTAGAAGCATGACCTCCGGCACCATCTTTCCAGTGCATTGTTGCTTTAACATTCGATGGTGCAGAGCCTACCAATTCCATAATATCTATTTCGCCACATGCGGGCCAACCTACTGAAGAAATGTTAGTGCCAAGCATCCATAGTGCAGGCCACATCCCTTTGGCAACAGGTAATTTTGCCCTGATATCTATTCTACCAAACTTGAAACTCTTCTTGTTCTGTGTTGTTAATCGTGCTGAAGAATAGTTAAAACCGGAGATAGCCTCTTTTCGTGCTTCGATAATCAGATTTCCTGATGAAAGAAAAGAATTTTTTAAACTATTGGTATAATATTCCAATTCGCGGTTGCCCCATCCATTTGCACCATTTCCAATTTCCTGATTCCACACAGCTGGATCAAGTTTTACCCCTGAAAACTCATCACTCCAAACCAGTGTATAATCCGGATAAGTTAATGGAGTAGAATAACCCGTGTTATCAGTAGGTAAATAGGTACCGTCATTTTGAATCGTGCCGGTAGCTTTTCCCGATCCGGTTACTGTTGCATTTACAGGTGCGCTCAGTTCAAGAGAAAAAGTCTGTTCTGCTTGTCGCAAACTGTCAGCAGGAATACTTACATCAATGAAGGCAAAACTTTTATTTGCTGCAATAGTTAAAGTTCCAGAAGTAGCAACGTAGTCTTTTCCACTCAATGCAGTTCCATCTTTTGTTGAATAATTCACCTTGATATCCTTTGGGTTGACAGGGGATACATTGATAAAGAACCGAAACGACGACACAAGCTTACTCTCCCGAGGTTGAATAACATCAGCTACCGATATCGTAGAGATTACCGGAACAGGAACTGGAACAGAATTATCAGATTTGCTGCAGGCACAAAAAAGTGACAGGTAAATTAGGAGAATATAGATCTGTGAATTATTCATTTTACTGTATCAACAGGATAAAGATAGCGCACCAATCCGTTAAGTTGACCGGCTAAAGAGTGATTCTTAAAAGCTATACGGTTAACGGGAAAACAATACTCACATCCATACTACATGTATTTGGTGTTTCTCCAAAAGAGACTCACACTACGATGTGAACTAATTTCCAATTAATTTACAGTATATTTAAAACAGCCCAAAATAGGATCTATTAAGGGCTGCTTTAAATATACTTATTGTACGCCTCTGAATGAAATATTTGTAAAAGACACACCGTCATTTAACTCCTGAGCGCCACCTTGTATTTCAAGCCAAATCGTTCCGCTCGTTTCAAAGGTGACAATTCCACCACTTTTAAGTCCTGAGTCTGGGTTGTTAATGGTTGAAAATAATCCTGACAAAGGAGGTCCTTGAACAGCCCAATCGCCCCAAATCCCAATTTCTCCTACCAGAATAGCACCGGTGTATTCAGTCAATTGTACAGGCTGGGAAGTACAAGCATAAACCTTAAACCAACCATTTGTTACTCCATTGGTTTTAAACGCCAGATCAACCTTGTATTTCTGACCAGCAACCACTTGAATTGGCTGATAGATTGCTACCTGACCCCAAGTCCATGGAGTATTATCAATTGTTGCCCAACCGCCAGAGAATACGACTGAAGCATCCATATTATTAATACGTTGGATGGTCCATTGTGCAATATCCCCTGGGGTAGCCAATTTACCCCCTTTTACGAGGTTTCCAGATTTTGGATCGGCAACAGTTTGTGAATGGACAATTGACGAAGTAGCCATTCCACCATTAGTTACGAGTGTTAAAGCTATGGTGTACGTGTCAACATCAGGATAGAAAACGGAAACCTCATTACCAGAAACCTTACCACCATTTCCTAAGTCCCAGTAAGCGATACCGGTAGTTGTAGATTTATTTTTCAAGATCCAGTGATTGGCATCAGCGCCAGCTATTTTTTCAATAGAAACTTGGTCGGCTGTCGGAGCTGCTCCTAAGCTATATACATCTTCCTTACAGCTAAAGAAAAGTGGAACGCTTAATAAACCAAGCGCTATGATCCAGATATTTATTGATTTTAACATCTTATTTTTCATATACAAACTTTTTAATCAGTTAACTTACTAGAGATTAATTATATCCAGGATTTTGGACTAGTTTTGTACCTTGTAATTCGCGGAAAGGAATAGGGAAAACCTCATGTTTCCCAGCTACAAAACCTCTGCCTGACAATTTAGAGCCAGCATCACCCCATCGTACAAGATCAAAAAAGCGATAACCTTCTCCGGCAAGTTCTAATCTACGCTCTGCTTTAATAGCGGCAAGACTAACAGGCACTGAAGGTAATCCAACTCTTGATCGTACAGCATCGAGTAGTGCCTGAGCCCTGGATCCTGATGCGCCTAATGCCTCAGCTTCTAATAGATAAGTATCAGCAAGACGTATTGCATAGGTATCTTGTTTATAATTTAAAACCGCATCTCCCGATCCTGTTGAAACATCAGCATTTGTTGGCATAAATTTATTCAGGAAGTAACCACTATTTTGATCACCGGCAAAATAATCAGCCTGATTTGAGATTTTCAATGCTTTCATATCAAGAACAGTTGCACCAAATCGGGGATCTCCCTGGATATTATCATAAAAATCCTGTGTAAACACATTAAAGCTCCAACCTGAAGCTAAATCAGGTGCATCAGAACCGATCTTCACATAATTACGTGGACCTACCATAACATTAACAGTATTTCCCTCGTCGCTGCCACTACCCCAATTACCCCAGCCTGAGCTTCCGGTGCTGCTATGACGAACTTCGAATATCGCTTCAGAATTAAACTTATTGCTAACTACCCATAAGTCATTAAAATTAGCTAATAAACGATAACCATACTGACTTGTCCCCCCGGGAGTACCATTCACTTCAGCAAGTTGCGCTGCAGCAAGAGAGGCTTTCTTATCGTAAAGATATACCTTCCCAAGCAACGCCTGTGCAGAGCCTTTTGTAAAACGTCCACCTTCAGTTGCAACCGGAACATTAGCCGGAAGATCGGGTATAGCTTCGGTTAAATCCTTTTCAATCTGTGCATAGATAGCATCTGGAGTAGCTTGAACCACCTGATACATATCTGTAGCAGTTAATGGATCAAGTAGAAGAGGGATATTTTTAAACATGATCTCCAGGTTAAAATAGTAATAAGCACGCAAAGCTTTTGTTTCTGCGGCAAATCGTGTTTTTAACGAAGCATCCATATCAACCTTTTCAATTTTTGAAAGCAAGGTGTTCGCCCTGAAAATACCCTGGTAATAATCATTCCAGAAGCTGCCAGGCATAATAAGGGCAGTCATCGTAAAATGACTAAATCCATGAATACCTTCACCATCTGTTGGTCCACCACCGCCTGCAACCTGATCATCAGAACCTGCATTCATCATGGTGATCATATTTTCGAAACCGCCTGAATTCTTACGTACCACATCATAGACTCCAACAAGGGCTGAATAAGCCTGGTTTTTATCTGCATAGTAATTTCCTGAAAGGAACTGTCCTTTGGGTTGGATATCGACAAACCCTTTTTCGCAGGAGACCAATGAAATCATTAGTGCCGCTGCTATAGATAAGTAACTACTTACTTTTTCTTTCATATCTCTCTATTTTTTAAAATTGTAATTGAACGCCAAGCATCAAAGAACGAGCCTGAGGATAAACACCCTTATCTATTCCAAACACGCCACCACCAATTTCAGGATCAAATCCGGTATATTTTGTGATGGTCAATAAATTTTCTGCGCTTAAATAAAACCGCAATTTTGACAAACCGATTTTACTATAAACACTACTTGGCAGGGAGTAACCAAGTTGAACAACTTTAAGACGAACATAATCGCCATTTTCTAAATAAAAGTCTGACATTTTACCAAAGTTACCATTGGTATCGTTGCTGGTAAGACGTGGGTATGTATTTGAAGTTCCATCGCCGGTCCAACGGCTTAGTGCCACAGTTTGCCAGTTTGAATTACCAATATCTAACCTACGTATTCCCTGGAATATTTTACTTCCGGCAGTACCTTGAGCAAAGACCATAAAATCGAATCCTTTATAATCAAAGTTTAAAGTAAGACCAAAGGTATATTTTGGAATATTATTCCCTAAGAATGTCTTGTCTTTATCAGTAATAACGCCATCCTTATCGGTATCTACCCATTTCCAATCACCGGGCTTTGCATTGGCTTGAATTAACCCTCCAGTAGAGTTAGTGTAAGCTGCAACATCTGCCATATTTTGAAAAATACCGTCTGTTTTAAATCCGTAGAATGAATTATACGATTGTCCAACCTGCGTTCTGGTTACAGGACCCATAGATTGAAATGCCGCATCTCCGTTAATAAAGTTAACATCGGAAGCAATATAGGTAACCTTATTTTGTAAAAAGGCTACATTGCCATTTGCTGAAAAATTCAGCTCACCTAATTTTTTACGATAACCTAACTCCACTTCCAAACCTTTATTCTCCATATCGGCAATATTACCTACAGGAGAAGAAGATACCCCAACATAACCCGGAATCGTAACCGGTCTTAAGATACCTGAAGTCTTTTTCTGATAATAATCAACAGTTAATGTTAATGAGTTAAACAGTTGTGCATCAAAACCAATATTTGCCTGAGAAGTTTCCTCCCAACGCAGACCAGGATTATCGAGCGACGAAGGAGCATATCCAGGTGTAATAGTTCCGGTATTGCCAATCGAATAATTAAATCCGCCGCCAACAGTTGCCAAATAACCAAAATCACTAATCGCATCATTACCAACAACACCATAACCACCTCTGATCTTTAGCTGATTAATAATGTCATTGTTTTTCCAGAAATCCTCTTTTGAAACAACCCATCCAACAGAGAATGATGGGAAAACACCATATTTGTGGTTAGCTCCGAATCGTGAAGAACCGTCGCGACGATAAATCCCGGTAAAGAGATATTTCTCTTTGTAGTTATAATTTAAACGAGTAAATAAAGAAGTTACACGATGTTGAACCATATCATAAGCACCACCAACACGGTTTTTAGAATCTGGGATATTGAAACTAAATGAAGCATCCTTGTAACTAGAGACCGGCAAATCATAAAGTGTTACACCGGTATATCCTCCGATATTATCAACATAAGCTCCCTGACCTACTAAGATATTGAAATCGTGATCACTAATTTTTTTGGCGTAGCTAATTGTATTCTCTAGATTGTAATTAAGTACATTACTATTTGATTTGTAAATATTATTCTTAAGCACCGAATTTGTAGCACTTAGATAGGAAACAGGAGTAAAACCTTGGTCTCCCCAATAGGCTAACTTAGATCCTAATGATGATTTAACAACGATGTCTTTGGTGATATTAGCTTGCAAATAAGCATTTCCAACAAAATTATCTGACCATCCGAAAGATCCCAATCTTGTTTGAATATAAGCCAACGGATTAATCATCTCCTGACCTACAAAAGAAGATATTCCATAAGGATTGCCATTGGGATCACGCATCACAGGATTAGTGCTGTAAGGTGACGAATTTGCCACTGTTGGATCAGTGATAACTAATTTTGTTATCGGATCAAGACTTATAGCTGAAGATAAAGGACCACCAAATTCACTATTTGTATTTCCGATACCCAATTTTTTCTGATGAGTATAACCAATGGTTTGACCGAAAGTAAAAATCTTAGATAATTTATGTGTTGAATTTAAGCGGAAATTCTTTTGAGTAAAGTTAGAGATATCAGAAGCTACAATACCTTGCTGATCCTGGATGCCAAAAGAGAGGTAGAAAGTTGATTTTTCATTACCTCCACTCATACTCATTTCGTGGTTATAACGTTGTGCGCTCGTATTAAAAATAGCTTTTTGCCAATCCGTACCAACACCTAAAGATGCCACATTGGGAAAGATAATATCGCCACCACCAGTAAAAGAACGCTCATTTAATAAGGTGCCATATTGGGTAGCATTTAACATATTTAGTGTTTTAGCCGGGCTAGAAGTCCCGTAAAAGCCATTGTAACTAACGGTTAATTTACCTGCCGATCCTTTCTTCGTGGTAACAAGGATAACTCCAGTAGCAGCACGGGTTCCGTAAATAGCAGCAGAGGCAGCATCTTTAAGAACCTCTATTGACTCAATATCCGACTGATTAAGGTAATTAATACCACCTGCATCAACGACTACTCCATCAACAACCCACAATGGATTATTTCCACCTCCAAAGGTTGTAATACCTCTGACGCGAATCGTGTAACCCGTGCCCGGTTCACCAGAGTTTGCAGCAACAGTAACACCAGCCACTCTTCCTTGTAAAGCACGTTCAGGTGCTCCGGGAGATTGTTTCTCGAGATCTTTGGCTTTTACACTTGAGATGGCTCCGGTAACGACACTTTTCTTTTGGGTACCATAACCAACAACGACAACCTCGTCGATTGCTGCAACAGTAGAAACCAATGCAGCATTAATAGTAGTGTTGTTGTTCACCGCAGTTTCCTGAGTGTTTAGACCAACAAAAGAAAATACCAACGTTGCAGTTCCGGATACTTTAATGGTGTAATTCCCGTTTACGTCGGTTGTAGTACCGGTAGTTGTCCCTTTCACAGAAACGCTGACACCCGGAATAGGTTGTCTGTCTTCAGCAGAAGTAACAACCCCTTTTACTTGTATACCCTGCCCGTAGCCGAACATTGAGGATACAATAATTAGAAGAACTAAAATTGTTTTTTTCATAGATTTAAATTGAATTTGAAAATTTGTTAATGAAAAATTACCTTCAATTTACTTAAATAGTTTTAAGAAAAATTAATGTTAATTGATGATTAATTAACGCTGAGTTAAATTTTATGTGGCAAATTAAACTATAAGAATCCAATAAAAATCAAAATTTTATACAACAATAATACATCATACTTCAAAATTAAATACATCAAAAATACATCAATAAAATATTAATAAGTTGATAAACATAGTATTATAAAATAAATACTGTTTCAATAATTACACCCTAAAAGACAAAGTGATACTACAGCATAAAAAATCGATTAAAGATCGATAATAAGTCCAGTGAGATTGGTGTCGCGATCAATATTTAACTTTTTGCGCACCCGGTAGCGGCAAATCTCTACCCCTCGAATCGAGATATTCATTAGCGGGGCTATCTCCTTGGTTGAGATATTCATTCGTAGGTAGGCACATAGCCGAAGCTCTTTGGGAGTTAAGGTGGGGAAGCGCCCTTTCAATCGATTTAGGAAGTCTTCATGAACCTCATCAAAGGCAGTCTCAAAAACCTCCCACTGCTTATTATGATCGACATCCTTACTGATCTTGGTAATCATGGAGGAGATCTTTCCTTTTAAAGATTCATCAGACGAGGAGAGTTTGATCTTCTCCAGGTCCTCTTTAATCTTGGTAAGAAATTTATTCTTATGGATTAGGTCCATTGTTTGATTCGCCAACTCCTTATCCCTATGGATCATCTCGTTCTTAAGTTTCTCATTTCTCAACTCAAAAATCTTTTTCTCAGAAAGGGCGGCTTGTTGGATATACTCATTCTCTTTTTGCCGATAATCACGCAGGTGTAGTAACCGCTCTTTACGTCTGGAGATCTCTATTCGACGAATAAAAAGGGTTATAATTAGTCCTGTAAAAGTGAGAATCAGCAACACGTAAAACAACAACGCCAAAACTGAACGATACCAGGGGGGATTAACGGTAAAGAGTAATTCATCAGAACGACTCTCTACTCCCAGCGAATTCCTTGCCTTAACATTAAATCCATACTTTCCTTCGGGAAGAAGAGCAAATTCGACTGTTGAAGAGCTACTCCAAGCAGACCAATCGTTATTAAGCCCCGATAATTTGAAACTATACTCAACACTTCCCGGGTTATCGTATATCGGCGAAGCGTAAAAAAACTTAAATGCATTCTTGGGATAGTTAAAGTTATATCCATTTGCAGGAAGTCCTTTTGCCTTAGGTTGCAAGTTCCCAAAATAGAAGATACTATCCAGGTTCAGGGCTACAGCACGAGTAATAAAGGCAGAAAACTCGGGGTTGTCGCTAAAGTGGGCTGTTGGCTGATAGTGGGCAAAACCATCCTCATTCCCAAAAAAGAGATGCTCATTTGAATAGGGATATATCGATTGAAAGCCACTAATAAATTTCCCATTAAGTAACGTAAATGGGGCATTGATATGCTTGTAAGTACCATCTTCTTCCATTCGGAAAACACCGGCTCTGTGAATTGCATTATACCATGCTACATACCAGATATTACCCCGATCATCCTCCCGGAGATAAGTAAAGTCATAAATCGGCTTCAACAATTGATTAAAATAGGAAGACTTTTCAAATCGTTCATTCTGAGCATTATATTGGTAAAGGCCGGCTGTTGCTGCGAAAACAAGTTGACCTTTAATTTTAAAAACATTCAGGTTAATGTTTGTGGGTAGGCCATCCTTATCGGTATAATACCGAAACGACTTAATGGCCTCGAGAGATGCCCCAAATGAAACTTTATAAATCCCTTTAAATCCATGACTCATCCATAAATTACCCTCATTATCCTCCTCAAAGATTCGAAAAGACTCGTCAAATCCCTTTATTCTATTAACAAATCGCCATGAGCCATGCTCTTTTTTAAAATAGATTAAACCATTGTAAGTCCCTCCTACCAGATAATCAGGAAAACGCTTCAGGATATGATATTTCCATCCGCCGGGAATCTTACTGATCTGGCTTGCATGATCCCCGTCAATTATGAAGGTTCCATTGTTATGACCACAAATTAAAATCCCATCATGAACACCCAAATACCACACTTGTCCGGAAGTGTTGGGAATTAACTTCAGTTCACTATTCGGTCCTTTCCAATCCCGAACGAACAACCCTTGATTGGTTCCCAGGTATAATTTATCGTTATAAATTATTGAGGTGTACCCCGCTCCGATACCTTCTGACTGCTTGAGAAAGGTGACAGGTGAATTTATATTGATATAATCGATCCCATTGTCGAGGCCTAGCCATAAATCACCGGATTTATCGGCAAATGTTTTTAGAATGGTATTATTCTGAATCCCTTTTTCTCTATTAATATGCTGAACAACCTCACCCGTTGGATCGAGAATAAAGACACCATCTTGAATAGTACCCACCGCAAAGTATTGATCTTGAATTACTGAAGCACAGAAGATTTGATTTTTTTGCAGATTCTTATTAATTGGAATTTTCCATGCTGCCAATTGCTTTCCAGAATAACTAAATACCCCTTTTTTTAATGTAAAAATAAGCAATTGATCACCTATACCAGAAGGAAGTATAGAAGTAATCTCCTCTCCTTCGATCGACTGACAACCAGAAAGTTGACTTAGGCTTCCCCCTTCTAATTCATATAAACCTTTTTCGATGTCATTAAAAAATAATTTCTCCCTAACTTTAAAGGAGTTCTGAAACCGGGAAGGGGCTTTAATAATTGAAAATACAGTGTCATTTGAGAGTATAAAAGCACTGGTATAGGATTGAAAAACTACCTTATCATCCAACGAATTAATGTTCCAGATATCGTCAAAATTCTGATATTTAGCGGGAATATATTTTTTAAGTGACTTAAACTCTAATTTTCCATTGACTAGTTGTTCCATTTTGCCTAATTCATTATAAGCTCCGACGAAAATGCTACCGCCGTCAGTGATAAATACAGAACGTGCTGTTGATGAATTTGGCATCCGATGCAGATTCCAGGTAACCCCATCAAATACTAATAGCCCCTCGTTATTGGCAAAGTACATAAACCCTTTCTGATCTTGGGCGATTCCCCAATTCTGCGTTCCTGCCTTGTACTCTTTTTTGGTATAATTACGAATAAAAGGCACACCAATATTTTTAATCTGTGCAGAGGCCACAGAAAAAAACAGGCTTAAGATAAAAATGACAAGTAGGGATCTTTTTGTCATATCAAAGTTTAAGGATCGTTGTAAAATTCGTTTGGGTTAACAAATATACAAATTAAAGTTTGAAAAGATAACGACAGGAGCTATGTCACTTTGCACAAAAAAAGGCCTCTCAAGGGGATTAATCCATGAGAGGCCTCTGCTTTAGGTACTATTAAAATACCACTTATTTTTTGGGGGTATTTTTCAAGATCTCAACTAAAAACTCCCAGAATTTAGATACCGATGGGATATTAACCCGCTCATCGGGGGAATGGGGAGAGCGCATTGTTGGTCCAAAGGAGATCATATCCCAATTTGGATAAACCCCACCCAGAATTCCACACTCCAGTCCGGCATGAATCCCCAAAACTGCAGGTGTTCGTCCGAATTTATTGAGATAAATATCTTTCATTTTTGCTAGAATCTCAGAATTCATATTCGGTTTCCATCCCGGATAACCGCCATCAAAAACGACCATGGCCCCTCCAAGGGCAAAAACACTATCGACCATCTCAACCAAATCATCTTTTGCTGTATCGACAGAGCTCCGCAGCAGGCACTTCACAAAAATTACCCCTTTTGCTGATTTTATAGTTGAGAGATTTGTTGATGTTTCTACCATTCCAGCCATCCCATCGCTCATGCGGATTACACCATTAGGGCAGGCGTAAACAGCGTCAATAAGATCATCCTGAACCCGTTCCTCAATGATTGAGTTAGGTAAATCTGCTTCAGCAATAGAAAAATTAAGTGTTTTTTCCACAGCTCCAAGCTCAAATAGAAAGATCGATTCATAGTTGGCTACTGCACTCTTTAATAATTCGATATTCTCTGTCGGAACAACCACTATTGCATACGCCTCACGAGGTATTGCGTTTCGCATTCCACCGCCATTGATCTCAGCAAGACGAACATCGAGTTCACGGGTTACATATTTCAAGAAACGGATCATTAATTTATTGGCATTTCCTCTGCCCAGGTTAATATCGAGGCCCGAATGCCCTCCCTTTAAGCCTGATATAATCAGTTTAAATGCTGAAACACCCTCCGGAATGATCACTTCATCGTATTCAAATTCGATATCTGCATTGATACCCCCTGCACAACCCACATAGAGCTCACCCTCCTCTTCAGAGTCCATATTCAACAAAATATCTCCCTTTAGCCAATTGGGTTTTAATCCGAAAGCCCCTGTCATACCGGTCTCTTCGTCGCATGTAAAAAGCGCCTCAATAGGGCCATGTACAAGATCTTTCGCTGCAAGCACAGCCATTGCACAGGCTACACCCAGGCCGTTATCAGCGCCCAGTGTTGTTCCGCGGGCGCGAACCCATTCACCGTCAATCCAGGCGTCAATCGGGTCATTCTCAAAATCATGTTCAGTTCCACTATTCTTCTGAGGCACCATATCGAGATGTCCTTGAAAAACAATCCCTTTACGGTTTTCCATTCCGGGAGTTGCCGGTTTACGAATCAGGATATTTCCTGTTGCATCCTTTTCTGTCACCAGTCCCAGGCTCTTGCCAAAATCCATCATAAAGGCCTGAATTTTCTCCTCTTTCTTAGAGGGACGGGGGACCTGTGTCAGCTTATAAAAGTTTTCCCATACCGCTTTGGGTTCAAGATTCAAAATTTCGTTACTCATCTCTTTATGATTTAAATGTTTATACCGTGTTTTTTAGTTTTCTATGTTTGGCTTCTCTAACCCATATCCCATTCGCCTGTCCTCACCTTTTAATAAATAGGAGAATACGATCGCCAGCATTCCAAAACAGCTGAATATTAACATGGGAATCGTATAATCATAGAGGGTAATAATCTGGTTTTGACCATCCACTAGTTTGGTTACGGTTCCGGTAATGCAATATTTATCGAGTACAACACCAATAAGCAGAGGGACACCCATGAGCCCCCAGTTCTGAACCCAGAATGTCATTGCATAAGCGGTACCAAGTTTACTATGGGGAATAATTTTTGCTATTGAGGGCCACATAGCAGAAGGAACCATAGAAAAAGCGATACCTAAAACCATTACCAATCCGATGGCAATGGGGAAGCTGTTTAGAGATGGGATTGAGAACAGCAGGTGAACGCAAACCAGCAAAATGGAACCTATGATCATGATAGAGGCTCCTCTCCCTTTTTTATCGAACATACTACCAAATACGGGGGTAAGAATAAGGGCACTAAAAGGCAATAAGGCAGGAATATAACCTGCAAAGGAGTCGGAAATACCAAACTTCTGAACGATCATATTGGTGGCGTATTTAATAAACGGGAAAACGGCCGAATAAAACAAAACACATAAAATCGTGATATACCAAAATGCGCGGTTCTTACCTATTTCGATAATATCGGCAAATTTAAACTCTTCGTCAGAAGCCACACCGGCATCGGCATCTTCCTGATCTAATTGACGATCCATAAAAGTAAACAACACAAATACGAGCATTCCAATACCCAATAGGAACAGGGAGACGATCACGGGCATGCTAATATCACCTGTCATGCGAATTAATGGAATGGGGGTAAACATGGCTAATGCGGTTCCGATACGTCCCGTAGAGGTGTTAAGTCCGATAGCCAGCGCCATCTCTTTACCGCGAAACCAGCGAACCACCGCTTTATTGGCTGCGATACCAAACATCTCGCATCCCACGCCGAAGATTGCAAATCCAAAACCAGCAACCACCGCAGATTTTGTCGTGGGTCCAATCATTTGCCAGGAGCCTATTGTCAACTCGAACATCCCATGAAAATGGCCCGAGATAGCGAGGTATTTTATAAAACCGCCAATAAGCATAATGGCAATTGCCAGAATACCTGTAAATCGAACGCCCATTTTATCGAGTATCAATCCGCTAAAAACCAGCATCAGCAAGAAGACGTTAAACCAGCCATAACCACTGGTAAACAAACCATAGTCAGAAGCTGTCCATGATAAATTAGCCTGTAATCGCTCTTGTAACGGTGCCATTGCATCGGTGAGATAATACATACACATCATGGTAAATGAGACCAATCCGAGCATCAGCCAACGTGCGGACTTCGAATCGCGAAGGGATTTTTTTAGTTCTTGCATTTTTTATAGGTTAGTATTGATAATACGATGTTTGATGTAGTCAAAATCCAGGTATCGTTTTACCGATTTAATATATGGAAGAGCTACTTATTTAATTCTAAATATGATCATTTTAGTTTGTCGTTTCCATATCAAACTAGCGAAAAACTGTTGCGAACACCCAAGTAACTTGACAAAAAAAAAACTTGAAAAATCAACCATTAAGGGAGATCGATCTTAATCGACTGCAACTTAACTGGGTTTATTTTTTGATGTGTGATACTATTTTATACCCACTTTTTAATTACCCACTCGGCGAATTGCACCAGTAACGGGATACAATTCGATAACATATTCACCGGTTATTAAGCCATCGGGGAAGGGAGCCACCACACCAAACTGTGCCATCGCGAGATGTGCCTGAGCCAGCACATCGCTTCCGCTTAACAAACGAGCCACAACCGATCCGGGAGTTCTATAGACCAAGCCATTGGTTGAAGTCTCACCAGGTGAAGCAGCTATCTTTTGTTCGCTGTTTCGTGACAGATCAAGGTTAGGATCTATCTCAAGCATAATTGGTTTACCCGAGACATTGCTTTCTGACAATACCCCTGAAGAGGGAGAAAAGCGAAAAGCTACCAGAGGTTTATTCGATTTCGCATCAGGGATCACCTCGAACACATAGTTATGAGTTGCCTTAAATGATTTACCGATAAAGAGGCTCTCATAATCTCCGATGATCTTTGTTAACTCGTCAACCATAACCTGATAAGCCTTGCCGTCAGGAGGAAGCTTATCGTATTTTGATGCAAGAATGAGGGCCTTACGTTTACGCAATTTCAGGATATCTAAGGCAGCCTCAGCGGCTTTCTCTTCGAAGCTCTTCACCTTATCTCCGGCATGCTTGGTTGAGTCTTTCTCTTCCAGGAAGGAGTGCATCGAAAGTTCGCTCCAGATCTCTTTCGGAAGATCTACAGATGGGGTAAATACCGTTGAATATGTTTTTGCATTATCTGCCTTAACGGAACAATTAATTCCTAACAACACCCCATCGTCTGAAAGACTTAACATCGAAGCAATTGAACCATTTGCTTTATGCACCTCTGACGGATCAGGTGCTCCGAAAGTTTCAAATTTCAGATCTGTAATTTTCCAGGATTCTCCATCCGTTGTGGAGACATTTTTTATCCCCAGATACTTTTGTGCATATTCGTAATAAGGACCATGAAAAAATTTCTCCTGTGTAGCCTCGGTAAATATCCGAATCCCTGTTCTTGGCAGCGAATAGATTAGACCTCCGGGGAAGGCACCCAATTCTCCGGCCCCTTTTTTCTTATCATCTTTTGCTGATACACCAAAGCTTAATGCAATAAGGATAGCTGACAATCCTAGTATCGTTATTTGTTTCATTAGTCCAAATATTTTAAGTTGTTTTTTGAGTAATCTTTGACAAATCAAAAGTGGTGCTTTTTTTTGGGTTTCCCAAAATCCGGATCATTTTTCAATGAATAAAATGCTTTTCCCAGATGATCGGCTAGCTCACCGGCCAGTAACGCCTCCTCTGACGAGCCTTTAATGATCAAATCACCGGAGAGCCCATGCAGATAAACACCTAAACGTGCAGCATCTTGCGCACAATAACCTTGAGCAAGTAAACCAAGGAGTATTCCGGTAAGCACATCGCCACTTCCGGCAGTTGCCATTCCCGGATTTCCCGTGCTGTTAAACCAACACGTTAAATCAGGAAACAAAATAGCCGAATTTGCCCCTTTTAAAATGAGTATGACCTGATGATGATGGGCAAATTTCCGCGCAAGAGCTAACCGATCATAATCAGTTTTCGTATCCCCAGCAAGTCGTTTAAACTCTGTCGGATGAGGAGTAAGAATAGTCCCGGAAGGGAGAAGTTGTAGCATCTCAGGATTTTCGGATAGGATATTTAACCCATCGGCATCAATAACCAATGGGACATGGCAATTTAACAGCAGTATTCTAACAGCTTCAACAGTCTGCGGCGCTTTGCCAATCCCCGGACCAATACCAACCGCCTTATAGAGTGATGGAAATTGTATGAGTGATGCTATCTTTTCAGGTTCATCCGTCGACACTATTGCTTCGGGAACAGCGGTTTGCATGATCTGTATCCCTACTGAGGGGATATTTACCGTTAACAATCCCACACCTGATCGTAAGCATCCTTTTGCTGCAAGCACGGCCGCACCCATCTTTCCATAGCTACCGGCGACTAACAACGCGTGTCCATAAGTTCCTTTGTGCGAAAACCGCTCTCGGGGTTTCAGTAGTGAGGCCATTGAATGAGAGTCAGAGAAGTACCATGGCGTCTCTATTTGTGCTAATCCATCGGGGTGAATACCAATTGAAAGCACCACCCATGAACCTATAAAAACGCTATTCTCCTTGAAAAAGAAACTCAGCTTCGGAAATTCAAATGTAAGCGTATAGGTGGCCTTAATAATTTGTTCCGGATCAATATCCCGATTCTCCTCCCCCATTAGGCCCGAAGGAATATCGATAGCGATAATTGGAATCAATGAGTTATTAAGATGTCTTACCAGCTGAGCTGGAAATCCGGCTAGTGCCCGATTTAATCCCGATCCAAATAATCCATCGATTAGCAAATCGAAATCAGTAAGATCAGGCATTATAGTCTCCTTAGACCATTCAAGGGTAGTTATCGAAACAAGGTTTGGAAGTCGATCAAGATTATTCAAAAAACATTCAGAACGATGAATTGCCTTTTCCGGAATAAAAACAGTGGTCTGGAAACTTCGCTGACTTAAAAGGCGGGCAAGAGCCAACGCATCGCCGCCATTATTCCCCGGACCGGCAAAGAGCGCAATCCGCTGACCATTATTAAAATGCGAATCAATCCAATTTGCCAATCCGCTAGCAGCACGCTCCATGAGATCTAAGGATGTGATAGGCTCGTTAAGGACAGTATAATTATCAAGATCAGCAACTTGTGCTACAGTAAAAATTTTCATATCACCTGGTTAATGATCCTTCAAAGCTCCAAAAAAATAGAAATACAACAATCAATTATTTCCAATTCGGCACTTTAAAGAATTGACATCTAAAATTAACCCTTTTTTATGATAATCATGACAAAAGAAAACTTCATTATATTTGTCGCAATAAGAGAATTCTAACCACTTAAAACGATAAACTTATGCTTAAAGGACATCCCAAAGGGCTCTTAGTGGCTTTTTTTGCAAATATGGGTGAGCGTTTTGGATTTTACACGATGATGGCAATCCTGGTATTGTTTCTTCAGGTAAAGTTTGGACTCACTGAACAAGAGGCAGGAGGCTATTATAGCTGGTTTTATTTCGGTATTTATGCGCTGGCGTTGGTAGGCGGATTACTTGCCGATGCCACAAAGAAATACAAACTTGTAATTTTTGGAGGTATCCTGATTATGTTTTCGGGCTATGTGCTGATGGCTATTCCGGGAGTATCGCTCAACCTTACCCTCGTGAGTTTATTTGTTATTGCCTTCGGAAACGGTCTTTTCAAAGGGAACCTTCAAGCTGTGGTAGGGCAATTGTATGACGATCCTAAATATGAGAAACTAAGAGATTCTGCCTTTATGGTCTTTTATATGGGGATTAATATGGGTGCCTTTTTTGCCCCTTTTGCCGCTACGGGAGTGCGCAACTGGTTCCTTAAGAGTCATGGCTTTTTGCATGATGGAAGTCTGCCGGCGATGTGTCATCAATATATCAATGGAACGCTTACCGATTCCGCAAAATTTCAGGAATTAGCCAATAAGGTAAGTCTTACCGGACCCGTTGCCGACCTTACAAAATTTTCAAACAGCTACATTGATATTTTCTCCACAGGATATAATTATGCCTTTGGAATTGCCGCTGGTGCCATGCTTATCTCGATGTTGATTTACGTATTATTTAATAAACTTTTACCCAATAAAGAGAAAGCAGCTGCCACAAATCAGCCTCAGGTGGAGAAGAAGCCGTGGGCACTTGTTACTGCACTGGCTGTTGGAACCATCGTCTATGGAATCATTTTTTACGGATTTGGAGTACAGGATATCGCATTGGCGGTAGGACTATTTGGAACCTTTGTAGCATGGATTCTTACAATCTCAACTAGTGAAGAGAAGCCGCGAATCATAGCCCTTATCATGGTCTTTATTGTGGTTATATTCTTCTGGATGTCGTTCCATCAGAACGGATTAACACTCACTTTTTTTGCACGAGACTACATCGCCAAGGAAGTTAGTGCGTTCACCTATTTATTCTTTGATATGTGGTCATTATTGGCCGTGATCGCAACAATAGCAGGATTTTTTGTTGTTTTGGGAAAAAATAAAACCATCACCACTCGTCTTATCGGGGGAGGTATGGCGGTAGCAGGCGCAGGCTTATCCTACTATTTTATGAGCCACAACAGTGAGGTAAATGCCATTGCTCCTGAGGTGTTCCAATCCTTTAATCCGCTGTTTATTGTCGCCTTAACAACATTGGTAATGGGAATATTTGCGCTATTAAATAAAGCGGGCATAGAACCATCGACCCCTAAAAAGATCGGTTTTGGAATGATCATCGCAGCGCTGGGATTCTTACTCGTGCTGATCGCATCAATTAATCTGATCTCGCCTCATGAACTCAATGGTGCTCCAGTACCAGACTCCTCACGAGTTTCGCCATACTGGCTAATAAACAGCTACTTAATACTCACTGTAGCTGAATTATTTCTTAGCCCCATGGGATTATCTTTTGTTTCTAAGGTTGCTCCGGCTCGTTTTCAAGGGTTGATGCAAGCGGGATGGTTACTAGCTGCGGCAGTGGGAAACAAGCTTCTTTTTGTAGGTAGTTTCTTCTGGGGCAAGATTGAACTTTGGCAGCTCTGGGCAATATTTATTGTGTGCTGTCTCCTCTCGGCAACCTTTATGTTTTCAATTATTAAACGGTTAGAGAAAGTTACTCAATAATCAAATTACCGAACTAAAAAGAGCCTTAAGATAGTATCCCTTAAGGCTCTTTTTAGTTATGGTTTTAACGGTGAAGGATTAGAAATCTTCAGATTCATCATGCTAGGCAACCCCTCCAGTTGAGCAGCAGCATCAACACTAAAAGCCCCCTGAGTAACAACTTCATCGCCTGCTTTCAATCCGGATTCAACAATATAACTGTCCCCTAACGAAAGACCAAGCTCAACTTCGCGAACCTTATAGACAGCATCTGTCTTGTTAGATAGTTTCAAATAAACCACCGAGCGTTTACCTCCCCAAAGTACAGCAGAGCGAGGAATCACCAGTTTATTGCGAAACTTTTCAACACCCGTTCTTACCAATCCCGCAACAAACATCTCAGGTTTTAAAAGCCCTCCTGAATTTGAAATCTCAACACGAACTTTGGCAACTCGATTTACAGGATCAAGATATGGATCAATAAAATTGACCAACCCTCTGTAGGTCGATCCAGGAATTGCCTGCACCTTAAATTCAACGCTATCTCCCTTTTTTAAAAAGGGCAAATCACTCTCGTATGCATCCAAGTTCACCCATACGCTCGACAGATCGGTGACCTCAAATAAAACAGTTCCCTGATTGACATAATCACCTGTATTTACACGTCTTGCAGTTACAACACCCTGAGTCGTTGACTCCACTTCAATCGCTGATTTAATGATTCCTGAGCTCTCAAGGGCCGCTATTTGCTTATTCGTAAGTTTCCACTGAAGAAGTTTCTCATATGTCGCAGCATAAATCTCGGGTTGCACTTGTCGTGATTTTACAGCTTCCAAAAATTCCTGTTGTGCTGTGATCAGCTCTGGTGAATAAATAAGTATTAATGGCTGACCTTTACGTACAGCTTCACCCGTAAAATTAATCAGTAGTTTCTCAATTCGGCCACTGAAAAATGCAACCTGATTTTGAAGTAGACGCTCGTCGGCCAATACCTTTCCAGATAGCCGAATCTCCTTTGTAGGATTCTGCATTGAGACAATAGTCGTCTGTACATTGGCTAACTGAATAGCTTCACGCGACATCAGTAATGCCTCCGGATCTGGCGACGACGAACCCAAATGACCTATTGGAATTAATGCCATGCCACATATCGGGCACCTCCCACGCTTATCTATCCGAATCTGAGTATGCATCGCGCAAGTCCAGATCTTCACTCCTGAAGCCTCTGAAGAATATTCAAATGTTGCAACCTCAATAGGGGAAGAATGAAAAAATAACCATCCTAGAAAAATCCCGATTACAAAGGTGATCGACACTATAAGTTTTTGTCTCATAATAAGCTGTATTTGAATAATTTAAAGCCACGAATGTTAAAATATAGCACAAATCGATAGTTGAACATGCTAATATTTTCATAAAATGATATCTCCACATTACATAATTTAAAGTCTTCGGAAATCAAACTTAATTTATTGAATATCTACGCAACTTAATTTCTTCAGCCAGGCAACAGAAGTATTGAAATCAGCCACCGCCTCAATTTCTTTTAATTGGTAATCGGCGTATTGCTGACGGATTCGCAAAACATCTGTTAATGTAGAGCCGGCAGAAGAGAAGCTCTTCAGTGTAATGCCGAATGATTTGGAGGCCAGCTCCGCTTGCGCAGGATATAGTTTTATTCGTCGCCGGGCATCTTGAAACATCTGCAACGCCTGAAAATATTCCGTTTGCAATGTATTTACAGTAGCCTGATAATTTTGAAGATTTGCCGACTTTAAGAAATCTGCCTCTGTGCGCATCGCTTTATATTTCTTTCTGTAAATAGGCAGTGTAACGGTCAGCATGGGCATTACCATATCTTTTCCATTCATGGGTGAACCAGCCATCTCACTTTTATTAATCACGGAATAATTCAGCCCAACCCCTACCATGGGATAACTCATTTTAGTTACCATTTGCTTACGGGCATCAAGCGATTGCCCTTCGTACTGAAGCATTTCAACCATCGGATTATTATTTAAAAGGGTGTCAGAAAGCACCAATGATGATGGTTCAAAATCTATCGTAAATATGCTATCAGGCAACGTAATAACCGATGTTTGCGGCCTATTGAGGTAACTATTAAACTGTGCCAAGGCAGTTGTTAATTGACTCTTAGTTAATTCTATACTATTTTTCAGATCGCCAATTTCAATCTGAATTTGATACACTTCAATAAGTGCCGAACCACCCGAAGGGGCAGTCATCGGATTAGCCGTCATGGATGCTGAAGGTTGAGTTTTAATTGGATTGACACCCATCTTGTTCATTCCTGCCGAACTAGCAGAGATCGATTTTTCCGAAGACTGTGATGATGAACTACCTACACCGGGACTAAAGGGTCCATTATCAGGAGCCCTGATTTTCACTACTGCGATGCGCTCAATAGACTCAAGGAGTGCCACATTTTGTTCTGAAACCCGAATCGATTGTTTTATCTTATTTAGCTCGTACCAAGAGCGTTGAAGCTCATAAAGGAGCGCTATTTTAGCATCCCGAAACAATTCGAATTTCGCTTTTGCCATCAAGCTCATCTCATCTTTTGCATTTTTTAATACACCAAACCATGGAAACATCTGCATAAGCCGAATATCTGCCACTTGATTTCCTGCCACGAGCTCCATCGGACTCAGGAAGATTCCGCTGCTTAGCTCCGGATCAGGCAAGGAACTGACCTGAGGTATTTTTTGCAGGGCAGCCTGATATTCTGCAAATTTCTGCAATACGGTCGGATTATTTTTGGCAGCCAACTCCATATACTGAAACAATGAATCCTGAGAAAATGAGTTTAACCCCGAAGTAATTAATATGACAATAATGACTATATTTTTCATAATTTCGTTTTTAGATAAACTACATTAGGCACATAGAACACAATAGAAAAACAAAAAACTATGTGTCCTATGTGTCTATGTGGTTATTTTCCACTTCCCGTTCTCTCCAAATTGCCTGGAATACCGGCACAACAAAGACAGTCATCACCTGAATGACCATTCCTCCAAACATGGGGATTGCCATGGGGATCATGATATCTGAACCTTTTCCCGAGGAGGATAATACAGGTAGTAAGGCGATTATCGCTACTGCTGCCGTCATCATCGCGGGGCGTACCCGCTTTAATCCGGCAGTAACCACAGCCTCCCTCACCTCATGAACTGTTGTGGGGCGTCGCTGTTCAAATACCTGATGAATGTAAGTCCCCATAATTACGCCGTCATTTGTAGCAATTCCGAATAGGGCAATAAATCCGACCCAAACGGCTACGCTGAGATTTATGGGGTGCATCTGAAAGAGATCTCTCAGGTTTACTCCAGCCACAGAAAAATTCATAAACCACCCTTGCCCGTAGAGCCAGAGCATAATAAACCCACCTGCAAATGCGACTATAACACCAGAGAAATGTATTAAAGAGGCAGTTATTGTGCGAAACTGGAAATAAAGCAAGAGCAATATTAGCATCAGGCAGATGGGTATAACCAACGACAATCGCTTGGTAGCCCTAAGCTGATGTTCATAATTTCCCGCAAATTTATAGGTGATCCCCGGATCCAAAACCAGCTTGCCGGTCTCAATTTTATGCTTCAGAATGGCTGAAGCCTCATCCACGACATCAACCTCTGCTTTCGCTTCATTTTTATCAAATAGGACATAACCGGTAAGGAAGGTATTCTCGCTTCGAATCATCTGAGCGCCGCGCGAATAATCGATATCGGCGATCTCACCCAGAAGAACTTGAATTCCAGTAGGTGAAGGGATAAGAATACGTTTAATATCCTCCGGATTATCGCGTAATTCACGCGGATAACGGACCCGGATAGGGAAACGCTCACGCCCCTCAACACTCGCTGACAATGCCATTCCGCCTATGGCAACCTGAAGCACCTCTTGCACATCAGCCACGGTCATCCCGAAGCGGGCCATTGCTTCGCGGTTTAAGTTAATCTCCAGATAGGGAGCCCCCACGGTACGATCGTAAAAAACCGATGCCGCTCGCACGGATGGGACATCTTTCAATGCTTGTTCCAATTGCAACCCGGCTTTCTCGATAGCATTAAGATCAGGGCCATAAATCTTAAGTCCCATAGGTGCGCGCATACCAGTCGAGAGCATTACCAGACGTGTTTCAATAGGCTGAAGCTTAGGCGCCGAAGTTAAACCAGGGATATTAGTCACCTTGACAATCTCATTCCAAATATCATCAGGATTTTTTATCGATCTTCGCCACTGTCTGAAATACTCACCATTGGGATCTACGTTAAGGAACCGCGAGAAATTGGCCGCAATAGCCTGAAAAAGATTAAAATTAGCAGTCACTAATTGGTATCGATTGAGAGTATCCGTATGCGAGGTATATGGTTTTTCAACGGTGATCAGTTGATTCTCAAGTTTACATTGAAAAGTTTCGCTATCCATGTTATAGATTATCTCCCCTACCCTTTCATAATCGACCTTCCTTTTGATATCATCTCGGGTAATTTTGGTGGTAGTTGGTTCATTTAATGTCAATACTTCTTTAATAACCTTACTATTAAGCACAAAATCGCCATCCCCATTCACTTTAAAACGTTGACGTTGTCCATTCTCATCGAGGATAAATTCGGGTCTGTAATTAATTGTATTCTCAAACATTTGCACAGGTGCCGGATCAAGCGCTGAATTTACTCTGCCCCATTTTCCAACTGCCACGTCGACCTCTGGAATCATTGCTAACCGCTTATCAAGCAGTCCGATATACTCGAGATTCTTTTCAATACCGGTATGCGGCATACTTGATGGCATTAACAAAAATGACCCCTCATTAAGTGAGGGCATAAACTCTTTTCCGATCGCCGGAAAGGTATGTGTTGGAACTGACCAGATTGAGCTAACTCGAATACTCTTCCAACCGAGCTTCTCCGCGCCATCAGCAATAAAACCACCTATTTTTTCGAATCCCAGCCATACCAGGAGACCAAAAAGCAGTGTAAAAGCGGGAATAATCAGAAACTTACGTTTATTTGCCAAAGCCCAGCGAATAATGGTCTCATAATAGTGAACCATCGCAATTAAAATTGCAAGGATGAACGTTATCATTCCACTCACAAAAATAAAATTGACTCCAATCGAATTGTGCGCACCTAATGGAAGCCACTCTTTTGTAAGATACCAGGCTGCCAAAAGAACCGTAATAAACAGATTGAGGTAATTCGGAACTTCGCGCCGGCTTTGGGGCCAGCGATAGGATAATAAGTTATTAATTCCGACAGCGATTAGAGCCAGTGCCGGCCAGGTATGCCAAAAAATCAGACTAATTCCCGCAACAACAAGGGATTGATTAAAAAACTTCCGAACTCTTTTTGTGTCGATACGGATCGAAAAGAAGAGGTACGTAAGGGTAGGTAACACAACGATTCCTAGAATAAATGCAGCTATTAATGCAAAGGTCTTGGTGAATGCCAACGGGTGAAAAAGTTTGCCTTCTGCTGCTTCCATCGCAAAAACCGGGAGGAAGCTCACGATCGTTGTGGCGATTGATGTAACCACTGCATCGCGCACCTCTGTTGTGGCTTTATAGATTACAGCTATCAATTGTTTTCCGCGTATCCCTTGATTTTCATCCTTCTCCAGATGGCGCAGGATATTCTCCACATCGACAATCCCAATATCAACCATTACCCCAATGGCAATTGCGATACCAGACAACGCGACAATATTGGCCTCAACGCCAAACATACGCATTAAAATAAAGGTCATTAAGACGCCAATTGGAAGCAATCCGGCAACAATTAGTGATGCTCTGAGATTCATCACCAGAATAATAATTACAATAATACTGATTAAGATTTCATGCGAAAGGGCAGACTCCAGGGTTCCAATCGTCTCTTTTATCAATCCGGTGCGATCGTAAAAAGGGACGATTGTAACCTTAGAAGTAGAGCCGTCAAGTAAGATTTTTTGTGGCATTCCAGCTTCAATCTCCTTTATTTTCTCTTTGACATTGGTAATGACATCCATTGGATTGGAGCCATATCGGGCAACCACAACAGCACCAACAGCTTCTGCACCACCTTTATCAAGACCTCCGCGTCGCGTTGCTGGTCCTAAAGCGACATGGGCAATATCTTTAATGCGCACAGGCACATTATTGCGAACCGCAACCACAGAGATCTCAAGGTCGGTTATGTTTTTGATATAGCCAAGACCTCGAATAATATACTCTACATTATTAAGCTCCATGGTCTCGGCGCCAATATCGAGATTACTTTTGCGTACGGCATTCATCACGTCCATGACCGATACGTTAAAGGCTTTAAGCGCCTCGGGAATGATATCGATCTGGTATTCTTTAACAAACCCACCTACCGAAGCAACTTCGGAAACCCCTTCGGCACTTGAAAGTCCATATTTTACGTAAAAGTCTTGAGTCGCACGCAATTCCTGTGGATTCCAACCACCAGTTGGATTCCCTGTTTTTGGATCTCGCCCTTCGAGAGTGTACCAAAAAATCTGCCCCAAAGCAGTTGCATCAGGACCTAATGCTGGCTGAACACCGGATGGTATTGTTCCCGAGGGGAGTGAATTAAGTTTCTCTAAAATACGGGTACGACTCCAGTAAAACTCAATATTATCCTTGAAGATTAAATAGATAAATGACATCCCAAACATCGAAGTACTGCGTACCGTTTTTACTCCGGGAATACCAAGTAACGCAGTTGTGAGCGGGTATGTGATCTGATCCTGGATATCTTTGGGAGAACGACCCATCCACTCGGTGGCTACGACCTGCTGATTTTCACCAATATCCGGAATAGCATCCACCGAAATGGGATCACGCGGAAAAAAATCTGATCGCCAGTTAAATGGCATAAATGCAAGCCCTAAAACGAGAAAGGTGATCAGAAGAATCAGGGAAATAAGTCTGTTATCGAGAAAATATCGGACAAGTCTATTAAACATAAGATGAACTTAATGTGATAAGTATGCTATGCGAAGACTAGTGAAAGAATGTAAAAGAGGAAAGAGAAAAGTGTAATCCGACAATCCGATCTAAAACGAATGAGAGGTCTAATTATTTACCCTTAACTTAGCAAGAGAAATAAATAGAGATCAAAGCGCTTTAAAGATCGAATTGTCGAATTATTAATTTAGCAGTTTACCGAATTAGCGGTATTTACAGCAACCTGGGAGGGCGCTATAAACTTTGTCATCGGCCTTAAATTTTTCGGTATCGTGGCCAACAGCAGCGACTTTTTTCCCAATCTGATCAAGATTCGTTTTTGATGGATCGTATGTAAGATCGAGTATTTTACTCTCAGTATTCCAATCTGCACTAGAAACGCCATCTACTTTTGCGGCTTTCTCAATTCGAGCCTTACATGATTTGCAGTTTCCAAAAACTTTTAGCTTTTCAGATTTTGAACTATTTGGTGTACTTGCGTATGAGTTAGCACCTAACACGATTGCCAAGACGGCAACTATAATAATTTTTACAGTTTTCATAATTTTTAAATTTGATTTTAGTAGTTGTACTCGTTAAATGAAATAATAAAAGGGTAAGAAAGGGCAAAAAGACCTTTCTATCGCGAAACATCAAACGATTAAAATCAAATACGGAAAACACAAATAGTTGGCAAGCTAACATCGCTGACCAAAAAATTACCCGGTGGACTTGCATTTGAGCAGATAAGCAACAATGCAGGTTGTGGCTTATTCAATAGAGTTATTGGCAGTTGGTATACCTGTTGAAGATGTTGTGCGAAATGTTTAAGTTGAGCAAATGAAGTTGAATAGTTTGGATCAACGACCAAAGCCGCCACTTTATCCTTACAGCAATTCGCTCCGTTAAGTTTAACCGGTGACGAACAATTATCGACTGTACCTTCCATACCGCATGTAGCGAGCTCACCCGAAACAGAGAGTTTCGTAAATGCTGAAAACCCACCACAATAGTGCGTTGCCACAGTAAAGTGCATCCCAGAAAGGAGGATTAGCAAGGCAAACACTATGGACAAAAACTTCTTCATCAACAATTAAAAGGAATTATCAACTTAAATCTAATACAAAGATTAGCAAAATCTTTTAAAAAGAAGAGACTTTTTTAAAAAATTATCAACTCTTCTTATAATATAGAGATCATGTCATACTAGCGCGAAATTCGAAACTTCAATTGTTCTATGGCGATATCCTATATCTTTACACAAAATTTATTGAGCACATGACAAAGATTGAAGCGCTGGCGATTCTCCATTCCCGCACTCAAGGAATTCCCTTTGAGGCATTGGAATATTTATGTTCCCTTCCGTATGACGAAGAGCTTGAAGAGAAGATAATCTTTCACCTTGACAATGCTTATGACGAGCGTATTGTGATGCTCAACAAGAGCTTACCGAATCTTCCATTGTGGTACGCAATTCTCGCTGAGGCACATAGTTCAGAACGAATGATATCTGCGGTTATTAACCTATTCACCATTGCCGACGCTCCCGACTGGGATCTACTGGATGAGCAAGGGTTATTTTTGACCGGTATGTTGGCTGAACGGTATCCTGAAAAGGTCACCTTATTTCTGGATGCACTTGAAAAACAAGTCGACAAAAAGAGTAATGCCCCATATCTTTTCCTTTATGATTCTATTTATTTTGCGAAAGACGATCTGCATGCACTGCAAATAAACCGTCTCTTAGAAAACCCCAATACCGGTTGGAAACCTTTATTGGCCGTTCACGCTGCAGAGACTCGCTTATCATCATGCCGTGAATCGGTTAAAAAGTTACATGAATCTTTTCTGACTTATACGCAAAAGGGAACTAATGAAAATCTTATTCGTGAAGAGTTGCAGTATGCCCTTGAATTATTCGATGATGACTCGCATAAGCCCGGATGTTATTTCCACCAACGAGGTGGCTGGAATGCCCATTATAAATTTGCCGAGGAGCTTTTTGAAAAGGAGAATCCGATGCTTGCCAATACATTCAATAATGTTGGGCGCAATGACCTTTGTCCTTGCGGATCGGGGAAGAAATACAAGAGTTGTTGCTTAAAAAACTAGCTCGTAGGAGTTTATCACCGTCGCAAATTCACCATTTAGACTTGCCAATGCGGTATCGTGAATAACCTGAGCCGAATAGTGGACGCCATCAAAGCCCGTTTTGTCAAACGTTGCCGTTGCATCATTCACCACAACCGTTTGGTAACCATAATTGCCTGCCATCCGTGCCGTGCTAGATACACAATGATCCGTCGTTAAGCCGACAAGAACAATATGGGTTATCTTCTGCCGATCGAGGTTTTCTTTAAGATCGGTACCTATAAAAGCACTATTCACACACTTACGGATCACCAGTTCACCGTGGAGCGGAGAAACCAACGTCTTAAATTCATTTCCCGGATTTCCCGTTGCAAGGAGTGATTTTGGATCTAAAGAACAATGCTTTACATGAATCACCGGCAACGAATTCTTACGCCATAAGCCCAGCAATGAAGCTGCAACCTCCTCAGCCTGCGGGTTATTTCGACCTCCTCCCCAATAGTAAAGATCATCAAATCCTTGTTGGATATCAATCAAGATCAATGCCGTATTTTCTGCGAGTCTCATCCGCACAAATTATTTATAAATAACTATATCAATGATAGATACAGGAATTAAATCCGCTGTTTTTGGAGAATAATTTTTCTGTTTCTAATATCTAGATTTTCCGTCTACAACTCAACTATTAGTTACTTGTTGAATCAAGCCAAGGAGCAACAACCCGATCAAGAGTATGTTCTCCCTGCATAAAGGAAAGAAAAATTCCGTAATTTGTTATCGGCACATTCAATTTAGCTATCTCGTAAAGACGCACCGTCATACGTTGATTCGAAATCATACAACCTCCGCAATGAATGATTAGCTTATACTTTTTAAGCATTAAATCACCCATAAATTCTCGACCAAAGGAGTGTTCAACGATAATTTCGGGATACCGTTTCTTTAGGATTTGAGGGATCTGAACGGTACCAATATCCTCAACTATTCTCGAATGGTTACAAGCCTCGGCAATTAATATTCGATCACCTGACCTTAGCTTATTGAGGACTTTAATTCCATTTACAAACTCCATAAGCCGCCCCCTGCTCATATAGTTAATCATCATCACCGAAAATGTGGTTAGTTTCATGTCGACTGGAGCCCACGATTTAAGAATATCGATTGCCTGAGAATCGGTAATGATTCCTAATGGCCTTTTTTTAAAGCTTGCGATAAAATCGAGCCAACGCTTTTGCTCTTCAGGATCCCCTGCACGGGCCTTTGCCAAATTCATCCGATAGGCTACCGGGAATGCCCATTTGCGTATGATATAAGCTTCTGCCATTGCCTGCGGACGAAGAAGCCGGCCAAATGGAGTCTCATCATCCATAGGGATATTCAAAATATAAAACTCATGTGGCTCGATAAAAGGCAATAAATCGAATGAGAAATTACGCGGCACATAGTTCGTCAGAATGGTATCGAGTAGTTTCTGGCGATCATTTACATCCAATGCATTTAGAACAACGAAATGATAATTAGATAAGGGGCCAAGCAGATCTTCAACTTTTGCAAGTTGAGAACGATCATGTTCGCAAAAAAGATTATAAATCAGAATCAGCTGTTTCTCAAATTTCTGAGCCTCGGTGATAATATTTCGTTCAGTTTCATAATCTGATGTGGAAGGATCGATAACCAATAGAATCAGATCACACTCTTTAAGGGCAGCTAAGCTCTTCTCACGCTTTTTAGCACCTAAATCATGCGCTTCATTAAATCCTGCCGTATCGATAAATTTCACCGGACCCAAGCCATGAATCTCGGACAACGTAATCTTAGTGTCTGTTGTAGTGCCGGGTGTTGCATCAACGATAGAGGTTTCCTGTTGGGATAGGAGATTCATCAGCGAACTTTTCCCTGAATTCATTTTACCAAAGAGTCCAATAATATCGCGATCAAGGGTTATCATCTTAAACAGAATTAGGCAACCGTCTGCACGAGAATATTGTCGTTCGCGGCAAGTCGATTCGTTCTTTGTGCATCGGATAATTAAAGATAATCATTTAAAAGATAAGATGTAACACTCTGATTGGGATAGAGCCAATTGTTGTAATTTCTTGCTATTTTTGTATGCTAATTAATTGGATATGGAGAGAATTGCAATATTTCCGGGTTCGTTTGATCCGTTCACACTGGGCCATGAGTCGATCATTAATCGTGCGTTGCCTATGTTTGATCAAATCATTATTATGATTGGTTATAATTCCAATAAGCGGGCATTTTATCCTCTCGAGAAAAGGAAGGAATGGATCAAGCGTGTATTTGAGAATGAGCCTAAGATTAAAGTTGGAAAATTCGATGGATTAACTGTTGATTACTGCACAAGGGTTCATGCCCAGTATATCTTAAGGGGATTACGCACCTCCGCAGACTTTGAATACGAACGTGCTATAGCTCAAATAAATAAGAAAATGCATCCTGAAATAGAAACCGTTTTTTTATTAACCACACCCGAAACAACGGCCATTTCGTCAACTATTGTGCGTGATATTCTACGGCACAAAGGGGATGCTTCCTTATTTCTCCCCGCGTGTATCAATCAATCGGAATTTTACGAGAAATAACTCTATTTCATTGGCACTACTTATGCGCACTTACCTAGTAGCTTTACTATTCTGTCTCTTTGTGCAAGTGGTTAATGGTCAACAGACACTAATTTCTGGTACTGCGGCAGATTACAGTGCCAAAGAAATCGTTTTTTATACCTATTCTGACCCCATTCTGCATACTAAATTTGAATTAGGGAAGACAATTATTTCCAGAGACGGGTCTTTTTCGGTCGCATTGCCCATCAATCAGACCATCGAGATCTATTCCGATCTGGAAAAGTTTTGTGGCACAATGGTGGTGGAACCAAATAGCACCTATCAGATTACCCTCCCCCCTTTCTCACCTAAGACAATACCCGAATCGCGCAGCATATTCTTTAAGCCGACACTTTACTGGTTTGGATTGACAAAAAACGACCCTTTAGATCTAAATCTGGCAGTCCGTTCGTTTTTGTCAGATTTAAATATTGAGAAGGCTAAATTCGCGAATCAAATCTATCTGCAAAAATCAAAAGCTGTGGTAGGTGAAATAATTGAGCGGCTCACAATTAAATATTCAACCGACAAACGGCCCTATTTTAAAACATTAATGACCTACTCTTTTTCAGAATTGGAATATGCGGTAAATCCCAGAGATGAAGAATTGGTGATCCAAAAATATTTTGCCTCCAAGCCATTAGCTCTTAATCACCCAATGTATCAGCAAGCATTTCGAACAATTTTCAACGATAACCTTCGCCGAAAATCGCAAGAAATAAAAAACAAGAGACTTGTGGCTCTCACAAATTCGGGCAACTACCTTGAGTTAACAGCCTTTTTCAAAGCCCTTGGGTACTCTGCTGATTTTTCGGAACTCGCTGTATTAAAAGGGTTATATGATGGGTATTATACCGATGGGTTCAAAAAAAGTGGGATTTCAAATTGTATTTCCGCTGCCCTAAATAAGGTTACTTCGCCAGATCTAAGCTTAATTGCACAAAACATAAAGCTCAAGATCGAACAGTTAGTCATTGGCAATCAAGCCCCCGATATTAACCTGTTAAACAGCAGAAAAGAAACAGTTACCCTTAATAAATTCAATGGAAAATTTGTCTATCTTAACTTTTTCAAAAGCACAAGTTCTGATTGTAAAGCAGAGCTCGATTCGATCGTATCGATAGAAAAAAGGCTGCGCCAAATTTTAGTTGTTGTATCGGTATGTCTTGATGACGATTTCGACGATGGCATAAAACTATGGAAATCAAAGGGCTATTCGTGGGAGCTTCTTAATGGATCTAAACAGAAACAGTTAATTATTGATTACAATGCCTCACTAACTCCCGCATTTTATCTTATTGACACGAATCAGAAGATACAACTCTCTCAGGCCCCATCACCTAGTCATGGTTTTGAACCCACTTTCGTGCAACTGATACGAAATTACAAGCGCAGATCATCGAATTAGTTAATTACATCTGCTTCACGACTTGTTTTTCGCGATTATCGTGGTCCTGAAATATATGATCGTGAGTGTTACCCTTGAATTCCATAAAATCGATTCATAACGCCATATCTATTTAACAATTTTTTATTCTATTGTTGGTTATTAAATTCAGTTGAAGCCAAAAATCTTCTTATTTTTGCACAAAATATTAATGTCATACTAATTATGGGAAACGCACAAATCGAGGTTGCTAAGCGACTACTGGCCATTGATACCATTAAGATACAACCTGATATCCCTTTTACGTGGGCTTCCGGATGGAAGTCTCCCATCTATTGTGATAACCGCAAAGTGCTCTCGTATCCCGAAACCAGAACATTTATCTGCAGCGAGTTTGTTAAGCTTGTGCGTGAGAAATATCCCAATGCCGAAGCTATTGCCGGGGTGGCTACCGGTGCTATCGCCCATGGAGCATTGGTTGCGGAGGCATTGCAACTTCCATTTATCTACGTTCGAGCGACACCCAAAGGTCATGGATTAGAGAATCTTATTGAGGGTGATATTCAGCCTGGGACCAAAGTTGTGATCATTGAAGACCTTATCTCTACAGGAGGCAGTTCAATTAATGCTGCTGATGCGATTCGTAATTTCGGAGCAGAGGTATTGGGGATGTTAGCTATATTTACCTATAATTTCCCATTAGCAAAGCAGAACTTCGAGGACGCAAATATCGAACTTACCACGCTAAGCAATTACAATGTCCTACTTCAGGTGGCCCATGACTCAGGTGAGATTACCGATGCTCAACTTGAAAGCCTAAATAACTGGAGAAAAAACCCTGAGACCTGGGGACGGTAGTGGATAGAGAAGTGACAAAAAATTAAAAGTCAAAATGGGAATCGAAAAATATGACAGTGAAGTAAAATTCATTGCCTCATCTCAAGATTGCGTCTACAATCATCTTTCTGATTTAACAAATCTTGAGCCACTATTTGATCCGATACGCATCGCAGCATTGAAAGAAAGATATCCTGAAACACCTGAGATAAAACTAGATAATTTCAGAGCCACTACTGACGAGTGTACATTTTCAATAAGTCCGGTAGGAAATATCGGAGTTCAAGTCATTGAACGTGAGCCTTCAAAACTCATAAAGCTAACAGGTAGCCAATCAGTTCCATTTCAGATTACGTGCTGGATTCAACTATTACCCGTCGATGAGCAAAACTGTAAAATAAAGATTACAGTGCATGCAGACCTGAATCCAATGATTAAAGTATTGGTAGGTAAACACTTAAGACAGGGAGTCAATAGTATCGCGGAAGCATTGACAAAAATTAAATACCCCTAATCTGCGAAACTATTTCCCCTATTATTAAAATTAGCAACAGCCTCTTTTCGTCACCAATTAGCTATTTAAAGGTGACTTCTTTAAATTGATACCGATTTATTTCTCCAAAACGAGTCTCTATTTGCAATCTGCCAATCTGATCAACGCCGAGTATTCGTCCCTCAAAATTGCCATTATCATCTGAATAGTGAGCCCAGAGATCGCGTCTGTAGAGAATTGCAGCATAATCAGTATCAATCTTCAAAATCTGGTTTTCGGCCAATTGCCGATATCTGAAGTCAATTTTCTCACATAATTGTGCGAGCAGTTCATCAAGATCGTAGGTTTCTTGGGTAATCTGACCTAAGGATACCGGATTTGGAGCATCTCCTCTAAAAAACTGCTGATTGATATTAAGACCGATACCAATGATCGAAGAGGATATTTTATTAACCCGGATTGAATTTTCAATTAGGATTCCTGCCACCTTCCCATTACCGATATAGATATCATTTGGCCACTTAATCGATACGTCAGTGGTAAAGGCTGAGAGAAAATCGAATACCCCAAGCGATATCACCTTTGAAAGCTCAAACTGATTGCCTACTTCCATAAAATTAGGATAGAGCACAATGGAAAACGTTAAATTTTCACCAGGCTCACTTTCCCATTTTGCTAATCCCTGCCCTCTTCCGTCAATCTGACTGTCTGTAATAATAACCGCGCCGTCAGGCAGACTATTTGTCAGCAATTGCGTTGCGGCATAGTTATTGGTTGATTCTGTTTGAGCGATCCGATAAATAGTTGATCCTATCATTTGGGACAAAAATTAACATCATTAGTACAGGGGATCAAAGTAAAAATATTATTTCACAAGTTCACACATTGATTTCTTTATTTAAGTATCGGACAAATAAATTATCTTTGTATTTTAAAACGCATTTATGGTTAAATCTGCCATTCAGGGTGGCTCAATCGAATTAGTAGAAGCGATTATCGAGGGTATTCAACGCAAGAAAGGTCTTGAGATTATAAACATTGATCTTCAATCTCTTACCAATACCGAATGTGATTACTATATAATATGTCATGGTACGTCGAATACCCATGTCGATGCGATTGCCCATTCGGTAGAAGATACGGTATCCGAATTAAAGAATGAACCTGCATGGCATAAAGATGGTTATCTAAGTGCACAATGGATATTACTCGATTATACAAATATAATGGTTCATGTATTTCAGGAGCCGATTCGTAAGTTATACGATCTTGAAAGTTTATGGGCTGACGGAATAATTCATACAATAGACGCTGACAATTAATTAATTATGGCTGAGAAAGATACATCAAAGAAAGAAGAGAACAACGTACCAACCGGACCTAAAAAACCTGCCGGTGGAGGGGCAAAAATATCCCCTAGATTTAACCCTGTATATATTTATGGGATATTGCTGATCGCTTTCTTTGCAATCCAATATTTCACCTCTGGTGGTTCACCGATAGAGACAAGCTGGCAAGAGGTAAAAAATACCATGCTAAAAAACGGGGATATCGAAAAGATTGTTGTGGTCAATAAATTACAATCTGATATTTATCTTAAAGAGGGTTCTTACGAAAAATATAAGGGTAAATTTCCTCAAAATTTTGGTCCCGCTAAAATAGGGCCCCATTTCTTTTTCACCATTGGTTCTGTTGATGTATTCGAGAAAAATCTTGAAAATGCGCAGACCGAATTTGGTGAAAATGCGAAGGTCACCCTAACCTACGAAACACGGCACGACTATTTTAGTGAGATGCTGAGCTGGCTATTGTTCCCAGTGCTGATGATTGCGCTCTGGTTCTGGTTTTATCGTCGGATGAGCAAAGGGGGTGGCTCAGGTGGGAATATCTTCAATGTTGGAAAATCACAAGCTAAAATATTCGATAAAGAGTCGAGAGTAAGCACTACCTTTAAGGAAGTTGCCGGTCTTGCCGAGGCCAAACAAGAGATCGAAGAGATCGTTGAATTCCTGAAGAATCCTGAACGATATACGAAGCTAGGGGGTAAGATCCCCAAAGGGGCACTCTTGGTAGGCCCTCCGGGAACGGGAAAGACACTATTGGCAAAGGCTGTAGCCGGTGAGGCCGATGTTCCATTCTTCTCGATGTCAGGATCTGATTTTGTTGAGATGTTTGTGGGCGTTGGGGCATCGCGGGTGCGTGACTTATTTAAACAGGCGAAAGAAAAAGCTCCCTGTATTGTCTTTATTGATGAGATTGATGCAATAGGACGTGCCCGCGGACGAAATCCCAATATGGGCTCTAACGACGAACGTGAGAATACCCTCAACCAACTCCTTACCGAGATGGACGGTTTCGACACCAATTCAGGCGTTATCATATTAGGAGCGACTAACCGTGCCGACATCCTCGACAGGGCGCTTATGCGTGCCGGCAGGTTCGATCGTCAGATCCATGTTGAATTACCCGATGTAATTGATCGCAAGGAGATCTTCATGGTACACTTAAGACCTCTTATACTCTCGGATGATGTAAATGTTGTTTTTCTGGCTAAACAAACACCTGGATTCTCAGGTGCAGATATTGCCAATGTGTGTAATGAAGCTGCTCTTATCGCTGCGCGTAAAAAGAAATCATTGGTAGAAAAGCAGGACTTTCTGGATGCCGTCGACCGTATCGTAGGGGGTCTAGAGAAAAAGAATAAAATTATTTCTGCCGACGAAAAAGCAATCATTGCCTATCACGAGGCGGGCCATGCAACGGTAAGCTGGCTGCTCGAACATGCACATCCGCTTGTTAAAGTAACTATTGTGCCCCGAGGAAAAGCATTAGGTGCTGCCTGGTATCTTCCCGAAGAGCGACAGATCACAACGCGTGACCAGATGCTCGACGAGGTATGTGCCACATTGGGCGGAAGAGCTGCAGAAGAGATTGTATTCAACAAAATATCTACCGGTGCTCAAAATGACCTCGAGCGGGTTACTAAAACTACCTATTCGATGGTCTGTTATTTTGGCATGAGCGAAAAAGTGGGTAATGTAAGTTATTATGATTCATCAGGACAGAGCGATTATAGTTTCAATAAACCATATAGCGAGAAGACTGCGGAACTCATTGATGCTGAGATAAAAGAACTGATAGACACCGCATTTAAAAGAGCCAAAGATATACTGCGTAAAAATTCCAAAGGTCATAAAGAGCTTGCCGAATTATTACTCGAGCGTGAGGTGATATTCACCGAAGATCTCGAGAAGATCTTTGGAGTACGCCCATGGGGAAAGAAAAAAGAGGATGAACCGGTGGCTGTAGAAGCTCCAGCAGTAATAGCTGAATTAGAAGCTGAGTCTGAAGCATAACTAAGCTAGTATTTCAATGGAAAAAGGGTGGATTAAAGTCTTTAGCACCAGCGATCAATATTTGGTTTCTATCGCAAAAGATCTGCTTGAAAATAGCGGCATAGAATCGGTGATTCTAAACCAGAAAGATTCTTCGTATGTGATGTGGGGCGAGGCTGAACTTTATGTTCATGATATCCATGAATCACAAGCCCTGGAGATTCTGATCGAACTAAAACAATCCGAACGTTGAAAGAGCTTCATATTCGTGCTATCTATGGTTTACTTTTTGCAACAGTATTAGCTGGTGCAATAATCTTAGGCCCAATTTCATTTGCAATCTTATTTTTAATACTCGCTACCATGGCGCTGCATGAATTTTATGCACTGTGTCGTGTGGCAGGATTTTCACCTCAGGTATACCCCGGAATAATCTTTGGAGCACTCCTTTTTAGCTGTTCGTATCTAACGGTACAACAAATTATTCCAGTTAAATCATTTCAATACCTCTTACCGCTAAGTTATCTCTTTCTTGTGTGTGAACTATACCGCAAAAAAGAGGCACCATTAGTTAATCTTGCCCTCACAGTATTTGGAATAGTCTATGTAGCTATCCCATTTTCACTACTCAACATACTCGCTTTTCACCCTATAGACGGAGTTGTTAGTTACCATTATGAGCTGCTAATGAGCCTGTTTATTTTTGTGTGGATGAGCGATACCGGAGCCTATATCTTAGGTGTGCGGTTTGGCCGCCATAGACTATTCGAACGGATATCCCCGAAAAAATCGTGGGAAGGACTAGTTGGCGGAGTGGCATCGGCACTATTCTCTGCCTGGATCCTATCGCTGATATTTACCCAATACAGCTTTCTGTTAATGGGTATTATGGCCCTGGTGGTTGCCATCTCGGGAACCCTTGGAGACCTAATTGAATCAATGATCAAACGAAGTGTTGGATTAAAAGATTCAGGACAATTTATGCCGGGCCATGGGGGCGTACTCGACCGTTTTGACAGCATTTTATTAGCCTCTCCGGTGATATATTTTGTGTTCCAATTTTTACACTGATCATTATTTTCTTAGATTTGCATAACATTATAGTCTAAAAATATGAGAATACACAAGGAAGGTTTTGGAGTTATTGCTGTCGCATTTATAATCTGGCTGTTTCTAAATATTGGTGTCGGTCTCACCGAAGAGCTCTATTTCAGGAGTTTCACGTTTGTGGTTACGACCTATATGCTAATCTTTGTGATGCGGTTTTTCCGCTATCCAAATCGGAAAATCACCCTTAATGCCAATGCTGTTATCTCCCCTTGTGACGGTCAAATTGTGGTTATCGAAGAGACCTTCGAACCAGAATACTTTAAGGATAACAGGATTCAGATCTCTGTTTTTATGTCCGTATATAATGTGCATATCAATTGGATTCCGGTACCTGGAATAATAAAATACTTTAAACATCACAGCGGCAACTTCATGGCAGCCTACCTGCCAAAATCATCAACCGAAAACGAACGGGCAACTACTGTTATCCGGATGGAAGATGGAACGGAGGTGTTGGTCCGTCAGATTGCAGGTGCTGTTGCAAAAAGGATTATCTCCTATCCCAAAGTTGGGGCTGCGGTAAATCAACAAGATGAGCTTGGGTTTATACGCTTTGGATCTAGGGTCGATATTTTTCTCCCTGTTGGAACCAAAGTCGATGTTGAATTGTGCCAACTTGTAACCGGCAGTCAGAGCATTTTGGCTCAATTGTAATCCCATTCACATCGAATGATCCGCAAACACATACCTAATTTTATAACCTGTTTAAATATTGGTTCAGGCTCTTTAGCTGTGCTATTTGCGGTACAAGGGGATCTTAAACTTGCAGTTATCTTAATCTTTACTGCAGCGTTGTTTGATTTTCTCGATGGCATGGCAGCGAGATTACTTCATGCCTATTCAG
The DNA here is from genome assembly GCA_903907075.1 of uncultured Bacteroidia bacterium. GTDB lineage: Bacteria > Bacteroidota > Bacteroidia > Bacteroidales > Prolixibacteraceae > JAAFHB01. The sequence goes on from CAIVMQ010000034.1 coordinate 95,772, forward strand.
CAATAGGCAAAGAACTGGACTCACTGGCCGATGTGATCTCGTTTGGACTGGCCCCCGGAATGATTATGATGGTGATGCAGGAATATGCTTTTTTTGGCAACCCTATGAGTGCTTCGAATTTTGGTAACCTCTCCTTCTGGAAAATGATCTGCATATTTTCCTCGCTCCTTATACCTGTTGCCTCCGCACTTCGATTGGCAAAATTCAATGTTGACATCCGACAATCGGATAGTTTCATTGGGCTACCAACACCTGCCAATGCGATCTTTATAGCTGCGTTAGCTTTGATACTGACAACTGGAGAACCTGGCACTTTTAGCACTATAATCTTTCACCCTGTTGTTTTGCTGATCATTACCCTTGCAATGTCCTTTCTATTGGTATCAGAGATTAAGATGTTCTCACTTAAATTTGTGAACCTAACCTGGAAAGAAAACAAGGTCCGATTTATTTTTCTCGCTATTTCAGCAATTCTTGTGATCACCTTGACTAGCTATGGCATCGCAGCATCTATTGTTCTTTTTATCTTAATTTCCGTTAGTAAGGAAATAAAAAAGTAATTTACATTCCGTTTTTTTGCCAAAATAAAAAAACATACTTTTACATAGTTTATAAATAAAATCAAGACACGTCGTGGATATTTTTGAAAAATTTAAAACCGATAAGGGTAACCTTGGTCAATATCAGAAACAAGCTCATGGTTATTTCTCATTTCCAAAATTAGAAGGTGATATCGGATCCCGGATGAAATTCAGGGGTAAAGAGGTTCTCAACTGGAGTCTTAATAACTATTGCGGACTGGCTAATCACCCCGAGGTGAGAAAAGCTGACGCATTAGCAGCTGAACAATATGGCCTTGCATATCCTATGGGTGCGCGAATGATGTCGGGACAGACCAGCATGCATGAGGAGCTCGAAAGACAACTTGCAAGTTTTGTGAGTAAGCCTGATGCCTTTCTACTTAACTTTGGATATCAGGGGATGATCTCGATTATTGATGCCGTTTGTGGCCGTAATGACGTGATCGTTTACGACGCTGAGGCTCATGCCTGTATTTTAGACGGTGTGCGCCTGCACATGGGAAAACGATTTGTATTTATTCATAACGATATGGATAGCCTGCGCAAGCAACTAGAACATGCTACGGCATTGACTCAGAAAACAGGCGGTGGAATACTTGTAATTACCGAAGGGGTATTCGGCATGGCCGGTGATCTTGGCAAGCTTGATGAGATCGTTGCATGTAAGAAAGATTTTGATTTCCGTTTACTTGTTGATGATGCGCACGGTTTTGGAACCATGGGTGAAACAGGAGCCGGATGTGGTGAGCATTTCGGTGTTCAGGATGAGATCGATATGTACTTTGGCACATTTGCCAAAACAATGGCCGGTATCGGTGCATTTATAGCAAGTAGCGAAGAGGTATGCGATTACCTGCGCTACAATATGCGTTCACAAACATTTGCCAAATCACTCCCGATGGCCATGGTGATCGGGCTGCTTAAACGGCTTGAATTGATCCGCACTGAACCTGAACTGCGAGAGAACCTCTGGATTATTGTCCGGGCTCTTCAATCGGGACTAAAGGCACAGAATTTTGATCTGGGTGTTACCAACTCACCCGTTACACCTGTTTACCTCTCCGGAAGTGTTCCTGAAGGGACAAATGTGGTGATGGATCTGCGTGAAAATTACAATATCTTTTGCTCTATTGTCGTTTATCCTGTTATTCCAAAGGGTCAGCTTCTGCTCCGATTAATCCCAACTGCAATTCATACCCTCGAGGATGTGGAATACACCATTCAAGCGTTCTCTGAAGTTCGCAAGAATCTCGAGTCGGGAAAATATGCCAATTCTACATTCGCTCAAATTCAATAATTCATTGATATAATTCGCATAAAAAATGCCGCTCAAGTTGAGCGGCATTTTTTATGCGAGGTATAATTGTACCAGACTAATTTTTCTCAGACAAATAACGTTCTGCATCGATAGCTGCCTTACATCCTGAACCGGCAGCGGTAACTGCCTGACGATAGACATGATCCATCACATCGCCACACGCAAATACCCCCTCGACATTCGTTTTGGATGAATCGCCAATCGTTTTAATATAACCCACCTCATCGGTAGTAAGGTATTGATTAAAGATATCCGAGTTCGGCTTATGACCAATGGCCAAAAAGAATCCATCCACATTGATCTGCACCTCAGACTCATCGGCTTCCCCTTTATGCTTAATCAGGTTAACACCTTCAACAACGCCATTGCCAAACAATCCTTTCGTCTGATGTTTCCAGAGGATCTCGATATTTGGTGTTTTTATTGTCCTGTCCTGCATTACTTTTGATGCGCGTAAGGCATCACGCCTAACGATCAAATAAACCTTACGGCATAATCCGGCAAGGTACATCGCCTCCTCGCAAGCAGTATCACCACCACCTACGACGGCCACATCTTTACCGCGGTAGAAAAATCCATCACAGGTAGCGCAGGCAGATACTCCCGAGCCGGCATATTTCGTCTCATCGTCGATACCCAAATAGAGTGCAGTAGCTCCGGTAGCAATAATCACTGTATCGGCTTCAATAACCTTTCCGCTATCGACGGTGATCCGGTGAACGCCACCCGAGAAATCAGCACCAGTAGCAATACCCCAACGCACATCGGTACCAAAACGAATCGCTTGTTTCTTAAGATCCTCCATCATCTCGGGACCTGTTACTCCATCAGGATAACCGGGAAAGTTCTCAACCTCTGTAGTGGTTGTTAATTGTCCGCCGGGCTGGAGCCCTTCGTACATCACGGGAAAGAGGTTGGCACGTGCAGCATATATTGCAGCGGTAAATCCCGCAGGACCGGATCCGATAATCAGACATTTAACATGCTCTGAAACACCTTCAGATTTACTAATTACAGACTGACTGTCAGCTATATTCAGGGGTTTAAACAATTCCATTTGAAATTTATTTTTAATGCGCCTAAAGTTAAGTTAAATTTCAAAGCTTACTCGTCGATATCCGATTAAATTCATATAAATAGATTGATTTTTTATCCTATTCTCCAGGCCTAAAGAAAACGTAACACCTACACTTTTGTTTATTGAATTGCTGAAATATATCAATCAACATGCGATGGTCATTCTTTAATTGATGAATTAATACTACTTTTGCAGCCATGTTGTTTTCAACATTCAATTCGGGGTGTAGCGCAGCCTGGTAGCGTACTCGTCTGGGGGGCGAGGGGTCGCAAGTTCAAATCTTGTCACCCCGACCGATTGAAATTAGTAATGAGTCAGTTAATTAGATTTTGTACTGATTTTATACTACGGATGATTACAGGGGGTTGGGATTCATATTCCAACCCCTTTTTCTCGTCCATATACGATGGATTCTTTATTGGATGTAATGATACAAGAGTTTATTTGTAATTAATTATAATCAAAATAATTATTTTGTTAAATTTAAATTAGTTTAACTGCAAATCTGATTTCAGTTAGAAATCGGTCTGTTTAACGCAAAAAATCAGCAGATTTTACTCCAATAGCAGATAAGAAGAGAACACTGAATTAGTTGGTAATTCTTTAACCTTAATGAATGTTTATAGATCTATGGTGGCCACTTAATGACGTTCAGTTTTGGCTGTAATCCGATTTTAATCAGTTATCAGCACTTGTTTACCTCCTAACGCAATCAGAACCTTCTCTCTTTTATTTTTGAAACAGGCCAGGCTCAGATTTTTAGCGTATTCCACAAGCGTGTTCTTTAGTAGATGGCTAGAGCACTTGTTGGTTGAGGAGTAAATAAAAGAGGTAGATTTAAGCGGGACATTATTGAATGTTAGATTATGGGGCAAGTCAGAAATTATTCATAATCCAATCCTGAATGATAATTTTTCCATTGGTATTCAATGATCTAAAACATTTCCTGATCAGATCCTTATTAACCTCCAAAGAATTGCTGTGAATAAGTGCCGACAAAAAGAGCAGATCGAATCCACCTGGCAACTTATCAACCGTATAATCACCTGTATATATTTTGATTTTATCTGAAAAGCCCTCTTTGTCTATAAATTGTATGGTGATGGGTACAACGTTCGGTAAATCAAAAACAGTTGCCTCCATATCCGGTTTCAGGGAGATAAATGCCATCGAATATGCTGCTGATCCACCTCCAATATCCAGAATCGTATTTAATCCGGAGAGATCTATTTTCCGTAATTGCTGCGGAACTTGTTTAATCGCCCTGTCATGCATGGCTGAAATAAAAGAGAAAAGCCATTCATCTCCCCGTTCATTAATCTCAGCAGCATGAGCCGATTTTCCGGTTCTAACTACTTCCGTTAAATGACTCCATGTATTCCATAGATGGTTTGAATGCATTAATCCGCCCAGGTAGTTTGATCCTTTTTTGGAAAGAAAAGCTAAACTTTCTTCTATTTTAAAAAACAACTGGTTTTGTTTTCTAAGAAATCCTAAAGAAACCAAGCTATTAAGCAATCTTTCGCAGGCATGTTCATTTAAATCCAACGTGTTTGCAATCTGACTGGAAGGAGAACCAGAATCTTCAATGGATGTAAAAATATCCAGTTCAAACCCGCTTAATAATATTTTGCTTTTTTGAAAGGAAGCAACAAATTCCCGGATAGCATTTGTAATTATAATATTGATTTTAAATCTGTTAAGAATATTGAAAAATAGTCATTGTAAAGTTGCCAATTCTTTTAAACACCTTCACAAGATGACTCATTATTCTCGCAAGATTCTTAATCACACTTGCAAGATTATTAACGTATTCTATGAATTACTAAATTACATTTGGATGAAGAGCTGAGATTACGCCTGATCAGCAGTCAAAAATCTAATTATCTGCAGGGTCTATCAAACGATATACTTAATGGGAATATCGATCTGGAGATATTAGGGTCTTTATCTCCATCTGAAATAAGAAGAAAGTTGACCCATAAAAAATCGCAGCACCCGAAGGTTCAAACAAAAATCGGCATGAGATGAATGGGTGCAGCCATTTGAAATCGCTGAAAATATTACTTGCAAATGCGATTGAAAATAAAAATTCAATTATTAATAAAATACAAGAAGATTTTCGTAAATTGATATTTTAAAGCGAAAATCATGGAGAAAAAAGAAGCCTACCGGCATATTTTACCCCATTTCCAAAAACCTGGACAAGCATATTTTGTAACCTGGCTTTTAAAAGATGCAATTCCAGCTAAATCTTTGGTTCGTTATACGCTACAACTAAAAATAATAAATTCACAAATCGATCTCTTTAAAACCCAAACAGCAGATCAATCGGTAATTGACAACCTTAAGATCGAATACAATCTGGTCCGAAAAAAATATATCAAAGCTTTCCACGACCAGTTGGATAATGCAAGAAATCCCTATATTGATTTATCCAGGCAGGAAAATACTCAAATCATCATACAGACACTCCAATATTGGGAAGGGGAAAAACTCAAAAATATAGCCTTTTCGATTATGCCCAATCATGTTCATTGGGTTTTTGAACTTTTCAAAACGGACAAAAATGGAAAACCAGTCTTTTTACAGGATATCTTACAATCGGTCAAACGGTTTTCGGCCCACAAAATTAATAAGTCTGAATGCAGGCAAGGAGCACTGTGGCAGAAAGAAAGTTTCGACACAACGTTAAGAGATGAAAATCATATGTATTATGCTGTTAGATATACTCTTAATAATCCTATTAAAGCAGGTTTGGTATCAGAATGGAGTAATTGGCCAGGGACATGGAATGGATACACCGATTTGTAATTGAAGAGATGGGTGCAGCGATTTGTAATCGTTGAATCAAAATTATAAGTGCGATTAAAAATCACAACACCCGCCCATTCGAACAATGATTTGCATTAGCACTTAAGGGTGCAGC
>CAIVMQ010000035.1 GCA_903907075.1 uncultured Bacteroidia bacterium
AAAATAGTTAAACATTAAACAAAAAACAATTAATATCATGAAAAACACATTTAAAACTCTCACGTTGATTCTTGTCTCAATTTTGGCAATATCTTTTACATGATGCAAAAAAGATTCTTCAGTCCCAATAATGAAGACTCATTCTATTACTGATGTTGCTGTATCTAATCCTGATTTTTCAACTCTGGTTCTGGCTCTCAAAAGACCGGTCTTGATGTGGCCCTTGCTGACAGCAAGAGTCAATTTACAGTTTTTGCACCTACCAATGCCGCTTTTGCTTCATTGTTAACTGAATTGAAGGTGGCATCGCTGAATGATATTCCAACAGAAACCTTAACCAAGGTTTTATTATATCATGTTAAATCGGGTAAGGCACTCGCTTCTCAAATCACAACTGGTTATTACTCTAGTATAGCTGCAGGTCCTGTCGCAAAATCTTTTCTTTCCATGTTCATTGACATGACCAATACGAAGATAAATGGTCGTTCCAAGATTACAAAAACCGATATTGCTGCAGATAATGGAATTATACATGTGATAGATAAAGTTTTATTACCTATGAGTGTTGTAGACAATGCGATTGCTAATCCAATGTTTAGTTCGTTAGTTGCCGCTGTTACAAAGGCTAATCTTGTTGCCCCACTTGCGGATAATACCAAGACCTACACTGTATTTGCACCGACTAACGATGCGTTCTCTGCTTTATTAACTGCGTTGAAGGTAACCCTAAATGATCTTTCGGGTGAGGCATTGTCGCCTATACTACTTAATCATGTTCTTTCAGGTTTTATTCCGGCAGCAAGTGTCACCGCGGGATATTTCCCAACATTAAACACTGCATTTGGTAAGAATGTATCACTCCAGATTGCAACAACTGGTGGAGTTGTTTTAAATAATAGTTCCAAAGTTATTGCGACAGATGTAGTGGCCACAAACGGTATTATCCATGTAATTGATAAAGTTCTGTTGCCACCAAGCGTTGTTGATCTTGCCCTGCAGAACCCTATGTTCAGCACGCTAGTTTCTGCCCTTGTTAAAGCCGACCTTGTTACTGCATTAACTGGTGCTGGTCCATTTACCGTTTTTGCTCCTACAAATGATGCTTTTGCAGCACTATTTACTGCGTTGAAAATTAGCGGAGTTGACGCTCTTACCAAGGAGCAGCTTACCCCGATTCTCCTCTCGCATGTTGTAAGTGGAAATGTTCAATCAGGAAGTCTCTCTTCAGGTTCGGTTCAGACTTTAAATGGTCAAAAATCGCTGGACGTGATGGTAAGTGGTGGTGCTGTAACAATTGATGGCAGTGTTCATGTTGTCAAAGCCGACGTTCAGGGATCTAACGGTGTTGTACATGTTATTGACAAAGTTATTTCAGCCCCAGTGATTAAAACTAATTCTATTACTGATGTTGCGGCATCTAATCCAGATTTTTCAACCCTGGTTCTGGCTCTCAAAAAGACCGGTCTTGATGTTGCCCTTGCTGACAACATGAGTGAATTTACAGTTTTTGCACCTACCAATGCTGCTTTCGCTTCATTGTTAACTGAATTGAAGGTGGCTTCCATTGATGATATTCCAACAGAAACTTTAACCAAGGTTTTATTATATCATGTTAAATCGGGTAAAGCACTCTCATCAGAAATTATGACTGGTTATTACTCAAGCTTGGCTGGCGGTCCTGTCGCACAATCTTTTCTTTCCATGTTCATTGACATGACAAATACGACGATTAATGGTCGTTCTAAGATTACAAATACTGATATTGTTGCGGATAATGGAGTTATACATGTGATAGATAAAGTTTTATTACCTATGACTGTTGTTGATAATGCGATAGCAAATCCAATGTTTAGTTCGTTAGTTGCCGCTGTAGTAAAGGCTAACCTTGTAGCCCCGCTTTCAGATAATAGCAAGACGTATACTTTATTTGCACCAACCGACGATGCGTTCTCTGCTTTATTAACTGAGTTGAAGGTAACCCTAAATGATCTTTCGGGCGAGGCATTGTCGCCTATACTACTTTATCATGTTCTTTCAGGTTATATTCCGGCAGCAAGTGTCACAGCGGGATATTTCCCAACATTAAACACTGCATTTGGTAAGAATGTATCGCTTCAGATTGCAACAACTGGTGGAGTACTTTTAAATAATAGTTCCAATGTTATTGCGACAGATGTAGTGGCCACCAACGGTATTATCCATGTAATTGATAAAGTTTTGTTGCCACCAAGCGTTGTGGATCTTGCCCTGCAGAACCCTGTGTTCAGCACGCTAGTTTCTGCCCTTGTTAAAGCCGACCTTGTTAATGCATTATCCGGTGCCGGTCCATTTACCGTTTTTGCTCCTACAAACGATGCTTTTACAGCACTATTTACAGCGTTGAAAATTAGCGGAGTTGACGCACTTACCAAGGAACAGCTTACACCAATCCTCCTCGCTCATGTTGTTAGTGGTAATGTTCAGTCGGGTGGTCTCTCTTCCGGTATGGTTCAGACATTGAATGGAGCAAAATCGCTAGACGTTATGGTAAGTGGTGGCTCTGTTACAATTGATAGCAGTGTCCATGTTGTCAAAGCCGATGTTCAGGGATCCAACGGTGTTGTACATGTTATTGATAAAGTCATTATCCCTTAATATAGTCAGTTTTAATTCAAATTGACCAATTCCCCGGATGGTTTTAAATAGATAAATTAGAGGTGATTACCTTTGTTTATTGACTTTAAAACTATTCCGGGTAATTTAATTTAATTCCGATTTGCCTATTTAATTTCAATTCTTCAGTGCTCGTTTCATTTCGCTTTGGTTAAAACACTATTTTAGTCAGTTCAATTAACCGATGTAGATTTTATCGGATTCCAATAAATAGTTACAGTTAATACTTAATTCACCATTAAATTCAAATGTCGACTTATTCAATAAAGGATCTTGAGAAATTAATCGGGATTAAGGCTCATACAATCAGGATTTGGGAGCAACGTTATCATTTAATTGAACCGAAGAGAACAGATACTAATATTCGGTATTATTCAGATGACGATCTTGTAAAGTTGATGAATGTCTCGATATTAAATCAAAACGGTTACAAGATCTCAAAGATTGCTGATTTTGACAATGATCAGATAAATGAGCTTATTTTAAATTTAAATAGTGATCTCCCGGCACTTCCCACCCAAACTTTCAATCTGAAAAAATCTCTTGTGGAGGTTAATGAATTATTGTTCAATGAGACAATTGAAAAATCGGTAAAAATTATAGGTTTTGAGGCAACCATCGAGGAGTTAGTGTTTCCGTTTTTTGAAGTTATTGGTGATTTATGGCTTTCAGGCGCCATAATTCCAGCCCAGGAACATTTTTTCACCAATATGGTTCGTCAAAAGCTGATTGTTGCCATCGACAATGAACGGATAAAGAGTGAAATGCCGAGACCTCGGATTTTATTTTATCTTCCTGAAGGGGAATTCCATGAAATTGGGATGCTGTATTATAATTATGTGGCAAGAAAATTAAATTTTGAAGTGATTTATCTGGGAACTTCGATTCCCTTCCGGGATATAATCCGGATGGATGAAATCAGGACATTCCAGATTATTTTCACCTCGTTTGTTACCTCCCAGGGGGAGGGAATTCTGGCCAAAAGGATAGAGAAAAAACGGAAAGCATTTCCAGATAAAACATTTTTGGTCAGTGGATGGCAGCTGAAACAAGAGAAACCGCATCTTCCAAAGAACTTTTTTCATATTTCTTCCTCCGATGACTTTAAAAAGTCCCTGCATAATTACCTGAAGCGAAATGTCAGTAAGTTGCAGGTTTAGTAATGTACTTCCTTTATTTCTTTAAATTTTCCTTCATCGTAATTCGTTGGTCTGGGTGCTTAAGTCTTTGCTATTCGGTGATCTTCTGGCAATATGAATAGGTGTAGTTTTGAATTAATAGGAGTTTTATTCCATATTTTTAACTCCGGCAACAGGTCTGGCTGTAAGTTGATGAAGGTCAAATATTATGAGCTCATTTTTCCCTTTTTTGAGCCATGGCGCGGGGCAATAGAGTTGTTTCTGAGGACCAACATTCCAATATCTTCCCAGGTTGTGGCCATTAACCCATACGATACCTTTCTCCCATTGCGATAAGTCAAGGTAGGTGTCGCCGGTGGTACCGAGTTCAAATTCGCCTTTAAAGAAATTGCCGGGCAGTGTCGGCAATGCCTCTGAATAGGCAAGTTGATTCAAATACGACTCATCAAATGGAAGGTTAAACACCTGCCAGTTCATCAGTGTCATTCCATTTAAGGATACGCGCTCTGTAATCCCTTTTCGATCGATCATATATTCGGCGAAATTTATACGCCCCATCCCTTCAACAAAAATATCGAGTTGTGGATTTGCTGTGTTGGACTCAGGCAGTTCAATTGAGTTCTCCCCCTTTCCTCGGTCGAGTTTACCAATAAATTTTCCATCGACAAAAACAGTGGCGTAGTCATGTAGTTCGGTAATCAGAAGTTTCCCTTTTTTATGACCAATTAGATTGGTTCTGTAAAGGATAAATCCTCCTTTTTGACCAAACATCTCCATGGGCTTGGGCTGAGGAGTATAGTTGGCTTTCGGCAGGTTATCCCATACGGAGGCTGATGATTTCATCCGAATCTCCGGAATTTCAATGGCCGCGATTTGGGATGGAACAGGAGCGAGCTTCTCAGCATTATTCCGGTACTTTGACAGTAGATTTCGCAAGGCATAGTATTTCGGTGTCGCCTGTCCCATTTCGTTTATTGGGGCATCATAATCATAACTGGTTACGTCGGGTTGATATTGAGTAGGACTAAAAGCGTTTGCTCCGGCCCAATAGCCAAAGTTGGTACCACCATGGATCACATAGAAATTGAACGATTTTTTATTGTCCATTAGCCATTTGACGTTTTTAAGTAGGGTTGCAGTGTCGGGTCGTTGCCATTCCTCACCCCAGTGGGTAAGCCAGCCAGGGTATAATTCACTGCAAAAGGATGGGACATTGGGATTTGATTTGGTTGCCTGGGCAAAATCGGCTTCGCTTGTTCCGGGGTCTAGTCCAATAGCGGCATCGGGTAGCAATCCCGCTTCTAGCATAAATGGCGTGGCACCGTCGGCTGTGTAAAAAGGCACATCAATGCCGTTGCTTTTCCACATCTCTCGGATCCAAGAAGTATAACGCTTATCATTTCCGTAGCTTCCATATTCATTCTCTACCTGAACCATCACGATAGGACCACCCTTGGTTATCTGCAAATCTCTTACCTGAAGTGCAAGTTCTTTGATATACCTGTCCATCGCTTCAATATAGCGCGGATCCATACAACGCACTTTAATGTCAGGAATCTTTAACAGGTAGGAGGGGAGCCCTCCAAAATCCCATTCCGCACATACATAAGGGCCGGGTCGTAAGATCAGAAAGAGCCCCTCCTCCTGCACGATATGTATAAACTGGGCGATGTTGTGGTTATCCGTTTGGAAATCGAACTTCCCAGGTTCTGATTCGTGATAATTCCAGAAGATATACGCTGCGATCGTATTGCATCCCATGGCTTTTGCCATTTGTATGCGATGGCGCCAATACTGTGCCGGAATTCGCGCAGGATGCATCTCACCCGAAATAATCTGATAGGGTTTGTTGTCAAGGAGGAACTCCGTCTTGACAAGGGCGAAGGTATGTGGTGTTTTCTGACTGAAAACATTAACACAAAATAGGATAACAAAAAAGAGCGTTACGAAGGGTTTTCTCATGATCTTATATTTTTGAAATTGAATCGTTAGATTATTGGTTTTTTAATGCTGTTCAGCTAAGGGATTTTTCAATCCTATTTTTAGTTTGTCAGTATAACCTTCCCATTTTTTGGGATTTTAATTACAATGATATTATTCTCTACATTTACTTTCCCATTCCAACTGTAGTTTATTTTATAGAAGTCTGAACCAAAAGGATTCATTAGCTTGCAAATTCCCCCTTGTTCAGAGACGATTTCAACTCGTTCGACTTTTCCCCCTTTTTGTTGCGCCGAAACCAGAAATGCCCCTGCGGCTCTTAAGGTTGTAAAAGATAGTTCTTGCCATGATGCTGGAATGGCGGGAAAGATATGAATTATTCCGGTATGCGATTGAATCAGCATCTCTTGTACCCCAGCGGCAAAGGCAAAGTTCCCTTCCAGGGTAAAGGGGCGGTACTTCATCGTTGAATATCCCTTGTTGTGCTGCTCCCCATTGGCATGAAAACTATTTGGAAGGCAGAAATTCTCCGAAAATATCCGAAGCGTTTCGGCAGCTTTTTCACCCATCAAAGCACGGGCATATAAATTGCCAAGCCAGCTGTATGAATAACCACACCATAAGTCAGATCCTCTAAGTTCAAGATTATTTAGGGTAGATTTAATAATCTGCTGATCTTTTTCCCCATTTGCCCAGTCGATTACGCCCAGGGGATGCCACCCTACCAGGTGTGAAAAATGACGGTGCGATTCGATATAAGGGTGCCCAGGTGCAAACGCAAGACCTCCCTGTTCATCGAGTGCAAATGCTGGCCACTCACTAAGAATCGATCTCCATCTCTTTCCCTCTTCTTCTTTTCCTAATAGATCAGCGAGTTCGGCTGCCTTATCAAAGGTCCAACGGATAAAGCCCAAGTCGAAGTTTGTCGTTTGGGTAAACCACGCCTTAATGGAGTTATCGTGGATCTCCGGACTCGCGCTGATAGGCAGTTTGCGTATTCCATTCTCATCCTTAACCGAGATCTCATCGAGGTAAATCGCAACATCATGAATCCATGGATAAGCTTTCTCGCGCAGAAACTTTTCGTCTTTCGAGTATATCCAGTGCAGATAAAAATGCTGGGCTAGCCAGGCGCCAACGGTAGGGCCGAAAGAATATTGAATCCATCCACCCATTGGTTTGCCCTCGAGCGTTGTTACTCCGGGAACATTCATTCCGGAGGTTCCAAAATAATCCTGGGTATATTTTTTAAATGATGGTCTGTATTTCCAAAGCCAGTTAAGATACCCCTCTTCGAGATCGAGGTGATTTGCCGAATAGGCTGGCCAGTAACTTAACTGCGTATTTAGATCGTGGTGCAAATCCCCTTTCCATGGGGGTAATTTGCCGTTGTCGGCAGTCCAGACGGCCTGCAACGATATGGGCGGAGCATCTGCCCGTGCCGCAGAACCAAATTTGTATTGTTCTAAATCCCATTGTCTCTCAAGAATGGTATCGGGGAGTGTGATTGAAGATTTCGACCAATAGGTACTCCACCATGCGCTATGAGATAAGTAGGCAGTGCTGAACGTGGTCTTCGTAATCATTTCATTGGTGATCGCCTGAGCTGTTTTATGCGTATTTTTTTCCGATGGTGTTGAGGTGATTGTCCAGACTCCAACCAAGGAGTGATCAGCATATTTCCACGATACTGAAACCTCGTATTCAAAGTCATTGCATCCCTTTTGTCGGTATGTTAATTGATTCGGATTTTGGATAACTTTACCTTGCTTGTAGCCAAGTCTTTGTAGATCCTGTCCTGCAACAGAATTTTCATTTTTGTTTATCTCGATCTTCTCATATTCAGGCGGCAAAAGAATTGGAATAAAATCACTGGGTACATGGTTAAATTTAAACCATCCTGTAGGTTTTGAGGCATGAACAAAAGCCGTTAAACTCGCTCCGTTTTCCCATTTCGTTTCACAGCTTGCAGTAGCGATGGTTAGTTTAACGTCTATCACTTTACCAAAGCTTTTAGTGTCAAACTCGAGCGCTGCACCCGGAATTTTAGATGGAGCCGGAAGTTGCTCGTAAGGAGCATCAAATAGCTGTTGCACAATTTGGTAGTTATTCTCTTTCACCTGCTGCTGCACCCATTTAAAACTAAATTCTGGCTTGGTGAAATTCGCCATTGGGCGTAAATCCCATAAGTCAGCACGGTCGAGTGAGATGCGCAGATGATCTTCTTTTTGCCAGATTAAAGCTCCCAGCATTGCGTTGCCAAGAGGAATACCCTCATCCCATGATGGAGCAAGCTGCGGAAAATCAAGGTTGTACTTAGGCTTTGGCGACTCAGTAGTAGTCGACCATAAGGTTAGCGTGCGGCTAATGAGAATGAATAAGATCGCAAGTATCTTCATCAGGTTTTATTGGATTAAGGTTTATCTATTTCGGATTAATTAATTAGGTCTTCAAAGATAATAGAATCATTTTTTTAAAAGTGAATTTTCGTATTCTCTCCTTGTAATTACATTTTATGACAAAATAAAACCGGAGTAGCACTATGAAACTACCCCGGTTAATTTGACATTATAAAAGAAAAATCAATCGATAAAAACAAAGTGATTTTGTTCTTTTCGACTTAGCATAGATCTAATATGGTTTATTAGTGCCTTGTAATAGCCACATTTTAGACCATTGATCATCGGCTGCAGGTGCCAATTTAGCAATTGCACTTGCAACATTAGTTTTATTTAAAATTGGTTCTTCAGCACCATATGGATAGCGCACTGGAATTTGAGAACCTTTACTGCCTGAGATTAAATTAGCTCCGAAATTAGGAAGCCCTGTTCTGCGCCAATCAAACCAGAACTCAGGAGTCATGAATGTTGCCACCCATTTTTGTGTCATCAAGATGTTTAGTTTAGCAGCGTCATCGGCAGCCGAAGTGTACTTAGTTACTTGAGCAGCTAAAAATGCACTTTCACTATAGGTTTCTAAAGCATGAGTCTGTGGATTATAAATTGTTTTACTGCCATCTACGATTCCAAATTGACGTAAACTAGCTGTTATTCCAGATTTGTAATATTCAGCTGCATCGCTGCTTGTGATCCATCCCTTTTGACGAGCCTCTGCCAAAATAAAATTTAGTTCGGCATAACTCATATAGACCGCTTTTACCAGCGGATTCGTATTTTGAGCGTATATGTCACCCAGGTATGAAACGTTTGGATTAGCAGCCTGATCGACGTAGATTCCTGCAGTGAGAGCCTTAAGAGAATTGAAATTTGTCAAGTTGGAAAGATTAAAAAGATCGGGGTAACCCATAGCAGGAGGTAAACCGACATATCTGGCAGTATCAATAACGGTATTGCCAACCTGACCAGCAGAAACATTTAATATAATCTGTCCGTCAGAAAGCTTAACATACCCTGATGCCGATCCACTTACTCTTAACTGAGAATCAACAGGTCGTATAAACGTCGTTAAACGGGGGTCACTGTTAGTCGTTAACGCTTTGACGAAGGTCGCACAAGGTTTACGGCGGTAGTATTCTGATCTGTTATTCCAGCCCAAAGGTCCTCCAGGCCAAGCAGTATTTGAATCTGTTCCAGGATAGGAGATCGCCGCATTTTCACTGCTAGAGGTGAAAATTGGATAGGTCGATGGATTTCCAACGATTGTATTGAATTCTGACTTCACATCAAGACCTGCTGGCTGATCCGAAAGCTTTTCAGAGAGCCTCAGTAGGTACCTTAATCGGAGTGAATTGGCAAATTTTCTCCATTTTAACACATCTCCTTGAAACATGATATCTGCAGATGCGGCTCCATCAACAGTGGTTACTGTTGAAAGCAGATCATTTGCAGATTTTAAATCCTCTATTATTCCTTTAAAGATATCTTTCTGGCTGTCGTACACAGGGGTAAAGTTTCCTTTTGCAGCTAGCATAGCTTCTGAATATGGCATGTCACCCCAAAGTGATGTCATGAACCCAAACCAAAAGCTTCGCATAATTTGTCCTGTTGCCGTATAAAATTTTTGGTTGCCTTCAAGAATTTCATTTGCTGCATTATCAACCATATATTGGCTATTAATCAACGAGGAGTTGTATGCACTGAAATTTTGTGGACTCCAGCTAAAGGTGTTCGTCCCTGCATAGTCGATATAGTCACGCTGCATGTATTGCATCGCTTCCGATAAGGTAATGGTACTTCCATATACATGTCCACGAATATAGTTATTTGCAGATCCGGAAAGAACAGATGTGAGAACGTATTTTATATTAATATCGCTGGCATTGAGCATATTGGGGCTCTTGTTGATCTCTGTTAGATCCTGGCAGGATGTTGTCAGCAGAATTACAGTGGTAATGATGCTGAAAAATATAGTTTTTAGATTTTTCATCTTTTTCGGGTTAAATTGAATTTTTTTCATCTCTGTCGATTTTAGAATGATACATTGATTTTAAAACCGGAGGGCATTATTATCGGTGATGCATTCCAGAGAACGAATCCCTGCATTGTATTGCCGTTAAGTTGCTGATTATAGATTCCCTCAGGATCTTGATTGGTCCCGTTTGCTGCATAAAGAATAATGTTCTTCATGAATCCGGAAAGGATGATATTTTGAGCTCCCACTTTTCTTGCCCATGCAACGGGTAGCGTATATGAGAGTGCAATTTCACGGAGTTTAACAAACGTTGCATCGTGAACCCATTCTGTTTTTTGGTCAAGATAAAAGTATCCACCTGTAGGCTGGAAGACATCGTATGATTTAATAATTTTTGTCCCGGCAGCTCCGAAATTCTCTTTGTAACCACCTGCACCATCTGATATTACACCCGGGAAAAAGGCCCCTTCGTCATATAAACTTCCCGCGTAAGCAAATCCACCCAGATCTTTAGTCCTTCCACCAACCCAGACGTTGTCCTGGTACTTTGCAGGATTAGATTTGATCTCGTTGGCCAAAGCATTCATATCACCGTTAAAGGAGTTGTTGTCCAGGATACCAGAAAATGTGCTGGCACTTTTATCCCCTTTGGTTTTGTAATAATCAACTTTCCCACCCCTGGCTAATCGCAAGGTTGTTTCATCCATGTATTTTCCACCTTGTCTCCAGTCAAAGCTTAAAGAGAGTGTGAATCTTTTATAGTTCAGACTAGTCTGCAGTCCAACCATGAAATCGTTCATGTAACTTCCGATCTTGTCGCCTCCGGCAGGACCATTCTGCAATTTTCCGTTTGCATCAAGTAATGACCATCCCTTGTAAGGACCATCTGCTACTCTTTTATCAGCTGTCCCATAGAATGTGCCAATATAATCGCCCACTTTAGTCCAAGCATAAACTTCGCGACTTGCCCAATTTAAGAACTGTTTAATTCCTGGAGTTAACTCTACCAATTTACTTCTTTCCTTGGTGAAATTAGCTGACACGTCCCAGGTGAAATCTTTTGTTTTCACAGGAACAGCATTTATCCCAATTTCAAGTCCAGTATTCTCAACATTACCAGCATTGATAGTTGCTGATCCATAACCCGACATCGATGATGTTGCTGCATTCAGAATTTGGTTTTTGTTTTGTACTTTGTAATAGGTAAAGTCAAAGCCGAGCCGATTCTTAAAGAATGAGACATCGGTGCCAATCTCAAATGAGTTTGCTATCTCAGGTTTTAGGTTGATATTTGGCAAACTTCCCGGCACAGAATAGGTTGTGCTAGGCCCCCATGATCCTTGATTCAGAACTGTCGCAATTGCATAAGGATTTGTATCCTTACCTACTTGTGATAAACCTGTTCTAACCTTTAAAAGAGAGACCCATTCTGGCAGGGTAACCATCTCATTGACCAATGCACTTAACGAAGCCGACGGGTAGAAATATGATCTATTGGCAGCAGGAAGTGTACTTGACCAGTCGTTCCTTGCCGTTGCATCCAAATAGATCATGTTATTATAACTAAGGTTAACTAAGCCATAAACACTGTAAATATTTTTTTTGTAGGTATTATCAGAATAACTAAGACTGCTTCTGTTTACGTTCGAAAGGGTGTAAAGACCCGCTAGAACAAGTGCATCACCACCACCATACATTGAATAGTTTCGTTGCGTCATAAGGTTACCTCCAACAGAAGGAGCAATTTCAAATTTCCCAATCTTCTTTTTGTAGGAGACAAGGACATCGGCATTCATCTCTCTGGCATTGTCGATTTGCTCGTTATACATACCATTTGCTCTGTTGTTTCCTCCACCATCACCACCATAACTCGACCAAGGCTGTCTATATGTTCTTTTGTTGTTATTAGTGCTAAACGAATAGCGGGCCATAGCCTTTAAATCGGAAAGAATCTGGTAGTCGAGTTTCATGTTTCCCATACCTCTTAAACGGTTAAATCCGTCCTTCAACTCATTCGCAGCAAACCATGGATTGTCGTAATTTGTACTTACTCCTTTTTGCAGAACATTAGGCGTTTTCCAATAATCTTTAAGATCATTTATATTCACGTGAGGAGGAGTTTGGTAAAGTGCCATATACTGACTATCGCCTCCGTTTTTGACAGGATAGTTATCGGAATTGGGGTTTTCAATATCCAGATTGGCCGATAGTTTTACTTTTGTGTTGATGTCATAGGTAATGGCCATATTCACTCCATTCCGATGTAACTCAGTGCCTGGATAGGTACCTGTAGCACTCAAATTAGAGAGTGATAGTCTGTAAGTTCCCCTGTCAAATGCACCACTTACGCTTGCATTTAATACTTTTTCTGCTCCAGTTTGAAAATAATCCTGTAGGGCATTATTGTAAAATTTCAAGGGTTGAGCAACACCCTTAGTGTTCCACTGAATAGCCGAAGTTCCTGCTTCGGGGCCATTCCACTGTTGGTATGAGCTTTCATTTAAAACGCCACTAATACCTGTTGTGAACCTATTTTGAAGTTCCATAAATTTGTAGGGAACCGAATAGGTTGATCCAATACTTACATCTACACCTATTCCGTTGGTAACCTTTTTACCTGCCTTACTAGTAATAATAATAACTCCAGCACCAGCTCTAGATCCATAAAGTGCAGCAGCACTAGGGCCTTTGAGTACAGTAACGCTCTCGATATTTTCTGGCGCAAGATCCTTCATAACCCGTTGATCACCACTCGGAACCCCGTCTACAACGACTAATGGATTGTTATTGCCTGCAAGTGAGGTAATCCCTCGGATATTGACAAACGTTTCAGAGTTGACATCATTCGAAGTATTGGTGATTTTTACCCCTGACATTTTCCCCTGGAGTGCACCAAGCAGGTCCTTCTGAGGAACACGCAGCAGCTGATCAGATTTTACTTCTCCTACTGAATAGCCCAGTGCCTTTTTCTCCCTTTTAATACCAAGAGCCGTAACCACTACGTCCTTAATCGCAATACTTGATTCTCCTAAAACTACATCACCAATATTTTTGCCGGTATAGGCAACTTCTTTTGACTCTAATCCAATAAATGAGAAGACAATCGTTTTCGCATCAGCAGGTAATGTTAATTGGTATCTACCTTCTAGATCAGTGACTATGCCAGTTGTGGTCCCTTTAACAAATACGGATACCCCTGGCAATGCCAATCCTGATTGGTCGGTTACCTTACCTGAGACTTTGCGGTTGTCTTGAGCGGGCATTACCGGATCTGTTGTTCCTGTTGGTTTTACAACAATATACCGATCAATAACTTTGTATTCTAATCCGGTCTTCGCTAATATTTGATCAAGAATTTCTGTTACTTGAGCGTCTTTAGCCTCAACTGAAACGGTCTCTTTCGATTTTACTTCCTCCTTTTTAAAGTAAAAATAAAATTCGCTCTGATCTTCAATTTGTCTAAATACATCGATTAAAGAGGAGTTTTTAATCGATAAATTAAGCTTCGTGCTTTGCGAATAATTCGGTGCACTGATAGCAACGACAGTCGTAAATAGCAGAATAGCTGTTAGTTTCAGAATTCGCAAGGTTTTAATCCATGGTCGTTCTCCACCATGGATAAGTCGATACATTTTCATAGATTCTTTTGATTTAAATTTAATTGATTAGTTTGTTTTAATTGGTTGCATTTGTGGGGATGGGTCGAACATCCTGATCATAATTTTTAATTTTTAGTTTTTTCATAGGCATTTATTTGGTTTGTTGGTTCGTGGTTATTTAGGTTAGGCCTAATGAAACTCTATGATCGATTGTAAATAATTATTTTGTCTTTACCTGTGGTATTTATTTCATGCTTAAATCGTATTGGAGCAAGCATTTGCAACGCTTGCATAATCTGGTCGACAGGCTTGTTTTTTAGTATGGTTCCAGTAAATCGATGTGATTTAAGTCGCTCATCGTCAAAGCTTATCTTCACATTAAACCAGCGATCTAGTTTATTCGCTATCTGTTCTAATGGTTCGTCGTCAAAAAATAGGCGTCCTTCAATCCAATCTTTGTAAAACTTAGTATTGACATCCCGGATCGCAATACTTGAATTATTTTTATTCTTTGTCGCTAATTGCCCCGGAACAAGATTGATGATATTTTCCCCGTCAAGACTCTGTGCATTCACCTTCCCTTCAACTAAAGTGACTAAGGTCTCTTGGTCATCCTGGTATGCAGAGATATTAAAAGAAGTTCCAAGGACTTGTATTTTAAGATCGGAAGAATTAACGATAAACGGCTTATTGACCATTTTGGCGACTTCAAAATACGCTTCACCATTAATAGAAACTGAGCGATTATCTAAAGCAAACTGTTCCGGATACCTTAACGTTGTTCCGGAATTTAAATAGATCTTTGTTCCATCACTTAAGGTTACCTGACTCATTTGACCAAAAGGGACTTTAATTTCTGAATACCTAATATCTTTTACATTTTTCTCAAACGAGGAAAGAGGCTTTAATAGCGTACCGGAAATAAAAGCAATAAGAATTATTGCGGCATATTTAAATGCAGAATTCAACTTGTAAAATCTACTCTTCTTTATTTCACGTTCAATCTTTTTCCAAGACAGGTCACTTTGACCAGGAGTAATTAATCCAACTTCGCCTAATCGCGTATTGATTTGTTTCACTTTATTGAATTCTTTTAAATATTTTTCATTCGAGATTAGCTGGTCAAAGTCAGCTAATTCGCTCTTAGGCATTTCGTTGTGTATTTTATTGGCGAATTGGTCCCAATAAGGGTTTTGCTCTTCTATCATTTTTTCTATAAGTTCAATATAATGTATGACGAAATATTATACGTATAGGGTGACAGACAACAATGGCTGTTCCTAAAAGAATTAGATGAAAATAGGATACTGAGTATGCAGGTGTTTAGTAGAACACTGAAATGAGATTAGAACCTGTTTTATTAAATCTTTGCCAAAAATAGAAGCTGGATGGTTTTTGGGTCTAGTTCTTCCTTTAGGAAACGATACGCACGACCAATTTGTGTTTTTACGGTGTTGATAGAAATCTGCAGTTTAATTGCGATTTCAGCATACGAATAAGACTCAAAAATTGCAAGCTCGAGAATGCGACGACGTTGCTCAGGTATCTTTTCTAAGGCTAGATATAGCCTGGCATAATCATCCAGCTCTTCTATGACTTCATCACTAGGCACATCCGGAATCGAACTTATATCGAGCTGTATACCCCATTTTTTCTTTCTGAAATTGTCAATTAACTGATTGCGTAACATTAAAAAAAGATAGGCCTTAACTGATTTATCTATGATAATTTCAGTTCGTTTAGTCCATAACTTTATAAAGCAGTCAGAAACTAATTCTTCAAGCCCAGAGGTATTCGGATAGTTTTTTTTGACGAAAATAATCATGGGGTAATAATAACGACTATGTAATACCTTTAAGGATTGGGTATCGTCATTTTTGATTTTATTCCATAATATTAAATCATTTGTCATCTATTCTAATTCTTGCGTGCTTAGCCGTTAGTCTATCCCTTGCCAAAGTGTGGTAATTTTCAAAGATATAAGAATTATTTTCAAAGTAACTAAATAGAGTAAATTTTATAACCGTATTTTATACTTCTATTTTGCTATCTCTCGTATCTAATTGGGGTCTCTAATTTTTATTCCTTTCACTTAATGGACGATTTTACTAATTCCAGATTGTGTCTTCTAATAAGTGATTTAGCGGAGGTATTTAGCTGATTCAAAAACTTAGGCTTATCTTGTACCCGGGTTTGCTTTTGGTTTATCTCACCCATCAGACTCCAGTTGCGCGTGGTTGCGGAGATGGGTTCTGTGGCTTTTAAATCATAACGGGTAAAATCAATCACCATCTCCGGCACTTTCTTGCTCTCGCTGCCCAATAATGCAAGTCGATAGTTTTTATTCATAAACCACCGAATTTTCATTCCGGCATCAGATCCTCCGATACCCGAACCAATCTCTTCAAAGCGATAATTAAAGTCGTTGTTTTTATAGTGATTTCTCCAGATAAGTCCGAATTCTCCCTGTGTAATAAATTGGGTGTCAGGCCAGCGTTTTTTAATTTTGTTAAGCCAGTGTGTGAGACCAGCAACATCAATTGGCAAAGAGATTTCCCAACAGTTGGTCACCCATGCAAATCCGTTTAAATCAAATCCTCGATCAAATTGAATGGCTGTTGAATGAAGCATCTCTTTAATACCTATCTCTTCGCCATATTTATAAAGGGTTTCAATAGGACCAACACCCATGCGCGAATTAAATCCTCCGGTGCCACCGGCTCTGCGGGCAGCCAGAAAATCCATACTCCATCCATCAAGATTTACACAATCGATAAAGTCGGAGCTTCCTTGTGCGGGTTTGCAAAAGTGCTCCGTTGAAGGATAGTAGGGGTAGCAGATTGATCCATCACCATCTTGGTTGTCGATAGCATATTGACTCCAAATATTCCCCTGACAAACGTGAATACCCTCTTCTTTTGCTAAGAATTCAAGGTTGGGAGCGGAAAGGAATCCTGCCACAACGCTGTTTGGCCGGTATCCTTGACCAACAATCTCTGAAACTCGTGCTAGACCATCATGAAGATCTTTGTTTACTTGCTCTGTCGAATTATAGGCATTGGCAAAATAGGCACCCGGAATAAATGTGATCTCATCGCCATATTTTGTGTGGTACCCCACGACAAGTTCTCTAATCTTACGGTAATTGAAGGAGGTGTCATGCAGGGCCAGCCAACTGAATGCCCAGGTTATCCTTGCCCCAGGATACCCTGTTTCGATGGCTGTTCTGAATTTTATCGCCTGTGATGGGGTGTGCTGCTTTCGTTCGTCTTCACCTACATTCTTATCCCTGGCTACCTCAATCTGGTTAACCCGAACTACGGTATTGAATGTTAGAAACCGATGCCCAAGCAGTTTTTTTTGTTCGATCTCTTTTTTAGAACTCCCTTGGACCACTAATGTAAGAAGGAGAAGGCAATAGGAGAGGATAGTTATTCTCATTTTTTATCTCTTTTTTTGCTCGAGCATTTTAATGAAATATCCGCCAACGACAGATCTCGCCTGCATTCCAACTTGGTGTAAATTAGTCGTTTCGTACCAATCGGTCATCGGAACGCGGTCGGTGGTTTCATTAAAGAATTTATGTTCCGGATCAATAAATTTTTGAAATGTTTTCGTATCAGTAGCTAAGGTTGCAGTCCACATAATCCAGTCTGATTTTGTGTAGCTTTTTCTATTGTCAAGGGGCAAACCATATTCATTTTGTTTGGTTAAGTAGTAAGCAATCTCTTTTTCGGCTACCTCTTTTGGAAAGTTATTAAGGTTTAAAATTTTATCCCATACCAGGTTGTATTTCTGACTCCATGTTCCGGGCTTGTCGAAGGTTAACCGATAATGGTCTCCGTCGTTAGCCATTTCGATCCATTTGGAAGCCATCTCCTTGGCTTGCTTGGAATACTTCTCTGCAATAGCTGTTTTTCCTAACATCTCCGCTAATTTTCCATAACCTGCAATTCCTGTTATTGCCTTAATCGAGAGATTAGTATTGTGTGCAATATGACCTGCGAAATCGTCGGTGCAGAGCTGATTCTCCGGATTAAGACCATTCTCAAGCAGGTATTCAGCCCACGTTGTTAATGTTTTCCAATGCTTATCCGCATAGTTGGCATTCCCATCAGCAAGGGCAATAGCAGTCGTGAGAATTAACATATTTCCCGATTCTTCAACCGGCATATCTCCGCCATAAGTTTGACCGTTGGCCTTGGGATAGGTGCCGTTATCATGCGCAGCAAAGGGTTTCGTCCATTTGCCACTCTCTGAGAAATAGAATATTGGGGTGAGCATCCCCTTTAGTAATTCGGGATTGTAAAGTAGAAATAATGGTGCCGAAGGGTAGGTTACATCTACAGTCCCTATAGAGCCATTGCTAAAGTTCTCCTTCGAAAAAAACAGGGTGTTCCCCTCCTTGTCCTTGATCAGTTTATGGGCAGCAATAGCCTGACGATAGGCTAGAACACATAATTCGGCATAATTCTCGCCACCAGCCTTAACGGCATCGGCCCATAACTGATTGTCGAATTTTGTGCACGCCTTACTGATGGCATCGAATTCTGAGGAGGCTGCTTCGAGGGCGTTCTCTATGGTTACCTTCCCATCTTTCTTCCACCAGGCCATGCGGTTTTCACCAAAATATTGAATCGAATAAAGGTCATCGTAACCAAGCAAAATTTTTCCTGAGACTGGTTTTGTTGACACGTTGCCTAGCTCATTTGCACACGCAATAACAGACATGGTATCGGCCATATGCGTTATTAATTTAGATTCGGAGGATCCTTTAATAAACCCCTTTGTTGCAAACTCCTGCTTAAGCTGGTTGTAATCTCCCATCGCGTAACTCATCTGAGGTGCAGATTGTCCACACAGATACATATAACCCCAGTCAATGCGACGATCATCTCCTTGTTTAGCTAAAATAGCCTGTTCTGTCGTTCCTGTTTTAAGATAGGAGAGAGTTCCAGTCTTTCCGTGTTCTAAAGAAACTTCCTGCGAAATATTGTCTACGGCCCATTCGGGAGTTGCTTCAAAATAGATCTGAACCTCGTGTGATTTATTATCTGTCGCCTGTGTTTCGTAGGTGATATAGTTTACAGGGCGCGAGAGTAGGTCTAAGTTGTCGGGTAGTAAGGGTGAAACAAACTTAACCTTTAGGTCCACAGGTCCGCATGTAAAGCTATAGTGGGTTTGAGTTGCAGATAAGGCTGCCGATTTTTGAATTGCATTTTGTTCAAAAACTGCCGATTTATCGCTATCCTGATAGATTCCAAAATCGACATACGCGCCACCAACTTTATTCGAACAATGCGCTGCGATAACGTTTTTGCCATGTTGATTTAACAATTTACGTAATTGATCGTCAAGTAAAAGGATGACTTTATCTTTATAGCTATATCCAGTATTAACTAATTTCTGACCATTTAGATAGAGTTCGAAGTTTTCGTCGTGTGAATAGATAAGATAGAGTGGAACCTCTGGTAATTGGTTCTCGAGGTTAAACGCTCTGCGCACCCAAATCTCTCCTGTTTGCCAGAGCGTTGACATTGACGGCATTCCTTCAGATCCGAAAGCACCTTTTCCACTCTTCCAGCCTGAGTCGTTAAATCCCGTTTGCTCCCATCCTTTACCGGGTTTATTAACCAAGAATTTCCCCTCCCAGGCACCATGATCGGCCATGGGAAGAATTGTTTTTTTTGGTATCTCCTCTTTCCCCAGAAAGCGGTAAACCTGACCGTCGACACGCAAGGCTCCAATTAATCCAAATCTTTTACCTGTCCAGTGACGTACTACATCATCATATAAATGGTCTGCTTCTGACCAGGCACTAGTATATGGATCTATCGTAATTAATGGATATGCAGGTGGTCGGATGTTTTTAGTAACCGACACGGAGGTTGTCGCTCCATTCTTAGAACATCCGGCAAAGAGGATAAAGAGAGTTCCAAGAATCAGTAAGATATAGGTTGTTCTCAGATTTAACAGCGGATTAGTGTTTTTCATTTGGGAAATTGAATGAGGAGTTAGTTTATTATTAGCGGTTAAATTTAGGAATATTAAATCAAACAGAATAGAACACGCTAAAATTGATT
Source organism: uncultured Bacteroidia bacterium (assembly GCA_903907075.1). Classification (GTDB taxonomy): domain Bacteria; phylum Bacteroidota; class Bacteroidia; order Bacteroidales; family Prolixibacteraceae; genus JAAFHB01. Next base: position 19,786 of record CAIVMQ010000035.1, read on the forward strand.
TAACTAATCAATGGTTTAGTTTTCTAAAAGTGGTCTCATCTCTGCAATTCCCTTCAGATCAGTATATTTTTCGAGATATTCTTTACTCTAAATACCGCCTTGTTTTTTAACTCTGGTCCAATCTTGGAAGGCAATTTTTATTTCAAAGCTGCTATCTTGAAAGCCTTCTAAGAACTAAAAAGGCTTTGTCATTTGGCTGTTGTGTAACTCTTATAGCTGTATTTTATAATGACCTCTCTTTGAAGGAGAGGTTATATTCCCCAGTTTTTATTCGGTTTATCTCCCATCTGTAATTCCAGTGTCCCTCCATTGGCAATAGTCTGATGATCAATCCAGCATTTGCTATAAGGCTTTTGGTTGAGCCTTGCCGACTGGATATAGATATTCTTTGCTGAATTATCCTTTGCTAGTATCGTGAAGGATCTTCCTTTGGCGTAGTTTGAATCGAGATTAAATTGGACGCGTTCAAAAACCGGACTAGTAATTTCGTAGCGCGTGTCTCCCGGGCAGACGGGATGCAAACCACTTGCCGCCAGCACATACCATGCCGACATCTGACCAACATCTTCGTTTCCTACAAGCCCCTCTACAGTATTGTGATACGCCCGCTTACAGATCTGGCGACTCCAATATTGTGTCTGCCAGGGGGCGCCCAGACGATTAAAGATAAATGGGATATGGTGAACAGGCTCATTGGCTTGATTGTAGTAATTATTCCACATCATGCTTTCTGGAACATTTTTGAATAGTTCTTGCAGGTCTGCAAGGGTATTTTCTTTACCTCCCAGCAGTTCGGATAACCCTGGAATATCGTGTGGTACAAACCACCCCTGCTGATAGGGATTGCTCTCTACGCATCCGTAGTCCTGTTTGAGTCTCCCCTCCTTAGGCCACTTTCCCCACGTTCCGTCAGTGTTGCGTGGCCTGAACCATTTTACGGAAGGATCGAAAATATTTTTGTAATTAAGGGCACGTTTTGCATAGAATCTTCCCTCTTCCTTCTTCCCTAAACTATCTGCGAAAATTGAGAGACACCAGTCAAAATAAGAATATTCGAGGGTTTCAGAAATGGAATTCGAATAGCCTCGATCTCCGTTTCCAAATTTCTCACAGCTGTTTTTGGCGTATTGGTATCCTTTGTCGATATCGAAGTTTCTGATCCCTTTATTATAGGCATCAACCATAACGGCAACAGCAGGATTTCCAATCATGCAGCCACTGTATGCATTGAGAAATTCCCATCTTTCAAGATATTTCTGTCCGCTCTCATCAGCAAGCTCAATAAGCGAATTGACCATGTCGCTCACAACTTTTGGATTGATAATGGTTTGCAGCGGAAACTGACTACGGAAAACGTCCCATCCACTGAAGATAGTCCGCTTTACAAATTTGTCTGTTTTGTGGATCTTACCATCGCCGCCTGGGTAGCTTCCGTCAAGATCGGTAAAACAGCGGGGGTCAATCATTGTATGGTAAAGTGCGGTGTAGAAGATCGTTTTATTCTCTTCATTAGGGTCTGAAACAGAAATCTTACTCAGCGCTTTATTCCAAAGTTGTTTTCCTTGTTCTTTGATGCGGTCAAAATCAAAATCGGTAATCTCACTATTCAGGTTGTTAAGAGCACCATCAACACTGACAAATGAGATTCCTGTTTTTAGGATAACCTTTTCATCTTTTTGAGTGGCAAATTCAGAAAAGAATCCCAGATGCTTCCCTTTTTTCTCTCTGCAACCTTTTTCTATTGATGCTTTTGCAACGAGCTCTCTGAAGCTGTCACTCTCGATGTATTCCCGTTTTCGTTTTTGATTCTCGGGTATCGCAGCGCTCCACACCCCGAAATTCTTCAACGGCTTGCTAAACCGAGCATAGAAATAGACGGTATAATTGGGCTTTCCATCCCCATTCCCCCAGCCACCCCCTTCAGGAGTGCATCTCATCCAGCCCTGGATCGTATTTTCATCTATCACTTTAATATACTGTTCCGTTGATGTGCCCCCAACTCTGTGGGCCAGATCAATCTGAATGCGTGAATGGTCGTTCTTTGGAAATGTAAAACGGAGTATTCCGCTATGTGGTGCAGCTGTTGCTTCTGCCCTGATTTGGTAATCGGTAAGTGTGGCGGCGTAATAATCTGCTTGGGCTATTTCATCTTGTTTCGAAAAACGCGAACGGTAGCCTTCGCCCGGGTGATCGGCTCTACCCGATGAGGTTTTTAATTCTCCAGTGGTTGGCATAACTAAAAAATTGCCCAGATCACCATACCAACCGATGCCGCTCATCTGGGTAAATGCAAATCCTTCGATCGTAGTATGTTCATAGCTGTAGCCCGGACCGTTATCGCCCCCGGTAATGGTATTCGGACTAACTTGAACCATCCCAAATGGGGTTGTAGCACCCGGAAAGGTTTTGCCTAAGCCATGAGTCGCCTCTGCCTTATCGACATTGGTGCTGGCACCGATTAACGGGTTTACATAATCTGCATGTGATTTTGTCTGAGCTTTAGTATTAAAAGCTAGAAGCAGTAAGAGGGATAGAATCAGATTTTTCACGGATCGGAATTTAAAATATTTAAATATTTGGATGGTCGTTTTGCTAGTTTATTAGCCCCAAATATATGCTTTATTGGTGAATAAGGGAAGTAGATTTTTTTGTTGATTTGTTATTATTTTCTACTAAGGTTAAAAGAATAAAATAAGGTTTCAAATATTAATGCGTTGAACTATAATTAGTTGTTAGTTTTTAATAGCAATTTCATAATATTTTAATTTGCAAAAAAATGCCTACAAACGGCTGATTACACTTCGGTATGAAGAGACCCTCACCATTTGGCAGCGATCTAATAATGGTACTACCTAATTAATGCATCAAAGAAGGGGCTCCCCAATTATAATCTGTGAAGTCTGGCATTAAAAACTAAAACGATACTCCCCCTCCCTCCCCGAAAGATCAGGTCAAATAAGGGGTAAGGAGGTCAGATACATATCCTAGAAAGATTTACCGTGCCTAAGGCACTCAGGGGTGATGGGGATTTCGTGGGGGGATTAAAATTTGTCATTACACTATGGCCCGAGCCGACGGCTCTGCGATTTAGATGTAGCTCCTTTGGAGCAAAGAGAAAACACCTCGTTTCAAAGCAGTGAGTTGGTGGATGTTCGTGATATGAACATTCACCCGGTCACTCAATTTATCCGATTTATCAATTCACCCGCTCCATCAATCAAGCACGTTTTTTATTCCAGCACAAACTCATTTCCTGCTGCAGGAATCTCAATATTCTCAAATCCCGATTCGATCATCCGCTCCTTATAAAATAGCTGGGCTTCATAATCCCCATGAACCAGAAAAGTCTTCTTGATAAGTTTTGTATTTTGGCATTTCAGGTAATTGAGCATCTCATTGTAATCGCCGTGTCCGCTGAAGGCCTCTATTCGCTCTATGGTTGCGTTTACCGCATATTTAACGCCGAAGATCGAGACTACAGGATCATGGTTCATAATTCTGGCCCCAAGTGTTCGTGGTGCGCAATAGCCAACACATAATATTGTATTTCTTGGATTTGAGATATTGTTAGCCAGGTGGTGTTTTATTCGGCCGGCTTCCATCATACCGGAGGCCGAGATGATCACGCACGGTTTTTTAATCGAATTCAGCTTCTTAGATTCCTGTGAGCTCTTTATATAATGGAGAGAGTTAAAGCCAAATGCATCATCGTCATAAACGAGTACTTCGATTAATTCTTTGTTAAAACATTCGGGATGCATCCTAAATATATCTGTTGCATTTACGGCAAGTGGGCTATCAACATAGATTTGGACCTTGGGGAGTCGACCGTCATTAAAGAAATTATTCAGCGAATAGACTAGTTCTTGAGTTCGGCCTATTGCGAAAGAAGGAATAATAAGTTTGCCGCCTCGCTCAATACACGCCTCTTTAACAATACGCAACAGATCTTCTTCTGCTGCCTTGATATGTGGATGTAGCCGATTGCCGTAGGTGGACTCAGTAATTAGATAGTCGACTTGCGCAAAGGGTTCCGGAGCTTTAAGGATTCGGCTTGATGGGCGGCCGATATCACCGGTATATCCGATTTTTGTGACTTTCCCATTTTCGGTGATTTCTATGACCGCGGCGCCGGCGCCCAGCAGATGTCCTGTGGTTGTAAACCTGACCTTTACACTTTCGTTGATATAAAATTTGCGGTTTGAGGCTGTGCCGATAAATAGCTCCATGCAATGAAGAGCATCCTCTTTTACATAGATCGGTTCAACAGGCTCCAACCCTTGCCGCGCCCTTTTCTTGTTATGCATTTCGGTATCACTCTCCTGGATATGCCCACTATCGGCAAGCATAATGGCACAGAGGTCGCGAGTCGCATTCGTGCAGATTACGGAACCTCTAAACCCAAGTCTATAGACATACGGGATGAGTCCTGAGTGATCGATATGGGCATGAGAAAGGATTATGTGATCGATTTCGCGGGGTTCGAATCCCAGATTGCGATTCATTTGGTCGGTCTCCTGACCTTTCCCCTGGAACATGCCACAGTCGAGAAGTATCTTTTTGCCGTTATCGAGTGTTATCAGGGTCTTGCTGCCCGTTACTTCGCGTGCCGCGCCGAGGAATTTTATTTTCATAATTTGAAAGATAAATTATTACCTAAAAGTAATTAATTTAATTAGGTTTCTGATGAAATAACCGGTGTTTATAAACAATAAAAAGTTTTGCCACCAAAACACTAAGGCACCAAATAACACCAAAAATTCATTGAAAATATTTTGTAAATTTGATAAAAGCTAATTGCTTTTATGACATCTATTCATCAAAACTCCATTCCTTCTAACAGAAATTTTGATCCGATTTCCAGAGAATTAGATGAAATTGGCAGATTAGTAGTTGATGCTGCTTATACTGTACATAAAAATTTGGGACCTGGATTACTCGAGAAGGTGTATGAAATATGTTTTTGTCATGAATTGTTAAAACGGGGCCTTTTTTATATGCGGCAAGTTGATATTCCTGTTGTGTACGACAACCTGGTTTTTGATGAAGGGTTGAGATTGGATGTACTTGTTGAAAATGAGGTTATTTGCGAATTAAAGGCTATAGAAATTGTCAATCCGGTTTGGGAAGCACAGGTTTTGAGTCATCTTAAATTGGCCAATAAACGGTTGGGCTATCTTATAAATTTTAATGTGGTAAATATCGGTGCAGGGATTAAAAGATTTGTGCATTAGACTTTGGTGAAATTTGGTGCTTTGGAGTTTTAGTGGCATAATCCTCCCTTTTTTTGTCAAAAGAAAAGCCACCACTGAAAAATCCAGTGGCAGCTCATTAATCTATTCTTATAAACCATTATTCTTCTGAATGTTGTTCTGCTTCGTACGCTTTGAGCAGTTCGTCCTGAACTTCGGAAGGGACTTTCTCGTAGCTCGCGAATTTCAGATTAAACATGGCGCGACCTTGGGTGATAGAGCTTAGGGATGTAGAATATTTATTCATCTCTTTCAGTGGCACCTTGGCCATGATCTTCTCAAACCCTTTTTCGGAGCTCATCCCCATGATCAGTGCACGACGGCCCTGAAGATCCCCCATCACATCGCCTAACCGGTCGGCTGGCACAAGCACCTCGACATCGTAAATTGGTTCCAGAATCTTGGGGCTTGCATTTTTAAATGCTGCGCTGAAGGCGTTGCGTCCCGCGAGGCGGAAGGAGATCTCATTCGAGTCGACGGGGTGCATCTTTCCATCATAGATTATAACCCTGATATCGCGGGCATAGGAACCGGTCAGCGGCCCCTCTTCCATCTTCTCCATGATCCCTTTTAGTATTGCCGGATGAAAGCGAGCATCGATAGAACCACCCACGATACAATTGCAGAATACCAGTTTTCCGCCCCAGGGAAGCTCCGTAACTTCCGTTCCTCGCAAGCTTATCTTCATCTCTTTACCGTCAGTTTTGTAGGTGTCGGGAACAGGCATCCCCTCTTCGTAAGGCTCAACTAACATATGGACCTCCCCAAACTGTCCCGATCCACCACTCTGTTTGCGGTGGCGATAATCGCCCGGAGCAATTTTTGTTATCGTCTCCCGGTAGGGTATTTTAGGTTTCAGAAATTGAATGTCAATCTTATAAATATTATCAAAATACCATTTCAACGTATTGATATGGTATTCACCTTGTCCGTGAAGCAGGATCTGTTTGAGCTCCTTCGAATACTCGATCACATAGGTAGGATCCTCTTCAGAAAGTTTATGAAGATATTCACCCATCTTTTCCTCGTCAGATTCATTCACTGCTTTTATGGCGGTAGTATAACGTGGAGCCGGATATTCTAATGGTGGAAAATTAATCTCCGCATCTTTATCACATAGGGTGTTGTTATGTTTTACATCTTTGAGTTTTACCGTTGCTCCAATATCACCTGCAGCCATTTCGGGCACTTTATTCCTTATCTTACCTGCCACAGCATATATTTGGGATATTCTCTCTTTCGAGTTTTTTGAGGTGTTCACCAGATCCATCCCCTCTCGTAATATTCCCGAGATAACTTTAAAATAGGTGACCTCCCCAACATGTTGTTCGATAGCTGTCTTAAATATGAATATGGAGGTTGGCCCGGATGCATCAATTTTAACTAATTTCCCGTCCGTAGTCTTTACAGGAGCAAGTTCTCCGGGGTGAGGGGCTACATTACAAATAAACTCCATCAGGCGACGGATGCCCATGTCGCGTGCTGCGCAGGTGCAGAAAACCGGATAAAGACTACGGCTTACCATGCCTAGCTTAAGCCCTTTACGCATCTCATCCTCATTGAGATTACCCTGGTCGAAAAATAGCTCCATTAACTCCTCGTCGTTTTCGGCTGCCATTTCAACCAATTGGTTGTGTGCTACTTCTGCACGTTCGACCTCCGCGGCAGGAATATCCAGTATTTCAGGAACCCCTCCGTTAGGCCCCCATTGGAGCATTTTCATTTTTAGAACGTCGATTACTTTATTGTAATTTGTTCCGGGATTGAGGGGGTATTGAACAATGGCAAGCTTATTCCCGAAAGTGGTCTTGGCCATTTCAATGGTATTTTCCCAGTTGCTGGTTTCGTGATCGAGATGGTTGACAACGAAAATCAAAGGTTTATGAAATCTTTCAGCTTTACGGTTGGCAATCTCTGTCCCAACTTCAACACCATTAACGGCATTAAAAAGCAGTAGGCCTGTAGCCGCAACACTGAGTGCAGGGATCACGCCTCCTACGAAGTCGTCCATCCCGGGGGTGTCGATGATGTTAATCTTGCAGCCATCAAATTCGGTGTAGAGCACCGTAGGGTGGACCGAATTGCCATACTCCTGTTCTACAAGATTGTAATCTGATGCAGTCGTTTTGCTTTTCACATCGCCTCTTCGACTGATTATACCACCCTCGAAGAGCATCGTCTCGACAAGGGTGGTTTTCCCGGCGCCGGAATTACCGATTACAGTAATGTTCCGGATCTCATTAGTTTGAAAAACTTTCATGTGATAAAATTTAGATTAAAATTCAAGAATCTATCATTCGAAACTCAACTGAATTCATCAACATTGGTAAAAAGGAGACCCAAAGGCGATCTCAGATTCAAACAAAACTAAATAAGCGATTAATAATCAAGCATAAACAGCACTTTGGACCCCGGTGATTTTCATCTTTTGGGGGCTATTATCTAATGTTAAGCGGATAAAAAAAATGTTGAGTCCAACGCAAGAATCTCTTTAATTGGATTATACCGATCTTAACTGGGATGATTATTTTACAATAACATCAAAATTAGCAATTTTTTAAAAAGTTCCAATTTTTTACAATCTGCCGAATAGTTTTTATATGGATTTATTAAAGGTGAATATTTTATGTTAGATATCTGAATGTTAAAGGATAAGATTTGATTATGCATATAGAGATACTCTGTTTTTAGGTTGAAAACATGTTTTTAAATAGGAAATTATATTTAACAAGATAATTAAAACGTCGGAAAACTTTTGAAATCAAGAGTTGGATCATCAGTTTTTGTTTTTCGTTAGTAACAGGGTCAGTTTTGGTGGTTTATGGCCTTAAAGGATTAAACTTTTAAATAAAAATGGTTTTTTTTCAACCGAGCCATTGTTTTGTTGTTAAATTGTGTACTTTTGCAGTCCATTTTGGGGAAGATCCGTCTGGTTGGATTTGAATTAGACGATGTTAATTTCTTTAAAAATGGATTGAAATTGAGTTTGTTTTCGTGTGTATTATAATAATTCAAAAATTTAAAAACGTTTATGCCTACTATTCAACAGTTAGTACGTAAAGGGAGAGTAAGTATCGTCGATAAGAGTAAATCTCCGGCGCTTAACTCTTGTCCGCAACGAAGAGGGGTATGTGTTCGTGTTTATACGACTACACCTAAAAAGCCTAACTCGGCTATGCGAAAAGTTGCCAGGGTTAGGTTAACCAATCAAAAGGAAGTAAATGCATACATTCCCGGAGAAGGACACAACTTACAAGAACACTCTATCGTACTTGTCCGTGGTGGTCGTGTAAAAGATCTTCCCGGGGTTCGTTATCACCTTATTCGTGGTGCACTCGATACTGCTGGTGTTGAGGGTCGCAGACAACGTCGTTCTAAATATGGAGCAAAACGCCCAAAACCAGGACAAGTCGCAGCAACCACAAAAAAGAAAAAGTAATTAATTAGAAATTAGTTATTTGTTTGGAGGTTTGGTTGAGTAAGGGTTTGCCTGGAGCAGACTAGTTAAACTGAAGACTAAACAACAACCGATTCGAATAACACAAACAATGTGTAACTAAGATGAGAAAAACAAAACCAAAGAAAAGGATCATTTTGCCTGATCCAAAATTTAATGACGTTCTGGTGACAAGGTTTGTCAACAGTTTGATGTTCGATGGCAAGAAATCTATTGCTTTCAAGATTTTTTACGATGCACTTGAACTCGTAGAGAAAAAGATGAAAGATAATGAAGTTTCCCCTCTTGATGTGTGGAAAAAGGGTTTGCTCAATATTACACCTGCTGTTGAGGTGAAGAGCAGACGTGTTGGTGGTGCTAACTTTCAGGTTCCGATGGAAATTCGTCCTGAACGTAAAGTGGCGATCTCAATGCATAACCTAATCCAATTTGCAACCAAACGTTCAGGTCACTCAATGGCCGAGAAGCTGGCAGCTGAAACGATTGCCGCTTATAATGAAGAAGGTGGAGCATTCAAGAAGAAAGAAGATACACACAGAATGGCAGAGGCTAACCGTGCTTTTGCTCATTTCAGATTTTAATTGAAATATACATTAGATATCATTATCAACTATAATGGCTAAAAGGGATCTTACAAATACCAGAAATATTGGTATCATGGCTCACATCGATGCGGGTAAAACAACCACTTCAGAGCGGATTTTGTTTTACACGGGAAAAGTTCACCGTATTGGTGAAGTACACGATGGCGCTGCTACCATGGATTGGATGGCTCAGGAGCAGGAGCGTGGTATTACCATTACCTCTGCTGCGACATTCACCGAATGGACCTATAACGATATTGTTCATCAAATTAATATTATTGACACCCCAGGACACGTTGACTTCACTGTTGAGGTAGAGCGTTCATTGCGTGTATTGGATGGAGCAGTAGCTACATTCTGTGCCGTTGGTGGTGTTGAAGCTCAGTCTGAAACTGTATGGCGTCAGGCAGATAAATATGGTGTGCCAAAAATCGCCTTTATTAATAAAATGGACCGTGCTGGCGCCGATTTCTTCCGTGTCTACGGTGATATTAAAGAAAAATTAGGGGCTAATCCAGTTCCAGTTCAGTTACCTATTGGTGCTGAAGAAAACTTTAAAGGGGTTATTGACCTTATTCGAATGAAAGCAATCTATTGGCATAATGAGGCTATGGGTGCTGAATATGATATTGAGGAGATACCTGCAGATTTATTAGAACTGGCACAAGAGTGGCGCGAGAAGTTAGTCGAGTCTGTTGCCGAGCAAGATGAAGAGTTGATGGAGAAATTTTTCGCCGACTCTGATAGTATCACCGTTGAGGAGTTGATTGCAGTAATCAGAAAAGCAACACTTTCAGGTGTTATTATTCCTATGCTTTGTGGTTCAGCCTTTAAAAATAAAGGTGTTCAGACATTACTCGATGCGGTTTGTGCGTTTCTTCCTAATCCACTCGATATTGGTTCGATTGAGGGTAAAAATCCGGATACTGATGAGGTAATCGAACGTAAACCGTCAATTGATCAGCCTTTATCTGCATTGGCATTTAAAATTGCAACTGATCCATTTGTCGGTCGTTTATGTTTTATACGTGTTTACTCTGGTAAGATTGATGCCGGTTCATATGTATTAAATATGCGTACCGGTAAAAAGGAGCGTATTTCACGTTTGTTCCAAATGCACTCTAATAAACAACAGCCCCGCGATGTTATCGAAGCCGGTGATATTTGTGCCGCTGTAGGTTTTAAAGATATTCGTACCGGAGATACCTTGTGTAGTCTCGATCATCCAATTATTTTGGAATCGATGACTTTCCCGGAGCCGGTAATTGGTATCGCCATCGAGCCTAAGACTCAGAACGATATTGATAAATTATCAAACGGATTACAGAAGCTTGCCGAAGAGGATCCAACGTTCCAGGTTCGTACGGATGAAGATAGCGGCCAGACGGTTATTCGCGGTATGGGTGAGCTTCACCTTGAAATTATCGTGGATCGTTTAAAACGTGAATTCAAAGTTGAATGTAACCAAGGAGCTCCACAGGTAGCTTATAAAGAGGCGGTCACTAAGGAAGTAGAGCTTCGCGAAGTATTTAAAAAGCAAACCGGGGGTCGTGGTAAATTTGCCGATATTAGCGTTAAAGTTGGTCCGGTTGATGAAGGCTTCTCTGGTCTTCAATTTGTTGACCTTATCAAAGGGGGTACTATTCCACGTGAATTTATTCCTGCGGTTGAGAAAGGATTTAAAGAGTCATTAAATAACGGACCGCTTGCCGGATTCAAGATTGAGAATCTTAAGGTTACCCTTATTGATGGTTCTTTTCACCCTGTTGACTCGGATGCACTCTCTTTTGAACTTTGTGCAAAACAAGCCTTCAGAAGTGCAGCTTCAAAAGCAAAACCAGTTTTGCTTGAGCCGATTATGAAGGTTGAAGTGGTAACACCTGATGATTACATGGGTGATATTGTTTCGGATTTAAACCGTCGTCGTGGTCATATTGAGAGCATGGATACTAAGTTTGGAGCTCGTGTATTGAAGGCAAAAGTTCCATTAGCGGAGCAGTTTGGTTACGTAACGACTTTACGTACGCTCTCATCTGGTCGTGCAACCTCTTCAATGGAGTTTGATCATTATGCCGAAGTGCCTAAGAATATTGCAATCACAGTGCTCGAAGCGGTAAAGGGCAAAACAGAATTGTTATAAATAACACCAAATATACGTTCTTATCATGAGTCAAAGAATTAGAATTAAACTTAAATCGTACGATCACAATCTCGTTGATAAATCAGCTGAGAAGATTGTTAAAACGGTTAAATCGACTGGGGCTATCGTAAGTGGACCAATTCCACTTCCAACACACCGGAGAATTTTTACCGTTTTAAGAGCAACCTTTGTGAATAAAAAATCGAGGGAGCAATTTGAATTATCTTCTTATAAGAGACTGATCGACATTTACAGTTCGACCGCAAAAACGATCGACGCCCTTATGAAACTTGAGTTACCAAGTGGTGTTGAGGTAGAAATTAAAGTATAATTAGTAAACTGCTTAATCAGTAAAAAATGCCAGGATTAATTGGAAAAAAAATCGGAATGACTTCCGTATTCAGTGTTGAGGGGAAAAACATCCCATGCACTGTGATCGAGGCAGGTCCATGTGCTGTATCGCAAGTTCGTACGCTTGAAAAAGACGGATACGAAGCGGTTCAGTTAGGCTTTCTGGATAAGAAAGAGAAGCATGCGACGAAGCCCGAAATCGGCCACTTTAAAAAGGCCGGTACTGCTCCAAAGAAAAAAGTTGCTGAGTTCGGCAGCTTTGGGAATGAAGTAAAGCTTGGAGATATCATTACAGTTGATCTCTTTGAGCCTTCAGATTATGTGGATATCACAGGATTCTCTAAAGGTAAAGGATTTCAGGGTGTAGTACGCCGCCATGGTTTTGGTGGTGTTGGAGAAGCAACACACGGTCAGCACAACAGGCTGCGTGCTCCAGGTTCCGTAGGAGCCTCTTCGTACCCTTCAAGAGTATTTAAAGGAATGCGCATGGCAGGTCGTCATGGCGGTATTAAGGTAACTGTTCAGAACATTGAAGTATTGAAAGTTATTCCTGAAAATAATCTGGTGATAGTTAAGGGTTCCGTACCGGGACCTAATGGTTCATACTTAATCCTTGAGAAGTAATGGAAGTCGCAGTCTTTAATAACGCAGGGAAGGAAACCGGCAGAAACGTAGTGCTTAACGCAGAAATCTACGCGGTTGAACCCAATGATCACGCGATTTATCTCGACGTGAAGCAATACATGGCGAATCAACGTCAGGGAACGCATAAAGCTAAAGATCGTGGTGAAATTGCGGGATCAACTCGCAAGATCAAACGTCAAAAGGGTACAGGTGGTGCTCGTGCAGGTAGTCGCAAATCTGGAACTATTCGCGGTGGAGGACGTATTTTCGGTCCTCGTCCAAGAGATTACAGTTTCAAATTGAATAAAAAGCTTAAAGAGCTTGCACGTAAGTCTGCTTTAACCTATAAAGCTCAGTCTAACGGAATTTTGGTTCTGGAAGATTTCTCTTTTGAAGCCCCAAAAACCAAGGAATTTGTGGCAATTCAGAATAATCTGAATATTAGTGATAAAAAATCATTAATAGTGTTACCAGAAGCAAATAAAAATATATATTTGTCCTCCAGAAATTTACAGAACGTAGAGATTATAATTGCTTCAGAATTAAGCACTTACAAGATAATGCGGGCCAATAAGATTATTTTGGTTGAAAGTTCTGTGAATAAAGTAGAAGAATTATTTAAGATTTAACGCGAAAGACAATGGTTGATATTTTGATTCGCCCTATCGTAACCGAGAAAATGAACCTATTAACGGAGAAATTTAACCGTTATGGATTCAGGGTAGATAAGAAGGCAAACAAGCACGAGATCAAAAAGGCCGTGGAAGAGATCTATGGCGTTAAGGTAACCACCGTTAATACAATGGTGTATGCCGGAAAATTAAAATCGCGCTTTACAAAAGGCGGGGTTATAACCGGTCGGACAATGACTTATAAGAAAGCTATTGTTACGTTGACCGAAGGAGAAAGTATTGATTTTTACAGCAATATCTAAAGTAAGAGATGGCAGTTAGAAAGTTAAAACCAGTAACACCGGGACAAAGGCACAAGATTGCAGGTACCTTTGAGTCCCTTACAACTGGCAACACACCTGAAAAATCATTGTTAAGGCCCATGAAGAGTACCGGTGGCCGTAATAGCGCCGGTAAGATGACAATGTGGTATA
>CAIVMQ010000036.1 GCA_903907075.1 uncultured Bacteroidia bacterium
GTAAAGTAACCTCAGCAACTGATAAAACCAGTATGCCAGGGGTAAGTATCCAGTTAAAAGGGACTACCAAAGGTACAATCACCAATGGCGACGGCGGATTTACCGTTGAGGTGCCAGGTAATAATGCGACCTTGATCTTTTCATTCATTGGCTACAAGACCCTTGAGGTTCCAGTTAATGGACAAAAAGTTATTAATGTGGTATTGTCTGAAAGTGTCCTTGAAGTAGACGAAGTTGTTGTTACGGCGTTAGGTATTTCACGGAAAGAAAAATCTCTTGGGTTTGCCGTAGCGAAGGTAAGCGGGGAAGATATGTCTAGGGTTGTTCAGGAAAATGCGATTAATGCCTTATCAGGTAAAGTTGCAGGGGTTCAGATCAATTCTACCGGTGGTACAGGATCGTCGGTGAGCATGGTCATAAGGGGTGCGACCTCGTTGAGCAATGACAATCAACCACTCTTCGTCGTTGATGGGGTTCCAATCTCGAATTCGTTAAATAACGTATCCGGATTTGGTAGCGATAACAAAGTCGATTATGGGAATGCGATCTCGGATGTTAACTCGAATGATATTGAGAGTGTATCGGTACTAAAAGGTGCGAGTGCAGCTGCATTATATGGTTCGCGCGCAGGCAACGGGGTTGTATTAATTACAACCAAATCGGGCAAGAAGAACAAAGGGGTTAAAATCGATGTAACCTCCAATACGGTATTCGATAATCCTTATAAATTCTGGGATATCTCAAAACAATTTGCATCTGGTTTTTTACCGTATACCCCTGAAGATTTACCTCCAGGAACAACACTGGTTGTTCCTCCTTCTCAAGCGTCAGGTGATGGTATTCCATTAGATAAAGGCTATTTTGCAGTGCAGTGGAATAGTCCTAAAGATGCGAATGGTGTTCAAATTCCAACTCTCTTGGTTTCACACCCCAACAATGTTAAGAATTTTGTTAGAACAGGAGTAACCAGCTCTAACGAAGTTGCAATTTCAAACCATACAGATGCGTTTAACTACAGAATTGGAGTTTCTAATATGACTAACCATGGAGTTATTCCTAACTCTGATCTTTTTAGAAATAACTTAACAACATCTGCAACGATAAAAGCAAACGATAATATTACGATTAGCTCGAATATTAATATCAATAAATCGTGGTCAAATAATCGCCCATCAAGTAATAGGGGAACCAATCCAATGCAATGGGCATATCATGTTCCACAAAATACCGATATTCGCGAACTACGTAATTACTGGGCTCCTGGGAAAGAAGGTAAGGTACAGAATGTCCCTGACCCTGAACAATTCAACAATCCTTATTTTCTTGCTTACGAAGTTAACAATAGCTATACAAGAGATAGGATATACGGTAATTTAAAGGCAGACTGGCAGATTACTAAGGAGCTTAGCTTTTTTGTACGCTATGCCCTAGATCAGTTTAATGAAGTACGCGAATCTAAAATTGGTCCCGGATATACCGACGAGCCGAATAATGGAGCCTATGGTATTTCAGAATCTAAGAGTTATCAACGCAATACCGATTTCTTAGCGACTTATGCAAAGCAAGTTAACGATTTCAGTTTATCGTTCTCTGCGGGAGGAAACTCTTTGTATACCATGGGTTCAGGAATGTCTAACTCTTCAACTGCGGGGCTGGTTATTCCGAACGTTTTTAATGTAGGAAATATCAAAAACGGAACATTATCTTATGGTAGTGGATGGTCTCAAAAAGCGATCTACAGTTTATATAGCGTAGCGAATCTTGGATGGAAGGATCGAATATATCTTGATCTTACTGCACGTAACGACTGGTCAAGTACGCTACCCGTAGCAAACCAATCCTATTTTTATCCTTCTGCGTCGCTAAGCTTCTTAGTTGATAAAATTATGAATATGGGCGAGAATGTATCTTTATTTAAAGTTAGAGGTGGCTTAGCGAAGGTTGGTAATGATACTGATCCATATCAATTAATCAATACGTATGGGAATGCGGGACAATGGGGAAGTGCAATTAGACTTGCAAAATCAGGAACCCTATTGGCACCAAATCTTAAACCTGAAGAAGCAACCTCTGTTGAAGGAGGAATTGATTTAGGTTTATTCCACAATAGATTGCGATTTGAAGGGACCTTTTACAAGGCAGACAACCGCAATCAGATTTTACGCAATATCCCTATAGCGAGCTCTACAGGATCAGATTATATCAATATCAATGCAGGTTTACTTGAAAGCCGCGGATGGGAACTCTCTTTAGGAGGAACACCTATTAAGACTAAGGACTGGAGCTGGGATATCAATGCCAACCTTACACGTAACCGGACAAGGGTAAAATCAATTGCGCCGGGTATTGAAGCGATCAAATTCTGGGAACAGGCAAATGGAGGAGCATGGTCTTATATTGGCGACGAGGTTGGAGCTATCTATGACGCTACGGTGTTAACGGTAAAAGATAAAAATTCACCCTATTACGGTTATCCAATCATTGCAAATAATCCTGATTATGAATGGCAGAGGGATAAGCAAATACAGGATCAATCACCTGAAGATCGGAATAAAATCGGGAATTACAACCCACGCTTTATTCTGGGAGTTAACTCATCGATTACCTATCGTTCATTTGCTCTTAATTTCACTTTTGACTGGCGTTGTGGTGGCCAGTTTATTTCGCAGACAGAGCGTTATGGTCGTGATGATGGCTATTCAGGATCATGGCTTAAAAGCATGATTAATCCTGGCGGAAGAACTGGGAAAGAACTTCGCGACTGGCTGGTTTCCAATCAGGATAAATTGATCCGTAACGGTTTCCATGTTGTTGGAGGTCCAACAAAGGAATTAGGTGGATTTCGTGAAAATCTAACTGGGACCTTTTTAAATGATGGAGTTTTTGTCCCTGGTGTATATGAAGTTTCTGACGGTCATGGCGGTACTACCTATAAGGAAAACCTTGGAGATGCTGGAACACTATTTCAACCCTATGCCATAAGCAATGGTTGGGATTTTGCCAGAGATGCAATGTTTGACGCAGATTTTGTAAAATTAAGAGAAGTTTCTCTTAGCTATAAATTGCCTGCAAATATCATAAGCAGAATGGGTGCCGTTAAAGGGCTGGCAATATCCCTTTACAGTCGGAATATCATGCTTTGGACAAAGGCTAAGATTGGTGTTGATCCCGAACGTGCTTTTCAGGCTGAACAATCTACAGGAGGTAAACGAGGTGTCCAATTTATGCAGGGTATTGAAAGATACAACCTTGATCCATGGGTAATCCCCGTCGGTGTAAAATTTGACCTTACTTTTTAGTAACCTTAAAAAAATCTATATTATGTACACTATAAAAAATACATTATCCGCAGCCTTGGTGCTGCTTGCCTTTCTTACCTTTTCGTGTAAGAATCTGGCAGAAATAAATATCAATCCCAATGGTGTCGATCCTGCTACTACATCTCCAAACTTCCTGATGCCTACTGTTATCACAGCTACGGGAGGAGCAATAATTGGACTAGGATATGGTGATCTTGCCGGAGTGATGCAACATACACAGAAAGACGGATGGTCTGGAGGTCATAACCACTATGACTGGAGTGATCAGAGTTGGGCTGGATATTATGGCACCTTAAGAAATACAGAGGATATGCTTCAGAAATCAAAAGCAGCCAAACTTGATTTCCAAACAGGTGTTGCTATGATATTCAAAGCTTATAACTTTGGAATGATTGCGGATCTATGGGGAGATGCTCCCTTTAGTCAGGCTCTTAAAGGAGAAAAGGGCTCTACATATTTTCAGCCGGCTTTTGATTCCCAAAAAGATATCTATATGGGAGTTATTGCGATGCTTGACAGTGCAAACATGTTGCTATCCAAAAATCTAACTGATTATAAAGAGATTAATTCAGACCAGGATGTTCTCTATGCCGGTGATGTAACGAAATGGCGCAAACTGTCAAACTCACTTGCATTACGGTACCTTCTACGCATCTCATCAAAAGAACCTGCTGCGGCAAAGGCTGGCATTGAAAAAATCACAAGCCAACCAAATACCTATCCGCTTATTTTAGATGCTTCTGACGATGCTAGTTACAGTTATATTGGACTTAGCAGTGGTGATTCATGGCCAACTGCAACTCAATTCAGCTCCGATTTATCTAATTTTACAAGGGTAAAAATGTGTGCGACACTTTTGAAAAAACTTGAAAATTTAAGTGATCCCCGCATTGACGTGTGGGCTGCGAAAGTAAAAATCCCTTTAGTAATTGATCCGGGAGCCGCTGATGATTATGATCAAACCATAGACGGGAAACGTCATATATCCCAAAAAATAGCAGATGATTATGTGGCTAAATTTGGACTGCCACTAGATCTCGATCAACAATATGTTGGTTATCCACCAGCTTGGTCAACATTTGAATTTCTTTATAATTTAAATCCATCTTTGGCTCAAGGGTCTGCTAATCCTCATGCATCTCAATTAAATGATATGTATACAAATGCTTCCGGACCATTATTAAAGGTTCGATTAGTCTCTGCAGCTGAGGTAAACTTTTCTCTTGCGGAAATTGCACTTAAGACATGGAATGCAGGAGCTACAGCGGAATCTTATTATAACAATGGGATTAAAGCTTCTCTAACTACCTGGGGAGTAAGAGGATCATACGATAATTATATAACCACGGATGGCGTAGCATTTAATGGCTCACTTGCTCAAGTGATGGAACAAAAATGGATTGCAAGTTGGACTGCGGCTCAAGAGGCATGGTTAGATTATAACAGAACCGGCTTACCTACGCTAATCTCTGGCCCAGCAACAAAGAGGCCTGTAATTCCAATACGTTTTACCTACGGAAACAATGAGGTACTCTACAATCCTAACAATTCAAATATTGCAATAAGCAAACTTGGAGCGACACCCTATTCTACCGACGGACAGAATAGCAATTGGTCGAAAAACTGGTTACAACAAGGGACCAATAAACCCTGGTAATCAATAACACGTATTTAAATAAGCAGGTGATATTAGTACAATATCCCTGCTTATTTTTTTTTAAAGAAATTGTAATACTTAAAGAATGAAGATTTTTTTCGTCGGATTGTTAATGGCCTCTTCTTTACTCGCCCCACTTAAAAGTCTGCACGCACAACAAAGCAGATTGGTCGATCATTCTATGCTCGATCAGCTTTCTGTTGCATCAACGTCTCAAAGCAAAAGGGTCTCGAGTAGCGATAGCAACTTTAATGGTAACGGAGACTCGAAGGAGATCCTCCCCGGCGAAACATTTGTCCTTGCTGATCTTGAGGGTCCCGGAATCATTAAGCATATCTGGAATACTACAGCCTCGCTAAATCCATTCTATCCTAGTGCACTAATTGTTCGTATCTACTGGGATGGATCCGACAAGCCAAGCGTTGAAGTCCCATTAGGTGATTTCTTTGGCGTTGGATATGGTAAAAATAAAGACCTTGAATCGCTACCTGTTAGTGTATCGTCACAAGGGCGATCTCGCAATTGTTTTTGGAGTATGCCATTTAAAAAACATGCCAAAATAACCCTGACAAATGAGCTGACAGGGTATGGAGCCGCAGAGCTTTACTATTATGTCGACTGGGAGAAAGTTCTGTCTTTACCTGATGATGTGCTCTATTTCCACGCGAGGTACAATCAACAAAACCGAGCTGTTCCGGGTGATCATGTGATCCTGAATACAACCGGTAAAGGAAATTACATTGGAACGGTTTACTCTGCCCTGCAAGTTGTAAATGGCTGGTTTGGTGAGGGTGACGACAGGTTTTATATCGACGGTGAAAAAACACCATCAATCCAAGGAACCGGAACAGAAGATTATTTCGGTGATGCCTGGGGATTTCGTGAATTTTCAAGTGCTTTTCATGGCGTATCGCTTTACGAGGGTCCATTGGTTGGTGATCGGGTATCGGCATACAGATGGCATATCGAGGACCCCATTAGGTTTAGCAAATCACTCAAGTTCACGATTGAACATCGAGGTAGTGTAGTTGATGATGATGGAACCAAACATTCAAGCTCCAATGAGCGTGCCGATTGGATAAGCTCAGTAGCATTTTGGTACCAGACTCCGGTAGTATTTTCAGATTCCAAAATACCACCATTCGAAAAAAGAACCCCTCCCTATCAGATTATGCTGGCATCCGACTTACCGATGAAAGCTAGTCCCGAAAAATATACCAGGGAGAACGAAGGGATCCGCTTTGCCCCAGAAACCCCCGACGCAGAGATTGAGTTCAACTTTGAGATCAAACAATCAGGGAGATATAAGTTCTCTGCAGTTCTTGTCGATGATCTCTTTGGAAGCCAATATCAACCACTAATTGACGATAAACCCGCCGGAGCACTATTGGATATGCTCAGCAGCGGTGGCGACTGGTCTGAATATGTCTTTGGAAATTTTGATCTGACGCAAGGCAGTCACAGATTTAAATTACAAGGCAGAGGAGCTTCTGCAGGAGCACGGCCCTCGCTACCTAAAAAATATGCCATTGGGATTAGCAGTTTAATCCTTTTGCGCCTTGAAGATCTTTAAAAATCATTACTTTTAAACCGATGTTTTATAAATTTTAAAAAATGAAGAAAATAATTTTTGCACTTCTAATTCTTTGCTGCACGAACTTTATCAGCAGCGCAGCAGCACCTAAAGCGATTACCCCTGAGACCGCTCTTCAGGCTTACCTTCACAATACCGACAACTCCTTTAAATGGGAGGTCAAAGAGAAGATGAAGGGTGATGGAGTGATGCTCTATCGCCTCGAATATACCTCACAAGTATGGCGTGGAATAACCTGGAAACATGAGATGTTTATCATGGTACCCGAGGTGCTAAACTACCCCGACGCACTGTTGTTTATCACCGGCGGTCATAATGACAATACCGTTCCCAGCACCCACAGATGGGATGAGGATCTGGTAACCTCACTGAGCGACCTTGCCAAGACAAATAAATCTATCGTTTCACTGATCTGGCAGGTTCCCAATCAACCATTGTATGGTGATCGTACCGAGGATGCGCTGATCTCATTCACCCTTCACAGCTATCTGCAGGATCACGATTTTACCTGGCCGCTATTATTCCCGATGACTAAGAGTGCCGTTAAGGCAATGGATGTAGTTCAGAAGTTTGCGAAAAAAGAGGTCAAAAAGAATATCGATCATTTTATTGTCTCAGGAGCTTCCAAGAGGGGCTGGACAACCTGGTTAACAGGGGCAAATGACAAACGGGTAAAAGCGATCGGACCGATGGTTATTGATGTGCTTAATATGCCGGTCAACATTGATTATCAGAAAGTAGTTTGGGGAGATTACAGCATTGAAATTGAAGACTACGTAAAACTTGGTATCGCACAGCAATTTAATACTCAAGGAGGAAGCGACCTGGTGAAAATGGTTGATCCTTACTCCTACCGTAAAACCTTAACGATGCCTAAGATGCTTTTCATGGGAACAAACGACCCCTATTGGCCTGCCGATGCAGTCAAGAATTACATCGACAGCATTCCCGGCGACAACCATATCTGTTATACCCCAAATGCGGCGCACGACTTAGGGGATAAGAAAAAAGCGTTTGCAACACTAAGTGCCTTTATGGGAACAACAGTAACAAACGGTAAATATCCGATCTGTAATTATACGATTTCACAAGATAATAGAACGATAACCCTTAAGATCACATCAACACCTGAAATTCTCGTTGATGCGTTGATCTGGAGTGCCGATTCAAAGGATCAGGATTTCAGAGATGAGCATTGGTCTGGATCAAGCTTAAACGCCCCAAATCAGAAAGAGATTACCGTACAGGTTCAAGTACCTGAAACGGGATTCAAAGCGTTTTACGTCGATCTGAAATACAAATCACCATTCGGACCTGATTACACACAAAGCACCCGGATGTTTGTCGCTAACGACAAAAAACTTTTACTTCGGAATTAATCCAAAATAATACTTCAAAGGCAGTCATTGGTTATCGATGACTGCCTTTTTTACAACTTTCTAATCCTAAAAAGCTGGGGTTTGATTAAACTACACTAGACTAAAATGATAGCGAAACTATTCTCCAATCTTATCATCCTATTTCTATTCGTTCTTGCATCGTGCCAGGTAAAAACAGATCGTGTTGAGCGTACAATTCCCATCGAAATATTAAAAGATAAGATTGCCGGTGGATGGGCAGGAAAAATGATTGGGGTAAGCTATGGCACTCCCACTGAATTTGTGGCTCATGGATTCACCTTAGAAGATTCAATAAAATGGACCCCTTCACAGACTAATCTTGCACTCTTGGAGGATGATATTTATGTGCAGCTCACCTTTATGATGACCATGGATCACTATGGCATCGATGCCCCGGCGAAAAAATTCCAGGAACTCTTTGCTAAGTCGGGTTACAAGCTTTGGCATGCCAATGTGCAGTCACGAAAGAATTTCTACGATAGTATCTTCCCTCCACAATCGGGTCATCCCGATTATAACTCGCACGCCGATGACATCGATTTTCAAATAGAAGCCGACTACATCGGACTGATCTGTCCGGGAATGCCTCAGACAGCCCTTGCCATGGCTAATAAAGTTGGCCACATTATGAACTACGGCGATGGCGTGTACGGAGGTGCGTTCATTGCGGCTCTTTATACGGAGGCCTATTTTGAAACCGATATGGTGACAATTGTAAAAAATGCGCTACAGTCCATCCCTGCACAGAGTGATTATTCAAAGATTGTAAATGATGTACTACTTCTGCATGACCATTACCCAACCGATTGGCATTCCGCCTGGAGTGAGCTCGAGAAAAAATGGGGTAATACGGATATCTGCGGTGCAGGATCCAGCTATAATATCGATGCCAAACTCAATGGTGCCTACCTGGTTTTTGGGTTGCTATACGGTGAAGGTGATGCGTTAAAAACAATGGAGATCGCAACCCGTTGTGGTCAGGATTCTGATTGCAATCCTTCAAGTGCTTTAGGGGTACTCGGGGTTATGAAAGGGTTCAAAGCCTTTCCGAAAGATTATCGCGATCATGTTTTGGCTATCAGCGATTCGCTTTTCGATAATACCAACTACTCCTTCACGAAGACGGTTGATAATACAATAAGATATGCCAAGGAGATTACCGTCCGCAACGGAGGTAAAGCCTCAGATGAGGGCTTAACAATTAAGTTTCAGCCGGCAAGACCAGGGGATCTGGAAGTCTCGTTTCCGAAACTTCTTTTCGATCGACGCATAACCCCATTTGAGAATCATGGGTGGGAATTTAAAGGGAAATGGGAAACCAAGTTCAAAGCAGATACCATTCCGCAATCTCGATTTAGCTCCACCGCCGGCGATGAGGCCTTGTTTACCTTTGAGGGAACTGGCGTATCTATAGCCGGTAATTGGGATCGCAACTGCGGAAAGGCAGATATTTTTGTTGATGGAAGGATGATTAGAACGATCGACTGCTACTTTAACTTCTCACATCAGTCACCCGGAAATACCTGTATATTTATGATCACACAACTACCGCAGGGAAAACATACCGTTCGTATTGTGGTAAAAAATGAGAAACGTCCCGAAGCCGAAGGGACAAACATCTATCTTTCTGAGGCTGTAGTATTTAAAACAGGAGGTAAAACTAATGAAGGGTTTAAATATTCCTTTCAAAAATAGATCTTAACTATGGCAACGGATAGAAGAGATTGTAATTGAGATTGTCCGATGAGCAAAAAAAGTTATCTTCATAAAATTATCCTATTCCAAACCATCCATTGAACTAAACGTTAAACATAAAAGATAAAAAAATGGACCAAAAACGACTTATTACTTTTCTATGCTCCTTTATGCTTTTGGTTTCAATCGCGAAAGGGCAATCGATCGATTTTTCCAAAGCGTCAATCTTTCAGCCTGACAAACAAAATAAGCAGCTTCAAAAGGCTGTGCAGGTGTTAACTGAAGAGATTCAAAAACGGAGCAAGGTATCTCTAAAATTAGTTAATAAATTAGCTTACGATGTAAATCCGCTCATCGTTATTGGAGTTGAAGACAAACTAGACAAGCTTTCAGAAAGTGCTAAAGCCACCATACACAAATTAACAGCAACAGGAAAAGATGGTTATAAAATTGTGTTGCTTGAAAATAAAATGGTAGTTATTGCAGGTCATGATGAACGGGGAGCATTGTATGGCGTGGGTAGGCTACTGCGGAAGATGGAGATGCACGATGGCATCGCTCTGATACCCGCAAATCTGACAATCTCGTCAACACCTGTGTATCCAATCCGAGGTCATCAACTGGGTTACAGGCCAAAAACGAACGCCTACGATGCCTGGACAGTTGCCCAATACGACAGCTACATTCGCGATCTGACGATTTTCGGTGTTAACAGCATCGAGATTATGCCTCCCCGCACCGACGATGATGCAACAAGTGTAAACATGAAAATGCCTGCCATAAAGATGATTGCAGAGCAATCGAGAATTTGCAGCTCCTATGGCCTCGACGTGTGGATGTGGTATCCTAATATGGGGAGCAATTACACCTCTCCTGATTCCATTAAAGTGGAACTCGATGAGCGGGAGAAAATATTTAGTGTCTTACCTAAACTTGATGCGCTCTTTGTCCCTGCCGGCGATCCCGGAGATCTTGAACCCGATGTTTTGTTTAGCTGGCTCGAAAAAGAGGCTGTCGTTCTGCATAAATATCATCCAAATGCGAAGATCTGGGTCTCTCCGCAAGTATTTAAACCCAGCAAAGAGTGGTATGCCAAATTCTATGCGCATGTGAACAAGCAATATGACTGGTTTGGAGGTGTCGTATATGGTCCGTGGATTAAAACTCCGCTGCCCGAAGTAAAAAAATTAATCAAACCCTCAATACCAATCCGACTTTATCCCGATATTACCCATAGCTATAGCAGTCAGTTTCCAGTGCCGGACTGGGATATCGCCTATGCCATGACGCTGGGTCGCGAATGTATCAATCCACGACCTGAGGATGAGAAGTATATCCATAATTTCTACGCCCAGTTAGCCCAAGGTAGTATCAGCTATTCTGAAGGTACTAACGACGACGTGAATAAATTTGTGTGGAGCGATCAGGACTGGAATCCTTCGACACCTGTACTGGAAACACTGCGCGATTACGCCCGTTACTTTATTGGATCCAACTATACCGAAGGAGTGGCTCAAGGACTACTTTCATTAGAAAAAAATATCCGGGGTCCTTTGCTATCTAACGATCAGGTGCAAAGCACACTGCAGCAATGGCAAGCGATGGAGAAGGGTGCTTCCGATAATGTACTGAGCAATCCCCGGTTCCAAAGCGGATTAATAAGGGCCTATTTTGATGGTTACACCCAACGAAGACTAATCTACGAAACCTCCTTGGAACGCGAAGCCCGTAATACCCTCGAGAGCGCGAA
Source organism: uncultured Bacteroidia bacterium (assembly GCA_903907075.1). Lineage (GTDB taxonomy): Bacteria > Bacteroidota > Bacteroidia > Bacteroidales > Prolixibacteraceae > JAAFHB01. The sequence goes on from CAIVMQ010000036.1 coordinate 11,417, forward strand.
TAAACTAGGATCAAAAGAGGCTTTTACCCAGGTGCGTAATACCCTCGCTTTAGCTCATGAGAAACAAGTTTCGCCCGAATTAAAAGCACGTTGTTATGCCCTTGCCGACTCTCTGTTTCGCAGCTTTGGCTCGCAGTTGACAATCGAAAAACATCATGCGATGAGTGGACGGGGGAACTTTATTGACAACATAGACATTCCGTTAAATGATGCCTTATGGATCCTTGATCAGTTAAAACGAATTGATAAATTAAGTAGTGAAGGGGATAAGCTTGCTGCAATTGAGAAGATGCTGCATCGCACCGATCCCGGTCCCGGTGGTTTCTACGATAATTTCGGCTCTCCTTCGGCCTGGAAGCGCGTAATAGCAAAGAAAACTTGGTCCGAAGATCCGGGAAGTTTAGAATCGCCTCGCGTAAGTTTTGGCGTGGGATTATCAGGCAAGGACTGGGTTCATGAGATCGTTGCAAAAGGCTTCGAAGGACAGACTACCCCATTGGCCTGGATGAATCAAATTAACACCCTTTACGACACACCGTTGCAAATGGAGTACGACAACCTTGACCCGACAGCCACTTACACCTTGCGTATTGCCTATACCGGTCGTTTTCGCTCTAAAATGAAGCTCATGGCAGATGGGGTACAGATCCATGATTATATCCGAATGGGAACGAAACCATTATTTGAATTCCCTCTTCCCAAGGAGGTTACTCAGGATGGGAAAGTAACCTTTACCTGGTCGTGTGGCGATGACGATAAGGGTGAAGGGGAGCGCGGTTCTCAGGTAGCTGAGATCTGGATAATTAAAAACTAAACTAACATTGTTCAAAAAATCACTAATAAGCGTAAGTTAGAGATTAACTTAATGCGCTAATTTAAAACCTAAATCATCGTATCATGGGCAAATCATTTCTCCTGGTCGCTATTTTAGTATTCGTACTAAAGGCGACAACTATCGCTTCACCCCTGGCTCAACAGCAGGTTGTTGCCGGACAATGGATTAAATCGTGGCTAATTTGTGGACCTATTCATCTTCAGGAGTCCGAAGATCCCGCTGACTCATGGGGTCACCTGATTAAGTATTCAACAGATTTTCTTTTGAAAGTCGGTGGTGAGCAGAATCCAACGATTAAGGATGGTGATGTGCTAAGATTGCCTAACGGATCGGCAAAATGGAAACTTTACAATTCACCCGATTCAACAATCCGATTAGATAAGGTATTATCCAAAGATCCCAATTTAGTAGCTTATGCCTATACCGAAGTTCAGTCGGCTAATGAACAGACCATGCTAATCTGTTTTGGCACCAACGATGGTGGCTCTTTATGGGTTAATGGCTCTAAAATTTGGGACTATGCCCCACGACGCGGACTGTTTGCCGATGATGATATGATCCCGGTAGCACTTAAAAAAGGGACGAATACCATCTTGCTTAAAGTGGAGCAGCGCGCCAATCAATGGGGATACTGCGTTCGATTTAAGCCCTTTTCGACTACCGAATTATTGAAAAAAGGGGAGCTATTTAATATCTCTGCCGGTGAAGATGGGAAAGCAAATCTAACTTCAAAATTTCTGAATCCGGTATTGCAACAATTGGTGAAAAATGTATCAATTGAGGTCAAGGACAGTCAAATGGAATCGGTTCAAAATGTTGAGCGCAGCACTAATTTTTGTGGTCCAATTGAACTAAAATCGGAAAATTACCAAGCCTATAGCTCTTCAATCAAAATAAGCTTAAAAAACGGTGCACAGTTAACCCAGGCAATACCCTTCTTTGCAGGCAAAAGGGTGAATCACATGCTTTTCTCGGACGCAAAATCGGACTACCGAATAGCTCTTAGTGAAGATGCTTCAGAATCAGAGCGATGGGCAGCCAAAGAGCTTCAGCACTGGATCAAAGAGATCGGTGGCGCAGAATTACCAATCGAAAATCTCTCTGAATCACATTCTGGACCTCAAATTATAATTGGATATAATGAGCTGATCAAGACCAAGACAGGTGCCAAAGCACCCGCGAACCTGGATGAATCGTTCCGCTATTGCACTTTAGGTGCCGATATATTAATCTATGGCGGGAAGGCACGCGGAAGTATGTATGGGGTTATGGCCTACCTCGAGAATGAGCTTGGCTGCAGATGGTATACTACTGAGGTGAGTATTATTCCAACACGAAAAGAGTATTCATTTACTTGGATTGACCATTCTGAAAAACCCGGAATCAGAGTACGTAATGACTTTTATTTCGAGGCTTTTGACCCAATATGGGCGGCCCGTAATCGCATGAATGGCACATTAGGATTCAGTAAGTCAAATCCTCAGATTGGGGGAACAGAAAATTATTGGGCAGTGCATACCTTTTATCCGCTAATACCACCTGAAGAATTTTTCGCTAAACACCCCGAATATTATAGCCTTATTGACGGTAAGCGAATTTTCGAACGAGCACAATTGTGCATCACTAATCCTGATGTACTAAAGATTATTATTGAACGGATCAAAAAACGGATGCGCGAAAGTCCCGAATACTTAATCTACGATGTTTCACAAAACGATTGGCACAATCAATGCCAATGTGACAAATGCCAGGCTATTGTTAAAAAAGAAGGGACGGAATCAGGACTTATGATCTGGTTTGTGAATCAAGTGGCAGAGGCTGTTGAGAAGGAGTTTCCCGATAAATTTATCGGCACCCTTGCCTATCAATATACCCGCACGCCCCCAACGAGCATCCATCCCCGTAACAATGTGGTTGTGCGCCTTTGCAGCATTGAATGTTGCTTTGCCCATGACTTTAAAACATGTCCTGAGAACAAGTCATTTCTCGATGATTTAAAGAAATGGTCGTCATTAGCGCCTCATCTTTACATTTGGGATTACGTGGTTAATTTCAGCCATTATGTGATGCCGTATCCGAACTTTAAAGTTCTTCAACCCAATATCCAAACTCTGAGTGAGAATAATGCCATTGGGATCATGGAACAAGCAGCCTACCAAAGCAGAGGAGGGGAATTCTCTGAGTTAAAATCGTACCTAATCTCTCGGCTGTTATGGAATCCAACTTGCAATACCGAAAGCGTAATTAATGATTTTATGTTTGGCTATTATGGTCGTTCGGGTAAGGTAATCAGGGAATATTTCGATCTTTTGCAGGACCGTGTTACCCCTGAAACCCATATTCATTTTGGTACTACACCCGAAGATCCCCTTTTCTCGGATGAGTTTATTCGAAAGTCATTCGAACTCTTTGACCAAGCCGTAAAAGTGGCAGACAATGACGAAATACTTAAACGTGTTGAGATGGCCTCTCTCCCTATATTATACTTAAAATGCAAACGGAATCCGACCCTTGCTAAATACGATGGCAGCTACTCTAAATTCTGTGAAATCGCCAAGCGAGAGAAGGTTACTCATTATGCAGAAGCTGGAGAGCCTCATCGACTGGCATTTCACAAATCAGTAGAGAGTGCCAAATAATTTAATGACAGTTTAAATTCTATAAATGACAAAAAAAATCCTGAGTTTAGTATTTGTGGCCATACTTGTTACTTTCTGCGCTAAAAGTCAGTCGCTGAAACCAATCGTACCGGTTCCTGAGATAAAAATTCTGGATAAAGACAGCGCTTCAACAATTACAAATGGAATACTTACTCTAAAACTTGATCTAACGCGTGGTGGGGCTATTTCATATCTTTCAAAAGCAGGATCCTCGCGCAGTATTGTCAACATTGCAGATGAAGGTCGTTATATCCAACAATCCTATTACGGAGGGAAGAGTATCGATCGCAAGGCCGAAGGGCAATCTCCTGCCTGGTCTCCCTGGAGTTGGAATCCCATTCAGGTTGGTGACTATAACCGTAATCGAGCTCAGATACTCGACTTTAAAAAAACAGGATTTCAGCTGTACGTAAAATGCATCCCCATGCAGTGGGATATGAATAATCGTCCGGCAGAGGCTGAGATGGAGCAGTGGACTACCCTGGAGGGTTCGGTATTGAAAGTCCATAACAAATTAACCTGTCACCGGTCCGACAAAATTTATGGCGACAGCATCGTTAATGACCAGGAGCTGCCCGCTGTTTACCCCATCTCTGCATTAAAAAACCTTTACACCTACCTGGGTGCTGCTCCATATACCAATGCCCCTTTAGACAATCCTGAAGTGATCAATCTCGCAAGCGGATTTTGGGGTATCTATCCCAATGTAACAGAGCATTGGATGGCCTTCGTGGATGGTAACCTATGGGGAATGGGAATCTATAATCCAAATTGCACTAAATTTCTGGCGGGCCTTGCAGGATCAATAGGCGGCGAAGCTACAAATGGCTCAACATCATATATTGCACCAATCAGACAAGCAATGTTAACGAAGAATTGCGTTTATGAATATGATTATTATGTGATTGTAGGCACTCTTGCAGAGATCAGAAGCACAGTTTATAAATTACATTAATGCTAATGTGATGAAAAAAGGAAACACAATAGACACAATAGGACACATTTAAAAAAAGAAACACAATAGACACAATAGGACACATTTAAAAAGAGAAACACAATAGACACAGTAGGACACAATAGGTTTTTTCTAGTGTGCCTTTCTAATGTGAGCTATGTGCCTAATGTGGTGAAAAAAAGAAACACAATAGACACAATA
>CAIVMQ010000037.1 GCA_903907075.1 uncultured Bacteroidia bacterium
GCTCTAGTGTGCCTAATGTGGTGAAAAAAAAAGAAACACAATAGACACATAGGACACATAGGTTTTGATAGGCTTTTCTATTGTGCTTTTCTATTGTGCTCTAGTGTGCCTAATGTGGTGAAAGAAAAAAGAAACACAATAGGCACATAGGGCACAATAGGTTAAAAATATTTTTAACTGATTAATGATTACAAAAAAATACACACATCTTTTTTTTGATTTAGACAATACACTCTGGGATTTCAGCTCGAACTCTTACGAGGCGTTCTATGACACTTTAAAAAGGTTAAATCTGCTCTCTGTAATTGGTCCGTACGAAGATTTCTTTACGATCTATAGCGAAGAGAATGAGCGACTATGGGATCTCTATAGGAAAAGGCAAGTAACTAAAAAGGTATTACGTGTTGAACGCTTTGAGGCAGCATTTATAAGAAATGGAACACCATTAGCCATTGGTGGGGACGAGGTAAATGACATCTATCTGGAAGAGATGGTAAATCAAACCCAGCTTGTTGAAGGGGCACGTGAACTTCTTGAGCATCTCTATGGACGATATAAGATAGCTGTAATTACCAATGGGTTTACAGAGGTTCAGTATGACAAAATCCACAAATCTAAACTAACAAAATATTTCGATAAGGTAATTACATCAGAGGAGATTGGGACACCAAAGCCCGGAAAGAAGATCTTTGAATATGCCGCGAAGTCGATAAATGCGCCAAAGAAAAGCACGCTGATGATTGGAGATTCGTGGGAGGCAGATATTCTGGGAGCAAGAGACTTCGGTATCGATCAGATATTTTTTAATCCCAAAATGGATAAACTAGATTTCGAAGGGCTATTTTTATCAATCTCAAAACCCATTCTGAGTAATATTTTTCAAGGTTCACCTTTAATTTTAGTCCCAGACTCAGAAAATAATTACAAAAAAAAGGTCCAAACCTCCCTGATTTCACGATTAGATCAGTTATTCGCTATTCTTTAGCTAATTTTTATCGTTTCTACTTAATTTATACAACCAAGGCACAAGGCTACATATTTTATTGATATTGAATGAGTTAAACTTAGTGTTTAATTTCTGTACGGCATAAAACATGACAAAAGTTATAAAACTTTGAATTTTCCTTGAAATTTTATATTACAAAAGTATTGCAAAACATTTTTCTTTAAATATATTTGCACTAAGTAACATTTTTTAACTATTGTGCCGTTTTAAATTAAAGCGCAAAGGATTGTTTTTATCAGCCACAAAAGATAAAAAAGACGAGTAAAATAAGAGACATAACACGATTTTTGATTTATCACGTGTAGCACCTAAACTCTTAAATTTGAATAACTAGTTATATTAAATTAAATTTTAATTCTTAAATCTTAGTCTATGAAGAAAATTTCGCTGTTGCTTGCTTTTCTAGGTTTTTTAGGATTGCAAGTTCTATTTGCACAGACCAGGGAACTCTCGGGTACTGTGACTTCCGGCGAAGATGGAAGTTCCATTCCGGGAGCTTCGGTCATCGTAAAAGGCACGACACTAGGAACTGTCACAGACATGGAGGGGAAGTTTGCAGTTAAAGTTCCTCAAAGTGCAAAGGCATTACTCGTTTCGTTTGTGGGTATGGCTACCTCTGATGTAGCGATTACCAATTCATCAAATTATGAGATTAAACTTAAAGCTGAGAATTTTTCAGTTAGCGAGGTTGTTGTAACGGCATTTGGCATTAAACGACAGGCTAAAGAGTTAGGTTATGCAACTGCTACTGTAAATAATAGACAGATTACGCAGGCTGGCGCGACTAACGTAATGAATGGTTTAACTGCTAAAGTTTCCGGGTTACAAATTAATACGATTAATAATGGAGTTAATCCTGAAACTAAAATAACCTTGCGAGGTAATCGTCACTTTCTTGCTTCAAACCAGGCTTTAGTTGTTTTGGATGGTATTCCGGTAAGTGCTACTTACTTGAATTCAATAAATCCTAATGATATAGAGAGTGTTAATATTTTGAAAGGTGCAAGTGCTTCTGCTTTATATGGAAATGACGCATCGAATGGGGTATTGATTGTTTCTACAAAAAAAGGGGGACTTCAAAAACCTACTATTAAGATTAGTAACACGACTACATTTGAACAAATTTCATATCTACCGAACCTACAAACTCGATTTGGATCAGGTTCAGGAGAGACTCTTGGAAATTCGGATAATAACTACACCATGTGGATTGGTCCAGACCGAAACACTGATCCTTATACATCTTATGAAAATCAAAGTTTTGGTCCAGAATATGATGGATCGATGCGAATCTTAGGAGGTAAATTAGTCGATGGTTCCTACCAGATGATTCCATACAGTGCCGTTAAAAATCAGAAAAATAATTTCTTCAATACTGGGATTACTTCACAGAATGATATTTCATACAGTGGGGGTAATGAAACCAGTAATTTTTATCTGTCGGCACAGGATGTTAAGACGACAGGAACTATTCCAGGCGATAAGAACAGAAGGTCAGGCGTACGCATGTCTGCAGGAAAATCGTATGGTAAATTTGGCACTGATTTCACTCTGGGCCTTACGCAGACCAATACCAATGTTTCCGGTGGGGATATGAACCAAGGCAGGGGTGTTTACTGGAATGTTTTAAATACGCCAGCACATGTTCCACTTACCTCCTATAAAGACATTGTGAATAATCCATTTGCTGCAGTCGATGGTTATTTCAATGCTTATTATCCTAATCCATACTGGCAAATTGCTCACTCACGCCAGAAAAACCAAAAGAATGACCTTTTAGGTTCAATGAATTTGTCTTTTAAAGCTGCTGATTGGTTAGAATTTTCGAACCGTAGTGGTATAATATACAATACAACCAATTACAATAGCTATCAAGACGGAGCCGTTTACAATGCTTATTCGCATGGTGATCCATGGAGTCAAGGACATATGGGAGTAACATCTCCCTATTCCGGTAGTTCAAGTGATTATATGTCTTCGACGATCAATCTTTCAAACGATTTCCTTGCAAAAATCAACAAAGATTTTGGAGACTTCTCAACCAAGCTCATTTTGGGGAATACCATATTTGCTTCAAGATATACAAGTATAGCTGATGCAGCATCAGCATTAGTAATACCGAATTTGTATAATATCAGCAATCGTGTAGGAGAACCTTATGTAAGTCAAAACACTTTGGAAAGACGTTCTATTGGAGCGTTTGCAGACTTAACGTTAGGCTATAAGAACTATGCTTTCCTTCATATGTCGGCACGTAATGATTGGGATTCAAGATTAACGAAAGAAAACCGTTCATTCTTTTATCCGGGTGTTGATTTAAGTTTTGTGTTATCTGATATGTTTCCAGCTTTAAAAGAAGGGCCGATCATATCCTTCTTAAAAGTTAGGGGCGGTGTATCAAAAACCGGACAGATTTCACTATCCAACTGGTATGCTACAATTCCTTCCTACAATGCAGGGCCAGGCTTCCCTTTCGGATCAACTGCCGGATTTAGAATAAGTACAACATTAAGTAATCCAACTTTAAAACCCGAGTTAACCAATGAGGTTGAGGGTGGTTTTGAACTGAGTTTAATTAAAAATAAAATACATATCGAGGCCAACGTTTATAAATCCAATACAAAGGATCAAACGATACCGGCATCTATTTCGGCATCAACAGGTTATTATTCAGCTTATATCAATGCTGGGGAACTTGAAACAAAAGGATTAGAAACCGATATTAAATTTACTCCCCTATTAAATCTAGGTGGTGTTGCATGGAATATGTATTTAAACTACACCTATAATACGAGTAAAGTTCTTTCGATTTTCCCTGGATTAGATGAATTACCTGTAACTGATGGAGTAAATCTTAGTGCTTCGTATGCTGTAGTTGGGCAACAATTTCCCGCTATAAAAGTTACTGATGTTCTAAGAGATCCAAACGGACAGATCATAGTAGATGAAATTACCGGTTTACCAAAGAAAAATCCTGAACTTGTTCAGATGGGACATGGTAATCCAAATCATATTTTTGGTATTGTCAATAACTTCTCATACAAAGGTTTTACCTTAAATATTGTAGCGGATTATCGTTCTGGAAACAATATTCTTAATGCAGTTGGTAATGCACTAGACTTTACTGGTATTTCTGAACATTCTGCACTTAATGGTCGTCAACCATTTGTAATACCCAATTCTGTAATTCAGAATTCGAATGGGACATACACTCCAAATTCAAATGTTCTTGTAACCAATGCAGGAAGAGCATTTTGGGTATCCTCGGATTATCACAATGTAAATAGCACATACGTAACAAGTGCTGCATTTTGGAAACTCAGAGAAGTATCTTTATCTTACAATTTGCCTATTGAAAAATGGATCGGTACAAAAGTTCTAAAAACAGCTGAGATTTCTGCCGTAGGGAGAAACCTTGCAATGTGGCGTCCAAGAACAAATGTATGGACTGATCCTGAATTTAACACTTCAGCAGCGACGAGTAATGCTGTTGGTTATACAACTGAAGACCAGACACCTCCGACACGAGTTTATGGTTTTAGTGTAAAACTTACTTTCTAATATTAAAATTTATAAGATATGAAGAATACTATTCTAATATTATTGGTGGCGCTCGTTTTTCTGGGAAGTTCTTGTAAAGATTTTCTTTCCGTAAACGAAAAAAATCCCAATACTGCTTCAAAGGTTGAAGTAAGTTTATTGTTACCCGCTGCATTAAATGGAGTATCCAATACGATGAATAATCCACGACGCTTTGAATTTGTGTACCTATGGCATGGTATGTGGTCTATTAGCGCGGGATATTCTCAACCACAGAACTTAGTTCAGTACAAACTGCTCAATAGCAACTACCAAGGTGCGTTTCTTGAGTTCTATACAGTTGGTAATAACCTAGACATTATTGAAAAAAGTGGAAAACTGGATGCTAATAATGTTTATTATGTAGCAATAGCCAAGATTTTTAAAGCTTATATATTTCAAAATCTTGTTGACTGCTGGGGTAATGTTCCTTATTCAGAAGCCTTTAAGACCCCTTCGGTTCTAAAGCCTAAATATGATGACCAGAAAAATATCTATAAAGATTTGGTGATTCAGTTGGATTCAGCAATAAATCTGATTGGAAATGCTCCATCATCTGTTATTCCTATTTCAGGGTCGAGCGATATCATTTACGCTGGAGATATGTCATTATGGCAAAAATTTGCAAATACATTAAAATTAAGGATATTGGTACATCAGGCTGATGTATCCGGAGCTACATCTTATATCTCTGGTGCTATTGCATCAACATCATCAGTAGGATATATAGGATCAGGCGAAGGAGCTCTTGCAAATCCTGGTTTTAGTGTTTCTGAAGGTAAGATGAATCCCTTTTATGAAACTTTCTATAGTGCAGCCGGCACATCTCAATCTGATGGTATTTCCTACTATTTTGCGGGTAAAGATGCTGTCGATTTTTATAAAAATGTAAATGATCCACGGTTATCACGTTTTTACAATTCCTATACGTCACCACCTTCTGCTCCTGCTTTTGACGGGAATGTATTTGGCAAGCTTCCTGATGATTTAGTTAAATCAGCTTCAACATCAAAACTTGGATACATTAAGAATTCTGATGGTTCAGAAGAAGAAGGGACCATGATAGGAAATGCAAAAAAATCTGCACCAATATTAACAGATTTTGAAAGTTTATTTATTCAGGCTGAGGCAGCCCAACGGAATTTAATTTCTGGAGATGCGAAAGCGCTATACGAAAAAGCGGTTACCCGTTCTTTTGTTCACATGGGATTAGCAAGTGGATTAGCTACCAATTTTCTTGCATCAGCCTATGCAACGGTAAATTTTGATGTTGCATCTAATAAATTACAATTAATACTAACACAAAAATGGGCTGCTTTAAATGGTGTAGCTCCTGTTGAAGTATGGACCGATTATCGCAGAACGGGCTATCCTAACTTCCTGCATTTCAGTGTTGATCCAGCCAAATCAGGACCTGGGACTCCACCTGTTCGTTTACTATATCCGCAAACTGAGATTACAGTAAATAATGCCAACGTAGTAGCTGTTGGAACGATTGATGCGTTTACATCCAAGATATTCTGGCAGACTCGTTAGTTTATTAATTTACATTAAAACATGAAAAACATGAAAAATAAAATACTTGTAATTCTAACGCTCCTGGCCGGTGTAATACTATTTCAATCGTGCCTTAAAGACAATGCAGATTACTGGCCGGCAGGTGTAGCTGGGAAAATGTATGCTACAGTCTTTAGCCCTGGTTTTCACTCCAATAGTGTACAACCTATTGCAGATGAAGTGACATTTACTTTTATGGTTAATATCGCTTCTGATGCAGTTCCAAAAACAGCAACAACGGTAAATCTTGCATTTGACAACGCTGCAATCGCTGCGTATAATGCAACCCTTAAAGCTGCTGCGTTTGAAGAGTCTGCTTGGGCAGCTTCAAAATCATCAGGAGATACGGCAGCAAATGGCGATCCAATCTATAAAATTTATTCGCCCTTTCCTTCCGCTACGCTTATAACTCCTACGGTTACTATTGCTGCCGGAGCAAGAACAGGCATTGCAAGCTTTAAAGTAGCAAGAGCAGATACCGTTCAACTTTCGGGAAATTATATGTTAGCCGTTTCTATTCAATCGGTATCGCCTGCTACCATTATGACGACCGCCAATATGAAGTCCTACTTAGTTGCATTGCCAATTGCAAACCAATTTGAAGGCACTTATTCGAACGATGGTTATTTTAGGCATCCTACGGCTGCTTCTAGTAGAGCACTTGATAACGATAAAGAGCTGTTAACTGTAAATAAGAATACCTGCGAATTGGGGTTAGCTGACCTTGCTGATCCAGCAACAGGAGCTTATTTCATCAAAATAACCGTTCAAGATGAAACGATTGTAGTAGGTGGTAAAACAGTTAATAAAGTCACAATCGTTAATTCTAATCCTTCCGTTGGTCCTGCGGTAGTGGCTCAACTTGACACGAGCGATGATCTGTTGACCTTCGACCAAGGAGTAACATTTAACTATTATGACCCTTCTTCAAAGAAATTTGTATTGAGGTATCATTATAACAATGGTGCAGCATGGCGCGAAATCATGGAAGTATTAACCAAAAAGTAAAAAATAGTACTATGAAATTAAGAAATATATATTTTGTTACGCTACTTATAGCTTTTGGCTTATTTACGTTCCAAAGCTGTACAAAAAGCGAACTTCCGGTTAATGTAAAATATACAGCAGCCCAACCCACATCAATCTTACCTGTTGTGCGCGCTGATGGAACTGTTTTCTTTACCGGGAATACCATTGATCTAAAATGGGCGGCTGAAACTAAGGGAGGCCAATCAGTATGGGATCTCTATTATGGAGCATCAAAATCTCCCGCTTTACTGGAGAAAGGACTCTCTGCAACGACAAAATCAGTTACCGTTGAAGATGGAGTAACATATTATTGGAAAGTTGTTACTACCGATGCTCAAGGGATCACAACCACGAGTGACACATATCATTTTACAGCAATCAATGGATCAAATCCAAAAATGACTGTAAATCTGAAATGTGAAACAGATGTTCTTAGCGCAATAGGTGTAGATTTAGCTGCTGATGATGTAGTTGACCTGAGACTATTGATCCTAAAGAAAAGTGACCTGTCGGTTGTTGATATCATTGATGATGGATCTTCGGCTGAAGTTTACAGAGGCTTCTTAGGATTACCTGATGGCGATTATGTTCTTGGTGTAGATATCTATTCTACTATTTATGCAGGAGATCTCAACAGTCCGATTACCTTAAGTCTTTCACTTCAATTTGCCCAAACAGGGATGATTGATAATAAGCTGGAGTATACCAATATTATGACCAACGAAAATCCTTGTAGTAAATATCGTACTTATCTTGCAACTGTTAAAAAAGTTGGATCCCAATATACTGTTGACAGAGAAGTATCCTATATGGAACCTTCAACGATTACATATCAAGGAACTGATGCTACTGACTGGCCAAGTGAGGTTACCTCAATTGAGGATTGTACTAAAAAAACAATGACTGGATTAGGATTTGGTTGGATGCACGATTGGTGGGGAGAAACCATTGTTTCTGGTGGTACGTTAACCTATACTGTTTCAGGAAACACCCTTACTATTCCTCTTCAGAAGTATTGCAAGACTACGTATGGAGGTAAAGTTCAACCAGAGTATTCTATCTCAGGCACTGGAACGCTGGACAATACCGGAGCTTATCCTGTATGGACCATCCATTACGATTTTATACAATCAGGACAAAGCATTGCTACTGTAAGTATGGATTATGGATGGCCAACACCTTATTTCGAGGCTATACTTACTACAAATCCTGCAGGTTTATAACCTAAAGGAGATTCCGACTTAGGTCTTTAGTTTAGACCCAATTCTAAATACGCGAAGAGAAGCTGCCCCTAACGAGGCAGCTTCTCTTTTTTTATACCAATTCAAGCATTGACCCGAGCGTTGAAAGAGCACCCTAACTCATTAAAACGGAACTCAGCCAATTGGATTCTCGAAGGCTTACTGATTCGATGAACAATATAGTTGGGCTGACATAACCAACCCTGCACAATCGGAATAGTTGATCTGATTTGCAAAACTTCGTCACGTTAATTCAGTATCTCACAGTCCCGGTTAAGGAAATAATGTTACGATTCTTTCAACATCGAATTTCTGGCTGGAATCGAATTAATACCTCTGTAATTATACATTACCAGTTTTCGGGCATCATCTTTAGGTAGGTGATCCCTGATTTGGCGAAGGAGAGCTTATACGAAGGCCAGGTATTTAGTCTGTTTGCCAATTTTAGCCCATCATTCACAGCCCCTTTCAAGAGGTAAAAACGCATATTCATCTCCAGATTATTTTTATTCAGCTCTTCGCGGAAAACGAGCTTTTGTTCTTTCATCTTCCAGGTTGCTGCGATATGCTCGACAGAACAATCCTTGATCAGGCTATACCCATTGTTGAGAAAGATAAATCCATTGGAGAGGGTAAAAGCCGGGTCGTTTTTAAGGTCTGTGGGGATCTCAACTGCCCAATGTTCGCCTGATCCAGCAGAATACCATAGTCCGCTCACAGGGGTGTTAAATTCAATCTCTACGGCACCATCCGCAGGACGCTCTCCTGTAATATCGATACGATAAAGATTTTCACTGATCTTCTTAATTACAGAGGTGCACTTCTGGGCCCTTACCGCATAAGGTATCGGAAGTATACTTACTGCTCCAGGATTATTAGTCTGCGCGTCTGCCGGCTCAATCTTCCCATCCTGGGTATTGACCAAATAATTTTGGTCATCCATAGGCAAAATAGCTTTTAACCCTTTGAGAACCTCCTTAATAATAAGATCCGCATTAGCGACCTCATTGTCGGTATATTGAACCTCAACGAGCCACGGGGACCATCCACTGGAGTCAGAGACCTCTGAGAGTAGAAGATGTTTCCAGGCCTCCAGGATTAGCCCTTTAAGCTTCGTTACATCGAGCCCTTTTGCGGCGGCATAATCAACCAAACGCTCGGCCATCATGATTACCCCTCTCATCTGATACGATAAGGCACGTGTGAGCCCATCCTTCTCCACACCCGTGCGCTGTCTGCCCATCCACATAAAAGGTCCGCACACAGACATATTCCAGGTCCCTTCGGGCACAAAAGGATAATCAGGAATTTTGTACCCTTTCAATGCCTTGATTTTATTAGCCAGCTCAGTCATCGTAACAAACTTGTAACCCTCCTTCTCGAGCCGTTTGAACTTATCGATACTCTTTTTCTCCTGTTCGGGAACAATATTAAAGTCACTGTTGTAATCGAGGGTATTAAATACCTCACCATCATCGAGGAATGAGAAGTTCCACCACAAACCATCAAGCTTGGTCTCTCCCGCCCCTATCAAGCCAAGGATATGGTCATTTCCATAGGTGATATTAACCAGCGGAAGGGTAGCACCGCGATAATGACCATGCGGATCAGAACTGGTTACCACGAGGTCGTACTTATCTTTGAGAAGCGTCGCATAAGCAGGAGTCCACTGAATCTCCTGACCGAAGAAGACGCGTGATCGTTTCATGCCATGATCGGTGAGGATTTGATCTGATATCTCGATGGATTTCTGCAAATCAAGGGCAGGATAAGCAATAAAAAACTGGTCGGAATAGTGAGCAATTACAAGTTCTATCTGACCTCTGTTTACGAGTTTCTTCAGCAGTGCCAATACCTGAGGATGATCATCGGCAAGCGACTCGATGGCGTAACCCTGAATCTCGATATCTGATTTATACTGTGGATTTTTCTCAAAGAACTGAAGTACAGGATAGACAGAGTTTCTAATAATTTTAGTTTCAATCTTATAGTCACCCGCAACATACTGCAGATTAAAGTGAAACATCCCAATGGCATATTTTTCCTGAGCATTTACCAAAATACCAGAAAGAACTAAACTAATAAGAAGAAGTGTCTTTTTCATAGGTTGATCGTAATTCATTAATATCGTTTATTAACATTTTTGCCACTAAAACACCAAGGCACCAAATTTCACCAAAGTGAAAAAATTTATTTTAATACGTTGGCACCCAAATGACTCAAATTTTATTTCCCATTCAGAGGTGCCGAGATCACCCCCAGGTACCTACCCATCCAGTAAGGTAAGAGCCAGGTATCTCCGGCACTGATAAGTGACGTTCCATCACCTTGGGAGTCAAGATTAAAGATCTGCCCATTATGTCTATAAATAGGTGTTTCACTCAGTGGAAGCCTCTCCGCTACTGTTTGTCCTCTGAAATTGACAGGCAGACGTTTTATATCATTCCGGTGGGAATTATGCATTGCCCAGTTTCGAAGATCGATCGGATAATCTTTGAGAAAATCGATGGAAGGACCAAGGTCAAACTCTTTTGCACCTGTAATGGCGTAGGTAAAGTTCCATAGCGCGTTTTTCTCTGGTCGCTCGATCTCCCAGTGGTCTTTAATCGCCCTCTCGTATTTCCCCTTTAAATCGCCATCTAAGGCATAGGAATACAATCCCCAATAGGCGAGAAAGTACATCTCATCGTCAGAGTGGTTCCACTCAGTAGAAAGCACCTGACTTAATTCATCAGTGCCATTGGGTCCGATTTGTGCAAATGGGCGCATCAGATTTTCGAGATAACCAAATTTAGTCATCAATTCAATCGCCTTATTCTTATAGAGCTCTTTGCCTGTAAAATGGTAGGCGGTCTGCAGAAAAGCGATAATATTTGAGGAGGTTATCTTGCGATCACCCACATTGACGGGAAATTTATTGACATAATCGGGATTCCATTTACCCCACATCGTAGGTTCGCCATCGACATCAAGAATATACAGATCGTTTTTAACGATATACCCGATCATATTATCGAGGCATTTTAAGGCGCGTGCCTTCCAGAGGTCATCATCCGAGAGTTCCAGAATCAGGGTAAGGGCAAACAGCTGTCCCACTGCCTGGTCGCTGCTCGCAGTAGAGCGCCAGGTCCAGTTGGAATGATCGGCAGCAGGCAGCCACACACTCGCAGGACTACCGGATAGTAGCTCTTTCTTTTTCCAATCGACCCCTTTGGAGTTTTCTACTTTATAGTCACGCTCAAAGCTGCGCGCAAAGAGACCGGGTATTTTGGTTACGGTATGAAAGCGCTCCATCGCCTCAAAAGCTTCATAGGCATTTTCTTTAGCCTCTGCCGATCCGGTAACTTTATATCTAAAAAGCTGGCTTGCAATGTACATGCCGGTCCATAAATTATCACTCGGCTGATTTGCTGTTCTGCCTGACCCGTAGCCATTTTGCAGATAGGCAGAGCTGGAATTTAATCCATAGCGGATATTTTTCTCACGCACCTGTTTTTCATAAAACAGCGCTTTCTGTTCGAGGGTCATCGGATTAAATGAGAGTTTTCCCAGACCCTTATCGGTAAGGAGAAGCAGGCTATTTTCGGGACCGGCCTCGAGTGCAATCACCCGATTTCCCGGAAGCCAACGTTCACGGGCAAAATAGCTGTACTTCCCTTTTTCATTAAGGGTAAAGGCTCCCCAAGCAGACCCAAACCACAATTTCCCGTTTACCTCCTTAATCGTCGTAATATCGGGGCATGGGAGCGCTGAGATCAGTAATTTATCAGTAAGCCAGAGATAGCCACTATGAGTTCCTACAACGATCGCACCCATGGAAGTCACAGCAGCACAAGTAATTCCACTACCACTATAAATGACTGTCAATTTTGTCTGGCCCGGAGAAAATTCCGCTAACTGATCTGTAGTAACAATAAGAAAACTCTTTTTTAGGGGTTCATAATGAATCTGCAAGACACCCTTTAGTGCTCCTTGCCAACCTATTTTCCCATCCTGATCAAGATAAGTCAACTGTTCACCATCGGATATTAGGAAATGAAAATCATCACCTCCTGCAAAGATGGAGGCGTTGGGCAAGCTATGATCGATTTGCAGTTTACCGGCCCACGCATTACTAAACAGTTGTTTCGAATCGAGGTAAATAGTTTGATTACGATAAGTTCCAATAGCTCTGATCTTTTTGGGTAGTATTTGTGAGTACGAGATGTCGGGAATCAGCTTACCGGCATAAAAGAGGGATCCATTATCAGGAACGACAATTCCGCTATCGGACAAGATCCGAATCTGGCCATCGCGGTTAGCTGAGAGCACAGAAGCTTTAGATATCTGCTGCAAAGCATTAAAATAATACTTAACGCTTGTCGGCTGTAGGTACGGAGCATCTTGGTAAATAGGTTGTCCATTTTTCGTTGTATTTCCGTCTGCTGATGATTGGGATTGAAACCTACAACCTGCGCAAGACAAAAGGCTTATTGCCAACAATAAAACGTGATTTCTAATGATTCTCATCTTTGGAGGTTTATTAACTTATAAAACAAAGAAACATGATTTTAGAAGGCTAAACTTCCACTTATTTATTCAAATCAGATAGTTTTTTAACCGTGTTAGGGATTCAGTAATTAGATAAATTGGAATCCTAAATTTAAAATTACAGGTCAAAAAGTTGCCGTCAATAAAGAATTAGGTCATTAACCATTCGTAAAATTAATCCCGTAACGGATAAAATCCAAGACGCAAAAAAATAATAACCTGTCGGCGATGGGACGGAAAACCGGAACGATGGCTAATTGCTAGCGATATGTCTTACCAACCTGCACAAAAAAGATATAATTACCTTTTATTTACAAGAATATCCTGACAGGGTCAAATTATTTGAATCTTTGGTTGGGGAGGATTTGATTCACGTGGATGCATATGCAGACCATCCGGTTCATGCAGTCCTTAAGTATCTCACGCGCAAATACGTGGATTCCATCAAAAACTGATTCCGAATCAAATTAAACCAGTAATAATTATGAATACGAAATTTTCAAAGCTTGTTCAGTATTTCAGGGAGATTGCTTCGCACTTAGCTGTCAACCAGCACGAATGCAATTGCGGAAGACGATGTTTCCAATCTACTCTAAAACCTGCCATTCGTTCAAGTCTTTATTATGGCCATATACTTTAAAATTTGTCGATTATAGTCAATCAAAATTTGCTCTCTCTTACTGATTTGCTTATTTATTACGGCAATTAATTCGCTCCTAATTATTGGTTTTGCAATATAATCATCGCAACCGGCTTCAATTGCCTTTTCACGGTCGCCTGAAAGACCAAAAGCCGTCTGCGCTATAATGATAACATTTTTGTTAAACTGACGGATTTGGCGGGTAGCATCATATCCATTTAAGTCCGGCATTTGAATATCCATCAGTATTAAATCAATATCCGGGTTTTTACGACAGATTTCAACGGCTGCAACACCTGTTTTTGCTTCAAATATTTCTATGCAGTATGGTTTCATTGCTATTGCCATAAGCCTTTGCGATGTTTCATCGTCCTCTGCAATTAAAATTTTAAGTTTCCCTATCGTACCTTTTATTTCATCGACTTCAACTAGCTTAAGGTCAGTGCTTTCATCATATTTTAAAGGGGTATAGGGAATAGAAAAAAAGAAAGTTGACCCTTTCCCTTCTTCGCTTTCCAACCAGATACGCCCTCCCAATAATTCGATATACGCTTTGGCAATTGATAAACCAAGGCCGGCCCCCTGAAAAGCATTTACATCGGCAATGTCGGCCTGTATAAAGCGTTCAAATACTGCGACCTGCCTGTTGGCCGGAATCCCAATACCAGTGTCTTTTACGTAAAATTGCAGAGACGCATCGCCGGGCGTCTTTACAATTTTACACCCGATTTCTATCATACCCTCATTGGTGTATTTTATGGCATTTTTAACAAGATTGATCAGAATGGCATAAACTTTCTCCCGGTCGGTAGTGATGATAGCTTCAGCAGTGGATAAGCTTTTTTTAAGGAATAACAGTAATCTCTTTTTGTCTGTTTCAGGTTTGAAAAAAGTATAAACATATTCCAATTGCTCGATTATATTCGTCGATGTCTGGTTCACCTCCATCAGGCCCGATTCTATTTTCGAGATATCAACAATATTATTGATGATATTTAACATTCGGGTGCCACTTTTCTCTATTATTTCAACATATTCCCGTTGCTCATTGTCGAAGAGATGAGGTTCTTTCAATAAGGTGGCAAAGCCAAGTATGCCGTTCATGGGAGTTCTTATTTCGTGCGACATATTGGCAAGAAACGCCGATTTCAGTTTATTGCTTTCTTCGGCTTTTTCCTTTGCCTGTATTAATTCCTGAAGCCTTTCTTTCAATTCCGTTATATCCCTTGCAGTTCCTACACGTTTGATAATTTGCCCGGAATCATCCAGGATTGGAACTGTTTTAGTGTTTACCCAACGCACCTGATTTTCGCACCTTAGTATCCTGTACTCATACTCGAACAATCCTTTCTCTATAAATTCGTTGGAATGAAAGATTCCCTGAACGAGTGCCTTGTCTTCAGGATGTACATTCGCTGTAAACATTTGCAGGTTTTCATATATCTTCTCGCAGGGAACGCCCCATATCTTTTCGAATGATGGGCTTACATAAATCATTTCGCTATCCGTCCGCAACCAAAAAACTTCATCTATATTTTCAGCAATTTGCCTGAATTTGTTTTCGAACTCTATAGCCTTTTCTCTTTCATTTTTAAGTTCCTGTAATGAGATGAAACTTTCTGTAATTCTTGAAATTTTTTTGCCATAAGCATTTATAAGGTTTTGTTCATGAATTCCAATAAATAGCAGATTATCAACATATGAAACAGATAAAGATCCTGAAGGCTTTCCAAATAGTGTGATAGGTGTAGCCAGAGA
This sequence comes from uncultured Bacteroidia bacterium, assembly GCA_903907075.1. Lineage (GTDB taxonomy): Bacteria > Bacteroidota > Bacteroidia > Bacteroidales > Prolixibacteraceae > JAAFHB01. The sequence continues at coordinate 15,341 of CAIVMQ010000037.1, forward strand.
TTTACTTATTGATGATAAATTGAAGTTTTCAATATTGTGATACTTTCTGTTTTCAATTTCGAGTTCAACAATAACACTTGCAGGAAACTGCATACTATCCGGTACTACAATACGCACAAACTCATTGTAAATATCTTCGAGTTTTACAAACTTTTCCGTTAAAAGGCTCAATGAAAATAATCCATTTAATTCTTTCGTTCTTTCAATTACTTGTTGTTCCAAAATTTGGTGCGAACGAGCCAATTCTTCTTCTTTTTCCTTTAAATCAGTTATATCGGTGGCTATAATACAAACATCACCCAACAGTTCGGAAGGTAAAGGGCTTAAGGAAAGTTGCAGATGGACGGCTTGGGAATGATTGTCTTTTATAAAGGTTAACTCACCAACGGTTTTCCCTTTAAGACCAGCTTGCAGTAGATCATTACATCTCTGAATGTCGTTTTTTGGAAAAAACTGATTAAACAAGGAACCCACTATTTGTTCCGGCGCTATAGACACAAGCCCGGCAAACCGACGATTGCAATACAGAACAACACCATTGGCTGATACAATAGCAGCTCCTTCATTCATTTCTTCGATGATGACTCGATAGGGTGTTTCAGCAGAGGTGAGTGAAAATATCCGTGCCCCTTGGGAGCCTGAAACGACAATTGCATCAACTTCACCGTTTCGGATGGCATAAAGAGTTTCTTCTGCTTCGGCTAAACGTTGTTGCAGTTCCTCGTTTTCGGTCCGGAGTTGTTCTTCTGTTTCAGATGCTGATTTATTTGCCATTGCACTATCTTTTAAGAAATAGGATTATTGTCTTTTTTTATTTCCTCTTTTGACCTCCCCCAACCCCTCCCAAGGAGGGGAGTAAGGAAAAGATTGCAGGCCAAAAGTCTCCCCTCGGGGAGATTTAGAGGGGTCAAAAAGTAGAAAATCATAATTTTAAATAGTACATTATATCTTTTTGATTACTTATCATTCTTTTAACTGATCCTTTATCAGGAACGAAATTCATTTATTTTTGATTTTCCCTTCGCAGATCGAGTCCCACCAGCACACGATCGGCATTTGACATATCACCGATGATCCGGCGTAAGGGAAGCGGCAACTTCTTGATAAGTGTTGGAGCGGCAATAATCTGTTCTCCTGCTGCCAGATAAGGTTTCTCATAAAGGTCGACCACGTCGAGCTCGTACTGCCCCTTTAAATGTTCTTCGCAGATTATTTTGATGTTGGCTACTGCACGGTTCGATTGTGGCGTTGAACCGGCAATGTACAGTCGGAGGAGGTATTTCTGTTTTGCAGCACCGGTAATCGCCTCTTCGAAAGCCTTGTTAGTCAATTCTTTATTATTGTCGGATTGTTTCATGTGTTTATAATTTGTTTTTAAATTGCCACGTGGAACTCGCCAATAATCTTCCGCTTGCTTGAAAAAGTTTTAATCATGGCTCGTTTCATTTTAGCTGCTTACCAAATTCGTTCTATATATTCCGTTGAAATAAATCCAGACCTACCAGTACGCGCTCAGTATCCGAAAGATCACCAATTATTTTTCGTACGGGTACGGGCAGTTTTCGGACCAGGGTTGGAAGTGCAAAAATCTGATCATCGCCGGCAAGTTGAGGACTTACAAGCAGGTCAATCACCTCTATCTTATACTTGCCATCCAGTTTGTCTTCGCAAATTGCTTTCAGGTTATTGAATGCATTGATTGATTTAGGTGTTTGCCCCGCCACGTACAATCTTAGAATCCATTCGTCGTCAGTTGATTTCATGGATGTCCTGTTTTGTGGGATTTTTCCCGATATTTCATTGTTTGAGTCCATTATTTCGGATTTTATGGTTTTGCTTCAACTGATTCATTATCCGGGGCATCAGCCTGTCTGCTTCTTCCCATTTCCTCACGGTCTACGACCAAACGCAAGGTTCTCTCCTGTTCTGTAGTGATAATTTTAAGTGCTTCAGCCTCATCTTTTTCAAATTCCAATTTGATCAATTCAATCTGTGCCAGCATCGCTTTACGCTTACGTTCCATTTCAAGTTGTTTACGCTGGATCTCCGACATACTAAACAATTTTAACGCACTTTCTTTCGACTCCTGTGCTGATCTTGCCGTACCAGTTAAAACTCCCTCCGGACCGACATATACATCCATCAATTCTACTCCATGATCGGTTAGCAAAAACTCCCGGATTTGATTGGAGTGCTTCATGCCCCTCGATTTTAGGATATATAATCCCCGGTTGCGTTCACCTCCGATTTCAATATCGCGCAGAAGCAGCCAGGTATCAATCAACGACGAAACGCCAAGATCTGTCTGCTCGAGATCGGATTGCAAATTGGTCAGGCTGGTAAAGAATCCTGTGATCTGGTGTAATTTCAAATAGTCGATCAACCGGATCATCATCAATTTGGCTTCCATTTCGTTGGTACCAATGATAAAACTGTTGATCGGGTCAAGAAGAACCGATTTTGGTTTAAAATCGTTCACCGCCCTGAACATTGTAGCAAGATGCATCTCTAAACCGCAAAAGGTTGGTCGGATGGAATGAAAAAGCAGCAATTCTTTTTTTACCCAGGGTTCCAAATCAATCCCGATGGAAAGCATATTGCGCATGATCTGGTTGGGCGATTCCTCCAGGGCAAAATAAAGAACTTTTTCGCCGCGCTCACAAGCCGCAACAGCAAAACTTGCCGCAGAACTGCTCTTGCCCGAACCTGCTGTACCCGAAACAAGAATACTGCTCCCCCTGAAGTAGCCCTTCCCGCCAAGCATTGTGTCGAGCCGGGGAATTCCGGAGGAGATACGCTCCGAAGAAACCCGATAATTAAGTCCGAGAGAAGTGATGGGAAGCACCGAAAAACCGGTTTCGTCGATCAGAAAGGGAAACTCATTTGTGCCATGCGTCGAACCACGATACTTTGCCACCCGAAGCCTCCTGGTAGACGATTGTTCCGATATGCGGTGGTCAAGAACAATAACGCAATCGGAAACATACTCTTCCAAGCCCTGCCGGGTAAATGTTTTATCGCCGCTTTCGCCGGTTATGATGGCTGTCACGCCTTTATCCTTCAGCCAACGGAACAAACGCCGCAGTTCGGCCCGCAGCAAATTTGAATTGGATAGTCCCGAAAAGAGCGATTCGATGGTATCCAGAACGACGCGCTTAGCGCCAATACTTTCAATCGCGTAATTGAGCCGGACGAATAATCCTTCGAGATCGTATTCGCCGGTAATTTCGATCTCACTTCGCTCGATATGAACATGATCGATGAAAAGTTTTTTTTGTTCAATCAATTCGTTCAGATCGAACCCGAGCGAAGCTACGTTGGTAGCAAGTTCGTCTATTGTTTCCTCGAACGCCATAAAAACACCGGGTTCGTTGTACAGCGTTGCACCACGGACAAGAAATTCCATAGCCAGCAGGGTCTTTCCGCAGCCGGCATTTGCCGCAAATGAGCGTAGGTCTCCCTTTTGGCAATCCGCCAAAAGTTATTTCATCCAAACCCTGAATACCTGTAAGCGACTTGGGAAGTGTTTGGATTGTAGATGGGATAATCTTTTTTTCCATGAGAAGGGTCCTCCTATCTTTAAATATATAACAAATATAACAAATATAATTCAGAATTACTTGAATCATCTTATTTTCAGCAGTTATCTGGCAAAAATCTGGCAAATTCAAAAAAACTGAAAGATTTCGGTAATAAAAAACTATTTACGGTTTGGTCAGAAAAGCGGAACGAAAATAAATAAATTTGTGCGAACCAAATCCAAAGAATCGAAACCAGGGGAAATCAATGAAATCTAAAGATTTTTCGGTTCTCCAAACA
>CAIVMQ010000038.1 GCA_903907075.1 uncultured Bacteroidia bacterium
AATTCGAGAAAACTTTCCCGTAAATAGTATTATCCGTAAATGGAATTATATTGAAAACATCTCCTCTTTTGACGGGGAATATCAAAATTATCAGGTATTTAATGATGCTCGAAGTCATTTCTTTGCAAATGTTGATTGGAGCGGAGGCTACCCTGCTGCGACCGGTATTGGCACCTATGCCGGTGGTATTATGGTTGAAATAATAGCTGTCACTGGAGATAACCTGATTAACAAGGCAATTGATAACCCGTTACAGGTAGCGGCGCATAAATACTCTCAAAGCGTATTATTTGGCGAATTAGATAGCCATTTTCAACAACGCACAACTCCAAAATTTGAACGTGCTCGGACTGTGGGATTACCAAATAATAATACCATATATATATCGGGGACTGCTGCAATAAGAGGAGAAAAGAGCATAATCGCCCATGATATAATTGAACAGGCTAATATTACGATGCAAAATATTGAATTTCTGATCTCATCTAAAAATTCTACCGAGACATACATTTCCTGCGAATATCAACTATTGCGTGTATATGTTAAGGAAATATTTTATTTGGAGAAGTTGCGAAATTATATGAATCTACACTATCCTAACGTGAAGAAATATTATATCTGTGCCGATATCTGCAGAGATGAATTATTGCTTGAAATTGAGGGTGTAGCATTGGCTATTTATTGATCTATTACGCTGGTATTCAAATTCCACTTTTAGCCCTTTAATACTATCAAATACTAATCCTTTAACATTCCCTATTCGTCCAAAATTATAATTTCTAATGCTATATCAATACAACAAAAATGACAAAAATTATCCCGTTAATTGCCCTTCTTTTACTTTTAGTTATCAGCTCATTAAGGGCTCAAAACACAACTTCCGTAAAGCCTGTTTTTAAGGATGTCCCATTCACCCAAAACTTCAGCGTCAAGTACTATTTCAACGACGACGGAGCGAAACTTGAAAAGGTTTATTCAGACCGCAATGGTGCTATTCAGGTGCTGTCATCCAAAGGTTTACTTAAACCCTACGCCGGTGCGTTCCTCTATCCCGGAACACTCGTGCATGATGGATCTTATCGCCCTATGGGGGATAAAACAATCCTTAACATGGTGGTTAACGATCATCAATTTGTCTATCTCGATACCAAAGCCGTTTTTAGTAACGCATGGGCCGGTACGCTGTTCTCGAAACATGAAATGACGCACCCTCGATTATTCGACGGAGCACCGAATACCGCCTATCTTGTTGCTGACGGGGCTGATTTAAAATGCATTAAAGACTCGAAGGTTGTTTGGAACGGCAAAAATACCGAGGAGATTATCGATATCCGCTATTTCGCCACCAAAGAGATGTTCTACATCCTGGGCTCCAAATCGGTGAGTTCATTTTCGCTTAACGATAAAAAATTAAATGTGCTCTTTCACGGGGCTGACTTTACCTCTTTTGATCTTATCGACAACGGAGATAAGGTTATCGTCGGTACAACAAACGGCTATCTCGAAATTAGTACCGGCACTGGAAAACAACTCGGAGAAATACAGCGAAAGGTTCCGGTACCAGCTATTACTTCGGTAAAAAGCATAAATAATCAGGTGTGGTTCGGCACTAGTTTCGGCGCCTTTATGTTACGTGCCGATGGTAAATATGACTATTACAACGGCGAGCGTTGGCTGCCGGGCGATCAGGTTATTCAGATCTCACAGGGTCCGGACAACTCCATATTGGTACTTACGGATAAAGGTCTGGGACAGATCTGCTTTAAACAGATGACCCTCGAAGATAAGGCGATGTACTTCGAGAAACAGGTTCGTGAGCGTCATATCCGAAATGGTTTTAACGCTGCTACTGAGGGTATGATCGACGGAAATATTGGAACCGGTTATGTTCAGAACTCCGATAACGATGGGTTGTGGACCTCCATGTATCTGGGTGGCGAGATCTTTAGGTATGCCGTGACAAAATCGGATGATGCACTTCAAAATTGTTACGAATCGTTAGATGCTATTGAACGTCTTTACACGATAAATTCCAATGAAGTGGGCTATCCTGCCCGTTCATTCGAGCGTCGGGGTGATGTCAACAGACTGTCTGATCACGACAGATGGCAGCGCGCAAAGGATCCTGAGTGGGACTGGAAAGCGACAACAAGTAGCGATGAGGCAATAGGCCATATCTTTGCCTTGGGGGCAATGGCCGAACTCATCAATGTGGAGCCGATGCG
>CAIVMQ010000039.1 GCA_903907075.1 uncultured Bacteroidia bacterium
ATGGACATTACTCTGAACTATGTCAATTCACATATTACAAACCGTCCTTATTCAACAGACCGTTTAGTGAATAACTTTAGTGGTATGATGGGAACATTCGATAATGGAAACTGGTATTTAAACAAATACCAAACCAGTCAGGGATGGCGTTACTCAGAAGGTGGCAATCAAAGTATGACACCAAATGAGAACATTAAATACAATGGCTTTAAAGGTGACTTGATGGACTTTATCTGGAGGGTTAAGACCAATAATGAAGATGAGTACAATGACCGTTTGATTGGAAACATCACAACCAACTATGAGATCGTAAAGAACTTAAAGTTACGTACCCGTTTTGCTACCGATGTTACTGCACGTAAGATCGAAGACCGCAATCGTAGTGAGCAACCTATTGCATTCTACAATTCAGGATCATTTGGTTTATCAAACTACAAAGACAACATCTTCTACGGCGATGCGTTATTAACTTACACCAAGAAACTTATTCCAGACTTGGAAATGAGCTTAATGGGTGGTTATACCGCTAAAAAAGATAATTATATCAATACCTCAGTGTCTACAAAAGATGGATTAAGTGTTGAAAATCGTTTTGACATCTCATCATCTATTGATCGTCCTTGGTCTGGCGGTTCAATTGGTTCATTTGTTTCAGATGCATTTATTGGAACAGCTAACTTTAACTACAAAGATTATTTATATGTTGAAGGAAATGTTCGTCGTGACCGCTATTCAACGATGAATCCGAATAACAATTCATTTGTTTACCCTTCAGTAAACTCAAGTTTCATCCTTTCGGAGGCATTACATCTTCCATCGTTCGTTAACTTTGCGAAACTTCGTGCATCATGGGGTATCGTGGGTAACTACCCTGGACAGTATGAGGCCAATGTAGCTTACAATCAAACTTCATTAGGTGTTATGGCAGAAAATGGAAGTCCTGTAATCTACACTCAATTACCTGGCAACATGGGAAATGAGAGTATTCGTCCTGAGAAGAAACATGAGATTGAGTTTGGATTACAGACAAGAATGTTTAACAACAAATTAAGCCTTGATGTATCTTACTACAATGCGCAACTTAGAGATCAGATCTTAGGTTTAACATTACCTATTACAACAGGTGGTGGATCTGTATTGACTAACGTTGGAACGATGAGAAATACAGGTCTTGAGATCGGTATCAACGGAACTCCGGTTCAAACAGCAAACTTCAAATGGGAAACTGGTGTTAACTGGGCTGTTAACAAGAATAAGATTGAGCAACTTGCAAATAATGCAACTGAGTTGATCCATGCCAATTATGATGGTGATGCAGCGGTATTGAAATCAACTGTAGGTCAACCAATGGGTGATTTATATGCCCATCCTATTCTGTTGAACTCTTCAGGACAAAAAGTTGTCGGTGCTGATGGTCTTTATTCATTGGATGCTGATCACATGAAGAAGATTGGAAACGCTATGCCTAAGGCTGTGGGTGGTATCTTTAATACCTTTACCTACAAGAGCTTCTCGTTAGATGCGATGATTGACTTCCGTCTTGGAGGTTATGTAATGCCAACAGGTGTTAACTGGATGACCAGCCGTGGTTTAACAAAAGAAAGTTTAGGCGCAATGGACAAAGAACATGGTGGTTTGAGCTACTACAATGCGGGTAATGACGGTTCAACAGCGGGTATTGCAACCAGCGGAAGCACAGGTCCTAATGGCGAGAGAGTTTACAACGATGGTATGTTGCTTGACGGAGTAGACAATAACGGTACTAAAAATACCAATATCGTATCACAAGCCTATTACTACTGGAATGTATATAACTGGGGAGGTCCTCAATACAGTGAATCTCGTTACGAGCTATACATCAAAAAGAACAGCTTCTTCAAGATGAGAGAGATTGCAATTGGGTATGATCTTCCACGTAATCTTGTTCATAAAATTGGAGCCAACAAACTTCGAGTATCCGTATATGGACGTAACTTGTTCTATATCTACAGAACAATTAAGAATGTGGATGCTGAAGCTACTACTGCCGGTTCAAGATGGCAGAATACGATTAACAATGCAGGTCAGAACCCAGCGACCCAAAGTTATGGTATCATGTTAAGGGCAAGTTTCTAAATCCAATTTATAAATTTTAATAACATTTTAGATATGAAAAAAATATTTATAATACTTGCTGTTGCGGTATTCGGATTAATCTCTTCATGCAAAAAATCCGAGTTTGCGGCTGCCTATCCAGATCCATCAAAGATCTCTTCCACAACTGTTGAGAAACAATTTGCAGGATTCTTGGTTGCAAATCAGGAGTATGTGATTCCAAATTACTGGAACTATTTCGTAGTCTTACGTACAACTATCTTGCATTACACTCAGGCAACTGGATTTGTAAATACTGGTAATCAGTATGTTCCCGGAGCTGCCTCTATTGATGCAATCTGGGGGAGCTACTATGGATTTTTATCTCAATACAGAGAACTTCAAAAAGTAGTTGCTGCTACCAGCGAAGCTGATCAACAGCTTAAAAGGATCTATATGATTGCTGCTACGATTTATTTATACGATCATACCGAGAAAAATGTTGACCTTCATGGAGATATTCCATTTAGCGAAGCGGGTATGCTTAGTACAAATAATGGTAATTATGGTGGTTCTTACCCTGCTTATGACGGTGCAGCTACGATCTATGCTAAAATGCTTGATGATCTTAAAGCAATGGCTGATGAGTTAAATTCAATCTCTGTTAATTCAGTGGTTCAAAATAGCTTCAAAAACCAGGATATCGTCAATCATGGTTCGATCGACATGTGGAAGAAATACTGTAACTCACTGCGCATAAGAATGCTTAGCCGTGTTTCTGGCGTTGCTGCGATGAGCGCACGTTCTGCCAGCGAGATCGCTTCTATCTTAGGCAATTCAGGCTCTTACCCAATTGTAACTACCAATGCCGACAATATCCAGATTACCATTTATAGCCAGAGCAGTCTAAATGCACAAGGATTTAGATCTGGTCTTGAAGATTGGAACGGAAACTTAGCCGGTAAAGTGATGATTGAACACATGAAGGCCAATTCCGACCCACGTCTACGCGCTGTATTTGAACCAGGTACATCTGCCGGCGGAGTTTATACCGGATTAGATCCAATGCAAAATGGTGGCGACCAAGGTACCTTAGTTAACGATGGTAAGATTGCGTTCTATAACCGCTCTACATTAAGTAGAAACAATTGGTTCCCAGGATTGCTAATCACTGCTGCTGAGGTTCATTTCTTTATCGCAGAATATTACCTAAAAGCAAACAATGGCGCTGCAGCTAAAACTGCATACGAGAATGGAATCAAAGAATCGATTAAATTCTTCTATGCTGTACGTGCAATTAGCAATGATAACACCGCAGGAGCATTAACTCCAACATCAGACGGTGAGATCAATACCTATATCGCAAGCCCGGGTGTTACTATGGTAGGTGCTGGTGATAATGCACTAAATCTGATCGCATCTCAAAAATGGCTTCACTTAAATGTAATTGAGCCTTACGAGAACTGGGCTGAGTTAAGAAGACTAAAACTTCCTGCTCTCTCTTTCTTACCTGATAACTCAAATGCACTTACGCTTCCTCCAGCAAGATGGGTATACCCAACTTCTGAGACCGCATTTAACACTGAGAATTATTCAAAAGTTTCTGCTAATGACAAATCTACAACCAAGATTTTCTGGGATGTAAAATAGTCTTTAAAAGATCAATTATTAAAGCGGGTATCCTGGGATCAGGATACCCGCTTTTTTTCTACTTTTACTTTCCAATATACCAAACCTCAGTAAATACTAAAAGCTTCTTATGAGACTATTGCTAACAATTATTGTACTCAATACATTCTTGGCCACAAGTTTTGGAACTCCCAAAAAATTAGCTCCATTCATCACCGTAACCTACCAGACTGTTATAAATGGAAAAACAAACCCCGACGACGCGAAAGTTAACTTAATCTGTTCCGCTGAAGCCTCCAAATCATCGATGGTAAAAGATTCTGAAAAGCTACTCTCATCAATAGCTCTCGAGACCAACTATGTCGATTATAGCCTTCAAAAAACATATCAGGTAGCCCAATTTAACAATGGAACGATAATCCATACCTCCCAGGCTTTTGCCGGATATCCGGAGCTTACCGAGACTAATGAGACCACAGTTATACTTGGGTATACCTGCAAGCTGGTTAAGACCTCGTTGCGTTCAAATTCGATAGATATCTGGTATACCACAGATCTTGACGTAAAGGGGGCCCCCTCGATGGCATACGGCATTCCAAATGGATTGGTGCTCAAAGTAGTTCGAAATGGAAATTACGAATTGGTTGCCACCAGCCTAAAGCCATTAAACAAAAAAATTCCGGAAGCTATTTTCCCTGAACAGATGGGTGAAAATCTTGAATTGCCGCTATACAGACACCGCATAACCCAAAACCTGATCACCACGATTCCCATATTTGTAAATGAGCAAATCAGTTTTGGAAATAAAATTGAGAATCCTGCCGATACCACAACCCAACAAACCTTTAAGTTTGCCGCGGGCACTGTATTGATAAAAAAAATAAAATTTCCGCCTGTTCCCGACGATACTAAGCTTTATGTGGAGCTTTACCAGCATTCAAATGGCGATGCCTACGACCGCACTGGCTCTGTATTTCTAATCCCAACGGATAAAAAAAATACCTTTCTCGATGGACTACGTGGTGGGGCTGATAAGCTGCCGCTCTTCAAGGCAAGAAATGGAAAATCTTATCAGGCAGTAACGGCATCAGATCAATTTTCACCCCTGGTAGAAATCCTCCGCTTCTTCACCCCGTTCGGAATTGGGCACTTTAATGATAAAGTTACCGTCTATGGACAACACTGGGAAGACTCAACCTTTTATAAACAAGAGATTACTGAACTCTTGCCTCAACTTCAAGGAGAACAATGGGTTGGAATATTTATCGGGAATTACGACAAGGGAGGTCACCGTGTAACACTGAACTTTAAATACTACCCGGGAAGTCGTGAGATATCGAATAAAGCCGAGAAAAAACAGTGGAGCATGCCTCTTTTTAACACCTTAAATGTGATGGAGATGGCGGGTCAGGAATATGGAACATTATTCGATACCGATTCGCTTACCGCTGAGGTAACTATTCCATCAGGAATTAAGAATATTCGGATGCGCTACCTCACAACAGGGCACGGAGGTTGGGATGGAGGCGATGAATATAACCAGCGGATGAATACCATACTCCTCGACGGGCAGGTCCTGTTTCAGTTCACACCATGGCGTTGCGACTGTGCCACCTATCGGAAGTTCAATCCCGCTTCGGGCAATTTCTGGAACGGCATCACCTCGAGTGATGGCAGCCGCTCGGGATGGTGCCCCGGCAGCGCAACCAATCCGGTCTACTTTCCCATTACAACACTTTCACCGGGCAAACACAAATTCTCAGTCGCCATACCGATGGGTAAACCCGAAGGAGGAAGCTTTAGCTCATGGAATGTTTCAGCGGTGTTGTTGGGAGAATATGAATAACAAAAAACAAAACTTCAAAAATAAAATTGACCACCTTAAGAAGTCCTAAAAAACTAAGTTCAGAGCGTATCTGGTTTGACAAAAATTCTCCTGCCATTGGTGGTGGAAACTAACAAATCTCTGATTTATCTTCTCCTCGGACCATGAATTTAAAATAGTCCAAATCGAGGAAAGACATAAACAGATCTATACTATTAAAGACTGTCCCATTAGAATCTGGGACAGTCTTTTTTTTATCCCATTTTACAACTTGATAATTTAAATTATACAAAGATTTCGCCACAACGTGGCTTTGGTTTTTGTTTTTTATATACAGCTACAAAGAGAGTGCTGCTCCGCAGCATGATTCTAGAACCCTGGTTGAGATATCTCTGTAGTCCGTCAACTGACGGATAAGAAATTTTTAAAACAACCTGGTTGCAGTATCTCGGTAGAAGAATTCAGCAAAAAAGTTTAAAAGCAACGTAGTTGCGAAATCTCGGTAGAAGAATTCAGCAAGAAATTTATAAAGCAACGTAGTTGCGAAATCTTTGTAGAAGAATTCAGCAAGAAAGTTTAAAAGCAACGTAGTTGCGGCATCTCTGTAGTTGTGACATCTTAATCGGCAATCAATTTAACCGGTTGATGGTGATTTTAAATTTAAGATAAGCGCCGAATGGGGAAGCACATCATCTTATCAATTTTAGCTTTGGCCAATGGGGGATCAAAATTTAGGATTTAACGTTTTGGTGACAAAAAAATTAGAACTCAGTTGTCTACAGCTAGAAATTTAGGAAATTAATAAAAAAAAGCTGCCCCCTTTCGGAGGCAGCTAATTACTCTTAACTTACGTGGAAGAAGAAATTCGAACAAAGATCTTAAACTCTAATAAGGAAGACCGGTACCCTGAACCAGCCACATTTTAGAGTAGGTATGGTCTTTGCTTTGCCCAGAAGGGACATAACTTGTAACCTCGAGTTTGGCAACAGCCTCATTATAATTCACAAGATATTTAGGATCAAGTCCCGGTTCAGGATACATAAAACGAAGTGGTAGTGCCGGGCCATATTGCGTCACCGGACCTGTCAAAAGAACAGGATATCCTGTACGTCGATAATCGAACCAAGACTCAACATTCAACCAAAGAGAAACCCATTTTTGGCCGATAATTCGTTCAAGCTTATTGGATGCGCTTGCTAAGCTTACCTTAGGACTGTTATAATAATTTGTGAAACTAAATCCACCGGTACCATCGGCAATACCCCATCGCTTCATCGAGGCCAGAATTCCATTTTTATAGTGAGTCTCTGGATCTGAAGCAGAAAAGCCTCCACGTTGAGCAGCTTCTGATAGGAGAAATTCAACTTCACTATAACACATTAGATCCATCCGGATATAAGTCTCCTTATTCTGGCGATATCGGCTATGCAGGAAGGAGATCCAAGGACTTTTTTCAGGATTCAGCGTGACAGGTGCAGTTCCCTGATTATAGCCCACAAGGTTAATAACGGCAAGATTCTGCGGCAATCCAACGTAAAGGGCAGTATCTAGGGCAAAATTGGCAGTAGGATAATAGATCACTGGTTGAGTTTCGCCAAAAAGATTCGTATATGTTTTAGGGGTATTAACTAAAACAGTAGCATCCCATTTCTGATTAACCGGCAATACCCATCTTTCTAAACGCGGATCACGCCGTGATCTTAATGTATCGACAATTGTCTTACACGGTTTTGTGAGAAAATTTGGGTTTGCCGTATTAAGTAGACCTCCTGGTGCCGAATTTGATCCAGCAACACCAAGATAACTCACAAATGCCTCGTCTGCATTGGCAGTAAAGGTAAATGCAGAGGCGGCATTAAACTCAGAAATAAGATCAACTCCTAAAGCTGTCATATCGGCTTTCTTGTTGATCAACCGCATTGAATACCTCATTCTCAATGAGTTGGCAAATTTACGCCATCCATCAGAACTTCCTTTGAATAACAGATCGGCATTCGGATCAATCTTGCTTGCAGCAATTCCCGGATCTGCAAGGATAGCATCCGCATCTTTCAGATCCTGTAAAATGCCTTTGTAGACACTCTTCTGATCATCGTATTTTGAGAAATAAATACCGTCAGCTGCAGACATACTTTCCGAATACGGAATATCTCCAAATAAATCGGTAATAATCCCATAATTAAAGGCCCTTAATACCAGCGAAATCGCCTCAAAAAGTTTATTCTTATCAACGAGCGACTTATCGTGAATGATTTTAATATTTCTCAAATAATCATATTGGGCACCCCAAGAAGATCTGGTCCATGCGAATTGATTTATTGACCCAGCTCCCTGATTGGTTCCATTTTGATTATACTGCATAGCTCCCGACACATCAGAACCTACATCACCTAACGCAACGTAAGATTTTGCGGTTCCGGTAAGAACATACGTGAGGATAAAATTTGATGATACATTCTCTGGATTATTGGGACTCACATTTACCTCATTCAAATCGAGGCACGATGTAAGTTGAATAAACAGGGTTAGCGCGATAATTATCTGTATTTTGATAGTTTTCATAATAGATCTCCTTTTAAAAATCAAAGTTTAACTTAAATCCGAGTGAACCTGTCCAAGGCATCATGTTGTAATATTCAACTCCTTGAGTCCAGGCGCCTCCATTGGCTTTATAGGCTCTTTCAGGGTCAATATGAACACCCGCTTTGGTCCATTCAAAGATATTTGTTGCCACGGCCGAAATTGAAGCCTTCTGGATATTAATCTTCTGCAAGAATCTCTTAGGGAGGCGATAAGTTAAAGCCACTTCTCTCACTTTAACATAGGTGGAACTGTAGATATTTCTGTTGGTAAATGGCCTATTAGCAGCTTGATTGGCATTAAATGGATCGAGCCAAACGGTTGAAGCGGTAGCGCCAAGATTTTCAACATATGATTTTACTCCGCCGGTGACCACTTCGCGAACTCCTGGATTAAAACTGGCATCTGCAAATCGTGCAAGAGGAACACCAGAGACAGGTACCGGCCATGCGAACCCACCTAATTCGGGTAGACGACCTCCGACCCAGTTTCCAAAAAAGTCATTGGGATTGGCTTTGATCTGATCGACAATATTTCCGTTCTTATCATACGGTGCCCCACTTAAGCTATTATCTTCATTTACCCCATTGTTATTCATAAACATACGGGTAATTGAAAAGAATTCGCCCCCTTGATTCCATTCTACATTAGCATACAGAGAGAAGGATTTGTATGTCAAAGTTGGCTGAAATGCCAGAACAAAATCCTGATTTGAATTTCCAACTTTCACAACATGCTTAGGATCACTGTCCGTTTGATATTTACCTGCTGAAGAGATAACAGGATAGTTATAGTAAGGGGAAGCCTGATCGGTAACCTTTAACATTGGTTTCATCCAGATATCTCCGATAAGACCCCCTTCGTAGGTGCGCCAAATTCCATTTTCGGTTGAATAAAAATCTACATTTTTAATCCCCTCTGCAAGTTTTTTCAAATAGGTTCTATTGCGTGTAAAATTGAAATTCATATCCCATCGGAAACTTCCGGCAATTACAGGTGTTGTATTCAGACCAAATTCCCAGCCCCGGCTCTCAATCAATCCAGTGTTAATTAATTTGCTGGTTGCACCTGATTCAACAGGTAAGGAAATATTGAGGACCTGATTTTTATTTTGAACATTATAATAAGTCCCTTCTACTCCCAAACGGTTGTTAAAAAATTTAAAATCAGCACCAATCTCCTTGGAAATTGCCTGTTCAGGTTTTAAGGAGCTATTCTTAAGGGTGCCGCTCATATACATTTGTTTGGCAGTTCCCCAATCCTGACCCACTGAAAAATATTGATTCAAGGCATATGGATTAGTATCACTTCCCACCTGGGCAACACCTGCGCGCACTTTGGCATAAGTGATCCATTGAGGCATCGTAAATATCTCTGATGGCAATACACTTAATGACGCAGATGGATAAAAATAGGATCTATTTGCAGCAGGCAAAGTGCTGGACCAGTCGTTTCTTCCGGTTAAATCCATATAAGCCATCCCTTTAAAATCAATTGACGCCATTCCATATACACTATAAATCGACTTCTGAGACCAGGAACTGTTATAGGTTACCTGCCCTGGAATACCGTTTGATATCGTATAAAGGCCAGGAATAACAAGGCCAGCAGCAATATCTTCTCCATATTTATTATAGGTGTACATTCTGTTTGCTGCAATAAAGCTATTGATACTCCAATTTTCATTAATCTTTTTCTGATAGGTTAGGTTTACCTCTAAATTGGTCTCTTTCCGGTACATATTCACGATATCATAACCACCTGATAACTGGCCATAAGTACTAAAGGCCTTTTTTGATTCCCGACCTTCAGTATAGGCATCTCTGGTAAAGCGTCCCATCAGGCTAAATTCTTTTGTGATTTTATAATCCATCTGAACTTTACTAATAAGCCTATCTCGCTTGAATGCATTGGTATTCTCATGAGCTACGAACCACGCATTATTCTGCTTGGCTGCATTTGACAATTGCTGAATCCCCTCCATTCCCGGTTTCCAGTAATTCTTCAGCTCCAAAATATTAACCTGTGCCCCTTTTTCATAAAGACTCCTTATCACATCACTTCTATCGTCCCCATTAATATTAGGACGGTTGCCTGATCCGGACTCGTTCCAGTTAATATTGGCAGTAACAGAAAGTTTTTCTGATAACTTATACATCGTATTCAGGTTTATCGTACTCCTATTCATGTCGGTATTAGGAATCATCCCGGTATTTCTCATATCACCAACTGATAATCTGAAATATCCTTTATCGCTATTCCCATTAACTGATACATTATTGGTATAGGTGGAGCCCGTTCTCATGAAGTCTTGTATCCTATTTTTATACGAGACAAGTGGCTTCTTAACTCCGTTCGTGTTCCACTGAACCCACTCCTCGCCTTTATCAAGCTGAGAGCCCCACGTCTCATTATCCCCTTCACTAAATACATGTGCCCCTGCTTTACCTGTACCGAATTGTGATTGGTATGGGTAGTAATCGTAAGGAACATCAAAGACTACAGAAGAGTTGACTGACACGCCAATGCCATTTTTCCCTTTTGCACTTGCTTTTGTTGTAATCAAAATGACTCCGTTGCCGGCTCTTGAGCCATACAAAGCGGCAGCACTTGCCCCCTTTAATACAGAAACACTCTCAACATCATCGGGATTCAAATCAGAAATGGCATTCCCCATATCTGCACCCTGGTAGTAATTATTCAGATTATTTGCAACAGGAACACCATCAATCACAAAAAGAGGCTGGTTATCATTGCTTAACGACTTTGCACCCCTAATAATGATATTCACTGAAGAACCAACTGTTCCATCCATTTGTGAAATTCTTACTCCTGAGACTTTGCCTTGGAGGGAGTTCAAAATACTTGGCTGAGGTGTTTCTGTCAGCATTTCACCTTTCACCTCCCCAACAGAATAACCGAGAGCTTTTTTCTCGCGCTTAATACCCAATGCAGTAACTACGACGTCAGATATTTTTACCGTCTCCATCTCCAACACAATATCCAAATTACTTCGGGTACCGCGGTTGACCTCCTGAGTCTTCATACCAATAAAAGAAAATTGAAGCGTAGCATTATCCGGAATACCTGAAAGCGAATAACCTCCATTCCCATCGGTAATGGTTCCAGTAGTTGTTCCTTTAACAATAACGGATACTCCAGGCAGTGTTATACCACTTTGGTCGATAACTTTACCTGCAACCTTCTTCCCATCCTGAGTTGATGTGGAGGGAGATTCTGCGGGCATAAGCACAATATGCCGATCAATAATCTCATAGATCACGTTCTCACTTGAAAATAATTGAGCTAAAATAACCTCAACCGTTTTCTCTTCAGCCATTACGTCAACTTTTCGCGTTACATCAATTTTAGTGTTATCGTACATAAATGAGAATTCGGTTTTATTCTCAATTTGTTGAAGAACCTCTTTGACCGCCACATCATTTAGATTAAGCGTCATTTTGGTATTCTGGGCATAGGTCGTGCCCATACTACTTAAAAGTCCTGTAAAGCAAATCAATACAATGATTAGTTTCATAGTCAGTAGGATTTTCATGATCGGAAACATAAAAAAATGCCTCTCCTCACAATGATTGTTTTTTTTCATATTTTTATAACGATTTTAAGCTTCTTAGAATAGTGTATAAACGCCAATAAATACACTATTAAGATGCTGATGATTAGATTTAAATACAATTAGCTGTACAGGTTTGCCGTATTGGCAGACCTGTATTTTTTAAGTCTTGGTCGTCTTTAATTCATAGGCAATTCCTTTTTAAGAAGTTCGTTGTTCGTCTGTATATTTAATAGTAACATTTTTGCCATCGATTTTATAGGTCAGAGGAGTAATTACCTGAAGTAATTTCAATAATTCCCTCAACGATTCAGTTTTAACTTTGAATGTATAAATATGTTTTTTTTGCATTTTATCTTCAATTTTTATATTGACACCATACCATCTCTCAAGGTATCTAATCCCCTCTTCAAATGGGGTGCCATCGAAGATCAATTCATTATTCTTCCAGGCAGTTACAATGTCAACTTTCGCATTACTTAAATTCACTTCATTTTTACCTTCATAAATTGTAGCTTGTCTGCCTTTGGTGAGATTTGCCAATTGGGCCCCCTGTTTAACAACTCCTACATTACCATCTTCTACCGTAACTTCGAGTTTCTTCTCTTCCTTGTAATTCTTGATATTAAAGGCAGTACCATAAACTTCAATATTTATTGCACCGGCATTAACCTTGAACATTTTAGATTTGTCTTTCTTTACTTCAAAAAATGCCTCGCCTTCTATCTCTACTTCGCGAATCGAGTTATTAAAATTACTTTTGTATTTTAGACAAGAGCCCGAGTTTAGCCAAACATTGGAGCCATCGGGTAAAACAACCATCGATTTCTGCCCTTCGGGAACAATAATTGTACTATACTGATTTAAAAATTCAGCTGGAATTTTTTCAGCCCGGTAATATTGGTATCCAACTCCGAATAAGATAAATAAAATAGCCGCTGCAGCAATCTTTGACAGATGAATAAATAATGAGCGGGATTTACGTGGAAAGGTAATTTTCGCCCCAATTCTAGACCATGCCGCCTCCTTGTCAGTTACAATCGGAACATGATCCGGTGAAACCAGAGCATAAGAAGACCACATTAGATTGTAGATCTTCAGATTTTCTGGACTTTCGTTGATCCATTGATTGATTAGTTGAGAATCTTCAGGCAAAGCCTCTCCCTTAAGCTCCTTTAAGATTAGTGACCTGTAAAATGTTTCAGACATATCTGTACGTTATGTTTACAGATATGGCACACTTCAGGGATGTTCCCCCTAAAGTAAAATCGGAAGAAATTTGATGATTTATCTATTTCTCAATTAAACAGATGAATAGGAGTACAAAAATTTGATCATAATAGGGTGCCAGCTGCACCTTAAGTTTTTTTATCGCAATTGTCATCTGGTTTTCTACCGTTTTTAAAGAAATATCCATTTGGGATGCTATCTCTTTGTAGGTAAGATCTTCATTTTTATGAAGCAGATAAACTTCGCGGCACCGAGGTGGCAGATTTTCGATTGAGCTATTAATTATTTCTTCTATTTTATGAACATCTAAAAGATTGTAATTGGGAGAAATGAATTTTTCGCTCTTTGACCAAACTGTATTTTGAATTGCCTTATGGCTTTTTTCATCCCGGATATGGTTCAGAAATTTATTACGTGATGCCCTTAATAAATAGAATTTTACTGAAGAATCTATTTTTATTGATCCCCTTTTTTCCCAAAAATAGATGAAAATATCCTGCACAATATCCTCTGATACTGCCCTATCACGAATATAAAGATTCACATAATTGCAAAGTTCATCGTAATATTTATCAAAAAAGAACCGCAAAGCAAGATGATCACCATCGGCCATACGCTCAAAGATGAACAGTTCTTCGGTAAAACGGTTGCCTTTATCAGTTTGGTGCACGCTCATTGGGAGGAGTTCAATTTGTGTGAAAATTAATACCTTTTATCAATTTAATTGGAATTCACAGAAATATTTTCAATATTGAACAAAAAACGCTTGGTTATGAAACGACTGGTAATTTTATCGGGTGCCGGTATGTCGGCCGAGAGTGGAATACGCACGTTCAGAGATATGAATGGGCTGTGGGAGGAGTATGACGTGATGGAGGTTGCCAGCATCGAAGCGTGGCATAAAAATCCGGAGTTACTGCTGCGCTTTTACAACGACCGCAGAGTTCAAATGCTCGCAAGTCAACCCAACATGGGTCATCTGCTATTGGCCGAACTTGAAAAATCGTTTGAAGTTCATATTATTACCCAAAATGTTGATGATCTGCATGAACGAGCCGGCTCCACTAAAGTACTTCATCTGCATGGCGAACTAACTAAAGCACGCAGTTCTGTCGACCCTACCCTAATAACAATTCTCGAGAATCCAGTGATGAAACCGGGTGAACAATGTGCCAAAGGCTCTCCGCTGCGACCCCATATTGTGTGGTTTGGCGAGGAGGTACCCCAGATGGATAATGCGATTGCGATCGTAGAGTCAGCAGATATACTCTGCGTAATCGGCACCTCTCTCAATGTCTATCCTGCGGCGGGATTGCTTAATTATGCCCCAAAGAATATCTCTATCTACCTGATCGATCCTAATCCGCCAGAGAAATTGCCAAAGCAAATTCAGGTGATAGCCGAAAAGGCAGGCAGTGGCGTTGAAAAACTAATCCAACGAATCAGAGATGTTACTAAATAATTTAATACCCGGCATCATCGAGGCGGGGTGCGACGAGGCGGGAAGGGGGTGTCTGGCAGGTCCGGTTTTTGCCGCTGCCGTTATTCTACCGGAGGATTTCAGGTGTGAGTTATTAAATGACTCGAAGCAGCTCACCGAGAAACAGCGCCTTGAGTTACGTCCTGTGATTGAACAGGAGGCCATAGCCTGGGCTGTGGGGAGCTATACCCATGTCGAGATTGACGAAGTAAATATTCTCAATGCCTCGATCTATTCGATGCACCGTGCAGTGGATCAGCTAACCATCCGTCCGCAACATCTGATAATCGATGGGAATCGCTTTAAACCGTATCCCGACATCAGCCACACTACCGTGATAAAAGGGGATGGCAAATACCTCTCTATCGCAGCGGCATCCGTGCTGGCCAAGTGCTACCGCGATGATTATATGGTACTGCTGCATGAAAAATACCCGCAATATGGATGGTTGCAAAATAAAGGATACCCCACAAAATTACACCGTCAGGCATTAGTTCAATACGGGATTACCCCATTTCACCGACTTAGCTTTAAACTGCTGGGAACATCAATTATTGCTGAAGACTAAAGCATTCAAGAGCTTAGTAAGAATAAGCCAACCGTAACATTAAATCCCCAGATTACACCTTATTTCGTAATCTGTCGGCACTATTTCAATCGGCTTTTTACCATAAAACTTATCTTTTAAAAGATTTACAGACTTGAAAATCACTAAAAAAAAGTTATAAATGGCCTATTTAAACGTGTTTTATGTATATTGCGTGCTCTGAGATGTTTTCTCGGAATTTTTTTTTATTACTTTTGACTTAATTCATACAAACTAACCTATCAATGGGTCTATTAAACAACAAATTATCAGCCTACGATTTACCGCAAAAACTTATCTCCGCAGGTCTTTATCCTTACTTCAGAGTCATTGAATCGGATCAGGACACAGAGGTGATGATCAACGGGAAAAAAGTGCTGATGTTTGGCTCTAACAGTTATCTGGGCCTTACTTGTCATCCCAAAGTAAAGGAAGCTTCAAAAAACGCCATCGATAAATATGGCACAGGGTGTGCAGGATCTAGGTTTCTAAATGGTAATCTGGATATCCATATCGCGCTCGAAGAGCGGCTTGCCAAGCTGGTAAATAAAGAAGCAGCTTTATGTTACAGCACCGGGTTTCAGGTTAACCAGGGAGTTATCTCTTGTGTGGCAGGCCGTAATGATTATGTTATTCTTGATGAGCTCGACCATGCCTCCATCATCGATGGAAGCCGGCTAACATTTGCCAAGGTGCTTAAGTTTGCCCACAACGATATGAAGGATTTGGAGCGTAAGTTGAAGCTTTGTGAGCCCGACAGAATAAAACTAATTATCGTTGATGGGATCTTCTCCATGGAGGGGGACATTACCAACTTACCCGAGATTGTGCGGCTCTCTGAGAAGTACCAGGGATCGATCATGGTCGATGATGCCCACGCTCTTGGCGTATTGGGTAAAAACGGTTCAGGTACAGCATCCCATTTTGGATTAACCCATAAGGTAGATTTGATTATGGGAACCTTCTCGAAATCAATGGCTTCAATAGGTGGATTTATTGCGGCTGATAAAGCCGCAATAAACTTCATAAAACATAACTCTCGCTCGCTCATGTTTAGTGCCAGTATGACACCCTCCTCTGCGGCAAGTGTCCTTGCGGCTATCGAGATCATGGAGTCCGAGCCTGAAAGGATTGAACACCTTATGGTACTTACTACATATGCCCGCAATCAGTTTAAGGCGATGGGTTTTGATACCGGAAAATCGGAATCACCAATTATCCCGCTTTTTATTCGCGACGACATAAAAACCTTGCAAATGGCACAACGGCTGCTTGAAGAGGGGGTATTTATCAATCCGGTGGTTTCTCCTGCTGTTCCTAAAGAAGATTGCATTATCAGGTTCTCTTTAATGGCAACACACACCTATGAGCAAGTTGACAGGGCAATTGAAAAAATTACAGCCATAGCTAAAGAACTCGAAGTACTGGAGTGCGAAGTAGTTTCAAGTAAAAATTATTAATCTGCAGCAAAATCATTCGATGATATGGCAAAAATAGTATTGATAACCGGTATCTCCTCAGGATTTGGGAAAGCCATATCGGAATTACTCGCCTCTAAGGAATATATAGTTTATGGATTTAGCCGTAAACAACCCGAAGATTTAACCGGAGCCATTAAAGTTATTCAGGCTGATGTTACCGATGTCACATCTATTGGGAAAGGAGTTGCAACACTGTTGGAGCGTGAAGGACGGATAGATATCCTGATTAATAATGCCGGCATGGGTATTTCAGGATCCATAGAAGACTCCTCCCGCGAGGATATCCATTTGCAAATGAGCACCAACTTTATGGGGTATGTCAATATGATTCAGGCAGTTCTCCCGGCTATGCGCCAACAAGGGGGAGCAACCATCGTAAATATTAGCTCCATTGGTGGCTTGATGGGGTTACCCTACCAAGGATTCTATGCGGCGAGTAAATTTGCCGTTGAGGGGATGAGTGAATCGCTACGGATGGAGTTAGCTCCTTTTAAGATTAAAGTTATTGTGATTCAGCCGGGCGACTTCCATACCAGCTTTACCACAAATCGCAAACCGATACAAGCGACCCTAATTGATTCCCCTTATCAGGCGCAGTTTCAAAAGACATTATCGCTTATTGAGAAAGACGAGCAAGGTGGTTTAAAGCCAGAATATCTGGCTCGTAAACTGGCCTGTATACTCAAGAAGAAGAACCCTTGTCATAGCTACATTATTGCTACCCTTGAGCAAAAAATGGCGGTGGTTCTCAAACGTATTCTTCCGGGATCGATGTTCTCTTCGATTCTCTCTTCCCATTACGGAATAAAATAAAGCTTCTCTCCGCTACAATAAAACCTTCCATTTTTAATGGGAGGGTGTTGAATTTACACTCTATTTAAAAGAAACGCACAAGTGTCTATCCCCACTAAAGGGAAAATGAAAAGGAGGCCCGTTACCGAGCCTCCTTGAGGATATATAAGGAAAGAATAAACTTATCCGCATTTGGAAGATCCGCAATCCTGACAGATCAAGCAACCCTCCTGATAAATTACATTTGCAGAATCGCACGCCTCACATTTTGCATCTTCGGCTGCAGTTCCATTTGGAATATACTTCTTTAACGCACGAGCCACACCATTCTTCCAGGTATTGATAGATTCGTCGTCAAACTGAAGGCTGGTAACCAATTCAACAACTTTCTGAATCGGCATACTGTGGCGCAATACACTCGAAATTAGCTTCGCATAATTCCAGAAGATTGGATTGAATTTAAATGACAATCCTTCGATCGTGGTTTTGTAACCTCTTGAGTTGCGATATTGGAAATCGTAACGTGAAGCACCTGATTCATCGCGACTCTTGATAATCCAGCCATCGGTGACAGAGCGAGGGAGTAGAATTCCATCTTCATCATCAGCCAAACCGGTAAAGATCTCATACGGCTTTCCGTCGATTAACCCAATAAATGCAATCCATTTCTCCTTGTTATTCTGAAGTCTTACAATGTCGGCCTCGAGTATTTCAGGACGTTTCGTTGGGAATAGACCCTCTTTGGTCTTCTCTTTAGCAGAGATAAGCACACCAGAGCGTGAGCCGTCGCGATAAACGGTTACCCCTTTACAGCCACTCTCCCATGCCGCAAAATAGAGTTTGTTAACCAGCTCTTCGGTAGCCTCTTCGGGTAAGTTGATCGTCACAGAGATTGAATGATCGACCCATTTCTGAATCTGACCTTGCATACGCACTTTTGATAACCAGTCGATATCATTAGAAGAAGCCTTATGGTATGGTGATTTTGCAATCAATTCGTCAAGTTCCTCATCCGAATAGTTTCTTTTTAGTTCGAAACCATTAATCTCCATCCAGGTTCTAAACTTATGGTGGAATACCATATATTCTTCCCAGCTATCACCCATTTCATCAACAAAATCGACGCGGGCATCTTTATCATTCGGATTAACCTTTCTACGTCGTTTATACACAGGCATAAATACTGGCTCAATACCTGATGTAGTTTGCGTCATTAAGCTCGTGGTTCCTGTTGGGGCAATGGTTAACAGGGCGATATTACGGCGGCCATAGCGAGCCATATCCTTGTAAAGTTCAGGTTCAGCCTGAGCCAAACGTTGAATAAACGGATTATTTTTTTCGCGTTTTGTATCATAGATAGGGAATGCTCCGCGTTCTTTAGCCAGGTTAACAGATCCACGGTATGCCTCAACAGCCACCATTTTATGTACCTCAACAGAAAACTCAACAGCAGTCTCCGAACCATAGCGTAATCCCAGCGCAGCAAGCATATCGCCTTCGGCTGTGATGCCAATACCTGTTCTACGACCATTAATAGCCATCTCTCTGATTTTCTCCCACAGATTAACTTCTACCCTTTTAATCTCTGCATCCTCAGGATCTGCAATGATTTTATTGTAGATCGCATCGATCTTCTCAAGTTCAAGGTCGATAATATCGTCCATGATTTGTTGAGTGTAACGGATATGTTTTTTGAACAGCTCGAAATCGAATTTCGCATTTTTAGTAAATGGCTCATCGACATACGAATAGAGGTTCAAGGCAATTAGCCGGCAACTATCGTAGGGGCATAGGGGTATCTCGCCACACGGATTCGTAGAGACCGTTTTATAACCCAGATCTGCGTAACAGTCGGGGACAGACTCTTTGATAATGGTATCCCAGAATAGGATTCCAGGCTCTGCTGATTTCCAGGCATTAAACACGATCTTATCCCATAATGCAGCAGCATCAATATCTTTGGTATACACCGGATTCGGATTATCAATCGGATATCTTTGCTTATAGGTTGTTTTATCGCGCACTGCCTGCATAAACTCATCATCGATTTTCACCGATACGTTAGCTCCGGTAACTTTCCCTTCTTCCATTTTCGCATCAATAAAATCCTCCGAATCGGGGTGTTTAATTGAAACAGAGAGCATCAAGGCACCGCGTCGGCCATCCTGTGCCACTTCGCGCGTAGAATTTGAGAACCGCTCCATAAAAGGGACAATCCCTGTTGAGGTTAGTGCCGAATTTTTTACCGGCGACCCTTTCGGTCTGATGTGCGATAAATCGTGGCCAACACCACCACGTCGCTTCATCAGTTGAACCTGTTCCTGATCGATCATAATAATACCACCATACGAATCGGCACCATTACCAACGACGAAGCAATTCGATAAAGAGCCAACCTGGAAATCATTTCCAATACCGGTCATTGGCCCACCCTGAGGGACAATATATTTAAAATCTTTAAACAGATCGAACAACTCATCTTCCGAAAGTGGATTCGGATATAGTTTTTCAATCCTGGCTATCTCCTTGGCTAACCGCCGGTGAAGATCATCGGGAGTGAGCTCGAAAATATTCCCATAGGAATCTTTAAGCGCATATTTATTAACCCATACACGAGCGGCTAGATCGTCACCCTTAAAATATTTTACTGAGGCCAAAAATGCTTGGTCAGGAGTATACGTTGCGGGGGCATCATCTTTTTTCTGCGGGGTGACCTCTTTTAATTCCATTTGCGCTGATAATAAGGTTAACTTAATAGTGTTTACAGTACCTGATAATTTTGTGATACTGGGATGCAATATAGCTACAGGAAATATTTTATTGACTACATTTTTTTTAGGATTTAAAAAAAGTTATCAACTTATCCCTGTTAGTTATTTAATAATCAACTTTATAGATTTTATTTTTTTGCGAAAAGTTTACAGAAAATAAAATTTAAAAAATATGGCATTCGTGAATGGTCTAATTTTAAATCACATAGGCCTTTAGAAAATAGCGCAGCAAAACCATCTCTTATTATCGGGAAATAGCTTAATGTTAATAACTAAAAAATGGGATAATCGACTTCAGAGAGACCCAAAATTTAGCATCCCTACCAGATGCTGACTAAACATAACGTTGGGTCGAGTTAAAAAAGTTTTGGAAAGTATAAAAAGAGAAGGGAGAAAAATAAGCGTTGTGTAAGCGAAAGATTAGAAAGCATTATCACTGAAAAAGGTATTTCACTATTTCGGCTGAGGCGCCTCTGTTTTTAGCTACATAATCTTTGGCTCTTATAGATGCCGATTCAAATTTGTTGGGATCTAAACGTAAGCTGTCCAACTCAAGCTCCAGTTCTGCAAAATCGTTTACGCAACATGCCGCTCCAATAGTGAGCATATCATAAGCCTCCTGAAATTTATGATAGTCGGGGCCGAAGATTACTGGAAGTCCAAATACGGCAGGCTCGAGGATACTGTGAATACCCGAGGTAAATCCGCCGCCTACATAGGCGATCAGACCATATTGATATAATGAATTCAGATATCCGTATCCATCAGCAATTAAGACATCTGCACCTGATAACTCCTCATTTGTAGCAGTAGAATAAAAGGCGTATGTTTTTTGTAATCCGCTGGAAATACGATCGAGTGTTTGTGGTGTTATTTCGTGAGGAGCAATAACGAACTTAATACCCGAAGGCGAATTATTCACATACGGAATA
Organism: uncultured Bacteroidia bacterium; assembly: GCA_903907075.1. GTDB lineage: Bacteria > Bacteroidota > Bacteroidia > Bacteroidales > Prolixibacteraceae > JAAFHB01. Next base: position 20,954 of record CAIVMQ010000039.1, read on the forward strand.
AAAAGATCCTCATCTTCTTCCCAGGTGCTACCTGCAATAATGGCTTTAGTACCGTTACAGAAGTATTCCAGTTTTTCCAACCGAGGAGCAGCATCAGCAATCTGCCCAACGCGGTCGAGTCGTGTATCTCCGGAGAGTGAGATATTTCGAAATCCATGCTGATAAAGGATATCATAGGATTGTTGATTTTGAACAAAGATATGTTCATAGGTTTCAATTGCCTTAAGGTACCACTTTCCCCACGGTTTAAAAAACGTCTGAGAAGGACGGAATAGGGCAGAGAAGATATAGGTTGGAATTGAAGCTTCCTTTAATTGGGAGAGGAAATTATACCAAAATTCATACTTAATAAAGAATGCCTTGGCAGGCTGAACGATTGAGATAAACTTAATTGCATTCTCCTTGGTATCTAAAGGGAGATAAAAGATATAATCTGCATAGGGATAATCTTTGCGCAGTTCATATCCTGAGGGTGAAAAAAAAGTCAGCAGAATTTTATATTCAGGACAAAGTTTCCTGATTGCTTCAATAACGGGTCTCCCCTGCTCAAATTCGCCTAAGGAGGAGGCATGAAACCAAAGTATAGGTTCTCCAGGAATAATTGTCTCGCGCAGCCTGACGAAAATATTTTTTCTCCCATCAATCCATTTCCGGGCTTTTTCATTCCGAATCGAAACGATCCGAATCAGCAGGTAATATCCAACTATTCCTAAGTTATAAAGCCACTTCATTCGCTACCAATTTTGCCTCACAAAGGTATTGCTTTTCACGAAATAAATATAAAAGCCAAATTATAAGCCATTTGGCTCATATCCAATATCTTTTGGCAAATTAGGAATTAAGGAGGCCGCAACAGCCAACTGATCGCACCGTTCATTTTCGGCGATACTGGCATGCCCCTTAACCCAGATAAATTTCACCTTGTGCTTATAGTAGATCTCGAGAAACCGTTTCCAAAGATCACTATTCTTCTTTCCCTTAAACCTTATTTTAACCCAATTAAAGACCCACCCCTTTTCAACAGAGTCGGCAACATATTTTGAATCTGTATATATCTTTACCTGGCATGGGGCTGTCTTAAGCGCCTCAAGTCCAACGATAGCAGCCATTAACTCCATCCGATTATTGGTGGTTAACTGATATCCTTGTGAAAGTTCTTTGCGGTAAGTCCCAGAAATAAGAACAATGCCATAACCTCCGGGGCCCGGGTTTCCGCGTGCAGCACCGTCAGTATAGATGATGATATCTCTAATTTCCTGATTCTCCATTTTTTGATATCCAACTATAATCGGATGCTTTTTAACCTTTAAATTTTACCGAGGATACAGATTTTTACCGAATAGTGCGCCGCAAAATATTGAAATAGGGGAGTCCGTTCCAATCCTCCCTAACGACATCATGCTGCGGCAAGAAAGCTTTTCATAAGATATTTTCGTTCGTTAAAGGAGACCTCTGATTGCACTATTTAATCATTCCCATTAACTATAATCGCTAACGGATTAGTTTCATTTCATTCACTAGCTTACCGGCTCCAGCATATTTATCAATTGTCCATAGGACAAAACGGATATCTACATTTATACATTTTTGCAATTCCGGCTCATAGGCGATATCACCGCTCATCGCTTCCCAATTGCCATCGAAGGCGATCCCAATTAGTTCGCCGGCTCCATTGACGACAGGGCTTCCCGAATTTCCTCCTGTGATATCGTTATTCGATGTAAAGCAGGTGTGCAGTGTCCCGTCCTTATCGGCATAGGGGCCAAAATCTTTCTCGTGATACATATCAATCAGTCGCTGAGGATAATCAAAATCGGCATCGCCACGAATCCCCTTCTCTTCATATCCCTTTAACGTAGTAAAATAATCATAGTAGGCTGCATCGCGCGGAGCATAACCATTGACAACACCATAGGTAAGGCGCATGGTTGAATTGGCATCCGGATAGGCTGACTTATCTCCATTCATCTCAGTAATTCCTTCAACAAATAATCGGCGTGCCCGATCGAGCTTTCCTGTTGTTCTACTCAGATCGCGCGAAATGGTATAGCTCATATCAAGAATCGATTGCATCGCAGAAATGGCCATATCCTTATTTAGGACCTTAGCACTTGGATTTTTTAAAAAAGATTCGAGTTTCTCCTGATCTGCAAAAATTGTTTTCTCAAATAACTTCTTCGAATAGGCATCGAAATCACCTTTATACTTCTGTTCTATCTCGCCAAAAAAGGTGGGCTTATATTTTGCATTAACTTTCTGAGCATACATTTTCAATAATACGGCTATAACTTTCTGATCAACACCCGCATTATAATCCTTAAAATAATCTGGAAGAGAGCCTTTTAGCTCCTTCACAGCCGCTTCAATCTTCTCCTTGTCAGTCCCTTTGAGGAGGTCCTTAAGGGTCGATGCCTTAGCAGCAAAGGTAAAGATCTCCCCCCCATGAAGCAGTGCTTCACGTGTATATTCAAGGGCTATTTTTTCATCCCTACTTGTAAAAGCGCCATTTATGGAATCTAGAACGGCACCATATTTTTCTTTTCGTTCACCGTTTTGATTCACCCAACTACGAAAATCTGTTTCAATAGCCTCTTTCTTTCCAATTACATTAAGTGCTGCAAGACCCTTGTTCTGCCCAATAGAATATTTATAATAGTTTGCACTGCGCGAAAATTTAGAGGCATATTGGATTCTCGCCTTTTGACTGGAAGCCATATAGTCTCTGATAATATTCAGCTTAGCCTCTCGGGCATTAACTCTGATCTCATTCACAACCTCCATGGTATACTTAACCTCATTGGAGGTGCGATATCGGGTTGTTGTTCCGGGGTAACCCATAACCATTGCAAAGTCATTCTTTTCTGATCCTTTGAGGGAGATCGGCAAAAAGTGTTTGGGATGATACGGTACATTTTGAGGGGAATAATCAGCCGGCTTACCATCGGGGGAGCAATAGACTCTGAACATCGAAAAGTCGCCAGTATGACGAGGCCACATCCAGTTATCAGTCTCTCCGCCAAACTTGCCGATTGACTGAGGTGGTGTTCCAACCAGCCGAATATCTTTAAAGGTCTGGGTGACGAAGAGGAAATATTTATTCGATTCGAATAAACTCCTTACTCGTGTTTCGTATCCGGTAGACCCTTTGGCCTCTCTCTCTATTTTTGCAATCTCTTCGCGCACCTTTGACGATCGTGTTTGATCATCCAACTTATCGGTAACATCCTTAAGTACCTGATCGGTAACATCCTCCATTCGCACCAGAAAGGTTACAGTCTTTCCGGGATTCGGAAGCTCATCCTCTCTGTTGAGTGCCCAAAAGCCATCTCTAAGATAATCGTGGTCTACAGAGCTATGTGCCTGAATCTCGCCAAATCCACAGTGGTGATTGGTTAATAGAAGACCGTCGGCAGAGACCATCTCGGCAGTGCATGAACCGCGGTCTAAGGCAACAACAGCATCCTTAAGGCTTGATTGATTAATGCTATAGATTTGCTCTGCAGATAGCTTACATCCGATAGCGTTCATCTTCTCAATATTTAGCTTTCCGACCAGCGAAGGGAGCCACATCCCCTCATCGGCTTTAACATTTACGGATAAAACAAATGCCAGAAGAAGTGAGACAATAACTCTGTTTTTCATCTTATTTAATATTGGCGGTAAATGTAACCTTATTTATAAAATTACATGAGTAGTTAGTCTCATATTATCGACAAGATTAAAAAAACTTTTGAATAAATGTCCCCACTTTATTCTCAATGGTCGATTCCCCTTTTAATGCTAAAACAAATGCACTTCCTATGATAGCTCCATTGGCATAAGTTGATGCCCGTTCAAATGATTTCTTATCCGAGATTCCAAAACCTATCAACAGTTTAGATTTTAACTTCATATCGCGGATACGCTCAAAATAGGCAATTTGCGCATCATCACCAGACTCTTTCATCCCCGTAGTAGAGGAGGAGGAGACCATATAGATAAATCCGCTGGAGAGGTTATCGATTTTTTGGATGCGCGCTTCTGGTGTTTGAGGGGTAATCAAAAAGATATTGCTTAACGAATTACGCTCGAATATTTCTTTATATTCCGACTCATACACCTCCAATGGAAGGTCGGGAAGAATAGTCCCATCGATACCGATCTCACGACATCTTGCACAAAACTTCTCGACTCCATATTGCATTACCGGATTCAGATAACCCATCAGGATAAGAGGGATTGAGATACTTTTGCGAATCTCTTTGAGTTGTTCAAACAGCAGATGTATCGTCATCCCATTTTTTAGGGCGGCTTCAGAGCTTTGCTGGATTACCACACCATC
>CAIVMQ010000040.1 GCA_903907075.1 uncultured Bacteroidia bacterium
ATTGTATGTTATTGATGGTATTCCTGTTGGAAATCAAACTTTTACCGCCAAAAATAATGTCGATTTTGGGAATATCCTGTCTCAGTTAAATCCCGAAGATATTGAGAGCGTAACGGTTCTAAAAGGGGGTAGTGCCGGTGCCTTATATGGTTCCGACGGAGGTAACGGGGTTGTAATGATCACCACCAAATCGGGTAAAGGGGGCAAAAAAGGTATCGGCGTAACCTTTTCAACTGCCGCAACATTTGATTCTCCATACCAGATTTTAGATGGCCAGCATGTTGTTGGTCAGGGTGAAAGGGCTTATGAATGGCAGTATGACAATAGTGATACCTGGGGGCCTCCACTCGATGGCACTTTTACCAGTGATTTTTGGAATACTAAAACCCAAAAATGGGACAATGGACCTCAGCGCTCTGCGAATGAAAACAGGATAAAAGCGTTCCTCAATTCAGGAAGTACCGTAACGTCAAATGTCAATGTGAACGGAAATTACGATAAGGGTTCATTTCGTTTGTCACTCAGTAATATGGGCAATAAAGGGGTAATGCCGAATACCAAAACGAATCAGAAATCCATCACCATTGCATCTGAATATAAGCTGACCGATAAGATTAAGATCACAACCAATGCAAGTTACGTACGTACTTATTCCCCCAATAAAGCGAATTCTGTTGGTGGAAATGGTGTTTTGGCGATGCTTATTTATGATTTCCCTAATAACCTTCAGCCATTAGCAGATATGAAGAATTATTGGATGAAAGGATTCGAAGGGATTCTTGAAAATCCGGCTATGGCAAAGGATAATGGGGATGTGGAGAGAGCTAATCCGTGGTGGTCGGCCTACGAAAAGATTAACCGATTCAGTCGTGATAATTTCTTTGGTAAATTGCAGCTGGATTGGCAACTGAATAAGGATTTGGCACTCCTATTGCGCACCGGGATGGAGGATGTGGTTGAGAATTATGAATATCGCCAATCTTTTGGGGCTACAGGATACGGAAGTAGGTCCTCGAGTGGAGACGGATCTTTTCAAACTTCATTAGACAAGAGTTTAGGGTACAATTCGGATGCTATTCTGACCTATACAAAATCAGTTGGCAAATTTGATATAACAGCTGTTGGCGGTGTGAACTATGCTTATGGCACATCGAACTCCTACGCTGTTAATGCCGGTGCTTTATCGGTTCCGGGATTATTCTCTATCGGTAATGTATTCCCCGGTAGGCTGACTGCCGGTTATGGATGGGGAGCAGGTCCATCCTATAGCGTTTATGGAACTGCCGATATGGGTTGGAATAAACAACTCTATTTAGGGATTACCGGACGTAATGACTGGAAGGGGAATTTAAGTGAGGAGAAGATCAACTATTTCTACCCCTCTGCTTCACTGTCGTGGATTGCGTCAGAGACTTTTCAACTACCCAAAGCATTTGATCTTTTGAAAATCCGATTAGGTCTTGCAAATGTCGGGAATGGTTTGACCAAACAACGCCCGGTTGATACCTACTCTTTTAATGCTCCTGATTGGTCTGGAACGGTAAAAACAGCCAATATTAATGCAACATTAGTAGATCCCAGCATTAAGCCAATGGCTTCAATAACCAAGGAGGCAGGTGTTGATATCTCAATGTACAATAAGCGCATCTTAGTTGATTTTACCTATTTTCAAAAAGACCAGAATAACCAGCTAGGTAATATACCGGTAGTTCAAGGTACTGGTTTTACAGGTATGACTACCAATGTAGGGGATGTGAGAAGTAAAGGTTATGAG
>CAIVMQ010000041.1 GCA_903907075.1 uncultured Bacteroidia bacterium
CGATAGATGCAAGTTGTGAAGCATTAGTTGCGTTTGCAGCAACAACAAGCGCTTGTAAACCTGAGATCTGACTCAGAACATTATCGTTACCTGCAGCGATAGCCTCCAAGATTGCAGCTTTTGCAGCATCAACCTTAGCGTTGGTAACGATTATGCTATTTGCAATCGCAGTTACTAACTCAGTTTGTGCAGCAGCAAGTTGAGCTGATGTAGCTGCAGCATTTACTTTAGTTGTAATTGCAGCGATCTTAACATCTAAAGCAGCATCACTAATTGCTTTAGCCGCAATAATGCCTTCTAACTGAACTTTTAATGCAAGAACAGAAGCTGCAGTAGCTCCATTAGTTGCCAAACTGTTTAACGCAGTTTGGATGTTTCCAATGTTAGTTGTAATAGTAGCAAGTTTACCATCTAATACGCCTGACAATGCATCAATTTTACTTTTGGTTTGGTCAATACCTGCTTGAAGAGCAGCGACTCCGTCAACTTTCAATGAAAGAGCAGAGATCTGGTCTTTCAAAGCTTGAAAGTCATTTGCATACTTGTTACACGAGGTAACAATTAGGGCGAAAGCAATTGCCCCTAGAAATAGTTTTTTCATTTTTGATTTTTTTTAATTAATAAATGGAAATAAAAGAAGCACTTTAAATTTAATTTTGCACAAAGATCAAATAAAAGCAAGGGGTAAAAAACCCATTATTTTTAATTTTATCTTATTCGGTTATATAGAGCAATATTCTGTCCTTATTTAGGGATATCCGGTAAATAATTGAGTTTATTGTTCAGTTTATTGTTTTACATATTAAGGAAAATTTGCGGTTTGATCGGCGGATTTTAAGTAGTTCATAATTAGTTAAATTTCAGTAAATAAGCTATTTAATATTCGTCTATATTTTTTTTCTGTTTTCTATTTTAATTTACTGTTTTGCGTGGTTCTAATTTTTTATTTGTAGTAAAAACAGAGTATTTGTCTGGTTTTACGCCTGTTTTAGAGGTTTTGTCATTTTTGTTAAATACGCTAACGATGAACGGATTGAATTGATTGAGTTGTTTTGATGGTTAAAGCGTATCGTATTTATTTCTTAAATCGTATAAGTGTGTTCTGGATGCCAATACTCTGATCCCATTATAGGGTGGAATTAATTGGCACTCTCTGGTTTTAAATTCAACTGAACCTAAATAATTCAGGTTTAGTATTGCTGATTGATTGACTGGAATGAATTTTTTATCTCCCATCAATGTCATTATATCTTTTGCGGTAGTACCTGTCCGCAGTTTAATTTCACTAAGATCGGTAAGGATTGCTTTCCATCCCGGTTTGTCTTGCGCCTGCTCTTTGGTGCATTGGAGCAAGATGATATTGTTTTTATCCATAAACCTTAGACCTATTGGGGTTGGCAACGAAATGATTTCGTTTATTCCCTTTAATGCAGGTGTATAGATTTGTTTTTGTTCGTTTCTCCGTTTTAGTTTAAATCGCTCTATAACAGTTTTCAGTTCTTCTATTTTTACAGGCTTTAGAATGTAATCAAAAGCCTCTTCACGTAATGCCTGTAAAATGTATTTATCAGCTTCAGTATAAATTACTACGCTAAACATCTCTTTTCTCGTTTTTCTCGCTTCCTCAAGGAGCTCGAAGCCCGATTTTATGGGCATTTCGATATCTAAAAATACGAGATCGAGATTTTCTTTTTGCAACAGGGTCTTTGATTGATTGTATTTAGATGCGCAACCCTGTAGCTCAATCTCGGGGAAAAACCCCAGGTGTTCTTTTAATGCAAAAACAAACTCTTCGTCATCATCGATGATGGCTGCTTGAATTTTATCAGATCCATTCATATGTGGCTAGAGTCCATTTTGATACCGGGGAACTTAATTTTTTAAGTTTTGATTTCTTCCCCTTCAATTTAAAGATTCGATTTCGATGTTTTAATTTGCCTGAAATACAAATATAACGAAATTTTGGATTTTTTTGAGCATTATTTTCTCAGTATGCTCAAAGCCAAATTTCCCTCAATTATCTTATTACCGCCTTAGTGTTTGTTTACCCTACCTAATTAAATAAAAAAAATGATTTTTTTATTCCGGATATTTGATTTTGCGTATTTTGGTAGTGTTAGGTGATTGTCGGCTATTCCGAAGTCTCTGATCCTTAAAGATATTCTTTAATTCCCATTGGTATTTTTTCCCTGATCCAAAAAAAGTGGCAAGGGTAATTTTTTGGCATCCGAAGCAACACTCATTCAACTTCAATTTTTGGTGTAAATCTCCCTTGGTATCTCTTTTCTGTGTTGGATGTAAGCAAATCTCTATTTATCTTCCTTTTTCGAAGAGGAAAGAAAGATGAATTACCTTTTATCCCCAGTTGTAGTTTTTTGCTGAAAGTCTGCAAGCGGTATTGAAGACGTATTGGATTGACATTCTTTCGGATGGTTTGTATTCGTAGTGCCTTGATAGCATTATGAGGTTTGTGCTCTTTGCGTATAGCTGTTTTGAACGCTTGAATAGAATATTTAGAGCACCATTAACCCGATTAGTGATTCGATACGAAGCAGATAAGCTAGCAATATTTAGATTGGTTTATGCAGTATTGAGGAGTTTGCGATACGAATGAAGAGACAAGAATTATCTTGTCTCTTCATTCGTATTTTTCAAATGCAGTAGCTTTTAATCTCTGCCAATTTAATTTCGGAGCTAATATTCCCAGAGGTCTTGTTCGAAATCGAAGATTGAATTTTTTATCCTTTCTGATTCTTTGAATGCATATTCCCCGGTTGCATATTCTTCTATTGAACGGTTATTGTATATGTTTTCTTCTTTAACAATATAGCCATCAAATTTTCTGGCTAAGAAGATATCATCAAAGCTTAAGCTTCTGGCTTCATTCATATCGTTCATATTTTCTCTTTTAGCTAACAGAGGTCTAATCTCGGGGTAGTAGACCCAGAAAAGTCTTTTGCGAACAAAGGTGCTATCTTTAGGATCTTTTTTATAAACGCGGATAGGGCAGATTCCAAGGATCCGAACCTGAAGGGTTGATTTTTGTTTGTCGAAATACCATACCTCTTTTATCTCAATCTGTTTTACATCAGCAACAGGTAATTCAGATTGTACAATTGAGTCACGATCATTTCCTGTATTTATATCTGTAACTTTAATAACTCTTACGGAGTCTCCAAATTGTTGTTTTACCTGATTAAAGGTAATGGGTTCATTAAATTCATTATCTGTCCGAGAGGCGTCAAAGGCAGTAATGCGCTTGTCTTCAATTCCTTTTATCAGGGTGTTGAAAAGGTTATTTCTCCCTTGCATATCGCGAACAGGATAATAGAGGTGTTGATTTGATTTTTCGCGAAGGTCAACAATGCGCCACACGGTTTTTGACCATAGGACATCAGCCTCCCTAATTATTGAGAGGGGTGCAGGTTTACGGTCAACAGTTGTTTTTTTGACATATGCGCCATCGATGACCTGAGCTTTGAGCAGGTTCTGCGAAGTTGCTCCAATCAAAACTATTGCAAGGATCAATACTATTTTTTTCATCCGGTTACTATTTATTTTTTAAATGTCATCTTGAAAACCCATTTTAAGATACTCAATTCTGCGGTTTTTTTCTCAATAACAGCAATTTTATTTTTAATTTATTTTAAAACTTATTGCAGGTAGATTTCGAGTAGTGCCGTCATCTCCCTTCACAACTATGCTTTCAATATATAGTCTGCTTCCAGCGTTTAATCCTTTAATCAGATCGCGTTGCTCTTGCGAGAAGCGGTTTCCTTTGGTTGGTTTATCGACAATAAAGCCTGCTCTTGATGTTGATACCACGAAAGAGGTAACGGTAAAGTTCATTTCGAAGTCAAAATCTGGAATTTTAGCCAGAACCCCTTGCTGAGCTTCTAATTCGTTACGTGATATTAATCCGTCATTTTTATTGGCTACTGAGGCGACCGGATCGGGAACTTTCTTTACCCGAAACTCTGTAGACCCAATTTCTTTGAGTGCGCCATCGATCTGAGCGCTTACCGTAATTACCGATTTTACCCCAACTTTATCAGGTCTTACCAGGTAATTTCCTTCGGGACCTGGTTCTATTGAACCATTGGTGATAGATACTTTTAAGTTAGATGCCGATATTCCCGGTGCTGATATTGAGACTGGATTAGCCAGGCCGGCATAGAATACATTCATCTTTGTTGGAGAGACAGTCATAGAGGGTTTTGCAACCTCATATTCATGTTTAAACGGATAATTAATAACGACTCCAGATGGATTTTTGTAATTGATCTGGCCGCGGAATTCAACTTTCCCCTCTTTTCCTGCAGTAACTTTATACAAGCCTGCATTTTCTCCGGGCACCATGGGTAAAGTAGATCCTCCAACTACAATTACAGGACTGGCTGTAGTATCTACGGCCGAAAGGAAGACCTTAGCCTCATAGGTATTTCCCTGGAGCACATAATCGGATTTAGAAATTACCTGTGCCTGTAGTTTATTAAATTTAAATGAAGTGGCGTCAATCTGTGCATAGAGGTGATTGATGACATCGGACTCTGAATTGCGCACATCACTTTGTATTTTCGACATTAACGTGATCACTGCAATAAGTGGGTAGCCCTCGAATTTATTCGATTCCCAAGTTGGTGTTTGTCCATCTTTGGGCGTGGGTGCTGAGGTATCGAGGCTTCTTTGTAAGGAGTTTACAAGTTCGGTATTTGAGGTATCAACTAAGGCAAGGAGTGAATTGCGGTATCTTTCGATTGCCTCTTTTAGCTCAATACCATGTTTTTTATTAATCATCTGTTCGGCTGAATAGTGCAAATCGTCTTGGGAAATGATATTATCTATATTCCAGTTAGGGCCATCAGCCTTTTTTACGATTAGCTCTTTTAAGCTATGAATGTATTGGTAAAGTGAATCTGAACTGGCTTTCACACGAAGGACCGCTTTATTTAGATCTCCTGCCTTCGTTGGATTTTCTGCAGCGGCATTATTAAAGTCATCGTAGACACGTTGATTTTTGGCAATTGAACTCTCAATAGACTGCATGAAATTGTGATTAACCATCACAAATGCATCTAACACGGTTTTGTCTACATTGAGTGCCAACATAGCTGTCAAAACCAGGTACATCAAACTGATCATTCTTTGCCTGGGTGCCTCCGGACAGTATTTTGTTCCCATCTTACGAATTAACCTTTAACGTTCATTGCTCCTAACATATTACCATAGATATGGTTTAGGGCATCCAGATTTTTATTTAACTGTTCAGTTTGTTTCTTGTATTTTTGGGCCTCTTCGAGCGAACTGTTTACGAGTTCTGTAATTTTCGAATGACCTTCAACCGCTTCAGCGGATGATTCAGAGAGCTTTCTGGCATGTTGCAGGTGAAGCTCGTATGATGAATGTAACGCAGAAAGGCCTGAGTTGATCTGCGCTAGGCCGCTATTGTATGCTTTGGTATTTTCATTTAATGCCCCCAAATCTTTAGTTACCGATTCGGTAAAGCTTTTGTAGGATTGGGCAAGTTTATCACCTGTAACAGTAAGTTGGTCGTTAATTTTTTTAGATGAATCACTAAATGTTTGAGCCAATGATTTAGAGGAGTTGCCTAATATTTGCGAAGATTGATCGTATGAATAGACTAGGTCGTTAGTTGATTTTTCGATTGAATGCGAGGCACGTGTATTTGTATCTTTAAACACTGACATCGATTCTGACGCCTCAGTCATATTTTTTACATAATCACTTGTTGCCAATGTTGCTGTTGAGATATCTGCAATTCCGCTTGCTGAATTTGAAAGATCCTGAAGACCTTTCTTAACCTTTGCAATTAGTTCGGGAGAGATATCAGCTTTCTCAAGGATGCTCTCTAATGAAACAGCAGAAGGGGCAGGGATATAACTCAACTCCTCTTCTTCAAGAGGATCGATCTCTCTTAATTGAGGATAGACTTTAGACCAATCGGGGATCTCAACAGAGGGTTCGAAGGCGGAGAAAAAGAAGATCACCACCTCGGTAAGCATCCCAATTGGAAGGATCACATTTGCGTATGGCCAATGTTGTAATTTAAATAGTGCTCCCAGAAGAACAACTGAGGCTCCAATGCTGTAAAGGAAATTCATGGAAGATTTCCACCTTCTAGAATGTGTAAATTCGAATACCGCCATGACTTAGATAGTATTTATTAATTCTAGTTTATTTTTTACTTTTTTGAAATTCATCTCCAAAGGAGGCTCTTACACAGCGAAATCCAAGATATGATTTAGCCGTATCCTGATATTCAAAAGTACGCGTTCCAACCTGAATAAAGTAAGCAATATCTTTCCATGATCCACCACGCACCACTTTACGTTTAAGAGCAGGGGGATCACTAGGGAGGGCATTTTGTTCAAAGTTTGGATTCAAGTCGTGCATAAAATTGTATGACGACTCGTCGTAGGCCGTAATGGTCCATTCCGCAACATTGCCTGCCATATCATAAAGTCCATAACCATTTGGATCATACGAAGCCACCTTAACTGCTGTTTTCCCACCATCGTCACTATAGTTTCCGCGCATTGGTTTGAAATTGGCCAGGAAACAGCCGTTCTTTGATCGGGTGTAATATCCACCCCAAGGGTACATCGAATTACTTAGCCCACCGCGCGCTGCAATTTCCCATTCTGCTTCAGAAGGCAAGCGGTAGTCTTGAACGCCAAAGTCGCCTTTCCCGGCAAGGTTTGAATTTTTAAAGTTAGTTCGCCACATGCAAAATGCTTTGGCCTGCTTCCACGTTACTCCCACAACAGGATAATCGTCAAATCCGGGATGGGAGAAATACTTGTTGGTAAGAGGATCATTAAAGGCGAAGGAGAAATCGCGAATCCAAACTAAGGTGTCGGGATAGATGTTTACCCCTTCAGTCATAATAAAACTTGAACGACCTTCGATAGGAACGACTTTCCCGCTTAGGTCATTAACCGATCCTTGATAGTTCTGTGTCTTGTAATTAAAGGAATTCTGTAGCTTGGCTGCCTGTTGAAGATCAACCCATGAATAGCTGTAATATAATTTTCGGGTATCAACTTCTTTTTTCCCCATTATCCTGTCGCTACCCTGATAAAATAGAGGATCTAATGCATCTTTATAATCAGGATTACGCCAGTCAAGCTTACGTTTCCAATCAAGGATAGGGGGATCGATAGGATTTCCTTTCTTGTCCTGGGAAATCTTAAATTCGTCAAATTGCTCAGATAGGATCTGACGAGCCATAGAGTCTCGAACCCAATAGACAAATTGACGATATTCATTATTGGTAATTTCTGTATCATCCATCCAGAATGTTGAGATGTCCACGGTTCTGGTTGGAATAGCGGAATTGGCCACATCTTCGTCGCCAGCTCCCATATTAAAACTTTGCCCCGGAATTAGGACCATTCCTAATGGCGCAGGCTCAAAGTATTTCCCTCGTTTTAATACCCCGGTTAACTCTCCGTTACCACCACGGTGACAGCTAGTTAGTAATAGTATTAACGATATACTACTTAAGATGAATAATCGCTTCATAATTCAATTAATATGTTGTAATCAACTATTTTTTGTGTCAAAGTTACAAAAATCTAACACTTTTGTACTTGTGACTATGTTTTTTATATAATAATACTGAATATGAGAGAAAGAATTCGTGCGATCCGGAGTTGTATTTTGACAATGCCGAGATATTCACATCATACGAATAGCCAAATTTTATCCCATTCCATAACTCTGTTCCCAGCGAAATAATTACCGCATCACCGATACGGTAACCAAACCCTCCCCACATTTTTTTATCGTATAAAAAGCTTATACTCAAATCTGCTTGCCAAGCAGCCGCATCTCTCTTATAAAAAATCGACGGTATCGCCTCGAGTCGTTCATCGGCCATCTGATAGGAATAACTTCCGCTCAGATAAAAGACCCGTTGAAGCGTATATTTTCCCGACTGGCCAAACGACATTACCGGCCTGTTAAGGTGCCTTCCTGAAAAGGAGATGTCGTAATTTGCAGTCTGATAATACAACCCAAGCCCAATATCGGTAACTACGCCTCCAGCTTTCCCCTGAGGTAGTGCCGGATCGGAACTGTTTATCAGATCACTTCCGTCGATACCGCTCATATTGAAATTAAGATTTTTATTCATTAATCCCAAAGAGATTCCGGAGCCTAATATACCATAATCCAATTCTTTTCTCCAGGCATAGTTAAGCCCAACGGAGACATTTTTCTCAAATCCTATTACATCATTAATAACTGATAAGCCAATGCCATCGAGCTTTCCAATGATTGGAATTGCTGCGTCGGCGTTAAAAACAGTTGTTACCGGAGCTCCGGGAAAACCAACCCATTGAAACCGGTTTAATATCGAGACATTAATAAGACCAGAAGAACCAGCAAAGCCCGGATTAGTAGTAAGTTGATTGAAATTATTTTGACTAAATTGGGGTTCTTGCTGGGCTAATGCGACAAAAATACTAATATTTGTGAATATCCAAAATAGAATACCCTTTCTCCAAAGTTGCCTTTTGCTCGAAATGATATATTTGAAACTATCATTCATTTGCAGCGGGATAACTTTTAAAAATTCGCATTTATCTTTTTTTGTTGGATATAACAAAGATAGAACTTTACTAACTATATTTTATTGAAATATTTCCACCATTTTTCAGAAACCTCATTCTTGCAAGCCAATTTATAATCTTTTTGAGAACAAGGGATTCTAAAAGGAAATAGGGTACAGTCTTCGGAAGGAACCTCCATCCACCAACGTTTGGATATGGGATGAAGCAGAAACGAGATTGGTTCTTCAAGTTCATCAACCTGAATTTTGTAATGTTCAAAATTTGTAGCCTCCTCAAAGGGCTCTTCATCAATTCTTTTCGTTGTTCCATTTATAAAGTACCAACTGATCTGTGCAGCCATCATAGCTCCGATTGTGGAAGGATCTTGAATTGCGCAATAGCCAAAAAGGGCAAACCAGGCAGGATTTGTCGAAAGGCCTGCATACCAGGCAATTTGACAAGCTTCTTCTCCGGTGAGTCCATTTGGCGATATTCGGTATTGGCCCGGAGCCTCTGAATTTTTTAACGCTCCAAAATCAAAACTTATCAGATCCCCCTTGCGGATAAGAGGTTCCATCTCTTTGTAATCGGCACGTATCTCTCCCAGAGTTAATAGTTCACTATCAGATCCATCGCCAATTACATCATGCCATTGCTCACCAATAAAATAGGATTGACCGCCGATATGGGTTAGAGATGTCCCCACCGGAAGATTATTAATATACCGCTCATCGGCAGGGGCATTATCCTCTTCTGTGTTATCGATCCGGTCATCAACGATAATAAGGTTAAAGTCTTCGCGGTTGAAACCTAATGCAAGAGGCACTGTAAACTCCTGACTGCCACCTAGTATAAGGAGCCGTATGCCTAGCGAGGCGAGCTCTTCCGCAACAATTTTCACTGCTGCGTAAGTATCTTTTACATTCGTTCCACATCGGATATTTCCCAAGTCGACGATAGTTGTTTCTGACGTAAACGAGGCTAAGCCATACAGATGAGATCTTATTGCATCAGCGCCATCGCCAACATTCTGAATCGCCGATCCTCGACCTTCGGGAATTCCCAAAATAGCCACTTGAGGGAGATTTTTGCGATCCCAGGCACTGTTTTTCAGGAGATGTCCTAACTGATTGGGGCCACCTTCGAATTTTTTAACAACAGCTAAATCTTTTGCAGGTATAATCAGATCATTTAGCATAATTCAAGTAAATTAATTAGTAATGCCAAGGTTTGACCGAATAAAACCGGAAATCCATGCAGGATTGAAATCTCACGTTGGAACGGGTAGATTTTACACGTTCTAAATCTGAGTTTATT
Source organism: uncultured Bacteroidia bacterium (assembly GCA_903907075.1). GTDB lineage: Bacteria > Bacteroidota > Bacteroidia > Bacteroidales > Prolixibacteraceae > JAAFHB01. The sequence continues at coordinate 9,894 of CAIVMQ010000041.1, forward strand.
TCGAACGCCGTTTATTTGTTTTTGGTTTGCTACCTTCTGTTTCAATGATTAATTCGCAATCGGCGATTGTAAGCGATTCGATATCGGTCCCTTTTTTAATCTTGTAATTTCCCTTTTTAAATGAGATATAAGGACCCCATCGCCCTTCCAGGACACGAATTTCCTGATTCTCTCCAAAAGTTTTTAGTACCGATTTTATGGCCTGTTCTCTTTTCTCAATAATGAGTTCAATTGCCCGTTCAATAGTTACCGTCATTGGGTCGTCGAGATCTTTTTTAAGGGAGACAAAAATCCCGTCATGGCGGATATAGGGTCCAAATCGACCGATTCCAACAATCACCTTCTTCTCTTCAAATTCACCCAGATCGCGGGGTAGATCGAAGAGCTTTAAAGCTTCGTCGAGAGCAATTGTTTCGATACTTTGTCCCTTTTGTAACGAGGCATAGGCAGGTTTCTCCTCGCTCCCTTCAACCACATCGCCGATTTGAACGAAAGGACCAAACCGGCCGATCTTTACAGAAACCTGTTTCTGTGTCGCTGGATCGATTCCCAGAATCCGCTCTCCACGTGCCCGCTCCGAATTATTCAGTGCATCTTCAATTTTAAGATGAAAAGGGCGGTAAAAGCTGTCAATCATGGTGTTCCATACCAGCTGTCCTTCTGCAATTTCATCAAATTGCTTCTCAACAGAGGCTGTAAAGTTAAAATCTACGATGGGTTCAAAATGTTTGACCAAAAAATCGTTAACCACTAATCCAATATCGGTAGGGAAGAGCTTTGACTTTTCAGTTCCTGTGATCTCTGTTTTTAGCTCTTCCAAAATGGCACCACTCTGTAGGGTGAGGGTCTTATAGGAACGTTCTGTCCCTTCGCGGTCCTCTTTGATTACATATTCGCGTTGCTGAATTGTTGTGATTGTGGGGGCATAAGTCGAAGGTCGTCCAATACCTAATTCTTCGAGTTTGCGCACCAGGCTTGCCTCGGTATAGCGTGCTGCTTTTTGTGAGAATCGCTCGAGCGCCTGAATCGTATCGGGCTGAAGCTCCTGGTTGACAGCCATCGCCGGAAGCATCCCTTTTTCCTCCTCCGAGAGTGTCTCATCGTCAGACGATTCGAGGTAGACAGACAAAAATCCATCAAAACGGAGCACCTCACCAGCTGCCACAAAAAGATCTGAGGCCTTGGAGATGTTAATATTTACTGTTGTTCGCTCAATCTCAGCATCTGCCATCTGAGAGGCAAGGGTGCGCTTAAAGATTAGACTGTAAAGCCGCTGTTCCTGGGATGATCCGCTGATCTCCTCCTTATCAAAATAGGTAGGGCGAATTGCCTCGTGTGCCTCCTGAGCCCCTTTGGCCTTAGTCTTGTATTGACGGATTTTTACATATTTCTCTCCGTATGATGCAATGATCTTTGCTTTGGCAGCGTTAATGGCCAAATCGGAAAGATTGGTTGAATCAGTACGCATGTAGGTGATATGTCCCGATTCGTAAAGCCGTTGTGCTACAGACATCGTCATCCCAACGGGGAATCCAAGCTTTCTGCTTGCCTCCTGCTGAAGCGTGGAGGTAGTAAAAGGTGCAGCAGGTGATTTTTTTGCCGGACGTGTGACAATATCCGCAACGCTAAAGATTGAATCTTGACATTTTTCAAGAAATGCCCGAGCTTGCTGAGCCGTTTCAAAACGATTATTTAATTCTGCCTTAAGGGGGGTAATCTTACCATTTTTTTCAGGAACCATAAAAATCGCATTCACCCTGAAAAATGGAACACTCTGAAAATTAATGATCTCCCGCTCCCTGTCCACAATAAGACGAACAGCAACAGATTGAACTCTGCCCGCTGATAATGACGGCTTAACCTTTTTCCATAACACCGGTGAGATCTCAAATCCAACCAGCCGATCTAAAACTCTACGTGCCTGTTGAGCATCCACCAAATTTTTGTTGAGCCTTCGAGGATTCTCAATAGCCTTTAGGATTGCCTCTTGAGTGATTTCATGAAATACAATGCGGTTTGTTTTTTCCGGGTCGAGGTTAAGTACCTCCATCAAATGCCAGGCTATGGCCTCCCCTTCACGGTCCTCGTCCGATGCGATCCAAACCTTAACGGCAGCTTTAGCAAATTTCTTAAGTTCGGAAACAATTTTCTTCTTGTCTTCCGAAATAATATAGTTGGGCTGATATTGGTTGTTAATATCAACACCAAAATCTTTTTTGTCCAGATCACGAATGTGTCCAAAACTAGATTTCACAAGATAATTCTTACCCAGAATTTTCTCAATTGTTTTAGCCTTGGCGGGCGACTCGACGATTACCAGATTCTCTTCCATCAGCTTGAAGAATGATTTAGGTGTTCTAAAATTTTGTGCAAAGTAAAGAAAATCAAATCCTAAGTTCAAACTATTTCTTTAGTACCAACACGCCAAAGGAGTGCGGGGCTCCGAGAATCACATCTTAAATGGGCTGTTAGTCAGCAGTATACGGAAGAAAAAGAATTCTGCTTTGATCCTCTTCTTTTTTTTATCACGGAATTTATCCGTGAATTATTCACGAGGCCAAAACGGCATTAAGAAATTGGAAAATAACGTAATAATCAGAAAAACAGATACTTATATATACCATGAAGATCTAGGTAATTATTTCGTCGATTTTTTCAAGGTGGGATTACGTGTCCTAAAAGTCGGAGTAATCGGCTGGATAAAGCAACATAATGTTTATTTTGGAGACGGTATGCTTATATTCTTCGAGCGCAGAAAGCTTTTTCCATTCGGGGGCATTTTTGAACGCTTCCCAATGGGCATCGTGAGCTGCCATATTTTCATGGGTGGTTAGATACATCAGGTTGGGCATTGCGCTTCCCGAAATAACCTCACCATAAAACAGCGCATTAAATTGGAGCGATTTAAAAAGCTTAATCTCACCCCCTTCATTAAACATCTTCACCTTTTGCCTAAAGAGATATTCGGATGGCCCTTCATAACTTCTTAATTCATAAATTCTTTCAGACGGTTTTGTGCTGAATTTAGTAACTCTAAAATGGGACGCATCAGGGAATGCTTTTAAAAGAATAGATTCAATCCGTTTAAAGGGTGGCTGATCAAATGGGGCCTTGAGAAATTCGGCTCCAACGCTTTGATAAGCAACGTCATTTGCAAGTTGTTGCTGCAGTTTGTCAAGCTGATTCGGTGATGATAATGGAATCCATAGCGTAATACGTTTTCCGCCTGTCGTATCTGAGGGGATTGGCTTAAAAACCCCTACCGTTTTTATCCCTGAGCGATGAAGAGCAGGCAAATAAGCATCTTTCAAATACTTATCCATCGTCTGTTCTTGCCCTATACCTGTAAGATGATAAATCTGAATTTGATAAAAATCACCCTTCTTTGCCATTGTACCTTGGACAAATACAAGAAAAACAGTTATCGCTAGCAGTAAACTCTTCATAATTGATTAAAATGAAAGGTGGATTAATTTAGGTCTGTTTATGGTCATCAATGGAGAAAACTCAAAGTGCTATTTTTTATTTTTAATCCATATGCTACAACTATAAACGGTGCGCTGAACCTTTGAGTGCTATCCTGATAATTAATAACCGTTACATTGAAGTCGCAAAGGATTAAAATTACGGTTCCCTTTATTCTGCTCTAAAAAGGATCCATTCATTGATTATCGGCTCTTTTGACTCGACAATTTTCAGACGGAAATAGCGAGCATTAACAGGTGTGAAGTTGGCGGTATGTCCAGATCCACTCGTTGTTGCACTTGTAGCAACTTCCCATTTCTCTCCTGATTTATACTGGATCTCTATTTTTTGACCCTTGTTATTCCAAGGGTGCCAAGGCTCCACGACAGAAAAAGCTCCAATGGCGATTGACTCTCCCAGATCTACTTCAGCCCATCTCTGCTTGTCATCAGCTGTGGGCTGCCATTTGTTGCCCGGTATTCCGTCGAATAGGTTCTTTGCTGCTGCTCCCTCGTTTTCGGAAGATGCTTTAGCAGGTTTTCCTGAAGTTGGCAATGGGAGCACTTTGGGTGCTTCTGTTAATTCAACAACGACTACCGATGCAATCTTATCGGGTGCTTCACCGGTGAGGAGAATGGTGTTTTTGGTCGAAGTATGGGACACTTGAAGTGATTTAGACGGATCTGTAATTAACCATGCTTTCTTAATCTTATTCTGGAGTGGGAATGTTAACTTACCATCTTTGGGCCAATCAAAAATATGGAGGTACAATTTATCTCCTTTTTGCGTGCACCTGCCCCAAGGGAGATAGCTGAAAGGACTTGCCGTGGTTCCATAAATCGCTTCGCCGTTTACGTTCATCCATTTGCCAACCTCTGCTAAGCGGTCGATACTTGGCTGCGGAACTAATCCTTCGGATGTGGGACCTACATTGAGGAGATAATTACCCCCTTTGCTGACGATATCAATAAGTGTCTGAATAATCACTGTGGGTGTTTTCCAGTTGTTATCTTTTGATTTAAAACCCCAGGTGTCGTTCATCGTCATACATGTTTCCCAGTTACGGCCGGGAAATCCTGTGGCAGGGACAAACTGCTCGGGAGTCTCCGTATCTCCATTGTAGCCTCCTCCTAATCTGTTATTTGTGATTAGGTTTGGATGTTCGGCTAAGATCGGGAGGAATTTTTCGGCACGCTCCTTAGTCATATCGGTAGGGGTATCCCACCACAAGATATCGACTTGTCCATAGTTAGAGAGGATCTCCTTTACCTGGGGGACGGCAACCTTATCGATGTAGTCATCCATGGATCCATCTTGTGCTTTATCCCAATGACCGCCGCTTGCTGCTCCACCGGTATTATTCCAATCTTGTGCCTGAGAATAGTAGAATCCAAGTCTTATCCCCTGTTTATGACACTCGTCGGCAAGGGGTTTTAGTAAATCTTTTCCGTAGGGAGTAGCATCGACAATATTCCATTTTGACGCCTTTGTTTCGAACAGGGTAAATCCATCGTGATGTTTGGAGGTGATCACGAGGTATTTCATCCCGGCATCTTTGGCCATCTTTACCCATGCCTGAGGGTTGTATTTAACGGGATTAAACTGTTTCGCATAGTCCTGGTAGGTTGCCTTGGGGATCTTTCCACGATTCATAATCCACTCTCCGATTCCATCAATATCCTTGCCATTGTAGACTCCTGCCGGTACAGAATAGACACCCCAATGGATAAACAAACCAAATTTGGCCTCTTTCCACCAATCCATTCTGTCGGGTTTCGACTGTGCCATAACATTGAGCACTAGAATAAGGGCTAAAATTGTACTCAGAGATTTTTTCATTTTGAATTTTTTAGATGGTTATGGGGTAGCTATGTTTTGACTTAGTTAGTCTTTTTTGATTGTATATTATTATGATAGTGGAGTCACCCCTTTTTTAAGGATGATATTGCCATATTTTGCTGTTTCGCCTGTCATAACTACGGCGAAAGCGTTTTTTGCCCGTTCGTAGAAAGCAAATCGTTCGATCCTCTCGATGGGTGCTACTCCCGGGTTTGTTAGGTGAATGCTTTTAAGATATCTGATTTCAACCTGCGGATCAAGGAGATCAGCAGATACCGCAGCCATCATTGCCAAAGGATTGGAATAGGAGTCGAGTTCAAAAAGAGGGAGAATAGCTGCAAGTAAGTCCGCGATTTTTAATCCGTCAGCACGTAGCACATGGGTGTTAAATGTTTCACCAGGGAAATGGGCATCTGCAAGAATAATTTCGTCGCCATGACCCATGCGTGCTAAAACGCTCAGTAGCTCAGGGCTAATCAGAGGGGAGATTCCTTTAAGCATCTAGTTTGATATGTTGTTAAGGTTCAAAGGTAAAAATTTATTGAGAATACAAATTAATGTTCGTGTTTATTCATATCAGCTATTTTCTTAGGGGTTGGGTGCAAGCTCAGAAAAAAATATCGCAAAGGGCAAAGAGAAACGACCTTTTAACGTAAATAACTTTTGGGAAAAAAGGTACAGCGTACCGAAATCTGTGTAGAACATTGTACCGTAATAACAATAAACGGATTTATTCTATTTTAAACAGTATCCCTCCGCAAATCCCGTACCTCCCCCGGCCCCTCCTGAGGAGGGGGGTGTAAAATGGTTGTCTGTTCCCTCAAAGTACTTGGGAGTATTGAAACTCCGGTCTTAATACAGATCACTTTGGAGAAATATCAAATAAAAAAGGTGCCGCGTGTAAAGGCATTATTTAAAGGATGTTTCCGGTCCCTCTGATTGAAGGGAGAGGATACCTGTGCCTATTTAATAATCCGAACTAGGAAAAGCCTAATGTTTCAGGTTAACATGATTTGCTTTTAGGAATGCGCGGTGGGGAATCATGCGGGTGGTAAAGGAGTTATAATCTTTTACAGATGACCAGTTAACTTCAGAGAGCGCTTGAAGGCGTGGGAAAACTTGTGCCTCGAAGGCAGCTTCGGATGGAATCTCCTCGGTCCATACGCATCCCTGAAATCCTATTATTTTATTGGTGACTTCTGTTGGATAGGCTTGTTTAATGTCGAATGCGAGGAGTTTCTGTAAATTTTCTTCCGAAAATGGGCTGCTAAAATAGAACAAGTCCCATCGGGTAAAGATGATTTGATTTCCATTTGCGGCAGCTTTTACCGGCGCATTTGGGACCCAATCGCGCCAGTACATGATTTTTAGATTGGGGTCTACATTGCCATCTGTGACGTCGTCCCAGGCGATAACGGTTTTTCCGGATGTCTCGAGATGCGTTTGTAATTTTTCGACAAAGAAGCTTTGGAGTTCATTGTTCGAGATAAGCGAATTGGTTTTCATGAAATCGGGACAAAGGGCGGAGGCTGACCAGGTGCTTTTGTCGACCTCGTCGGCGCCAATATGTGCGTAGGGGGAAGGGAATTGAGCCGCAACTTCATCCCAGATTTGGAAAGCCAGCTGAGTCGCATCGGGGTTGCAAGGGCAGAGAGGATAGGAGAATTCGGTGCTCCATCCGGTAGATCCGTTGCATGAGAGTTGCGGATAAGCTTTAATAGCGGCAGAGAGATGACCCGGCATATCGACTTCCGGAATTATCTCAATAAAATGGTCTTTGGCATAAGCAATGATTTCAGCAATATCTTGCTGCGTATAATATCCGCCATAGTTCGTTATCCCGTTTTTAATCTGTATGAATCGGGGGTCGATTTTAAAATCGGGATTTGACGTGGCTTTTGCAATACAAATAGAGTCGTATTTATCAAATGCCCTCCACGATCCGATGGTGTTGAGTAGTGGAAATTGTTTGCTTTCGATGCGCCACCCCTGATCGTCTGAGAGGTGGATATGAAATTTATTAAATTTGTAATAGGCGAGCCAATCAATGATCTTAAGGATATACTCTTTTGCGAAAAAGTGGCGAGCCACATCGAGGTGAAAACCACGCCAGCTATAATTTGGGGCATCCGAAATGGTTATGCCGGGGAGAGTAACCGCATTCTGTTTTAATCCGGAGGTGCAATTCCATAAGTATTGTTTTAGCGACTGAAGAGCAGAGAATGCTCCCGATTCGCTTCCTGCTTTAAGAAGTATTTCATTTTTAGTAATCGATAATTCGTAGGCTTCGGTGGGGATAGAGGGGTCTGAAATTATTCGGAAACTAGTTTGGTTCGACGTAGCAGTTTCTGAAACCTGATATTCGTTAAGGGTTTGATTAATTAGCTCCTCGGCGTATGCTGATACGACTGGATATGTGTTATTTGGAACGAAAATAAAGTCCTTGGTGAGGGTGATTTTTTCGCGTGTAAAATTAAACTCTTTGGGTAAAGGGATAATCCCATGCGTGTTCAAAAGAGGCTCTGGTGGAGTATCTGATTTAGTCTTACATCCTATGAAGAAGAGCTGCAAAAGGAGTAGTATTCCTAAGTTGGTAAACTTGGTGATCGGCTTAATATTTATCATCCCTTAGTGGTATTATGCAAGTTGATAACGACAATGGATGAGATTAAAACAAAGGATTCCATCCCTTTTTTAAAAGTGAATGGAATCCCTGTTTTTATCTAAGCAATTAACGCATTTAATAACCCGGGTTTTGAGTCAACTTAGCATTAGCATCCAATTCTTGTTGAGGAATTGGACACAATATTTTATTTGTTGTAGCGCCGTAGCTGATTGCGATTGGATTACTAAGAACACCATCACCACAGGTATATTTTACCTCGTGTAAGTTATTCATCACACTTACAAGGTTACCTGCGCGTGCAAGGTCATCCCATCGTTGCGCCTCAAAAGCTAATTCAAGTCTGCGTTCCAGAAGGATTTTATCTTTCATCTCTGCTTTTGAGGCGGCCACAACAGCTGGAAGATGTGAGCGCGAGCGTACCAGGTTTACTGTAGCTGCTGCTCCTGCAAGATCGCCAGATTCATTTTGAGCCTCTGCCTTAAGCAGGAGAATATCAGCAAGACGCAACAGATAGAAGTGATCACCACTATTCCAACCATCGGGATGTTTTTGCTTGTAATTAAAAGGAATCGTCATGGATTTATCTCCGCATGGATTCCAGTTTTCATCAGCCCAGTCGATGTTATCCCAGAAGACGATATTGGCCTCTTTACGTACATTGTCATTCTCAGCGTCGTAGGCCGCGACAAGATCTTTTGAAGGGACACAGTATTTCTGCCATCCATCTTCAGGTGCCAAAAATAATTGAACTGCCCAGTTGGAAACATCCCAGTTGCCACCCAAATAAGAGATCTCGAGAATGGATTCATCATTCAGATAATGAACGCCGTCAAAAAGGTCTGCATAATTTGGAAGTAATGCATAACCTGCCGCTCCTGAGATCACCGCATTGCTATATTGAAGTACCTTGGAATAGTCGCGGTCACTGCGTTGAGCCCAGATTTTGGCTAACAACGCATTGGCTGCCCCTTTGGTCGCCTTCACTTTATTTACTTCATTACCACCGGTATAGCTATCAGGAAGGTTGTCTAAGGCAACATGCAAATCTTTATCGATTTGAGTGTAAACCTCTGTCTCGGTAGAGCGGGGTAAGTTTGTTTTTGAAGGATCAGCAGAGTTTGAATTCAGCTCAATAGGGACACCACCATACGTTTTTACCAATTGATAATAGTGGAATGCTCTCAGGAAGCTGGCCTGTCCAATGATCTCCTTGCGAAGATTGTTCTTATCCAATGCGGGGTCATTAATCTCATTTAATTTTGAGATAATGACATTACAACGGCCAATACCGGTATAGATCTGCGACCAGTTTGCATACATCCGATTATTTCCGGTAGTAATGGTCAGGTTATCATACTGAACGATAGGGGCGTCACCGCCACCACCGGCATAGGCATTATCTGAACGAACATCGCCAAGCAAGATATCATCCCATTGGTAGTATTCGTAATAGAATGCGCGATAGGCCCCGGCTAAGGCATTATTTAAATCCTGAGCACTATTGAAGGCATTTCCTGTGTTAAGTGTCGATTGTGGTTTGAGATCCAGGAACTGATTACACGAAAATAGTAAGGTTACCAAAGTGAGTAAACAAGCAGCTGTAATTGTTTTCCGTATATTTTTCATAATAGTCATATTTTTCTTCATTAAAATGTAAGATTAATCCCAAACAGAATGCTTCTTGCCTGAGGATATGTCCCATAATCTACTCCAGGAGCGATGTTCTTAAGGGCATTGTCCGAACTTCTGCCATATACACTTACTTCAGGATCCATCCCGCTGTATTTGGTAAAAGTGAAGAGGTTCTCCGCAGTCACATAAAGATAAAGCTTGCTCATCTTAAGGTTGTCGGTGATTCGTTTTGGAATTTCGTATCCTAGCGTAACAGCTTTAATTCGAACAAACGATCCATCCTCAATATATCTGGAAGATATGAGTGAGTTGTGGTTTACCCCAAAATCAGCTTTAGGCATATTAGTAACCTGGCCAACAGTTTTCCAACGATTTAGCGTAGTGGTTAACTGGTTACCTTCGTCAAATAATCCTTCAGTCTCAATACGCGTTGCATTAAAGATCTGATTGCCTTGAACCCCCTGCACAAAGACTGAGAATGTCCAGTTAGAATAGTTCAGAGAGTTGTTAAGTCCAAAGGTATATTTGGGATTTGAATTTCCAATGATGGTTTGATCGCCATCGCTTAATGAACTAGAGTTATCGAGGTCCGCGAAGATGAGATTTCCCGTTTGAGGATCTACCCCTTTGGAGACATAACCAAAGAACATTCCCAATGGCTGTCCTTCCTGAGCAATGGCAACATTACCTCTGTCTGAGATATAACCAAGTTTAATTGGAACCCCTTTGTCGAGGTGGGTAATCTTACTTTTATTAAAGGAGATGTTAAAATCGGTATTCCATTTTAGCTCATTGACAAGATTTTTGCTTGAGACTTGAAATTCAAGACCTTTATTGTACATCGCGCCAACATTTTTTGTTGCTGTATTGCTTGGGATTCCCACACTGGCAGGAATTGGGCTGTTGAGCAACATATCAGATGTATTTTTGATGTAGTAATCTGTCGATACAGAGATTCGGTTATTAAGCATCGAGATATCAAGACCAATATTTGTTTGTTTGGTCATCTCCCACTTTAAATCCTTGTTTTCGATCGAGCTGACGGATGAACCTGGGACTACATCGCCACCGAACACATAAAATGATCCGGGAGCAACAAGTCCAAACGAGGAGAAGTCACCAACCTGGTCGTTACCAACGATACCCCAGCCGGCTCTTAATTTCAAATCCTTAATAAAGTCAATATTTTTAAAGAATGATTCGTTTGATATTCTCCAGCCTCCTGAGAAGGATGGGAAATAGCCCCACTTGTGATTGGCTCCGAACACGGAAGATCCGTCAGCGCGGAAATTTGCGGTTAGTAAGTATTTATCATTGTAGGCATAATTCAGACGGCCAAGCGCAGCAGAATTTCTCCGCTGTGAAGTGCCGGCATCAGCCGTTCTGGTAGATCCGGCATTGACAGTTTGCACAGCTGAGCTACCAAAACCTTTGGCATTAACGTAAACAAACTCATTTTTCTTATCTGAATTTACAAACCCGGCAACAGCACTAATAGTATGTTTATTAATGACTTTGTTGTATGTTAGGGTGTTTTCTGAAATCCAGTAGGCCGTTTGAGCAGTTGTTAATTCCGCTATACCTTTAAACCCGCGTCCTTCACGACTTCTTACTGGATCAACCCATGAGTTGTAAGTGCTGTTTAATTGTTCAACACCTAGCATTGATTTAAACTTTAACCCTTCGAGGATCTTAACCTCGCCATAGAAATTTCCATTAAAACGCGCATTTTTATAGGCGTGTTCGTTTTTTACAAGTAGAGCAACGGGGTTTTCCAAATCCTGAATAAATGGGTTAATAGCAAAAGTTCCATCGGTGTTATAGACATTCGTTACAGGAGCTCCTGTAAGCATGGCAATCACAGATCCATATTTTCTGTTCTCGTTTACATCGATATCTTTCCATTTGTTATACGAGATGCTAGTCCCTACTTTAATTCGGTCACTCACCTGATGATCGAGGTTAACTTTAAAATTGCCCCTTTCGACTTTGTTATTAATTACTACCCCTTCTTGGTTTAGGTATGATCCTGAGATGTAATAGGTTGTTTTCTCGTTACCTCCTGAAATTCCTAATTGGTAATTTTGCGTGCGGGCAGTTCTGAAAGCCTGATCTTGCCAGTTATTGTTATACGGATATAAGCTCCAGTCTGCGGTTTGACCCATCTCAGACATCAGCGATTTATATTGAGTTGCATTCAGTACGTCTTGTTTTTTCCAAACCTTCGCATATCCATTGTAGCCATTGACGGTAACCTTTGTTTTGCCATTAACACCTCGTTTGGTGGTTATTAACACCACCCCATTTGATCCAGATGCGCCATAGATTGCTGCAGAAGAGGCATCTTTTAGTATTGTCATCGTTTCGATATCGGCAGGGCTGATCTCATTGATTGATGATGTTGGCACACCGTCGACGATATAAAGAGGCTCACTACCCGCAGTTATTGTTGAGGTACCACGGATGCGGATATTATATCCTGCTTGTGGCTGTCCTGAAGGTTTTGATATCTGGACACCTGCAATTTTTCCCTCGAGGGCATTGCCAAACTGAGAGTTTTCGCGCCCTTCAAATTCCTTTGAAGAGACCGTCGCTACTGCACCGGTTAAATCTTTCTTGCGTGCAGAGCCGTACCCAATAGCTATAACTTCCTCTAAACCTATTGACTCTTCGGATAATATGACAGTGATTGTTGTTTTATTGCCGATAGGAATTTCCTGCGATTTCATCCCAATGAATGAGAATCGTATTGTGGCATCTGCCGGGGTATTCGGCAAAGAGAAACTGCCATTTGCATCGGTTATGGTTCCACTGGAGGTCCCTTTGATAATTACAGAAGCCCCGGGAATAGCCAAACCATTGTTATCTTTTACATTTCCTGTGATTGTTTTCCCCTGTTGCTGAGAGATGGAAATTTCGTCTGGCGAGAGGATTATCTTTCGGTCCAGGATCATATACTTCACATCGGTCCCTTCAAAAAGGGTCTTTAAGATCTCTTCAACACCTTCATTCTTAGCGTCAATAGAGACCTTACGATTTGCATCAATCAATTTCTCATTGTAGAGAAAAAAGAATTCAGACTGATTCTCGATCTTGTCGAGCACAGTTACCAATTGGGTATTCGAGAAATTTATCGAAAGTCTGGTGTTTTGCGAATAGGCATCACTAGCCCGGGTTTGGAAAAACCCTGCAAGGATAAGAATAACGGCGATACGCATAATTAGGAGTGTTTTCTTCAGGTGCTGAAATAGGTTCCCCCTGAATGGTTCATTATTTTTCATATATTTGTAATGTTTGTTAAATAAAAAAATTCTGAAAAGGATAATTTTGAAGGAGATCGTTGGCGCGATTTCCTTTTTTTTTAATCTTTTTTGAGCATCACGTGCTGTCTGGGTTTGTCATAGGTTAAATAGTTAAGAGTGAATTTGTTTGAATTTCTTGGTTAAGATTACCCGCTCTTTCTCAAATGTTCCATCTGGATTTAGCTTGCGGGGAATAATCTGATATCCTATGGGCGAGGTCATACTCAGGAGCTTAAGGACCTCCTCCAATGAATCGTCTTCGAATGTTGCTCTAAAGGAGAATTGCTCCAGATCTTTATCGGCCAGCTCTACTTTAATATTATACCAGCGCTCCATTCTGCGCGCTACTTCGGCCATATCATCACCTTTGAAAACGAGTTTTCCTTCAGTCCAGGCTTTAAATTTTATCGGATCTGCAGAAGTTACAGCCACTTCGTCGTTGCGAAAGACTAACCGTTCAGAAGGTAAAAGAGTAACCTCTTTCGTTTGACTTTTATCTGAAAACTTTACTTTCCCGTTCTGAAGTACTACTTCTACATAGCTTTCGTCATTATACGCACTTAGGTAAAAACTGGTCCCCAGTACTTGAACTGTGGAGTTAGCGGTGCTGATCTCAAATGGCCTTTGTGCATCATGTGTTACATCAAACCACGCTTCTCCCTCGAGAGCAACATTTCTGTTGTTAGCGAAGGGGAGCGAATAGGAGAGTGTGGAGCCGCTATTTAACCACCCCGTTGTTCCGTCGGGCAGACTAAAAGAGACACGCGCCCCAAGAGGTGCATGAATGACCGAAGATGCTAGTTTATCTTGTATCGAGGCTTTATTATTTATAGAAAAGAGGATTCCTGCAGCAATAATCAATGGGAGTAGCAATACTGCGGCAGCTTTGGAATAGGAGTAAAGAAACTTATGGTAAAGCGTTTTCCTTTTTATCCCCTCATTGGTATGGATCCGGTGGTGCACACGGTCTAATAAGTGGGTAAATTCTTCCTGCGATAGCGCTGTTTCTGGCGCTGTATTTTCCCAGTCCCTTTCAAGATGATTCCGCAATCTAAGATCCTTCTTCCCGTAGGCAAATCGTTCTTCAATCCATTGAATATCATTTGAATCAGCTATTCCGTTGAGGTATCTTTCGATCCGATCTATTTCGTTTTGTTGCAACATAAAGTTTTATTTTTGCGCTAAAGAATCGTTTTGTTTTTCCGCATCTATAGTGTAATACACACAAAGGAGGTTAATCTCATATTCAAAATGTCTTTTTTTTAATTCGGGTATTCGAAATGTTCCTTCAGGGATTGGTTCTGAATAGGAATATCGGTTGGGATATTCCATAATGTCAAATTGGGACGTATTGAAATTGCATCGTTAGGAGATAATAAAGTTACCGCAAAGAACGCAAAGAAGATTGGGGTTCGGATAATGAACACAAAGGACGCAGAGAAACTAAGTGTTCTAGTCGTTGCAGGTAAGATTTATATTAAAATCCCCCGTGTTCCCCCTTTTTCTAAGGGGGAGAGAGAAAATATCATCAATTAGAATAGATATAAACCTGTGATTATCAAGGCGTACCGCAATATTAACAAACAGATTGAATGAGCTTTGACAGCGAATATTCCTAATGAATAAATAGCGATATAAAGAGAAGCCCGGCAATATCTCTCTCGTTAAGTTTTTTTCGGATAATTTTCAATGATTCAGAGATGTAGTTATCGACAGTTCCGGCAGATAGTCCAAGTTCAGTGGCGATATCTTTTGTTGACATCCCTTCTTGCCGGCTTTTACGGAAGATGATCTGTTGTCTTTCGGGAAGGTTTGCAATGAGCCTATCGAGATCTTCTTTGATAAACTCTGCATCAATTTTAGCCTCCGGTTCTGATGTGGCTTCCTCGTTTATCAGCAGGGAGTTTGCAATAAATTGGCGCAGATTTTTGCGTTGTCGGAATACATTACAGATTTCGTTATAGGCGATTGTAAAAAGAAAAGATTTAAATGAGGTTCCGCCGCGCAAAGTTTTCTGATTCTCCCATACCTTGAGAAATACTGATTGTACAAGTTCCTCGGTCTCTTCTTTTGATTTAAGGTATTTATTGGAAAACGCATAGAGCTTTGGGGCATATTTTTCATACACCTGATCAAAAGCTGCAACATCGCCATTTCGTAGTCTTTCAACTAATTCGTCTTCCGTTGGAAACACCGCTTAGGACTTATATAGTTAAGTAGAATGCAAATATAGTTAATATGCAGGTAATTGGTTTTAAAAAATGGGTATTAAAAATTGCGATTAAATGGCATTTTATTCTTGAGAATTATTTGTTGGATATCATCCGTCGGGCGAGTATCCGGGTTGCAAAGGTTGAAAAAGCTACGACAGTTACGGAGCTTGCGGGCATTAGAATGGCTGCCACTACAGGCGATAAATTTCCTGTAAGTGCAATCGTTAACCCTATAATGTTGTAAAGAAATGAGATCCCAAAGCTTATCTTCACAATCACCAATGATTTGCGGGCAAACCCGATAAAAGAGGTTAACTGGTTGAACTTATTGGCCTCAATAATGGCATCCCCGGCAGGGGAGAAATGGTAAATGTCGTCTGCAATCGAGAGGGCCACATCACTCTGCATAAAAGCCCCCGAATCGTTTAATCCATCACCTGTCATCATTACCTGCTTACCTCTCTGGCGAAGTTGAGCTACAAACTCCATTTTCTGCTGCGGCTGCTGATTAAAGAATAGCTTATCCTGATCAAAGTATTTCTCTAAATGTTTTTTTTCTGCATCATTATCCCCCGATAACAAATAGAGCTCATAGTGATTTGCCAATTCGCGAAGCACCTCGCTAAATCCAGTCCGATACTGATTGGTGATCGTGTAATATCCTTTAAGTTGATGATTAATGGAGATATACACACCCGAGTTTGAGTGATTATTCTGCGAGTTTGGGTCAGATACAAATGCTTGCGATCCCACCTGGATGGGGATACCATCGACTTGCGCAAAAATCCCCTTGCCTGACATCTCCACAAATCCCGTAGAAGGGAGTGCTTCATTGTCAATTAGGAACCTGTCGAGGGCCTGACTTAGCGGATGGGCAGATTGCTCAACGAGTGCTTTCACGGCACTGGTTTCCCATTCGGTAAGTGGATCGCCGACAAAATTTACCGCATTCTCATCGGGTTTTGTGAGCGTACCGGTCTTATCGAATACCATCGTATCGATGCGGGAGAGCTTCTCTATAACACGGATATTCTTTAGATACATCCCCTTGCGCCCTAAGATGCGCATGGTTGTTCCCAGCGTAAAAGGGAGCGACATCGCCAGTGCGCACGGACAAGCGACAATAAGTACTGAGGTGAAAACGAGTATCGCCGTGCGGAAATCACCAATTACCATCCACACTATGAATCCGGTGATGGCAATGGCAATTATGATGATTGTGAAATAGATACTTATTGCATCAATAAGACTTGCCAGGGAGCGGTGCGTCTGCGCAGCCGGTTCATTTTGATTCCAGAGCTGTGTGAGATGACTCTGCTTTACTTCCCGCTCGACCTGAATAGTTATTGCCCCTCCGGTTTGAATCCCTCCGGCATAAACAACGTCACCGGCAACTTTTTTTATAGGCTTTGATTCACCTGTAACAAAGCTATAATCTATTAAGGCAGCGCCGTCAACGAGGATTCCATCAGCGGGAATAAGCTCCTTACTGCGCAGCAGGATAAGGTCGCCCACTTCAATATCGCCAAGCAAGGTACTTACGGCTATGCCATTTTGAAGTTTTGCTACCGCAACAGGGAAATAGGATTTATAGTCGCGGTCGAAGGAAAGGGATTGATAGGTCTTGCCCTGATACCATTTTCCGAGTAATAGGAAGAATAGAAATCCTGCCAGGGTATCGGAATATCCGGGTCCACGAGCCGTGAACACTTCATAAGCGGTCATAAAAAACAGGGCCAGGATGCCCATGGCTATTGGTAAATCAATATTTACGATCCCTTTTCTAATATTCTTTAACGCAGAGAGGATATAATCGCTGCCACTATAGAAAACCAATGGGAATGCGAGTAGCAGACTGATGTAATGAAGAAAGGTTCCCAGCGTCTCACCCAGAGGCTTTCCGTGAAAATATTCGGGCAGACTGTACATCATCACATTACCAAATACGAAACCTGCGACACCGATTTTGTACAATAAGGTTCTGTCGATCGTGTGAATCTCTTTCTTATCGAGACTCTTGAGTGAGATATCGGGGATGTAATGAATCGAGACCAATAGCTCCACAACCCTTCGCAATGAGATCTCGGCATCGTTAAATGTTACCGTAACCTCTTTGCGGATAAAATTTACGGATGACTGTTTGATCCCCTTATTGAGTTTAGAGAGATGCTCGAGGAGCCAGATACACGAGACGCAATGGATAGATGGGATATAAAATGTGACGCGTGCTGTATCTTCTTCTTGAAACTCAAATAGCTTATTTCGGACCTCTTCTTTATCTAGAAACGCATATTTCGATTCATGGGCAACATCGGCAATGCGCACACCGGGCGTAGTTTCAAAGTTGTAATATTGATCAAGCTGATTCTCGCTTAACAACTGATACACCTGTTTACACCCCTGGCAACAGAACTTCTGCAGACTGAAGATCAGAGGCTCTCTGCCGCAATCGGCCCCGCAATGAATACATGTGTTCTCCCTCATTAAGTAGGTCTTATTTTATAAAATCATCTGCTCTGAATTCAGTTAATATTATGCTAACGAATAAGAAGATATTGTATTTTGTATTAAACCCTTTTTTTGATAAAAAATTCTTTTCGCCACTAAAACACCAATCCGTCGGTTGACGGATAAATTGGCACCAAAAGCATTCATTGGTTGTATTTTGGTGTCCGCCGGCTCGCGGCTTCGTGTTTTGGCGACTTCGTGGCATTTTTTTTATTTCGGCTCATTGCCAAACCCGTCCACTATTCCAATACAACAGTATATTTTTTTAAATTAAGTATAAGCGGAATGAATTTATAGTTTTCTATTTTGCATTTGGCACTTTTCCTGTGTCGTTATTCGGTTCACAGCACGCATTTTTTAAAGCATCAGATGTTGTCGGTTGATTAGCAATCGTTTGATGCGAATCGGGTGTTAATTTTTCCTTGGGTGGACTAAGATATGGAATGCCTAATGTTAAACCGCGCAGGATAAAAATCACACCAATCACAACCACCAGATACGGAACGACCTTGTTCATTTTATTTCGGATGGATACCGTGACGAAGTTGCCAATTAGTGAGATCAGCATCATCATGGGTATTGTTCCCAAACCAAAGAGTACCATAAAAGCCATTCCAAGCGATAGGCTTGCTGCTCCTATTGCACCTGCAATGGCCAGATAAACCAGGCCACAGGGCAATAATCCATTCCCTATTCCAATCAAAAAGAGTCCTTTAGACGAGCGCTCCTTAAACAGTTGCTGGATCGCCCGTCGTAACGGAATCGCGAAGAAATCGGTATTTATCAATTTTGGTGTTTTAAACAGCAAAGGGAAAAGAACTGAGGCTATCATAAAACTACCTATAATCACTGAGGTCCATTGCTGAAATCCGATCATGCTAAAGCTTTTGCCGATTAATCCGAATAATCCCCCCATCACGGCATAGGTAGTTGCTCTTCCCAGGTTATAGAGCAGACCGCCGGTGATTTTCTGGGTGACATTCACTCCTCGTAATGGTAGGCTTAAGGCAATAGGTCCGCACATTCCAATGCAGTGAAAGCTGCCCATGAGCCCTAATAGAAACGCAGTTATTAATATCTCCATCTCAGATCATTCTGTTATTTAGATGCTTCATTAATCAGTGTATACTATAACCCTATTAACGGTTTTCCATAAAAAAGTCTTTCTCTGTCTGATACTCTTTTTCGTCATGCGACCATGAGAATATGACCCGGTAGTGCCCTGCTTTAATCCGCTCTTTGTCAAGGATTACACTGTCGCTGGCTATGCGAGTAACAATTTTATAATCAAGTTTTTTATCAGAAGGCCGATAGAAATTGATTTCCATACTGTCGGAATGAATTGCAAAGGATTTTGCAAATCGGGCAATAACTGATTGTTTGCTAATGTTAATCGAGATACTATCGGCGTAGATCGCCGAGCGGTTGTTTATCTCCATTTGATGGGTATAATCGGCCCCTTTATCGTAATAATCAGGGGTTACCAGATCGTTATTCTGTCTAAAGGAGAATACGATAAACCCGATCATCAGTGTAAAAAAGAGGATGAAAAATAAGATGATAGCAGTTCCCCAATTTAATTTCATAGGTGTATTTTTTTAATGCAATAAAAATAATAGCTGATTAGAATTATTGAGTATTAAAAGTTGGGTTACAAACCTTCCCATAACCGTAATCGTATGTTATTTTAATATTTTGACATGAATCTTGCGATATTCCATGAGTCCGCGATCGGCCTCGATTCCCAGGCGTCCGGTAGGAGGAAGAGGAAAGGCCTCTTCAAGCACCTCGCCATTACAGGTGCATCGGGCTACATTATCTTTTACAATCACCTCTAGTTTATTCCAATCCTGCGCCTTATATTTTTTAAGCGTTTTATAGGGACCTGCGACGAGGTAATCACGGCATTGCAGTTGTTTTCCACGCAGGAATATGCCGCTATCGGCATTCACAGATGCGCGAAACTCCAGCGATAGCGAGAAGTCACCGGGGTACTCCTCGGCTGTCCAAAGGTTAACCCAATGGGGTCCCTTTGCCTCGTTCCATGGGTTGATGGCTAAGATCCGTTTTTTACCGGTAAAACGACCATCCTTAGATTCCTGTTTGCCATCGAACGGTTCAAAAATCGTTTTTTTATTTTGTGTCTCAAGAGATCCCCATCCGGTTAAATCTTTGCCGTTGAATGGATGGGAAAGGGAGATTGGTTTTGCAGGATCACTGGCGAAACTAAACCATCCCGGAAGGATCAGGAGGACCATCATTACTAATCTTCGGATCAGATTAATGGGGTTTTTATTGGTGATAAACGGGCTAGAGAGCCCCTGCAATGACACTATTTTGAGTTTCATGTTAAGCCGGAATAAAGTTTTTCAAATTTAACATTTACTGGGATAAAGTTTTTCAATGTTGATTAATATTATCTGCATATCATTTTTATGTTTAGGTAGTGTTGTTTCCGGTTCGGGACGTGGGATCTCGCGGGTGCTCCATAGCAGTGACGATGGATGCGTGGTGAGAGCTCGGGATGCACTAGGGGTTATGGTGATCCCCCAGTTGCATTAGGGGGATTGTGAGGTATCTATCCGCTATCACAACTCTGTAGGAGTTGCCTATATGCACATGTTTTGATTACCACACATGAGACTAATAACCCTCTATTGGCGTTAGTTTCCCGGGCCTAAGAAATTAGTCGTATAAACCCCCAGTAACTGCCCTTTCTCATAAATCCCCAGCTCGACGGTTGTGCTTTTACCCATTAAGGAGCTTCGGTTGAGGTTGACAATTAACACACTCTCGAGAAGCTCCTGCGCCTTTAGTGATGTTTGACCTGTTGCGAGTTGCAGCGTGCCTGATTTGGGATTAATTAGTTTTAGAGATAACGTTTTTTCGCCTCCTGTTTTATTGATAATCTTAAGCATATAGAGGTTTGAATAGGTCACCGAATCAACCTGCTGATAGATCGATCCCGACACGCGAAGCATTGTGATCTCTATGGGTTTGCGATTGACAATGGTGACAGCCAAAACAGCGATTAAGATAACTAAAACTGCCGAATAGGCGTATGTGCGGGCGTTGAGGATTGAGCGCTTTCCGGTTTTTATACCGTAGACCGAGTCAAAGCGAATCAGGTTCTTGGGCTTCCCAATGCGCTTCATCACGATATTGCACTCGTCGATGCAGGCCGTACACTGGATGCATTCGAGCTGACTGCCATTTTTAATGTCGATACCCGTCGGACAGACGGAGACACACTGGTGACAATTTATACA
>CAIVMQ010000042.1 GCA_903907075.1 uncultured Bacteroidia bacterium
AATGGTGGGCATGGGGAGCGGGCATTATGGAAAAGGACCCCACAAGAGCTGGAGATAATTCGGAAATTCTCATGGCTTCATACCGAATTAGTCCCTTATATGTACACCTATGTAGTGAAGGCGCATAATGGAGGTCCCCGGCTTCAGCAGCCCATCGACGGAAAGTATCAGTACCTGTTTGGAGATAATCTGCTCGTAGCCCCAATTTACAAAGATCAGTTGGCAAATTCTGTCACGTTACCAAAAGGGAGATGGCGCTATTTCTTTGATGATAGTGAAGTTGTTGAAGGTCCAAAAACGTTCGAACGCGATTTTCCTCTAGACCAATATCCCGTTTATATTCGCGAAGGCGCCATAATACCTATGAATGTCAAACGTCATTATACCGGAATCGGAGACTCGAAATCGGAGGGATATCTAACGCTATTAATCTATCCATATGGCAACAGTGATTTTACGGTCTATCATCCGGATAAGAGTGGGTCGACAAATGTCGTTGTTGAAGAGAATAGTAAAGAGGTTCAGATTACACTTAGCGGTGTGCATAAACCAGTTATTCTGAATATCCACCTTGCTGATCGACCACGCCAGGTTCTTATGGATCAGGTAATATTGCAGGATTCTATTAATTATTCGTATGATCAAAAGATGAAACGGTTGATTTTGAAGTCGGATAATCTCTTAGCAGGGAAATACACCATCCTAAAGTAAAAAGTTAAGCTGAGCAGTATATTTTTCTGTCTTCGGATTTATCATAGAAACTCTAACCATTTAACGCTATATTTATCCCCAAATTAGAATGATATGTTAACCTTTCTGACCGGATTTATTGCCAGCATAGCTCATGTCGTAACAGGTCCGGACCATTTAGCTGCCGTCACCCCATTGGCAATAGATAGTAGGAGGAAATCGTGGGCAATAGGTTTTTCCTGGGGATTGGGTCATACGGTGGGGATGTTGCTTATTGGTGCACTATTTATTGTTTTTAAAGAATTTCTCCCCGTAAGTGCAATCTCAACTTACAGCGAAACAACTATCGGATTATTACTCATCGGAATTGGTAGCTGGGCATTGGTAAAGATGGTCCGCAAGCATTCTCATGGGAACAGGCCTCATGTACATTTTCATTCCAAACCTTACCTCTATCCTCATACTCACAAACATTCGCATCCCGCAACGTTAAATGGGAACCATTCTGATGATTTTTTTGATCATTCGCATATCCTACAGAAAAGTAGTCCGTCGAAAGATTCATCTCCCGATCATAGCCATGGTCATCATCATGAACCTGGGATTTTCGAAGCCGATCATGGGCATACCCACAAATGGGTGATCAAACAAAATGCACTTTCGGCATTTTTTATCGGCACAGTTCATGGCTTTGCCGGGTTTAGTCACCTTTTTGCTTTATTACCTTCACTCGCTTTCCCAACACTGTTAGCTTCGGTAATCTATGTTATTGCTTTTGCTACAGGAACGATCCTTACCATGATTATTTTCGCTTTTCTGTTGGGATTTGTAGCCTTTCAGTCAGAGCTTGCAAAGAAGCGGATATTTCTCAAATGGTTTTCCTTTACCGGAGCTATTCTTGCAATTGCTATTGGAGCGCTGTGGATCGTTCATCCAATCTGATAACTCAGGCTTTTTTCCCGCACTTCTTGATTCAAATTCCGTATATTTAATTAGCGAACCCCTAAGTGTCCTAGGTGCCTATTGTGTTTCTTTTCTTTTTCACCACAATAGACACAATAGAACACACTAGAAAAGCACATTAGAAACGA
>CAIVMQ010000043.1 GCA_903907075.1 uncultured Bacteroidia bacterium
CTCCGCTTTGAGTGAGAAACATTGTTCCCAAACATTACTTTCTTACCTGTTATCTGACAAACTCTAGACATTTTGAGTAATTTTAAACTTGCTTCCTACATTTTTCAAACAGTTCGCAAAGTAAAGACTTTTTGTTCAAATAATCAAACTCTTCTGCTCTTTTTTATCAGCTACTGCTTTAATTCGTAAACTAATCTCAATTAACACTGATAATAAGGAAGATAAAAAGATTTATGAAAGATAATAACGAATAAAATAACTCGCTTTAGCCTACAATACAAGGTAAACATAAAGTCTGAAACTACTTTTGAACACTTTCGCAGATTTTAAAAGGGTAAGAGTAGCATAAATATATCTTTCCAAACGATAGGTAATAAACTAAGTGCACCCCCATTCCTGGGGATTATAAGTAAAACTTGTGTATTGAAGTCCTTTAAAATCGGACATCTTGATCCGAATTTTATGATTATTCAGTTTAAAGACACCTAAAAAGCGACTAAATTCAACTCTTTCACTATTTTTGATAAACAATTTTAATGACCTGACTTTGAGCGACAAGAATTTTAACTATTATCCCACATTTTGGCAGGCGGCAAATCTAATCGTGATCTATATATTTATTCAAACGATTATAGATCTGCCATTGGCTATTTATGACTACAACAATGGCACAGACTGGCTCTACAAGCCATTACTGAAGATTCCGGTCTTCTTAGGATCGACCCTCTTTATTCTATATTTAGGTTACCACTATTCCCGATTGCCATTTAATACGGTTTTTGCGTTCAAACGATTTAACTGGATGATTATCCCCTCGATGATCATTGCCTTCGCAGGACTCCAGTATTTTCTAAACGAGATAAATATCCATTTCGAAAAGATACTCCCACCTCCGGGATGGTTTATAGAACTTTTTACGCGACTATTTGAATCAGACCTAGGAATCTGGGGTGGAATATTACGTATCGTAATTATTGCGCCCATAGTCGAAGAGGTATTGTTCCGAGGGGTTATTCTATCGGGATTCTCACGTAATTATCACCCTGCAGTTGCAATTTTCTCTTCTGCTTTGCTATTTGCCCTTTTCCATCTCAATCCCTGGCAATTTGCAGCGGCCTTTGCATTAGGAATAATACTGGGGTGGATCCGTATCCGCACAGGATCAGTATTGGCCTGTATTGCAGGACATGCATCTCATAACGGACTGGTATTTTTTACCGTTTATTATTATGCCGATCTTAAAGAGGTATCAATTATGCGACACGGGGTAGCGAGTAATTATGTTATCCATTTCGTTCTATTTATACTTGGGCTGTCTTTGATCTGGATCTTGAGCAAGGGTATTGCCAAAGAAAAAAAATAACTCGTTACTAATGAATCTACAAAGCTTAGATTATTAAACAGATAAATTTAGCATTCTCGATCACTCTTTGGCTGCAATAGTTCGAAATGTAAGGTTTACTCTGGAATGCGATATCTTGGTTGTTGGCGGAAGACGATGCAACCAATGGGATTGGGTAATTCCTTTCATCACTAATAAACTCCCATTTTCTAAAATTAATGAAACCTTTTCATTGGTTTGTTTATGTTTAAAGGCAAAATTACGCTCTGCACCAAAACTCAGTGATCCGATAGCCCCATTCTTTTGTAAATCTTTTTCACCATCACTATGCCATGCCATCCCTTCTATTCCGGTATGGTACAAATTGAGCAAACATGAATTAAAATGTTCTCCGCAAATCTCTTCAATCCTCGCCTTAAGCTGCTGTAATTCGGGTGTCCAAGGTAACGCTCTCTTGGTTGTGTTAGAATAGGTATATTCAAAAGGCTGATCGCCGTACCAGGCCACCATTCGCTTCGTAACGATTAGCTTACCATAAATTATCGCCTGATCGTTTTTCCATTCAATGGTTTCCAGCAACGATTTTAAGTACCTGTTGGCATCCCCGGCCGTGAATATTTTCCCGTAATAATTAACCTCCCCATCGTGGGGCAATAAATTTACTGTCGGGTCGATGGGGATGCTAAATAAATCCATAAATCACTTAATTCTATTTTGTTCTCAAATTTACTACTTTCGAATCAAACAATTTAATCGTATGTTTATCTGAAATAGAAGCAGGTTAAAAATAACGAAATCCTCGCTATCTTCGCGTGCTAATTGATCACCCAAATAGTTAAGATGCATCTTTTTTATACCCCGGATCTAAAGAATGAGACCTACCGCTTAAGTGAAGAGGAGTCAAAGCATTGTGTTCGGGTACTTCGACTAACCGAAGGGGATACCCTTTATTTAGTTGATGGAAAGGGTTTGTTCTGCGAAGCGATAATCACCACAGCTCATCCCAAGGCGTGTGAGCTGAGAATTACAGATCGAAAAGTCAATTACGGAGAGCGTAACTTCCACCTAACAATGGCGGTTGCTCCAACAAAAAATATCGACCGGTATGAATGGTTTCTTGAAAAAGCAACAGAGATTGGAATCGACCGAATTATTCCTCTACAAAGCCGTTATTCGGAACGTAAGGAGATTAAGCACGAAAGGCTTGAGAAAGTTATGGTATCTGCGATAAAGCAGTCGATAAAAGCCTATCTACCTGATCTAAATCCAATACTGACCTTTCAACAGTTTATTAAGATTCCCTTTAATGGTCAAAAATTTATTGCCCATTGCAATGATGGAGCTAAAATTTTATTAGGCGATGCTTTAACCAAAGGGGCAGATGTGCTAATTGCCATTGGACCGGAAGGGGATTTTTCGACAGAGGAGGTGGAGGCCGCAATTGGTGATGGATTTATTCCGATATCGCTAGGTGATGCACGGTTACGCACCGAGACAGCGGCTTTGGTGGCCTGCGTAACTGTAAATCTAAAAAATCAGTAGTGAATAGCAGAACTATGAAAAATTAGAAAAGCGTTTAATACAAACCAGCCTGCAATGAGTGATTAATTAAGTTTAGGAAGATTTAATTTACGTCTTAAAAAAATAACCCCGGAGAAACCGAGGTTATTTTTGATTAAAATTATACAATCGAAGGCTTAAACTTGTTCTAATGGGATCTTATTTTGCCCGTTCAAGTTGCAAGGTTGCGGTAGTGGCATCACAAACCGTCGAAGGTCCCCAGTATTGAATGGGTCCCGGGTAGACAAATGAGGTTTTTATTGCCCACTCGTCTCTTTTGGCTGCAAAGGCTTTAAAAGGGGCTCCATCGAGCAGTACGAGCGCTTTTTGAATCACCGGTTTCATCTCACCATGACGACGTTCCATATTCATCATCATCGTAATGGGAACACCACCAGGAATCCACTCGGCTGCAGGAGCTGTAGTATTGCGTATGGAGGACAAGTAGCCTGTTTTCCCATTGGCAATTAACAATGAGGCAACAAATCCAAGAGAATAGCAATAATCAGCATCAAAATTCGATGGAGAGGCACAGCGTCCTTCGTAACCAAAGAAGTGGTTCTGAGCAGAGAAATTTATTTTTAATCCATTCCTTCTGTGATCTGCCAACCTCTTCTCAACCATCTCTATCAACAGACGCTCAGTCTCAATCCGGGATACCTGAACATTACCATGCGGGTCGCGATCGAGTGTTAACTGACGACCAATACCATTTGGTAACGAGGCAAATACCTTTGATGACTCTTTGGAAAGGTTATCAATCACAAAGTCGCGTCGTTCGGTATTGTTTGTAAGATTTTGAAACTTTTCTGCTGTGGCATGACCTTCAGCAAGCAAGTCATTCAGTTCGTCGATTAACACCTTAATCTCAGGGATAAACTCTACCAACCCTTCAGGGATAAGGGCTACACCAAATGTTTCACCATTTTGAGCACGTTTCACTACGATATCTGTAATCTCAGTAACAATTTGATCGAGTGTCAACTTCTTCTGAGCTACCTCCTCTGATATCAGGCAGACATTGGGGTGCGACTGAAGGGCACATTCTAAACCGATATGAGATGCAGAACGCCCCATAAGCTTAATAAAGTGCCAGTATTTTTTTGCTGAGTTGGAATCGCGCATGATATTGCCAATCAACTCACAGTAAGTTTTACACGCAGTATCGAAACCAAATGAAGCTTCAATCATCTCATTTTTAAGGTCCCCATCGATAGTCTTCGGACAACCGATTACCTGAATTCCAGTATTCTTTTGAAGGTAATATTCAGCCAATACACACGCATTGGTATTCGAATCATCACCACCGATAACCACAACAGCCTTAATTCCAAGCTTATTACAGATTTCGATTCCCTTGTCAAACTGAGCCTCTTCTTCGAGTTTTGTCCGACCTGAGCCGATGATATCGAAGCCGCCGGTATTACGGTATTCGTCAATAATGTCAGAAGTAAGTTCAATATACTGGTGACTTACAAGTCCGCCGGGACCACCCAAAAAACCATATAATTTATTTGCCGGATTAAGCTTTTTCAATCCATCAAAGATTCCTGAGATCACATTATGTCCTCCGGGTGCCTGACCGCCCGATAAGATTACGCCAACATTAAGGATAGGAAATAATGTTGCCACACCCCCTTCTTCAAAGGTGATAATAGGCATTCCATAAGTGCCCGGAAAAAATTTCTGAATCTCCTGCTGGTCAGCAATTGAGTTCGTTTTTTCACCCTCTACAACTTTTACGATTCCGGATAATGCCTTGGGCATTTTGGGGGCATACTTGGAACGTTCAATCTGAAATACACTTTTAAGCATCGTTATACTATTATGAATGAAAACTATAAATTTTGCTGTTTTATTAACTCGATGTAAAGTTAGTCATTTAAAACTTTTCTCAAAAATGACCCGTTATCCAGGTGTGCAAAATTAAGGTTAAATTAATGTCTAAGAGCAGCAGTAATATCCATTTAAAACACTTAGCATCAATAGATATACAGCAATTCTAATTTTATAAATATTGTTATTGTATAATTTTAATTCTGATACGATTTAAATTTATATTGAATCTACTTTCGGGTTCTCAATGTTATTGGTTTATTGGCCTGCCCCTTCTACCGGAAGTTATTAATCTGTCAGCCAACTGACAAGTCCCTAGGACGCTTCACACCTTAAAACCCTGAAATGGGTTGAACTTTAACACATGCAACATAAATCAACTATAAATTATTGGTAAAAATTATGCTATTCCTTAGAAACCCCCTTTGTACACGACATAAATATTTGCAGGTTAGTAGCATATGATAAATTTTGCAAACCAACGAAAAATCAATATCCTGTCAATTATAAATTTCGACACGACGCCAATGAAAATAATTATGCTATTTTTGATCCACTGATTTCAAAAAACAAGGCTCACTTTTTTTTGAAATCATAAACAACAAGCGCCCTGATAACGATTAAAAATTCAGTTATGGTACAGAGTTTAAATCCATCCGTTAATCCATCCTCACTTTTCCGTCAAAAGAATTCAGTTTTAATCCGAATATGGCATTGGCTTACATTTCTCACGTTGACGGCAATACTTATAAAGGTATTAATTGCATCAACGGCGCTAGATCCCAGAGGCAATATAAAGATGGTTGAGGAGCGTCTGGCGAGCAAGGGGGTAACCATAACTGATGAACAAGCGTTCTCTGTATCACACTCATTTGATGATAAGATGTGGGATGTCCATAAATTATTAGGATATGGGTTAGCATTTTTACTCCTCTCGAGAATCGTAATTGAGCTTGTTCAACCGGGTGCACAAAGAGTAAAAGCCCGCATAAAAACGGCTTTAAAGCTAACTCCTCAAAATATCACAGGTCAAAAACTAATGAAACACTATTTATTTGTCAAACGCGGTTACATCGTTTTTTATCTGCTCCTTTTAATCATTGTGTTAACAGGTCTTGGTCTTGCATTTGAACATGATTTTGAATTTCTGGACCATTTTCACAAACTGATTAAAAAAGTACACAGCTTTTGCCAGTATCTCATGTATGGGTATGTCTTTCTGCACCTTTGCGGCGTTATAATTGCCGATAATTCACATTCAAAAGGGATTGTATCAGGAATGATCAATGGAGGAGAATAGGAATCAAGTTAAAACTGGGATAATAATCTATAAAAATAATAATTATGAAAGTGAATTTGTTCGTGCAATTAAGCATTGCTATCCTTTTGAATCTTATATTTTGTTTTCAAGGAACGGCCCAACCGGTGAATTACAAGATTGGGAAAGAGATAAAACTGTCGGGAGATGGTGGCTGGGATTATCTCTCAGTCGACGAAATACATCATCAATTATTTGTTTCTCACAGTTTGCAGGTAAATGTCGTCGACCTCAATACGGGTGAACAGATGGGGGTAATTCCTCAAACCAATGGGGTTCATGGAATCGCCGTAGCAAACAATCTTAATCGTCTTTTTATTTCATGTGGAAAAGATTCTTCTGTCTTAGTGGTTGAAGCTGGAACTTTGAAGGTATTATCGAGAATTAGTGGTACTGGAAATAATCCGGATGCCATTTTGTACGATCGATTTTCACAAACGGTATATACTTTTAATGGTAAATCAAGTAATGCTACTGTTATCGATGGGAAAACCTTTAAAATTATTGCTACTATACCATTATCCGGAAAGCCTGAATTTGCACAAACGGATAACAAGGGAAAAATATTTGTAAATATTGAAGATAACAGTACAGTAAGCAGCATCGACACCAAAGATCATCGGGTTTTAAAAAGTTGGTCCATTGCGCCAGGAGAGGAACCTTCCGGACTCGCTTTAGATCTCAAAAACAACCGACTTTTTTCGGTATGTCGCAATAAGATGATGGTGATTTCCGATTCTCAAACAGGAAAGGTGATCACCTCCGTGGCGATCGGAAGCGGATGCGACGGTGTTACCTTTGATGCGGAAACCAGGCTAATTTTTGCTTCCAACGGAGAAGGTACTATTACCGTTATTCAGCAGCATAGTGCAGACAACTATGAGGTCATCGGGAATATCACCACACAACAGGGAGCCAGAACAATCACCCTTGATCCTTCAACCCATCATCTCTATCTTTCTGTTGGTGAATACATACCGGGTACTGATCGAAAAAGAGCAGTTAAACCGGGAACATTTAAGGTTTTAGATATCTTACCTAATTAACAATCAACCTTAAACAGATCGCATTTAAAAAAGGATAGAACGAGGAAGGCCGAAGAGCAATGCTAGCCGCCAGATATTGAAAGTGATAATTTTAGTATTTAACAAATTCAAAATGGAAAGATCCTTAAATTTCTTTGTGTTTTGGTAGCGTAAAGAAGAAGGTCGATCCGGATCCAATATCTGATTCAATCCAAATCTCTCCGCCCAGATATGTTAAAATTCCCTTGGAAATTGATAATCCGAGGCCACTCCCTTCGTAGTTTCTGGTAGTGCTATTATCGCCCTGTTCAAAGAGATTAAATATTAGACTTTGTTTGTGCTTTTCAATTCCAATACCTGTGTCCCTGACAAAAAACTCGAAATAATTAGGTAACATTGAAAATCCAATTTGAATACTACCCTTGTTCGTAAATTTAATTGCATTTTCAATGAGGTGGGAAAAAATCAGTTTTAATAACTCAGCATCGGTATTATAGTTATCCTCAGAATAAATTTCCGGAATGATAAATTCTAATACTAACTCCTTGTCTTTACAAATATTTTGAAATTTTTCTTTAATCTCATGCATAAAAGTGTTGAGATTGATCTTTTGATAGTCAACTTTAATATTTCCCGAATGAATCAATGAAATATCGATATAATCGGTAATGGTGGAAATAAGTCGTTTAACAGAAAGATTCATCAATTCAACATACTCCATTTTTCTATCAAGGTTAGGATTTTCTGAAGTCAGAAGAATAGAAGACCCAATAATTCCATTTAGAGGAGTTCGTAGCTCATGGGATATCGTTTGAAGAAACATATCTTTAAGCCGATTACAATTCTCGGCAATCTCTTTTGCAACCAGCAGATCAGCAGTAATCTTTTCTAAATCAGCGGTACGCTCATTAACGCGTTCTTCTAAATGATACGAATGATTCTCTAACTTCGTAAACAAAGATCTGGTATAAAGCATATTATAAATCCGAAGACCCACTTCCTCGAGATTAAAAGGTTTTGAGAGAAAATCTGTTGCCCCCTCAGCAAGTGCCCTTTGCCTTATCGGAGTTTCAATATTTGCAGAAAGGACTAAAATAGGCAGATAGGTCGTAGCAGGAATTATTTGTTTTAGCTGTTCCAATACATCAAAGCCCGTAAAATAAGGCATTACCAGATCAAGTAAAATAAGGTCTGGGGTAAAACTTTCACAACTGAATACAACCTCTCTGGAATCGGTAATACATTTAATATTTTCATACCCAAGCATCTCTAGATACCCTTCTAAGAGATCAACATTCGCCTGTTGATCATCGACAATCAGTATATTGGCCCGTTTAAATAGTTTTTGAGCTGTCATCTGTAAAAAGGCTTATTGATTACAAATAAATAGTTTAGTCTTGAATTCAGCAAACAATTAAGAACAATTATTAAATAAACTTCGTGCAAGTTATTATTTAATTTCATTTTATGACTTTGTTGCTTGGATAAGCTGAGCTATTTTTTCTTCCAGTAATTGATTCTTAAGTTCAAGTTGCTGATAAAGATAACGCATCTCGAGCAGGTTTTTAATCCGCAACCACACTTCCGCAAAATCAAACGGTTTAGTCAGAAAATCTCTCGCTCCCTCGGCTAATGCCTTCTGTTTTGCATTTGAGGAGATATCAGCAGTAAGAACTAATATGGGACAGAAAACTCCCTGGGGGATAAGTGGCTTAAGCTGAGCTAGAACTTCATAACCGGATAGTTGAGGCATAATCAAATCCAGCAATATAAGATCAGGCTGAAATGAGTTAAATAAACCAACAGCTTGCAATGGATCAGAAGTACTTTGAATCGAATTAAATCCTTGTAACTCTAGAAGACCAACAAGCAGATCAATATTGGATTGATGATCATCAACAATCAATATTTTTGAATTCTTAAGATTAAGATCAAGCATTTTAGTTGCTTTTTAAATGTTTCAGATAGGTGCAATTGGAAATAGTACAATTCAGTTTGGTGCAATCTCCAATATTAAAAACCTTTAAAATAGATTCAGAACACTCATATATATATTTTGTTTATACCCTTTTCCAGACCTACCTTGAATAAAATTAAAAGAAATAGGTTCTTCTGATCTTTAATAATTAAGTCACCTAAGGGGTGATAGTTATAGTTGTGAAAAAATTACGAACAGAATTATAAGTGAATTTTAGTTTACGAAGATTCTTCATCTCTAAAAGTACTGATTTGATTATGTGATTCCAAAAACTAGAAAGCAATTAATTAATGTATTTATCTATCTCATTTAAGAATGCTGCAATATCCAATGGTTTAGTCAGATAATTACGCACTCCCGCCTTTTCAGCTTTTTTAAGTTGCTCCGTTATAGCATTGGCACTGATCATTACAATCGGAATATCACGGGTAATTTCGTTTGACATTAGAATAGAAATTACTTCAAATCCGTTTATATCCGGCAGATTAAGGTCAAGAAATATGATGTCAGGTTTATGTTTGAGAGCCAAAGGGAGTGCTCCGTTACCATATCCGTTTGTAATAAGAGTGATATCTGGACGATGGATGGCAATTATCTGCTCTACAAGTTCAACGTTAGAGGTATTGTCCTCAATATATAGGATCGTACCAACCGTATAACTAGGATATGCATCATCGGAAAGAGACCCTTCCGTATCTTTAATCAGTCCGATTGGGTTATTGGTTTGCGGCAATTCAATCCAAAAGGTACTTCCCACATCGGGGGTACTTTTAACCCCCACCTGACCACCCATGGTGTTCATAAGCTTTTTCACAACCGCCAGACCAAGGCCAGTACCTTCGATGCTCGATTTCTCTGCCCCTATTCGCACAAATGGTTGAAAAAGTTTAGGCATATCGGTAGCCGAGATTCCGAGTCCCGTATCGGTAATTGAGATTTCAATAATTGGTTTTACTGTATCTATTAGTGGTTTTAATTCTGTTTTAATTCGAATAGATCCATTCTGCCTATTGTATTTAACAGCATTACTCAATAGATTTAACAAGACCTGTTTAAGTTGCAATCTATCCGATTTGACCGAGAGAATGTTTACGACAGAATCCTCGAGTACCATATCTATATTGCGAGCCATTGCCTGTGGTTGAATGGTAGCAATCATTTCGTGAAGTATAGAGTTTAGTTCAACAGACTCAAGGGTAAGAGGCAAATGACCGGCTTCAATGCGTGTTATCTCAAGCACTTCATTAATTAAGTTAAGAAGATGTTTGCCACTATTGAGAATATGGGAGAGCCCTTTTTTCTGTTTTTGAGTTAATTCCCCTCCCATTTCCAAAAGTTGAGCAAAACCAAGGATTGAATTAAGCGGAGTACGCAATTCATGACTCATTCGCGAGAGAAACTCACTCTTCGCCTCATTGGCAGCTTCCGCCTCGTTTCTGGCTTTAACGATCTCTGCTTCCGATTCTTTTATCCCTGTAATGTCCCAGTTGGTTCCAATCATTCGAATTGCTTTCCCTGAATCATCGCGCTGAACAATAGCCAATGCCCTGATATTACGTATCGTTCCATTAGGCCATACGACTCTGAATTCGGTATTAAATTCTTTTGTACCATTTATAGCCATTTGAATATGGGCATCACCCTCCTCCCTATCATCGGGATGAAGGCCATGTTGCCAGGCTTCATAGGCACCTTCAAAATCACCCTTTAAAATGCCGTAAAGTTCAAACATCTGATCGTCCCAGAACAGGATGTTATTCAAGATATCGTAATCCCACACCCCAATACCACCGGCGCGCGTTGCAAGGGTAAGACGCGAGGTTATTTCATTCAGGTGGTTTTCTGCCTGTTTGCGTTCTGTAATATCTGTAATAAATCCATGCCAGAGAACTGTGCCATCAGCTTGACGTTCGGGTAAAGCATTACCCAGCAACCAATTTATTGTACCATCCTCAAATTTAACGCGATATTCGTGACGCCAAAGAGAAAGAATACGTGCCGATTCTTGAATTGAGGCAACAACCTGGTCATAATCTTGTGGATGTAACCTGGTAAAAACCACAGATGCATCTTTAGACACCTCACTGGGTGTAACCCTATAAATTGTTTGAATTCCTTCACTGGCAAAGGGAAAGCATGAACTACCATCGGGATTCATCTGAAACTGATAAACCATACCCGGAACACGGTCAGCGATCTTATTTAGTCGCAGTAATGCCTCCTGTAAAGCAGATGAAATCTTTTTGCGCTCAGCTATTTCCTGTCGAAGCGTTTCATTTGTTTTAGATAATTGATTGGTACGCTCACTAATTTTAAATTCTAAATTATCATTAACATCACGTAATTTATTTTCACCCTTTTTACGAACCGTGATATCCCTATATTTCCATAAATGACCATTATAGTTTTGCTCAAGGTAAATAGGAATATAGTCTCTCTCAAAATACCGGCCATCAGCTAATTCAAGTACATCGTTATAAACGGCCACTTTATAAAAAAGAATTTTTGCAATATCGGCCACAAATTTTTCAGGATCTTTAAAAAGCTGTTTGCTCTGTTCTGCCGAATTAGAACAGTCGGCACCAATGAGAAGTTCGGGTGGAACAGGTATTAAGAACAAATCACAAAACAGTTGATTCGTTAAGGCTATCCGACGGTTAGCATCTTCAAGTAAAATCCCCTCCTTCAAATTAATCAGTAAATTAGTGAGGATGGTAGATTTATCCTTGTTTTCATTTTCGGCAAGCTTAATTTCAGTAATATCCAAACAATGACCTATATAACCCACAAATTCCCCTTGGCTATTGAATTGTGGAGTGCCAGGATCCTGTATCCATCGGTAATCACCATTCCGATCACGAAGTCTATAATCAATACTAAATGGCTCTCGCCGATCAAAAGCATTCGAATAGAAATCAAAGAGATAACCAATATCATCCGGATGAACATTTTCAGTCCAGCCGTCGCCTAACTCTTGATCCAATGTTCTTCCTGTAAATTCAAGCCATACTTTATTGAAATAGGTACATTTTTTATCTGTTCCGGATTCCCATATTAATGCTTGGCCCGAATCGGCGAGGGTACGATAGCGCTGTTCACTTTGGAGCAGAGTCTTCTCAATGATTTTTCGATTTGAAATATCGTGAACAATAGAAAAAAGTTGAGTTGAATTCCCAACTTTGATAGGGCCTGAATAGACTTCCACGTCTCTTAATTCACCGTTTGCTAACTGATGTTGAAATAAAAAATAGTTGCGTTTTTTATCATGCGCATCATTCATTTCAATCTTAATCTCTTCCGGAGTAAGGGTGTTGATTTGGGAAATATTCTTCGCACACAACTCATCATGGCTCCAGCCATAAAACTCCCTTGCAGCCGGATTGGCATCAATGATCTGACCTCCAGCCGAATCTATGATTAGAATTATGGAATGGTTTACTTGAAACAATGAATTATACCACTGTTGACTTTGAGCTAAGGCGATATCTAATTCTTTTTTTTCAATTAATTCCTTCTGATAAGATGCCTTCAATGAACCAAGTTCGCCTTTTAGAAGGGCTAACTCACTACTTAGCTGTTTATTTATCTTCTGATAATCTTCCATAAAACATCAGGTATAAGATTCGAAATCTGTTTTCGAAAACACGCCAATTTAGAATTTAAAATTGACAATTAAAAAAGCAAACCCATAAATCTTCGTATGATTTAGATATCCACCCCTTATCTAATATAACATAATTTTTACCAAAAAGCTAATCTACGGGAGAATTCCTAAAGAGAATATAGATAAAAAGACAATTTAATTGAATAAAAATCCCATTCTCCAGTACATCATATAACCTCCTCGAGAATAGGCCTTTGAGATCATAGTAGTTGTAGATATTTTGTTATCGAAAAAGCAAAAAATAAGGGTTATAAAAAAGCAGATTTCGCTGGGATACCTAATATTTATAATGACCTATATCCTCTAATGATGAGGCTCTTATAAATTCAGCTCGTGCTTTCACCTCACCCTTGGCCATTTTATTAAAATTTTGGGCAGATCGGGCATACTCAATATCTCGATTCGCATCGCATACGAGGAGGTAACTCATAACAATATAGCCTGCCATCTCCACGAGTCGACGCGCATGAAAATCGGTAAATTCAGTATCGCCCACGCTAATTACCTTTTCAGCAGCCTCTTCAAAATCTTGTGTTAAAGAGATTAATACTCGGCGGTATTTTTCAAGATCGGGTCGAAGTTCTTGTTTCTCATAGACATGAATTTGCTTTAGATACCCACCTGTAGTAACCCCCTTGATTGCAGCAACGATCTGTAATTGAGTCGTTCCCT
Source organism: uncultured Bacteroidia bacterium (assembly GCA_903907075.1). Taxonomy (GTDB): domain Bacteria; phylum Bacteroidota; class Bacteroidia; order Bacteroidales; family Prolixibacteraceae; genus JAAFHB01. Next base: position 13,396 of record CAIVMQ010000043.1, read on the forward strand.
CGTAAATGGAGGTAATACGGGCGTCACGGTAAATCCGTTCTACAGCATAATCTTTCATAAAACCTGATCCCCCATGGATTTGAATGGCATCGTAAGCATTTTGGTTGCAATATTCTGATGTTATCCCTTTTACCAGAGGAGTAAAGAGATCTGAGAGGTGTTGATATTCTTTCATCTCATCTCGTTCCTCATTGGTAAGTTTCCGCTCTTCAGAGATATGTTGATAGCTCTTATAAAGATCTACAAACCTGGCAGTTTCGTATAATAATGTGCGTGAAGCGTCTAGTTTGGCCTTCATGACAGAAAGCATTTCGTACACGGCGGGGAACTGAATAATTGTTTTTCCAAATTGCATGCGCTCTTTCGCATATTGAAGAGCCTCCCGATAAGCAGCCTCAGAAATACCAACAGCTTGAGCAGCAATGCCCAACCTCGCACCATTCATAAGCGCCATAACATATTTAATCAATCCCAATTTACGGCTACCAATTAACTCACCCGGAGCATCTTTGAAGACCAACTCACATGTTGGAGAACCGATGATTCCCATTTTATGTTCTATTCGACGAACCGAAACTCCTCCCTTACGTTTATCATAAACATACATCGATAATCCGCGTCCGTCGCGTGTCCCCTCTTCCGATCTGGCAAGAACGAGTGCTATATCTCCATCACCATTTGTAATAAATCGTTTCACACCATTCAATAGCCAGCACTCCTTAGACTCAGACCAAGTTGCTTTTAGCTGAACGGCCTGTAAATCAGAGCCTGCATCGGGCTCGGTAAGATCCATAGCCATCGTTTCTCCATTCACAACGCGGGTTAGCCAACGTTGTTTTTGCTCTTCTGAGGCAAACTCATTCAGGGTCTCTGCACAATCCTGAAGGCCCCAGATATTAACGAAACCGGCATCTGCACGCGATACGATATCAGCAGCCATAATATAGGGAACAACCGGAAAGTTTAATCCTCCGAATCGCCGTGGTAATGTGATACCTAATAGCCCCGCCTTGATAAGTGCATCGAGATTTTCTTGAGTACCTCTGGCATAGATCACATGCCCATCAATAACCCGAGGACCCTCAGCATCAATGGATTCAGCATTCGGAGCAATGATATCTCCGCTAATCTCACCCACGACCTCCAAAACCCGTTCATAACTATCCATCGCATCTTCAAAATCGAGTGGCGCATAGTCAAAGTCCCCTGTTTCGGTAAAATTACGCTCCTTCAGCATCACGAGTTTTTGCATCATCGGGTGGCTGAGGTGAAATTTTAGATCTCTGTTATCGTTGTATAAATTTGCCATTTCTATTAATTTTTTTCAACGGATGAATCTGAGTTTACTTCGTATTTTGTTTGTAATATTTGATCATTTTGGGGATAATAACGGATAAATCACCCGTGATCACATAATCAGCTAATGCGTTTATAGGAGCATCGGGATCGGTATTAATAGAGATTATCTGCGCCGATTCTTCCATTCCTGCCCGATGTTGAACCTGACCCGAGATACCACAAGCAATGTATAATTTAGGGCGCACTGTAATTCCAGTCTGTCCGATCTGACGTTCATGATCGACATATCCGGCATCGACAGCTGCCCGTGAGGCACCAACCTCTGCCCCTAAAACATCGGCTAGCTCGTACAAGAGCTTAAAGTTTTCCTTCGAACCAACACCGTAACCTCCTGAAACAACAATAGATGCACCTTTAATATTGATTTTTCGCTTTTCAAGATGACGTTCAATGATTTGAACAGCAAAATCTGTTTCAGACACATAATCCGAAACAACAAGATGATTAACCCGAGATGAATAATTAGTATTGAGAATCTGCTTACGCATCACCCCTTCACGCACCGTAGCCATCTGAGGGCGACAATCAGGATTGATAATCCATGCGATTATATTACCTCCAAATGCAGGCCTGATCTGATAAAGTAAATTCTTATACACTTTACCAGCTTTTTTATCTTCGTGGTCCCCAATTTCAAGACTTGTACAATCTGCCGTTAAGCCGCTATGCAACGCTGAAGAAACCCGAGGACCCAGATCCCGGCCAATGGGTGTTGCCCCCATAAGAGCAATCTGTGGTTTCTCATCACCAAATAATTTGATTAAAACAGCCGCATGTGGTGCAGTGGTATAGGGAGCCAACCGGGGATCGTCAATAATATGGACAACATCAGCACCATACGGAATAACCTGCTTTTCAATATCTTTAAGATCAGAACCTATTAAGACAGCCTCTAATTGACATTTCAGAATGTTAGCAAGTGAGCGCCCTTTTGTAAGAAGTTCGAGACTAACATCGGCAACTACTCCATCTTCAACTTCACAATAAACAAATAAATTATTCATCTCTTAAATATTTAAGGAATGTAAAAAGCGACTATCCTATCACATGACTCTCGATTAGCTCCTTCATCAAATCATTTATCCCTTCATCAGCAGCAGTTAACCGTTTCGCATCCTTTGCCTGAAGAATGACATTTTCGATCCGCTTAACTTTTGTTGGAGAGCCGGTCAATCCCAACTGGTCGGGAATAGACTTAATTTCATTGACGGTCATTTCATGAATATTTAAAAATGGTCGTGAATCGTACAGATAGAGATAATCTTCAGCTTCATTTTGACGTTCAGTAACGGTTCGGGCATGCTTATATTTCATAAGCAACTTAGCATTCCGAGAGCGGCAATCCGGCGCTGAACTATTAACAGTCAATAATATAGGAAGAGGAGCCATTACAGTTTCAACCCCATTGTCGAGCCGGCGACGGACCGTAATAGAGGTTTTATCGAGGCTGAGAATCGCTTCTACGTAGGTAACTTGGTTGATGCCCAGTTTCTCGGCAACCTGAGGGCCCACTTGAGCCGTATCTCCATCGATAGCCTGACGACCTGCGACAATAAGATCATAAGCCCCCATCTCTTTTATGGTTTGTGATAACGCATAGGAGGTAGCCAGCGTATCTGAACCGGCAAAAGCTCTATCTGTTAATAAAATACCATCGTCTGCACCCCGATATAACCCTTCTCTAATAATCTCAGCGGCTCTTCCCGGTCCCATGGTAAGAATGGTAACCGTTGTTCCGGGTAGATCATCTTTAATACGAAGGGCGAGCTCAAGAGCGTTGAGATCTTCCGGATTAAAAATAGCCGGAAGAACAGCTCTATTAACTGTTCCGTCGGCTTTCATTGCATCCTTCCCGACATTTCTAGTGTCGGGAACTTGCTTGGCGAGTACTATAATTCGTATACCCATCTTCAGAAAATTGTTGATTTGAAACTTTCGGTTAACAAATATAAAGCTTCATTATTTATTGTCCAATTCACAAAAATATTCAGTAACAATAGAATTAATTATGAAAAATATTTTCCACCAAAAATATCAACTGCAATATAGCTGGAGTTCAAAGACTTCACCTTTTAGAAAGTTGCGATTAGAATAAATAAAAAGCTCAAAATGCTGATATTGAATAGGATAATTTAGAATGATTATAGGATACAACCACGTTTTTTTGTTGCTTATTTTTGAAATTATGGAATGACTGGAATAAATTAACCCCTAATAAATACCCATTAAAAAAGCCCTTCCTTGAGGGAAGAGCTTTTTTTAGTTGTTAAAGTGATGACTTATTACGCTTGACCGGTAGGACCAGAGAAGGTCATTGGCACCACATTATTTTGACTTTCATGAATCTGAATCGGTCCGTGGAAGTTTTCGTATTTATGAATATTTTCCTGAAGTGCCAACATCAACCGTTTTGCATGTTCAGGAGTTAAGATAATCCTGGATCGTACATTCGCCTTTGGAATACCCGGCATAACGAGGACAAAATCAACCACAAACTCAGACGGAGAGTGGGTTATTATAGCCAGGTTAGAGTAGGTTCCCTGAGCTACGTCTTCACTTAACTCAATATTTAGCTGTTGCGGATCCTGGAAATCTTCTTTCATACTGATTAATTAAAATCTTCTTCTTCTTCACCTTCGTTATCGCCCTTTTTCGAATCAATCAACCGATCGTATTCGTCTTTTGAGCCAACAACGATATTTTTAAACATTGGGTTACCTGTTCCGGCAGGAATCAGATGGCCGCAAATAACATTCTCTTTTAACCCTTCGAGGTAATCAATTTTGCCATTGATCGCTGCTTCATTCAGTACTTTTGTAGTTTCCTGGAATGATGCTGCCGACATCCATGATTTGGTTTGAAGAGATGCGCGTGTAATACCTTGAAGAACCTGACTAGAAGTTGCTGGAACAGCATCACGAGCTTCAACGGTTTTCTTATCGCGGCGTTTAAGGAGTGAGTTTTCGTCTCTTAAACGACGTGCGGTGATGATCATACCTGGGCGTAATGCCTCAGAATCACCAGATTCAGTGATAATTTTCTTCGCATAGACCCAATCGTTTTCTGTGGTGAAGTCACCCTTATCAACGATTTGTTTTTCAAGGAATCGGGTATCACCTGCATCTTCGATCTCCACCTTACGCATCATCTGGCGTACAATAACTTCAAAGTGTTTGTCATTGATTTTAACCCCCTGCATACGGTATACATCCTGAACTTCATTCACGATATACTCCTGAACTTTGGTAGGACCTTTGATGGCAAGAATATCAGAAGGTGTAATTGCACCATCAGAGAGGGCAATACCTGCACGAACATAGTCGCTCTCCTGAACCAGGATCTGACGAGAAAGAGGAACGAGATATTTTTTAACCTCACCGGTGCGCGATGAAATAACCACTTCGCGGTTACCACGTTTAATTTTACCTAAGGTCACCTCACCGTCGATTTCAGAAACCACAGCAGGATTCGATGGATTACGAGCTTCAAAAAGTTCAGTTACACGTGGAAGACCTCCCGTGATATCACCCGCTTTTCCGGATGCACGTGGTATCTTCACAAGTACTTCACCACTCTTAACCATTTGACCATCCTCCACACTTAAGTGACCACCCACAGGAAGGTTGTACGAGCGGATCTCTTGATCGTTTTCGTCAACAATTTGCAAGGTAGGGTTCTTTGTTTTATCTCTTGTTTCGATAATAACCTTCTCTTTATAACCGGTTTGTTCATCCGATTCTTCGCGACAGGTTACACCGTCAATTAAATCACTATAGGATACGCGGCCATTAAACTCATTAATAATTACCCCATTATATGGATCCCATTCACAAATAATGATATCCTTTTTAATGTCAGCACCGTTCTTAACAAATAATTTAGAGCCATAAGGCATACTATGAGTGGAGAGGGTGATACCGGTATTCTTATCAATAATTTTAAGTTCAGCAAGACGGCTAACTACGATATCGATAGTCTCTCCCTTTTCATCGAGCCATTCAACAGAACGAAGTTCTTCAATTTCGGCAATACCATCGTAGCGCGCCACAACAGTAGACTGTGTGGAAACGTTTCCAGCGATACCTCCAACGTGGAAAGTACGCAGCGTAAGCTGTGTTCCCGGTTCACCGATTGACTGTGCAGCGATTACTCCCACAGCTTCACCGAGCTGAATCATCTTTGCTGTTGCAAGGTTACGACCGTAACATTTTGCGCAAACACCATTCTCCGCTTCACAGGTTAATACAGATCTTATTTCAACACGCTCAATTGGTGAATCTTCAATTACATCAGCAACATCTTCGATAATCTCTTCACCGGCATTGATAATTAGTTTTCCGGTTAGGGGATGATAGATGTCGTGAACTGTTGTTCTACCGAGAATTCTCTCAGAGAGCGATGCCACAACTTCTTCATTGTTTTTCAATGCTGTAGCCATTAGGCCCCGAAGTGTACCACAATCATCAAGATTGATAATCACATCTTGTGCAACGTCAACCAGACGACGAGTAAGATAACCCGCATCAGCAGTTTTCAAAGCCGTATCAGCCAAACCTTTACGAGCACCGTGAGTAGAGATAAAGTATTCGAGTACGGATAGTCCCTCTTTAAAGTTTGCAAGAATAGGATTTTCAATAATCTGAGAGCCTGTAGAGCCTGACTTCTGAGGTTTAGCCATCAATCCACGCATTCCACAAAGCTGACGAATCTGTTCTTTAGATCCACGTGCTCCGGAATCCAACATCATATAAACAGAGTTAAACCCTTGTTTATCGGTGCTAATGGTTTGCATTACACTCTGAGTAAGTCTGGCATTGACATGTGTCCAGATATCAATTACTCCATTATATCGCTCATTATTGGTAATGAATCCCATGTTGTAGTTATTCAATACCTCTTCAACTTCGGCAAAACCTTCGGCAACCATTTCTGTTTTTACTTCAGGAATAATTACATCATCGAGGTTGAAAGAGAGACCACCACGATAAGCCATTTTATAACCTAGGTCTTTAATATCATCAAGGAACTGAGCTGTAATAGCATTATCGGTTCTCTTAAGAATATCTGCAATGATATCTCTTAACGCTTTCTTTGTTAAAATCTTATTGATATAACCGGCAGCTTCTGGAACCTGTTCGTTGAAGAGAATTCGTCCGAAAGTGGTGTCGATCATCATAGTTTTAAGCTCACCATTTTCATCAAAATCCTGAGATCTTACATTTACCATGGCATGCATATCTACCTTACCTTCGTTGTAAGCGATAATCGCCTCTTCGGGAGAGTAGAATGATAATCCTTCACCTTTAGCCCCTTTACGGGCTTTGGTCATATAGTAGAGCCCAAGAACCATGTCCTGAGAAGGCACGGTAATTGGAGCGCCGTTAGCAGGGTTTAATAAATTGTGTGATGAGAGCATAAGCACCTGAGCTTCCAGGATTGCTGCATTTCCAAGTGGAAGATGCACAGCCATCTGATCACCATCAAAATCGGCGTTAAAACCAGTACAAACCAATGGGTGAAGGCGAATTGCTTTACCTTCAACTAAAACGGGTTGAAATGACTGGATCGATAAACGGTGAAGCGTAGGGGCACGGTTTAGCAATACCGGATGACCGCGCATTACATTTTCCAGAATATCCCAAACAACTGGATCTTTACGATCGACAATTTTCTTTGCCGATTTTACCGTTTTTACAATACCTCGTTCAATCAGTTTCCTGATTACGAAAGGTTTATATAGCTCAGCTGCCATATCTTTAGGAATACCACACTCGTGTAATTTCAAGTGAGGTCCAACGACGATTACAGAACGAGCTGAATAATCGACACGTTTACCTAATAAGTTTTGACGGAAACGACCTTGTTTACCTTTTAGTGAATCAGAAAGTGATTTTAAAGGGCGGTTGTTATCTGTTTTAACAGCGTTTGATTTGCGGCTATTATCAAATAATGAATCTACGGCTTCCTGAAGCATACGTTTCTCATTACGGAGAATTACTTCAGGGGCTTTGATCTCGATCAATCGTTTAAGACGGTTATTGCGGATGATTACCCGACGATAAAGGTCATTTAAATCTGAGGTTGCGAAGCGGCCGCCATCAAGAGGGACCAAAGGACGCAAATCGGGTGGAATTACTGGAACCACCTTAACGATCATCCATTCAGGCTGATTTCTACCTTTAGAAGAGCGGAAAGCCTCTACAACATTTAAGCGTTTTAATGCCTCATTTTTACGTTGTTGTGAAGTCTCATTGCCTGCTTTATGCCTAAGATCATAGGATAGCTCATCCAACTCGAGTCTTTCAAGCAATTTATGGAGTGCGATAGCACCCATATCTGCAATAAATTTATCGGGATGTTCGTCATCCAACTGCTGGTTTTCCTTAGGTAAGGATTCCAGGATGTCTATATATTCTTCTTCGGTAAGAAAATCTAAATATTTAACCCCATCATTAGCTTTGATACCAGCATTTATTACGACATACCTTTCGTAATAAATAATCATATCGAGTTTTTTGGTAGGAAGACCTAATAAATAACCAACTTTATTGGGTAGTGATTTAAAATACCAGATGTGAACAACTGGAACAACAAGAGAGATATGTCCCATCCGTTCACGGCGTACCTTTTTCTCTGTTACTTCAACGCCACAGCGGTCGCAAACGATACCACGATAGCGGATACGTTTATATTTTCCGCAATGACATTCGTAATCCTTTACAGGACCGAATATACGTTCACAAAAGAGACCATCGCGCTCTGGTTTGTACGTTCTATAGTTAATCGTCTCAGGCTTAAGAACTTCTCCATGAGAGCGTTCGAGTATTTCTTCGGGTGATGCAAGACTGATACTGATCTTGGTGAAGTTACTCTTAACCTTATTATCTCGTCTGAATGCCATAATGTTTTGAAAAAAAATGTAGAATATAACTGAATTTATTCTCAACAATCAAATGGAATTGATTACCACTGCGAGCAATCAATTCCATTAGACCTTACTATTCCAGGTTAACGCTTAATCCCAGACCTCTAAGTTCATGCAGAAGCACGTTCAAAGACTCAGGAATTCCGGGTTGTGGAAGAGGATCGCCCTTAACGATAGCTTCATAAGCTTTCGCACGACCAATCACATCATCCGACTTAACGGTTAGGATCTCCTGAAGAATATTTGCAGCACCGAATGCTTCGAGAGCCCAAACCTCCATCTCACCAAAACGCTGTCCACCAAACTGCGCTTTCCCGCCGAGTGGTTGCTGAGTAATGAGGGAGTAAGGTCCAATAGACCGTGCATGCATCTTATCTTCAACCATATGGCCCAGCTTAAGCATATAGATCACTCCAACTGTTGCGGGTTGATCAAATGGTTCACCTGTTTCGCCATCATAAAGATTTGTTTTACCGAAACGTGGAATTCCGGCTTTATCGGTATATTCAGAAATCTGTGTTAAAGTTGCTCCATCAAAGATTGGCGTAGCAAAAGTAAGACCGAGCTCCTTTCCTGCCCAACCGAGTACAGTTTCGTAAATCTGTCCAAGGTTCATACGCGAAGGCACACCTAATGGGTTAAGAACGATATCAACAGGAGTACCATCGGCAAGGAAAGGAAGATCTTCATCACGCACAATACGCGATACGATACCTTTATTACCATGACGGCCCGCCATCTTATCCCCGATCTGAAGTTTACGTTTTTTGGCGATATAAACCTTTGCCAATTGCAGAATTCCTGCTGGAAGCTCATCTCCGATAGTTACATTGTAACGCTTACGACGTGCTACTGCTTCTGCCTCCTTATATTTCATAATGAAATTATTCGCCAGAGCCGCAATCATATCATTCTTATCCTTGTCTGTTGTCCATTTATTTGGATTAACATTCAAGTAGTCGATACCTTGTAATTGTTTAAGGGTAAATTTATTTCCTTTGGTGATTAGATCACCATTAAAATAATCCTTAACACCTTGAGATGTCTTACCATTAACAAGATTAAATAGCTTATCAATAAGTATTTCGCGAAGTTTAACAATTTCGCCTTCAAGCTCTTGATCGATCTGCTCCAATAAAGGTTTGGTTGCCATTTTACCTTTCTTCTCTTTAACAACGCGAGAGAAAAGTTTTTTGTCAATTACCACGCCATTTAATGAAGGAGATGCTTTTAACGAAGCATCTTTTACATCGCCTGCTTTATCGCCAAAGATAGCCCGTAGAAGTTTTTCTTCTGGTGAAGGATCTGATTCTCCCTTAGGAGTGATCTTGCCTATAAGAATATCTCCGGGTTTAACGATAGCACCAATACGAATCAATCCATTCTCATCAAGATTACGGGTTGCTTCTTCGCTTACGTTAGGGATATCGGAGGTAAACTCTTCTGCGCCACGCTTGGTGTCGCGAACTTCGAGAGAATACTCATCGATATGAATAGAGGTAAATATATCATCCCGAACGATCCGTTCGGAGATCACAATAGCATCTTCATAGTTATAACCTTGCCAAGGCATAAAAGCCACTTTAAGGTTACGACCTAATGCCAACTCTCCATTTGCTGTTGCATACCCTTCAGTAAGTATATCGCCTGTTTTAACACGTTGTCCTTTACGAACAAGTGGTTTAAGGTCGACACAAGTGCCTTGATTGGTTTTTTTGTATTTTGAGAGATTATAGCTCTTAAAGTCCGGTTCAAAACTAACATAACGCTCCTCTTCAGACATATCATACTTGATAATGATTTTAGAAGCATCGACATATTCGACAGTTCCAGCACCTTCAGCAGAGATATTGATACGTGCATCACGAGCGATACTCGCTTCAAGACCGGTACCTACGATAGGCGCCTCAGGTCTTAATAGCGGCACCGCCTGGCGCATCATGTTAGATCCCATCAATGCACGGTTAGCATCATCATGCTCGAGGAAGGTAATCAAAGAAGCTGCAATTGAAGCAATCTGATTCGGACCTACATCCATAAGGTTAGCTTCCTCTTTATTTGCCAATGGGTAATCGGCATCAAGACGGGCTTTTACTTTTGCATGTTGGAAATTACCATTCTCGTCGATGATTGCATTAGCCTGAGCTATAATTTTCCCCTCTTCTTCCTCTGCAGTAAAATAGGCTACGTCGTCGTTATTCAGATTGACTTTACCATTTGATGCACTACGGTATGGAGTTGAAATAAATCCCAGGTCATTGATCTTTGCAAAAACGCAAAGAGAAGATATTAATCCGATATTCGGTCCTTCAGGAGTTTCTATAGGACACAAGCGTCCGTAGTGGGTATAGTGAACATCTCGTACTTCGAAACCGGCACGTTCACGCGAGAGACCACCTGGTCCCAGCGCAGACATACGTCGTTTATGAGTCATCTCGGCTAATGGATTGGTTTGATCCATGAACTGAGAGAGCGCATTCGTTCCAAAGAATGAGTTAATTACAGATACGAGAGTTTTCGAATTGATAAGATCAATAGGGGTAAACACTTCGTTATCTCTTACATTCATCCGTTCGCGAATGGTACGGGCCATACGAGCCAGACCAACGCCAAACTGCGTAAACATCTGTTCCCCAACAGTTCTTACACGACGATTTGATAAGTGATCGATATCATCGACGTCAGTTTTTGAATTGATCAGTTTAATCAGGTATTTAATAATCTCAATAATATCGAGCTTAGTAAGCACCCGGGTTGTCATATCTATATTCAAACCTAACTTACGATTGATACGGAAACGACCTACTTCACCTAAGTCATAACGAACTTCAGAGAAAAACAGCTTATCAATAACATCGCGAGCTGTTGCCTCATCAGGTGGTTCTGAATTACGGAGTTGACGGTAAATATGCAGTACAGCTTCCTTTTCTGAGTTACAAGGGTCTTTCTGCAGTGTATTATAGATAATCGCAAAATCACCTGAACCGGTCTCTTCTTTGTGAAGAAGGATCGTTTTAGTGCCCGATTCGAGGATCTCCTCAACGTGCTCATTGGTAATAACAACCTCACGGTCAACGATTACCTCATTACGCTCGATTGAGACCACCTCCCCAGTATCTTCATCTACGAAATCTTCAACCCAGGTTTTTAGAACCCTTGCTGCGAGTTTACGTCCCACGTATTTTTTCAATGCTGTTTTTGAAACTTTAATTTCATCAGCAAGATCAAATATTTCGAGGATATCTTTATCACTCTCGTAGCCGATCGCACGAAGCAGTGTCGTTACCGGTAATTTCTTTTTCCGATCGATATAGGCGAACATCACATTGTTAATGTCTGTTGCAAATTCGATCCAGGATCCTTTAAATGGGATTACCCGGGCGGAATATAATTTAGTTCCATTGGCGTGGACACTTTGTCCGAAGAATACACCAGGGGATCTATGGAGTTGTGAAACCACAACACGTTCTGCACCATTGATCACGAAAGAACCGGTAGAAGTCATGTAAGGGACAGTTCCCAGGTAGACATCCTGTACAACGGTATCAAAATCTTCGTGTTCGGGGTCGGTACAAAAAAGTTTGAGTTTTGCCTTTAAGGGTACGCTATAAGTCAGGCCGCGTTCGATACACTCTTCAATGCTATAACGAGGTGGATCGACTTGATAGTCAATAAACTCGAGCACGAAATTGTTACGGGTATCAGAAATTGGAAAATTCTCCTGGAAAACCTGATAAAGATCTTCGTTCTTACGATCTTCGGGAGAGGTTCCCAACTGGAAAAATTCTTTAAAAGATTTAATCTGCACCTCCAGAAAATCGGGGTACTCTAGTTTGCTTCTGGTTGATGCAAAACTAATCCTTTGATTTATGTAATTTGAGGACATTATAGGGCAAGATTAAGGAACCAAAAAATAAAACATAAAAAGGTTTAGAATCCCTTGACGGGATTCTAAACCGCATATAACCTTGTAGTACAGGTTAAAATCTTATTTGATTTCAACTTCTGCGCCAGCCTCTTCCAATTGAGCTTTAAGGGATTCTGCTTCTTCTTTTGAAACTTTTTCTTTGATAGGCTTAGGAGCGTTATCAACAAGGTCCTTCGCTTCTTTAAGTCCAAGACCAGTAAGGTCTTTAACCAATTTAACTACTGCTAATTTTGATTGACCACCGAATTTAAGGATTACGTCAAATTCAGATTTTTCAGCAGGTGCGTCGGCCTCAGCTGATGCAGAAGGTGCAGCAACGGCTACAGCAGCTGCAGCTGGTTCAATACCGTACTCTGATTTAAGGATACCAGCAAGCTCATTAACTTCTTTAACAGTTAGGTTAACAAGTTCTTCTGCAAGTTTTTTAAGATCTGCCATTTTACTTGAGATTTAAATATTAATTGATTCTTGATTATTGTATAAAAAATTAAACTATGCTTTACGCTCTTCCAACGTTTTCAATACACCAGCGATTGTTTGACCTCCTGATTGGAGAGCCGACAATACGTTTTTCATCGGAGATTGTAGTGTTGCGATAATAGAGCCAAGCAGTTCTTCTTTTGATTTAACATTGATCAATGCTTCGAGTTGGTCAGCGCCTAAATAAGCACATTGCTCAACAAAAGCCCCTTTAAGTACCGGTTTTTTATATTTCTTGCTAAACTCTTTAATAAGTTTTGCAGGAACATTACCGCTATTTGAAAATAGGATTGATGTATTGTTTACGAGTACATCGTAAAGTTCTTCAGAATTCTTTTCAGCATTCTCGAGTGCTTTACGGAGGATGGTGTTCTTAACTACAACCAGTTTAACTTCCCGTTTGTTACATAACCTTCTGAGTTCACTAGTAACTTCAGCATCAAGGTTAGAGATATCGGCAAGATAATAATGGCTGTATGAGTTGATCTCTTTGGTCAATTGTTCAATAACCTTTACTTTATCTGATCTTTTCATTTCAACATTATTTTCTTATTCCAAGCAAGATTTAGGCTCGACCTGGATGCCGGGGCTCATAGTACTAGATACATAAATACTTTGTATGTAAGTACCTTTCGCAGCAGCGGGTTTTAATTTCTGAATAGTATGAACAAATTCTCTGGCGTTTTCCACAAGTTTTTGTGGGTCAAACGATACTTTACCAACGGAAGTGTGTACAATGCCGAACTTGTCAACTTTAAAATCGATTTTACCCATCTTCACTTCTCTGATGGCTTTACCGACTTCCATAGTCACTGTTCCACTCTTAGGGTTAGGCATAAGACTACGAGGTCCTAAAATACGGCCTAACGCCCCAACTTTACCCATAACCGGGGGCATAGTAATAACAACATCTATATCGGTCCAACCGTTTTTGATTTTTTCGATATAGTCGTCGAGACCTACAAAATCGGCTCCAGCTTCTAATGCTTCAGCTTCCTTATCAGGAGTTACTAAAGCCAGAACCCTGACCTCTTTTCCGGTACCATGGGGCAAAGTTACTACACCACGAACCATTTGATTAGCTTTACGAGGATCCACCCCAAGCCTTACATCAATATCTACTGAAGCATCGAATTTAGTAAAAGTGATCGATTTTACTAATTCTGCCGCTTCGAGTAAACCATAGATTTTTTCAGCTTCGAGCTTTGCCAATGCAGCCTTCTTATTCTTGGTAACTTTTGCCATTACAACCTTAACTTTAATTAGTTAATAATAGGTGATTTGCCTGTTACGGTAATCCCCATGCTTCTTGCAGTACCAGCAACCATACTCATTGCTGCTTCTAATGAGAAGCAGTTGAGATCGGGCATTTTAATCTCTGCAATTTCTCTAACCTGATCCCATGATACGGAACCGACTTTGTTAACGTGAGGTTCTGAAGATCCTTTTTTAACCTTCGACAACTCAATTAACTGAACGGCCACAGGAGGGTTCTTTACTATAAAATCGAATGATTTATCACCGTAAACAGTGATAACCACCGGAAGTACTTTACCTGCCTGATCCTGGGTTCTGGCGTTGAATAGCTTACAGAACTGCATGATGTTTACCCCTTTTGATCCCAAGGCCGGGCCTACGGGAGGTGAGGGATTTGCTGCACCACCTTTGATCTGTAACTTGATAAATCCAGCAATGTCTTTAGCCATAACTTTTTTTAAAAAATTTACTTATTCCTTTTCTACTTGCATAAAGCTAAGCTCCAAGGGTGTTTTACGACCGAATATTTTAACCATAACTTTTAATTTCTTCTTCTCCACATTGATCTCCTCAATGGTTCCGTTGAAACCGTTAAATGGCCCGTCAGTCACTTTTACTGTCTCGCCCACGATGAATGGATTTTCAAGCTCTACTCCGCCTTCCTGAAGCTCATCTACCTTACCAAGGATACGGTTAATTTCAGATTGACGCATGGGAACAGGTTCGCCCCCTTTTGTATCACCTAAGAAACCAATAACATTAGGAATGTTTCTAAGCATATGGGTAATTTCACCCACCAGTGCAGCTTCGATCAGAATGTAACCGGGGAAAAAATTGCGGTCTTTTGCAATCTTTTTCCCATTCCGGATCTGATAAACCTTCTCCACAGGGATTAAGACTTGGGAAACAAATTCCTTAAGCCCAGAATTCGCAACTTCATTTTCGATATATTCCTTGACCTTCTTCTCTTTGCCTCCAATAGCTCGAAGAACATACCACTTACGTTGATTATCGCTCATTACGGACCTCCAGAAAATAATTAATAGAAAAAACTGTAAATTAATTTCATGATTCCGCGGAAGCCGGAATCAATCAAAAATATTAACAGTGCGATTATAAAGGAAGCAACCATTACTACTATAGCACTATTACGCAACTCATTCCAGGTAGGCCATGAAACCTTGTGGATAAGTTCATTGTACGACTCGTTAAAATAATTTGTTAATTTCATTTGTTTAAGGACAAATTTCGTTACAAAAATTAATTATTGTCGGATAGTAAGAATCGAACCTACAAAAAACTCCCCGATATGAGTTTATCCGTAAATACAGTCCCAAACAGATGCTTGGGACTGTATTGTACTTAGAAATAGAAAAACAATTATTTCAAAATTTCAGTTACCTGGCCTGCACCTACGGTACGTCCACCTTCACGAATCGCGAAACGAAGTCCAAGGTTTAATGCAACAGGATAAATCAAGTCTACGGTGATCGTAACGTTATCACCTGGCATAATCATTTCAGTTCCTTCAGGAAGATTAATTTCGCCGGTAATATCCAATGTACGGATGTAGAATTGTGGACGGTATTTATTGTGGAATGGAGTGTGACGTCCACCTTCTTCTTTTTTCAAGATATAAACCTCAGCTTTAAAGCTTGTATGAGGTGTAATAGAACCTGATTTAGCAAGGATCTGTCCACGTTTGATCTCTTTTTTGTCAACACCACGAAGTAGAAGACCTACGTTATCGCCTGCCTGACCATCATCCAAGATCTTACGGAACATCTCAACACCAGTACAGATTGTTTTACGGTTTTCAGCACCAAGACCAATAACTTCAATCTCATCACCGGTATGAATCTTACCTGTTTCGATACGACCTGTCGCAACAGTTCCACGACCAGTGATCGAGAAAACATCTTCAACTGGCATAAGGAAAGGTTTGTCAACATCACGAGGAGGAATTGGAATCCAGGTATCAACAGCTGCCATAAGATCCATAACTTTTTCTTCCCATTGTGGTTCTCCGTTCAATGCACCAAGTGCAGAACCTTGAATAACAGGTGTATTATCACCATCAAAATCGTAGAAAGATAGAAGATCACGAATTTCCATTTCAACAAGTTCGAGGATCTCAGGATCTTCAACCATGTCAACTTTATTCATGAATACAACCAAACGAGGAACATTTACCTGACGGGCAAGCAAGATATGCTCGCGGGTCTGTGGCATAGGACCGTCTGTTGCAGCAACAACGATAATGGCACCGTCCATCTGAGCAGCTCCAGTTACCATGTTTTTAACGTAGTCAGCGTGTCCCGGGCAGTCAACGTGTGCATAGTGACGATTCATGGTAGCGTACTCAACGTGAGCCGTGTTGATAGTGATTCCACGCTCTTTTTCTTCAGGAGCGTTGTCAATAGAATCGAATGATTTAATGTCGCAAAGACCCTTTTTATTCAATACCATCGTAATAGCAGAAGTAAGAGTTGTCTTACCGTGGTCAACGTGACCAATAGTTCCAATGTTTACGTGGGGTTTAGACCTGTCGTAATGCGCTTTTGCCATAATAAATAATTTTAATTTCTAGTTTTATATATAAATCATCTAATCTCTTAAACCAACAGGCTGCAAGCTTTTCACTCACAACCCTTCCACTCTTAGCGGTCACTCGCTAAGAACATTAAAGCAAATTTGAGCGGGAGACGGGACTCAAACCCGCGACCCTCAGCTTGGAAGGCTAATGCTCTATC
>CAIVMQ010000044.1 GCA_903907075.1 uncultured Bacteroidia bacterium
CCTGAGGCACAAAGGGCCTTCTAGCCTCATTAGCTAAAGATTTACGTCGGCCTAAATCACTTTTATTCTCCATAAAAGTATTAATTTAAGATTAATCTCTATCAATACTAACTATTTCGTTTAAACTATTTAAATAGATTCGAATTGGGCCACTAAAATAAATAATTCCAATTAAACTATTTTGATCTAAATTAGTAAGGGCAGAATGACGGACTAAAATGATAAAAAAATTAAGTTTGTTAATTTAATTATGAATTGATATGTTTTAGAATATGATTTTTGACTAAAGCATAAATCCATATCTTTACAAACTTATAGCGCTATTAAAATAAATACTTATGCAGGAAAAAATTATAATCCTTGATTTTGGATCCCAATACACGCAATTGATCGGACGTCGTGTTCGTGAGCTCAACGTATATTGCGAAATATACCCATTTAATCATTATCCTGAGATTGACAGTTCCGTAAAAGGAGTGATACTCTCAGGGAGTCCTTATTCAGTAAGAGACGAAAAGGGTCCAAGGATAGATCTTACCAAGATAAAGGGCAAGTTTCCCTTACTTGGTGTATGTTATGGTGCTCAATATCTTGCTCATTTTTATGGTGGTGAAGTAGCCGCATCAGATTCGAGAGAATATGGCCGGGCCAAGCTAACCGTTACCCAAAAAGAGAGCGTCCTGCTTCAGGGAATCAGCGAAAATTCTCAGGTTTGGATGTCTCATGGAGACACCATCGTGACGCTTCCCGCGAACTATGACATCATCGCCTCAACAGAAGATGTTGAAAATGCGGCCTTTAAAATAGCCAATGAAGATACTTACGCGATACAGTTTCATCCAGAGGTTTATCATACTACAGAAGGAACGAAGATCCTGGAGAACTTTCTGGTTCAAATTTGTGGTTGCAGCCAGGACTGGACGCCCGACTCCTTTATCGAAACGACCATTGCTCAACTGCGTTCGACCATCGGAAGCGACAAAGTTGTCCTTGGGCTTTCAGGCGGTGTCGACTCAACGGTAGCAGGCGTTTTACTCCATAAGGCAATCGGCGCCAACCTCACCTGCATCTTCGTCGACAATGGACTGCTGCGTAAAAATGAGTTCCAGGATGTACTCGACTCATATCAGCACATGGGTCTTAATGTGATTGGTGTCGATGCATGCGAGCGATTCTGGAATGATCTAAAGGGTATTGTTGACCCGGAGACTAAGCGGAAAATTATCGGCCGCGATTTTATTGAAGTATTTGATATTGAAGCTCATAAAATTCAGGATGTAAAATGGCTTGCACAGGGGACCATTTACCCTGATGTTATAGAATCGGTATCGGTAAACGGTCCGTCAGCAACGATCAAATCGCATCACAATGTTGGAGGACTTCCTGAAAAAATGCATCTAAAAGTTGTAGAGCCTCTTAACCTTCTATTCAAAGATGAGGTTCGCAGAGTTGGAAGGGCTCTTGGAATAAGGCCTGAGTTACTTGGGCGTCATCCATTTCCGGGACCCGGACTTGGAATTCGAATTCTGAGTGATGTAACGCCCGAGAAAGTGCGTGTCCTTCAGGAGGCCGATGCCATCTTTATTAACGGACTTAAAGAATGGGGGTTGTATGATAAGGTATGGCAAGCAGGAGTTATGTTACTTCCGGTACAATCTGTTGGTGTTATGGGTGACGAACGCACCTACGAGAATGTTGTTGCGTTGCGTGCCGTAGCCTCTACCGATGGGATGACAGCAGACTGGGTCCATTTGCCCTATGAGTTTCTAGCAAAAATATCAAACGACATAATCAATAAGGTTCCTGGTATAAATCGAGTGGTTTATGATATTAGCTCAAAACCGCCGGCGACTATCGAATGGGAATAAAAAATTAGGATCAGAAAGCCTCATTAAGCCGATACGCTAATGAGGTTTTCTTTTGTTAAGACCTCCTCTGCGCTCCACCGGTAAGCTGTTAATTGTTCTGAACCTACCACGGCGCTATCGACACAACAGATATTTGGTTGCACAATTGCAGCCCCTTCGCTTAGACAATAATGGCCAACAATAACGGGTGGCATCGTTGGACCATAGGGCTCAAAATGGGGCGCAAGTTCTTGCGGAACCGTGTAATTTGGAAGGGTGAATTTATTACCAAACGCAAGATCTCTAAAGGTTTTATTATTCGGCGATTCCCACCAATTCATCCTAAAAACTTTCCGGCTCATCCCCTTGGTACACTTCAAGATCAGATCAGAAGGACATCTAAATTCAAGTCCCTTAAGGATCTTATATATAATTAATGCAGTAGGTTGCTGATTCTCGTGAATCGTACGCAAGAAATCTTTTTTTAGTTTCCCTTGTGGGACAAAGCTTTTAAGGTAGTTGATGTCAGCATCATTCCAATAAGCATGAATGACCCTTAATCCACCCAGATCAAGAAAAAACGGTAAAGTTCGCAGCCATTTTAAATGGTCACGCCACTCCGTTTCGAATCCTACGAATGAAGTCAACGTGCTTTGAATCTGATTCCTGTTTCCAGCAATATGTCGTGAAAGATACATGCCTGAAGAATCTTTAATATGGTACAAAATGGCACTGTATTCATGATTACCCAAAATTGCGAGTGCAGAACCAGCCTCGGTCATTTGACGCACAATTTGAATCGTCTCCCTAATCTCGGGGCCACGGTTTATAAAATCTCCTATAAAAATAGCTATTCGTTCAGGGTGGCACCAGAAACCATGTTCCTTGACATACCCCATCGTCTTCAAAAGTTTTTTGAGCAGTGTGGCATGACCATGAACATCACCGATTATATCGTAGTATTGAGGCTTTATCATGCTCAAAATTAAAAATATTTAGGAGAAAATTTACCTATTTTCCACAGGAATTTCATCTGTATTTTATTTTCTAATTCTTATCAAAAGAATAATTACTCATAGCATCACATAATCTGATCATTACTATTCATAGAAACAGAAAGTAGTTTATTTAACGAAGATTTGGTCTTCCAATAAAGAATAATTTATCTATCGGTTCTAAAACAGTCGTTTACCACCATCACCAATTTCGGCAACATAAAACAGGGGTTTAATTCCCGTTTTTTGCTCATAGTTAAGACCAACTTGTTGAATAAAAATATCAACAGATTCATCTTTAACAAGACTAACGGTACAACCACCAAAACCACCTCCGGTCATACGCGATCCAATAACACCATTAATTTTGCGCCCCTCATCAACCATGGTGTCGAGCTCAATCCCAGTAACCTCATAATCATCACGTAACGAATCATGCGAACCATTCATCAATTCACCAAAGCGAATAAGATTACCTGACTTTAATTCCTTAACAGCATCCTGGGTACGTTGTATTTCACTGACTACATGTCTTGCTCGATTACGTACTGTAGGGTTCTCAATCTTATCCTCGACTTTAAGAAATTCGTCCCATGAGATCTCTCCTAAAGTAGCAATTTGTTTAAATGGTTGAATAGCTTTAACTGCAGCCTGACATTCAGCAACACGCTCATTGTATTTTCCGGAATCGAGTTTATGCGGACTATTGGTATTACTGATTACGATCTTCACCCCATCAAGGATCACCGGTATAAGATCGTAAGCAAGGGTATCACAATTGAGGAATACAGCATGATCTTTCTTCCCCATTGCTGAAACAAACTGATCCATGATACCACAATTCACCAATGCAAATTCATGCTCCGCCTTTTGGCCCATCAACGCTAATTCAATTCTGTCGATGCCGAATCCATAAACATCATTGATCATTACAGCCGTGGCCACTTCGAGGGCGGCTGAGGAGGAAAGACCAGCTCCTGTTGGAACATCGCCATAGAAAAGAAGATCAGCACCTAGATCAAAAGAGAGTCCTTTCTTCATAAATTGAGCAAATACACCAATCGGATAATTAACCCACTCTTTACCGATGGATTTATTCAAATCCTCAACCTTAACCTCCGCTTCAAAAGGCATGTCTAAGGAAGCAAATCGTACTGTTTGCCGATCCGTAGTACGAATCAAACAATAAATCCCAAAACTTAACGCACATGGAAAAACAAAGCCACCATTATAGTCGGTATGCTCACCTATTAAATTTACACGACCCGGCGAAAAATAACCCTTTACTTCACCTGATCCATATCTTTCAATAAACTTCTCTTTTAATTGTTCGGTTGTCATATTTTTAAATAAAAAAAGCTTTAACAGTTAAGTACTGTTAGCTTTGAGCTGTTTTATCAATAGTATAGAGATCTGTAATATCCTAAAGGACGAGTTTTCGAGGACTAAAAATATGTTTTTTTTAGTTTTATTCTTTACGTTTGTGATCAAATAAATAAATTTTGTTTCATGGAACTTAAACGTGAAGTTTTTGGGAAGGGACGCAGAGGAGAAAAAGTTCTTCTTTTCACATTGCGTAACGATCATGGGGTGACGATTAAAATCACCAATTACGGAGGTATTATCACCGCGATAAAGACTCCTGACAAGGGAGGGAAAAAGGACAATATCGTCTTAGGATTCAAATCTCTGGAAGACTATCTATCCGATGAATACATCGAAAAATGCCCTAGCTTTGGTTGCATTACTGGAAGATATGCTAACCGGATTGCGAAAGGTAAATTTCAGATTGGTGAAAAAACATATACCCTTCCAATAAATAATGGACCCAATAGCCTGCATGGCGGGATCACCGGATTTGACAAAGTAATCTGGGAACCACGGATGATCGAAAAGAGAGATCGTGTAGGCGTTGAGTTAAAATACCGTAGCGTTCACATGGAGGAGGGATTCCCGGGAACCGTAGATGTTACGGTTAATTACACCCTGAATCAGAAAAATGAATTTGTTATCGGTTACAAAGCTGTTACAGATCGTGAAACAGTGATCAATCTCACAAATCACACCTATTTTAATTTAACAGGAAATAGCGAAAATATCCTGAATCATTTGCTGTATATTCCTGCAGAAACTAAAACATTAAACGACAATACCCTTATTCCTACTGGCGCATTTTCGAATGTTACCGGCACTCCCTTTGACTTTACCGTACCCACAACAATCGGCTCGCGTATTGAACTTTTGGATGACGGATATGATCTTAACTATGTTTTAGATAATGACGATCAAAAATTGGTTCCTGCAGGATTATTATCAGAACAATCCTCGGGAAGGACAGTCGAAGTATTTACCACAGAACCAGGCATACAACTCTATACGGGATATTACATTCCTGAATTAAAAGGAAAAAAAGGGGAAACTTATTCGAGATATAGCGGCGTAGCACTTGAGGCACAGCACTATCCAGATTCCCCAAATCATCCACATTTTCCATCGACATCACTAATACCAGGCAACCCTTTTAAATCTAAAACAATTTATAAATTTGGGTTGAAGTAACCAATAAGGTAAGCGACAAAAAAGCTTTAAAAGCGATCTGAAAAAATTACGAAAACTGCTAAACAACCAACTATTCACATTTTCTCTGATAAAAATAAATATGAGAACTCTCATTGAACTCTTTGAAACAAGCGTAACCAAATTTCCAAATAACCCTCTCCTGTGGGAGAAGAGAAAAGATCGGTTTGAACCTATGAGCTACGCGGAAACCAGAGCGCACGTTTATGAATTTGCCTCAGGCTTATTCTCGTTAGGTTTAAAAAAAGGGAGCGTGTTGGGTTATTATCAGAAGGACAAAATAAGTGGTTGGTAAGTGAGTTAGGAATCCTATACTGCGGTGCAATAAATGTTCCCCTTTCGGTAAAACTGGAGGCTCCCGAGCTTATGTTCCGACTCAATCATTCGGGATCCAGAATGGTAATTGTCTCTTCAGGACAGGCATCAAAAATCGAAGAGATTAAGGATCAAATTCCCGATGTTGACTTTATTATCCATATCGATCCAATTGAGAATAAGGGTCCTAAAGACCTCTCATTTGAAGATATTCGGATTAAAGGTGCTGAGCTATTAAATTCCCAGACTCACCGTACTGCCTTCGAAGAAGTTTGGAAAGTGATAGGTCCCGACGACCTTGCAAATATCTCCTATACCTCGGGCACTACAGCTGATCCCAAAGGAATTATGCTTAGTCATCTGAATTATGCTGCCAATGTTGTTCAAGCCAATACCGTGCTTGACATCTCCCCGAGTTATAAAACATTAGCTATTCTACCCTGGGATCACTCCTTTGCCCATACGGCATGTCTCTACACCTTTATGTACAAAGGGGCCTCGGTGGGATCAGTCCAAATCGGACGAACACCAATGGAAACACTGCGAAATGTACCGGGAAATATTCAGGAGTTTAAGCCTGAAATCATGATGAGTGTGCCGGCGTTATTAAAAAGCTTTCGGAAAAATATTGAAAAGGGAATCCAAAGCAAAGGGCGCATTACAGAGAAATTATTTAATCATGGTCTTAAGGTCGGTTATATATACCATGGTGATGGATGGAATAGAGGAAAAGGATTCCGCGCATTATTAAAACCCTATTATAAATTGCTCGACAAGATCGTCTTTTCCAAAGTACGACAAGCCTTTGGAGGGAATCTTGAATTTTTCATTGGTGGTGGCGCCTTACTTGACGTGGAGCTTCAACGTTTTTTTGCTGCTATTGGAACCCCTGTTTACCAAGGATATGGACTAACCGAGGCGGCACCTGTCATCTCAGCGAATTCTCCTAATGGGGTTAAATTTGGATCCTCAGGGAGGCTAGTAAAGAAACTTGATCTGAAAATTTGCGATACCGATGGAAACGCACTTGCGCAAGGGGAAAAAGGGGAAGTGGTAGTCAAAGGGGATAATATCATGAAAGGATATTGGAAAAATGAGAAAGCTACCACAGAGACGCTCAAGGATGGTTGGTTATACACCGGTGACTTAGGGTACGTTTCCAAAGATGGGTATGTATATGTAATGGGGCGTTTTAAGAGCCTTTTAATAGGAAATGATGGCGAAAAATTTAGTCCGGAAGGGATTGAAGAAGCCTTAGTGGATCAATCGCCATTAATTGACCAAGTGATGCTTTACAATAATCAAAACCCATACACCGTAGGATTAATAGTTCCGAATATCGCAGCAATTAATCACATCTTGCACAAACAAAATATCGAACCACAAAGCAATGAAGGGATTAACAAAGCCTTAGAAATGCTTAAAAACGAAGTTGATGCCTATCGCAAAGGGGGCAAAAACGAGGGGATGTTCCCTGAGCGATGGTTACCCACCACAATACTTATTTTACCAGAGGCGTTTACAGAACATAACCATTTATTAAACAGCACGTTGAAAATGGTGCGAGGCAAGATAACGGAATATTTTAAAACGGAGATAGAGTATATCTACACCTTGGAAGCAAAAGATATTTTCAATACCAAAAACCAGGAATCGGTACAAAAATGGAATCATACTTCAAAATCTTAAATAACTAAATTTAAATCCCTCTTATTTAAATGAAATTTATTACCTTACTATTACTTTTATCAGTTGTCAGTTCAGCTTATTGTCAGACTCCGCTAAGCTCTGAACAAAATATGTGGCTCTCAAAAGCAAACCGTCATAAAAAAAACGGCTGGACCTATCTGCACATCGAAGGGAGTCCGCGTGCAAGGGGATTTCAGCATGGGTATCTAATGTCAAAGGAGATAAAAGAATCCCTTCGAATGCTAAGTACACGATGGCATTACCAAACGGCAATGGATTGGAGCTGGCTTGTTAGTAAAGCAGCCGAAATTCTAACACCTAAAGTTGACACAGAAAATATCACTGAGATAGACGGTATCGTTGAAGGGATGAAAGCCAACGGTGTGGAGACATCACGCGATGAAATCGTTGCCCTGAACGGATACATCGAATTGATGTCCTATTGGTGGCCAACAGTAAAAGATTCCCTGCGATCAAATTCAATTATTAGTCGAAGAGAATCATGTAGCTCTTTTATTGCTACCGGAAAGATGACTTTAGACGGAAAGATTGTCCTTGGGCACAACACGATGGATAGCTATACTGATCCATATTGCAATATTATACTGGATATCCTACCTGAAAAAGGGCACCGAATTCTGATGCAATCTGTAAGTGGTTTTATTCACAGTGAAACAGACTTTTTTATTACTGACGCAGGCTTGGTCGGTTCGGAGACAACAATCGGCGGATTCTACCCATTCGATCCTAAAGGAGATCCTGAATTTTCACGAATGCGCAGAGCTACACAATATGCCTCCAACATTGATGAATGGTGCGACATCATGAAAAAGAATAATAATGGAGGGTATGCCAACGCTTGGCTTATTGGGGATATTAAAACGAATGAAATTGCCCGGCTCGAGCTAGGCCTAAAATACAGTGGCTTTGAACGGACAAAAGATGGTTATTTTGTGGGATCAAATGTGGCTGAGAACCTAAATATTCTTCGCTTTGAAACCAGAGATAACGAGACAAACATTAAAAATTCTTCTGTTGCCAGACGCGTTCGATGGAAACAGCTGATGAAGCAGAATGCAGGCAAAATAGATCTAAAACTCGCTGAAACTTTCGAAGCCGACCATTACGACACCTATCTAAACAAAGTAAATCCTGGAGGTAGAACACTTTGTGGCCACGGAGAGATAGATTCTCAACTAATTGATAATGGAGTTCCCTATAGTCCGGATGGAACCCTTGATGGTAAAGTTGTCGACGCGAAGATGGCAAAACAGATGACTTTTGTTGCACGTTGGGGATCAGCTTGCGGAATGGCTTTTAATGGGGATAAATTTCTGGAACAACATCCACAGTTCGACTGGATGAAGGGATTATTAGAAGATCGACCTTCCCAACCCTGGACAGCTTTTAAAGCAGGTGAAGCCAAATAATTTTAACATTAAGCTATCCTTAAGGATTTCAATACGGTTATCGTAACGCATTTAAATTGAGGAGTCTTTGATTCAGCATCTTTATTAACCCGTTCAGTCAAACAAAACGGAATAAAAAATATCTCCAAGATCATATCCAAGAAAAGCAAGCAGAGGAGAGTCATATTGGAAAAATTATCCCTTTTTGATCCGGTAAAGCTGCCACCATGGAGTTCGTGGTGAGGCATGATGTTCAAAATGATAACCAAAGAAATAGCAGGTTAGCATGGCAACCAGATGATTCCGAGGCTGCGACCTGGCCATATGAGGAGCCATCGCATCAGCGTGTGGCAACCGATGTGGAAGAAAAGTACCAAAATAAAACAATTGAAAGGTAGATAGCACGGATGGTAAAATCCATAATAGGAATAACCGAGGTTCATTAAACCAGATCAACCCTATATTAAACAACACAGCCATTATCAGCACTTGCCAAACTGTTATATACTGAATCATAAAGCGGTACCACCAGGCAAAGAAATTTTGTGATCCAACCGTATAATCAGGATCCTGTGCCGTTCCCGGATGCAAATGGTGGAGATAATGCTTTTTAAGAAGCTTTGGATACCAAAGTCCGGCATATAACATTGAAGCTAATGCACCTAAGGTATTATTAACCATTTTATTCTTCGCCACAGTTCCGTGCATTGCATCGTGTGCCGTAATAAAAAGACCCGTAAAAAGCCAGGTTTGCAATAAAAGATGAATCCAAAATGTCAGATCAGTAAGCTCCAATTGTTGATAAAGCAAACTATAAACGAGGTGTGTTCCCCAACCAATCAAAATCAATAAAGCATAAACTACTCCCATCTTAGTAAAGATCTAAAATAATACGGGTTAAAATTAATTATTCCTCTTAAAAAATTATTCAAATTGGAGTAAAAGGTTTAAAAATTAGGTATATTTAATTCGTAATATCCCGAAATGAAATAGCGAATGGCTTACAAAGCAAAATATTTAACTGACGATCAACAGAAGCTTGCAGTTTACGCTAAAGCGCTATCGCATCCTGTGCGAATTTTCATCCTCAACTACCTGGCCAACAATCTGGATAAATGTTGTTATAGTGGAGATATGGCAGAGGAATTACCCATTGCCCGATCGACTCTTTCGGAGCATTTAAAGGGGCTTAAAAAAGCAGGTTTAATCCAAGGTGAAATAAATCCACCTTATATCAAATATTGTATTAATCGCAATAATTGGTTAGAAGCAAGGCAGATGCTTGAACTATTTTTCACACGATAAACATTTCAGAATTCATTCTTAAGACAATTTAAAGTTGGAAATCATGGAAATTAAAATCTTAGGTGCCGGATGTGCCAGATGCAAAGCCCTTGAAAGACTTACACGGGAAGTTGTTGCCCAAAACAAAATCGATGCCACGATTACTAAGGTAGAAGACATTGTAGAAATTTTAAACTATGGAATTATGTCTACTCCGGCGATAGTTGTGAACGGAAAAGTTGTATTTAAAGGCAGGGTACCCTCAACAGATGAGCTAACAAAGGCATTAATCTCTTAAATAAAGGACGATGAAAAGACTTATGTATTTTGTTGTAATATCCCTAACATTAGGGAATGGTTTTTCACTCAAGGCCCAAACAAAAGACAATCGGAGTCAAACGGAAACAGCACAAAAAGTAGAGGCTTACTATTTCCATCTCACATCCAGATGTGTAACGTGTAAAGCCGTCGAGTCGGAGGCAAAGAAAAACCTTGAGACCCTTTATCCGGGTAAAATAGTATTTCAATCGTTAAATCTTGAAGACTCGGAAAATGGTACACTTGTAAAAAAACTCGATATTTCGGGGCAAACGCTTCTCATTGTTTTGGGGGAGAAAAAAATAAACCTTACTAATGAGGGATTTTTGTACGCTCGAAATAATCCAGCTCGGTTTAAATCCATCATCAAAGAACGCGTAGACCGACTTATAAGTCAGTAGCGATGAATTTCCTTTCCTCGCTGCTTGACAACAGCACGATGCCTTGGATTACAGCATTTCTACTCGGTTTAATGACTGCTATAAGTCCGTGTCCGTTAGCCACGAATATCACTGCGATCGGATTTATTAGCAAAGAATTGGAAAACCGCAATCGGGTTTTTGTCAACGGATTATTATACACGCTTGGGCGAGCAATAACCTATATGACTATTGCCCTGATGATCTACTTAGGTGCTGATCAATTTAAATTATCAGGATTATTCCAAATATACGGACAAAAAATTCTAGGTCCGGTACTAATCTTTATTGGACTGATAATGCTAAATGTAATAACATTCAAAATTCCTGGGGTTGGTGCCTTGTCAACAAAAATGGAAAAGAAAACAAGATGGGGTCATCTTGACGCGATCCTTCTAGGGATGGTTTTCGCACTCGCATTTTGTCCCTATAGTGGCGTACTTTATTTCGGAATACTAATCCCTATGACCATTTCAAGTGCCTCTGGACTTTATCTTCCTGCAATTTTCGCGATAGCCACAGGGATTCCTGTACTTATTTTGGGATGGATACTTGCTTATGCTATATCAGGGATAGGAAGTTTCTATATAAAAGTTAGAAGCTTCGAAATTTGGTTCAGACAATTTATTGCCGTAATGTTTATTTTAATAGGTATATATTTTATAATCCAATTTCTTATTGATTTATTCCGCTAAAAAGTTTAATGATGAAAATCAGCCGGACATATTGGCAACCAATAATCTTACTAATAGGCTGGGGTGTGCTTTACTCCAATCTTAACACGATATCGAATTGGCTCATTGATCGTGTTTTTGAAATGAAGCAGGGGACACAACAAACTGAATCCATTCGGTTTTTTATTTTCGAATTACCGAAAGTTATACTCCTACTTACACTGATTATTTTCGTTGTTGGTATACTACGGACTTGGTTTTCTCCAGAGCGTACCCGGAAGTTATTAGAAGGAAAATCCACAATTACCGCTAATATCTTAGCCTCCTTATTAGGAGTCATAACTCCATTTTGTTCTTGTTCTGCAATACCTCTATTCATAGGCTTCGTAGAATCAGGAATACCATTAGGAGTCACCTTATCTTTTCTGATTGCTGCGCCAATGGTTAATGAAGTAGCTGTAATTTTACTATTCGGACTATTTGGAATAAAAGTGATGCTCATTTACATGTTTACAGGATTATCCATTGCCATCACAGGTGGTTGGATTATCGGAAAATTAAAACTTGAACGATGGGTTCAAGATTGGGTATATAAACGACAACTTGTAAATGTCTATCAGGAAGAGGAACAGCTTATGTTTGCTGACCGAATTCAAATGGGGTACAATTCAGTAAAAGAGATTGTAGGAAAAGTCTGGATATTTGTCGCCCTTGGAATAGCCGTTGGAGCTGGCGTACATGGTTATATTCCCAAAGATTTCATGGCCTCTTTCATGGGAAAATCGGTATGGTATAGCGTCCCTTTAGCTGTAATCATTGGAGTACCGTTATATTCAAATGCAGCAGGTATTATCCCAATTGTTTCAGCTCTTATTGAAAAAGGTGCGTCACTGGGCACTTCTTTAGCTTTTATGATGGCAGTGATTGGACTATCATTACCTGAAATGATTATTTTGCAAAAGGTACTTAAGCTCCCTTTAATACTAACATTTATTGCTGTAATAACTTTAGGAATTATATTTGTCGGATATTTATTTAATGCTCTTTTTTAATTCTCATGAAGTCGTCCCAAATACCAACCCTACAGAATTATCACCTTGAAGGAATCCAGCATATCCTGCCTGCCGATGCGCTGGAAGCGATCCAAAATGGAAGTGCCTTACTTCTCGATGTGCGCGAAGAACATGAATGTAGTGCAGAGAGCATTGACCATGAAGAGGTTATTTATATCCCAATGTCTGTTATTGCAAACCAATTAAATTTGCTCCCACGCGACAAACCACTGGTAGTAATGTGTGCCGGCGGTATCCGTAGTGCCCGGGTCGTTAAATTCCTTATCGAAAATGGATTTCACGATATTGCAAACCTGGACGGGGGGTTTATGATGTGGCACGCCTTAGAATTACCGGTAAAGTACCCAAAATAAATCACGGTCAACTTAAAATTAAGATTATTTTTTGACGTACGCATACGTCGTAATGTTATTTAACGTATATTTACGTCATAATTAAAACAGCAACGTATGGCAGTTTCAAAAACAGAACTTTTCGAGGAGGTACTTCAGCAAAGAGCCTCTCTTTTTAAAACCCTGGCTCATCCGGCGCGTCTCCAGATTTTACAATTTTTGGCTGAGACAAAAACCTGCATTTCAGGAGATATTTCTGATTGTTTACCCCTGAGCCGGACTACCGTAAATCAGCATCTTAAAGAGCTTAAAGATTCCGGATTGATTCAAGGCCATATCGAAGGGGTTAAGACAAATTATTGTCTCGATTATAACAAGGTTGATGAATTAAAAAAAATACTGTCAGAATTCCTCAATGAAATCGAAATACCTGAGAATTTTTGTTGTAAATAATCAACTCCTGCAATACCTGTATTTGAGATAGAGTCCAGACGTCACATAAGTATATAAACATAAGATACCATGAAAATATTAATTCTTTGCACAGGAAACAGTTGCCGCAGTCAGATGGCACATGGATTCCTGCAATCTTTTGATTCGAAGCTTACAGTCTGTTCCGCCGGCACGGAAGCATCTGGAAGACTTAATTTAAAGGCCGTAGCTGCAATGCAAGAGGCAGGCATAGACATCAGTCAACACACCTCCGATTCGGTAGCCAAATACCTTGATGAGACGTGGGATTATGTGATCACCGTTTGTGGTGGAGCCAATGAAAGTTGTCCTGCATTTATTGGAAAGGTAAAAAACAGGCTTCACATCGGATTTGATGATCCATCTCATGCCATTGGAAGTGAAGAGTTTATATGGAGCGAGTTCATCAGGGTACGCAATGAGATAAAGGAGAGGTTTTATGATTTCTATTTGACTAATTTAAAAATTGATTAATCATGAAAGCAGAAGATTTAAAGTTGATTGTTCAGGAAAAGTATGGTGAAATCGCGAATCAGAGCAAGCTCATTAACCAGTCGTCGTGCTGCGGGAGTACAAGCAGTTGCTGCGATGTAGACTACACGATTTTCAGTGATGATTATTCGGGGCAGGCCGGTTATAATCCGGATGCTGATTTAGGCTTAGGATGTGGCATACCCACCAATTTTGCCGCAATAAAACAAGGAGATCATGTTCTCGACTTAGGCAGTGGAGCGGGCAACGATTGTTTTGTGGCTCGGGCATTAGTTGGAGAGGGGGGCAAAGTTACCGGACTAGACTTTACAGATGCGATGATATCCAAAGCGAATCAAAACAAAGACAAACTAGGATTTACCAATGTGGAGTTTGTCACCGGAGATATTGAGGAGATGCCCTTACCGGATAACACCTATGACGTTGTAGTATCAAATTGTGTTTTAAACCTTGTGCCTGATAAAACTAAAGCATTTGATCAAGTTTATCGGGTATTAAAGCAGGGAGGCCATTTCTGTGTTTCGGATGTAGTCATTAAAGGAGATTTACCGGAAAAACTGCGCAAAGATGCTGAGATGTATGCCGGATGTGTATCAGGCGCGATTGAAATGGATCAATATCTTGCAATCATAGAAAATCTATTATTCAAAAATATCACGATTCACAAGCAAAAAGAGATCTCAATTCCCGAAGAGGTTTTGGCTAATTATCTTTCAAAAGAGGAGATTACCAACTTTAAAAATGGAGGCACAGGAATTTTCAGCATCACCGTTTCAGGAACTAAGTAAATTCTTCTTTTATATTTATATACAGAAATCTAACGAATCAATAATGAGTACTGTTAAACAACTTTCCTTCTTTGACCGCTTCCTTACCCTATGGATTTTCCTGGTTATGTTCGCCGGAATAGTAGCGGGATATAGTATGCCCGGAATTTCAGCTTTTTGGAATAACCTAAGTTCAGGAACGACTAATATCCCAATTGCCATTGGTCTTGTATTAATGATGTATCCTCCTTTGGCTAAGGTGAAATATGAAAAACTACCCCTTGTTTTCAAAAACCTGAGATTACTAACATTATCCTTGACGCAAAACTGGATTATTGGCCCCTTTCTCATGTTCATTTTGGCAATCATCTTTCTGCATAACTATCCCGGATTAATGGTCGGAGTAATCCTTGTTGGCCTCGCGCGTTGCATCGCGATGGTGCTGGTATGGAACGATCTGGCAAAAGGAGACACGGAACTGGCTGCAGGATTAGTTGCCTTTAATGCGCTATTTCAAGTGTTTCTCTATTCTGTGTATGCGTGGATATTTATCACCTTTTTACCTCCAATTTTCGGATTACAGGGAGCCATTGTGGAAGTGTCGATTGGTGAAATTGCCCGGACGGTATTCATATATTTAGGTATTCCATTTCTCGCCGGACTGGTATCCAACTATCTGCTGCGAAAATGGAAAGGCAGCGATTGGTATTTTACCCGCTTTATCCCTAGGGTATCGGTGCTAACCCCGGCTGCCTTGCTATTTACAATCTTTGTGATGTTTTCTTTAAAAGGGGATAAGATAATCGGATTACCTCTCGATGTGATACGTGTAGCCATACCCTATACGATCTACTTTGCCGCAATGTTCTTCTCCACCTTTTTCATAGCTAAATGGATGGGCGAAGGGTATGAAAAATCAACCCCGATGGCTTTTACAGCAGGAAGCAACGATTTCGAGCTGGCTATTGCAGTTGCAATTGCGGTATTTGGAATTAATTCGCAAGCAGCATTTGCCACTGTTATTGGACCGCTTGTAGAGGTGCCTGTGATGGTTGGATTAGTGAATGTGGCATTTTTCTTAAAGAGGAAATATTTTGATATAGCATAACTAACGCTTACAAAACGATATTCCAATTTATTCAACCACTCCGTAGCTGAGCGTGTAGTTGCTATCACTACATTGGGCTAAACACCTATGGGAAAAACCTCGGAAGGAGCGTCTATAGCTCTAACCATAGATACCAACCCACACATAATAGCTCCGAAAGAGCGTCCATCTACTAACCGAGGGTTTTAACCCTATGGAAAAAGCTCCATCTCAAAACCGCTCCCGACGGATATATTGTGTATGGAGCAGTTGATGCGACTTCTCCCCTAGTGGTTTTGACAGAAAGTCGGCATAAATCTTCAATATCTCCGGATTCAGATGTGATTTGCGCAGCGGCATCCCCTGGTCCTCGGCATAAATTGCTTCGGCACGCTTCTGTCGTATTTCAGGACTCGTTGGAATTGGTTGGCCTCCTCCTCCAAGACACCCTCCGGGACAAGCCATAAACTCAACAAAATGGTATTCCGAAGTGCCCGAAACAATCCGATCCATAACTTTCTTTGCATTGATAAGCCCATGGGCAACGGCACATTTCAATTCAACCCCTTCCAAGAACTCCCACTCCTCTAACGGATTTTCTATTCGAATAGAGCACTCCTTTACCCCATCCATTCCTCGTACAGGTGTAACATTTAAATTATCGAAAGGTATCTCACGACCAGTCACCAGCTCATAAACAGTGCGAAGAGCAGCTTCCATGACTCCTCCTGTTGCACCAAAGATAACCCCTGCACCCGTAGACTCACCCATAAGGCGATCAAACGGCTCATCAATAAGTTTTTGGAAGTCAATGCCTGCTTGTTTAATCATAATGGCAAGCTCGCGCGTTGTTAGCACATAATCAACATCCCGATACCCACTGTCATGCATCTCAGGACGGTTAGCCTCAAATTTCTTAGCCGTACACGGCATTACAGATACCGAGACAATCTTCTCAGGCTTAAGGTTACGAACCTTTGCATAATAAGTTTTTGCAAGTGCTCCAAACATCTGCTGAGGTGACTTACAGGTAGATAAGTGACCTAAACAATCGGGGTACATGTGTTCGATATATTTGATCCAACCCGGAGAACACGAGGTTGCCATTGGAAGTTTTATATCCGAATCATGATCAACCAAGACCTTCTTGAGCCGCACCATAAGTTCAGAGCCCTCCTCAATAATTGTTAAATCTGCCGAAAAATCGGTGTCCAAGACCGCATCAAAACCCAACCGACGAAGGGCGGCCACCATTTTACCCGTGACGCGTGTTCCCGGCTCGAGCCCCATCTCCTCTCCTAATCCAACCCTCACAGCAGGGGCGGTTTGGATTACTACATGACAACTTTTATCGGCTATCGCATCCCACACCTCTTCGATATAGTTCTTTTCGACCAAGGCCCCGGTAGGGCAATGATTGATACATTGACCACAATTGGTGCAGATCACATCATTCATAGGCTTCTCAAAAAAAGTAGAGATCTTCATCTGATCACCTTTATAGGCCACCGTTAGAGCATTAACACCCTGTATCTCTTCACAAGTTCTCACGCAACGCTGGCAACGGATACATTTACTGTCATCTTTGATTATCGATGGCGAAAAGTGGTCAATGGTATAATTTTTAAATGGTACCAACCGGATAAAATCCTGAGTCATAATTTTAAAGTCGGATGCCAGTTTCTGAAGTTCGCAATTTCCGTTTTTATAACACCGTGTGCAGTCAGCATTATGTTCCGAAAGGAGCAGTTCAATAATATGCTTGCGGGAATTTCGAACCTTGAAAGAGTTCGTAAGGATATTCATCCCCTCTTCGCAGGGTGTGGCGCATGCAGCTGACAACTTCTTCTGTCCAACAAGTTCAACAACACACACCCTGCAGTTACCGGCCACACACAGATCCTTGTGATAGCAAAGTGTAGGAATAATAACCCCAATATCTCGGGCCGCATTAAGGATTGAGGTCCCCTGATCAATCTCTACCTCTAAATCATTGATGGTTATTTTTATTTTTGTGGTCATAGCAGACAAGAATAAAACGTTTAATAAATCATCTCTTCTCTAAAGTTCTCCACTATTGATGAAAAAGAGTTAGCAACCGATTGACCTAATCCACATTTAGCGGTAAATTGCATTGTTTCTGCTAACCGAAGAAGTTTTTCCAGATAACCGGCGGTCTTCTCACCCCGCTTTACCGCCTTAATACCATTGAGTAGTTGCTGGCAACCTACGCGGCAAGGGGTACATTGTCCGCACGACTCCTCCCTGAAAAATTCGAGATAATTATCCAACACATTATACATGGAACGCGAACTATTAAAGAGCATCATTGATCCTCCGGTAGGAAGTGATATCCCGGTTAGTTTACCCTGGAAGCCTATCGTTGTTTCACTAAACCGTTTGCGGGGCACCAGAAATCCTGAAGCGCCCCCTACCTGCACCGCTTTGGTGTCGCCATCACCAAATTCATCAACGAAATCGACAAGGCTCATTCCCAGCTCTAATTCATAAATGCCGGGCTTAGGAGTATCCCCTGAGACAGAAAATAATTTTGAACCACGTGAATACTGTACACCCAGGTCATAAAACCGTTTGGCCCCATATTCAAAAATGGTGTAGGTATGGGCCAATGTCTCAACGTTATTAATTACAGTAGGCTTTCCCATGTACCCCGAGACAGAGGGGAAGGGTGGTTTATTACGTGGCTCACCCCGTTTACCCTCCATCGATTCGAAAAGGGCAGTCTCTTCACCACAGATATAGGCTCCGCTGCCCATAAATATCCGAATCGTAAATTCAAAATTTATCTTCCGGCAGTAGGCTACAAACTCCTCAATCGCCTTATTTAATTCGTGCTGAAGAAAAAAATACTCTCCGCGCAAATAAATATATCCCTCTTTCGATCCGATTACATAACCACAAATTGCCATTGATGTTAAAACTTTCAGCGGAACTTTCGAGAGGATTTCGCGATCCTTAAATGTTCCGGGCTCCCCTTCATCGGCATTACAAATGACATATTTAACAGCCTCTTTTTCTTCTGAGGTAAGTTTCCATTTTAATCCCGTTGGGAAACCGGCTCCTCCTCTCCCTTTAAGTTCGGAACTTATTAATTCATTGATCAGCTCCTGAGGAGGAAGATTTATTTTCCCAACCAGGATCTCTTTCCAGTCATTTTCATTTTTGAAAATAAAATCGAGCCGTTTGAGTTGGTAGGTTGGGGCCATTTATCCCTCCTTATCTTTTTTATTGATGAACACAGTCAGTATCTCACGCACCTTTTCAGGGGTAAGATCGGTAAACACCTCATAATTAATTAGCATTGCGGGGGCCATATGACAAAAGCCGAGGCAATTGGTTTGTAGCAGCGAGAAATTCCCATCTGGGGTCGTCTCTCCTACATTGATATTCAACATATCCTCGATAGTCTTTATGATCTGATTTTTCCCTTTCATCGAACACGTGATTGTTTTGCATATTCGGATGATGTACTTCCCCATTTTTTTGTGTTCCAAAAATGAGTAGAAAGTGGCGGTGCCGTATACTTCAGCAGCAGGCAAATCAAGTTCACGGGCTATCTCGAGCATTGAATATTCAGAAAGATATTTCTCTTGCTCAACAACACCTTGCAGAATTGGCAATAGATTATGCCTCATTCGACCATGTTGGTCAGCAAGGTTTTTAATAAGTTCAGAAACGGGGTACATTTGAAAGAGTACAATAAAGTTCATGAATGAGGAACTTCTCAAAGAGGACTTCTTCAGCCCATTTTATTAGACCTTCCGGTGTAAACTAGCATTTAGATTATGACCAGAACTGTTCTGCTCCAAACAACATTGCATCCCTTAATTGGGTTGAGATGCTAAACAAATATACGATATACCAAGGACTTTTTCACTGACTTTTAGCAGATTGAAGAAAAAATGCCACCAAGACACAAAGTCACAAATTTCATACGTAGGCCTCTTCTTACGATTGCCCTGAGATTTTTGTGACTTTGTGTCTTGGTGGCAAAAAAGTTAATTCAGCTTAACCGAATACCGCTTCGCAAAAATAAATAATCGGAAAAATCAAATTACACTAGATAAATATTCTAGTTAACAATAAAGACCTCTTTAGTCTCCTTTTGGAGGAAATAAAAGGGGTCTGAATTTTGATGACTACTCCTTCTTGCCCCTCTCTTTAGGAGGGGTTAGGGGAGGTGGTCAACAGATGCAATAAATTATTAAAAAAATGTTCTTAATACTTTAACTACCCAAGGTCATTTAACTATTTAAATAAACTCTTATTTGGTTGAGCCCCCATTGTAAATTCAAGAATCCCACCAGCCATAATCTCTTGATGTGTAATATAAGGTCGGGTTATCACCTGACCATTTAACTTTGCCTCAACAATATATTTATTTGTTATCGAGGCAAGGGGAGCTTTCATCGTAAAATATTTCTCAGGAGCAACTTCAAGTTTTGCCTCCTGTACGATTGGAGATCCAAATTGGTAGGTCAAATCAGAAGGGTTAACAGGATAAAATCCCATAGCACTGAAAATATACCATGCCGACATCTGGCCACAATCCTCATTGCCACTAATACCTTCAGGCTTATCGGCATATAAGGTGGTTTGGATCTGACGATTTATCTCCTGTGTTCTCCAAGCGCGACCAGCAAAATCAAATAGAAATGACGTTTGATGACCCGGCTCATTGCCATGTGCATAGGCACCGATTAATCCAGAAATATCACTAGAAGCTTTCTCACCCACAACACCATCTTTAACCGCAAATAATTGATCCAGTTTATCGGCAAAAGGCTCTTTACCTCCTAGTAAATCGATAAGCCCAGGAACATTCTGTGGTACTAGCCACAAATACTGCCATCCGTTTCCTTCGGTATAATCAGAACCTTCGTGATTTGAATAAGCCGGATCAAAAGGAGTTGTCCATTTACCATTACTTAGTTTACCACGCATAAACCGAGTCTCTTTATCGAAATATTGCCTGAAGCTCTCGGAACGTTTAGTGAAATAAGCAGCATCTTCTGTCTTGCCCAGTTTTTTAGCTACTGCAGCAACACACCAATCATCAATAGCCACTTCAAGTGATTTAGCTACCGACTGCTGAATCTTATCTGCAGGCATATAACCTAACTTATCATAAAGCCCCATTCCATCCCTATCGTGCAGTGATGTTACCTTCATCGCCTCAAAGGCAAGTTGGTGATCAAAATCGCCAATACCTTTTAGTAAAGCCTCTGCAATTACGGCGATTGAATGATTGCCGACCATGCAGAACGTCTCGTTCCCTTCGAGTTCCCAAACCGGAAGAATACCCGTCTGCTTATATTGATCAAGCATAGTCTTAACCATATCATTTACCCGGGTTTGTTGGGTAATAGTAAATAAAGGATGGAGTGCCCGGTAAGTATCCCAGATAGAGAATACAGTATATCGGTTATATCCGTCAGCCTTTTGAACATCTCCTTTAATCCCTTTAAACTCCCCATTTGTATCGGAGAATAATGCAGGAGCTACCATCGTATGATAGAGAGAGGTGTAAAAAATCCGCTTCTGAACAAGGTCATTCGATTGAATCTTGATTTTAGAGAGCTCTTTTTCCCATGCGTCTGAAGCTGTTTGTTGTGTTGCTTCAAAATCCCATCCTGCCAAAGAGGAATCGAGGTTAGCAATGGCATTTGCTATGCTCACTGATGATACACCCACCTTGGTCATCACCATTTTCTTGCCGAATTTAAGCACGCCAACAGTTCTACCTACTCCACCAACGGTCGTAATTTCTGACTTTAAGATTGGAGTTGAAAAGCGGGCGGCAAAAAACACATGCTGATCTTTTGCCCATCCATGCGACAAGCGGGAGCCGGTAACCAACGAACTATCAACAACATTTAACGTTGTGGTATAGGGTTTATCCCAGTTAATGGCGAATCCTAGATTAACGACTAAGTTATTTTCGCCCCCTTGAGGGAATGTATACCGATGCAATCCTGCACGTTCGGTAACGGTGAACTCAGCTTTAATACCACTATTTTTTAGCACTACACTATAATAACCGGCCTTTGCCACTTCATCCTTATGGTTATATTTTCCGGCATAGCGGGTAACAAAGTCTACATTTTTCTCCCCCGATTTAAAGGTAACCTCAGATGCTACCGGCAAGAAAGAGATATCTGCCAAATCACCAATACCCGTCCCACTAAGATGAAGGTGACTAAACCCAGCGACAATGCTATCGGAATAGTGATATCCGGAACACCAGTCCCACCCTTGGGTACCATTATCAGGACTTAGCTGGATCTGGCCAAAAGGGTAAGCAGCACCAGGGTAGGTGTGACCATGATCACCGGTACCGATAAATGGATCCACAAAGTCAGTTAGCCGATCTTGCGGGATAACTTTTACTGGTGCCGGGGCAGGTGCTGCACAGGCAGCCAAAATGATCAATGCGATTGAAAGAGCAGAAATTATTCTTATCATAGGTTTAGTTAATTAATTCGATTGGAGCAAAAATACGCAAAAGGGTCTTAAACCTTCACTGCGGTGTTGTATAAATCGGTTAAATTTTCACTTTTAAAAGGGGAAATGCGCAATACCCATCTTATTTTCAGTTAGATCTCATTTGTAAAATGCTCAGCCTTTTGCTGATCAAACGCATTTTCCCATTTTGCCATCACGATAGTAGCGGTGCAATTTCCAATAACATTAACTGTTGTTCGGGCCATATCCATGAGCACATCGATACCCAGGATAAGGAATACCGGTGTTGTCGGGAGGCCAAAGCTCGATAATGTACCGAGCAATACCACCAGAGAGGCCCGGGAAACACCTGCAACACCTTTACTTGTTAACATTAAAACCAGGCACATCGCCAGCTGCTGGGATATAGACAGATCAATGCCGGCAACCTGAGCAACAAAGACGCAGGCCAGCGATAAGTATAGCGTTGTTCCATCAAGGTTAAAGCTGTATCCGGTAGGGATTACAAAAGCTACTATTTCGCGAGGCACTCCGAAACGCTCCATCGATTCAAGAGCCGCTGGTAAGGCAGATTCCGAATTAGCCGTTGCAAATGCAATTGACGCTGGCTCACTTACTGCAAGAAGGTATTTTTTAAATGGTATTTTCAATGCCACTATCAAGGGTAAGATGACCAGGATGAGGAATGCAAATAACGCGACATATAAGGTAGCGAGTAATTTCAGCAGGCTGGTAAGTACATCCATGCCAAGCTGACCGATCGTAAATGCGATAGCACCAAAGACAGCTACGGGAGCATAATACATAATAATATTTGTAAACTTAAACATCACCTCGGCAAGACTACCGGTAAACTTTAGCATTGGGTCTCGAAATTTACCTCCTATTTTTGCCACTGCAATTCCAAAGATTATACTGAACACTACGACCTGAAGAATATTCCCATCAAAAACTGACTTAGCAATATTTTCGGGGAACATATTTAGGAGGAAACTCGACCAGCTATGAGCCTTCGCAGCCGTTTCAGGAGCATTGGCAGCTGCCGGAAGCATAACGCCTACACCCGCCTTACTGATATTTATAGCTGCTAATCCGATAAACAAGGCTATGGTAGAGACAATTTCAAAATATAAAATTGATTTCCATCCCAATCGACCAATCAGTTTCAGATCGGCATGACCGGCAATGCCATTTACCAAGGTTGCAAATATCAACGGGGCAATAATCGTTTTTATCAGCCTTAAAAAGATGTCACTTAAGAACTGCAGGTTTTTCGCAATTTCTGGTAAATCAAAACCAAATTCAGCCCCGGCGACAATACTTATTAATATCCAAATGGTTAACGATCGACTTTTAAAAGCGAAGAGTATCAATGCGAGCACATTAACAATCCGAAAGAGAGTAAAAAAAAGAGGATCCAACAGTATAAAATGGTACGAAGAGAGGACAAACAGCAGCGCAGTTATGCTGCTAATTGTCACACAGGATAGATTTAAGATCTGATCATATTTTTTCATTCTGAAGTATCGGCGTTTTAGGTTAGTTGAATAGCTTCGTTTTGAAATCACAAAACAGCACGAGGATCCAAAAGTAGAAAAAATACGGAAACAAAAGATCATTTTTCAATTACTCCTTATGCCATAAATATGGTATTTAAAATCCCCTATATAAGGGATTTTGGGATCGGTAAATTTGAGCGTTATTCGTGCTTTGGGTTATTGACGAAAAAGATCAGCGTTTAGTATGCAATAATTCAGAAAATATTAAACAAAAGTTGAAAATATGGATCCTAAAAAATTAACCCATTTAAGGGAGCTGGAATCTGAATCAATCTACATTATACGTGAAGTGGCTGCTCAGTTTGAGCGTCCTGCACTTCTGTTCTCAGGTGGAAAAGATTCAATCGTGATGGCACATCTTGCATACAAAGCATTTTATCCGGTAGCTATCCCATTCCCTTTTGTCCATATCGATACAGGTCATAACTTCGAAGAGACTCTAACCTATCGGGATGAGTTAATAAACCGTATTGGCGCTACTTTAATTGTCGGCTCGGTGGAGGAGTCGATACGTCAAGGCAGGGCATTTGAAGAAAAGGGATATTCTGCCAGCCGTAATAAATTACAAACCGTCACGTTGCTTGATACACTTGAAGAGTATCAGTTTGATGCTGCCCTAGGCGGTGCCCGCAGGGATGAAGAGAAAGCACGTGCCAAGGAACGGTTTTTTTCTCACCGCGATGAATTTGGGCAATGGGATCCTAAGAATCAGCGCCCTGAGCTATGGAATATCTTCAATGGAAAGAAAAAAGAGGGAGAACACTTCCGGATTTTCCCCATTAGCAATTGGACAGAGATGGATGTGTGGCAATATATTCTTCAGGAAAATATTGTACTACCCTCCCTTTATTATACCCACGAACGGGAAGTCTTTGAGCGTGATGGGAGCATCTATGCCGCCCTTCCAGCTATTGCACGTAAGCCTACCGAGCAGGTCGAATTAAAGAAAGTAAGGTGTAGAACTATTGGCGACATTACCTGTACCGGCCTCACCCTTTCGACCGCCAATACCCTTGAGGAGATCATTTCCGAAATAGCCGGATCCAGAGTTACTGAGCGCGGAGGACGAACAGATGATAAACGCTCGGAAGCAGCTATGGAAGACCGAAAAAAAGCAGGATATTTTTAATCCATTAACAAGCAAGAAAAATGCTTAAATTTTAAGACCACGACGATGTTACAACAACTAGATACGACCTCAATAAAAAATTCGATTAAATCAACAGAGCAGGAAGCAAGAGGCTTTTTGGATATGGAACTGCTCCGTTTCAGTACCGCAGGAAGTGTTGATGATGGGAAAAGCACCCTTATTGGGAGACTTCTGTACGACAGTAAATCGATTTTCGAGGACCAACTACGTGCTGTTCAAGAAGCTAGTGACCGGTTGGGAAATGAAGAGATTAACCTTGCTCTTCTCACCGATGGACTGCGTGCAGAGCGTGAACAAGGCATTACCATCGATGTGGCTTACCGCTATTTTGCTACCCCTAAGCGCAAATTTATTATTGCCGACACCCCAGGACACATTGAATACACACGAAATATGGTCACCGGAGCATCGACAGCCGATGTTGCCATCATCTTAATTGATGCCAGAAATGGAATTGTAGAACAGACTAAAAGACACTCGTATATCGCTTCACTTCTTCAGATCCCAAATGTTATTTTAGCTGTTAACAAAATGGATCTTGTCGATTTCTCGGAAGAGGTTTATACTAGAATCCAAAATGAATTTGAAACCATTGCCGTTCTATTGAACTTTAGAGATATCCATTTTATCCCAATATCGGCAAAAAACGGAGACAATGTAGTCGACGCATCCGTAAATACACCCTGGTACAAGGGAGATACCTTACTCCATTTGCTAGAAAACATCCCCGTGCATAATTCGGATAATGAGCTGCCACCTCGCTTCCCCATTCAATATGTCATCGAATCACCTGAGGCCGGATTCGCAGAATACAAAGGCTTTGCAGGGCGAATATCCGGAGGAGTTTTTAATGTAGGTGACAATATCCTTGCACTTCCATCAAACAGGGTTTCAGTGATTAAAGCGATCGACCAAGGGACAGACACCTTATCTACCGCTATCACGACCCAATCCGTAACCATACGTCTTGAAAGCAATCTTAATCTTAAACGGGGCGATATGCTTGTGCGGATAAACCGCAATTATCCGAAATACAGCTCAAAAATCACCTTGAATGTTTGCTGGTTGAATGCAAAACCATTGGCTGTCGGCGACAAATATATCATACAACATACCACGGACGAAACAGAGGCTGTCGTAACAGGTATAAGGTATAAAGTTAACATCAATACCCTCGAAAATATTACCGATGTATCAAGCGTATTAATGAACGATATTGCACACATCACGATTAAGACGTCAAAACCATTGAAATATGATGACTACCGTGAGAATCGCATTACAGGAAGTCTTATATTAATCGACAAAAACACCTTCGAAACAGTCGGTGCCGGAATGATCATTACCGATGAAGATATTTACTCTTTTAATATCTAAGATCTTTTCTAATGTTCCACATTTAGTGGTAAGACGGTATGATTGATTAATTCGTGACTACGCATCTGAATCCGGTATGCTCCATGCCGGTATCCTCGGTACATTTCATCCGACGGGAATTGCGATAGCCACTGCAATAGCTGTCATTACAAAGGAACGAGCCTCCCCGAAGCACCCTTTTTACAGCAAAGGGTTCATTGGGATCGAAACTCTCCTTAGGTCCTATGGGATTTTTAATTCCACCCACCACATTACATTCTTTATAATAACCGGGGTGATATAAATCGGCACACCATTCCCAAACATTTCCGGAAATATCGTAGAGCCCATAGCCATTTGCCTTGAAAGATTTCACAGGCGAGGCTCCATAAAAGCTGTCTTTGAGGCTATTTA
Organism: uncultured Bacteroidia bacterium; assembly: GCA_903907075.1. Lineage (GTDB taxonomy): Bacteria > Bacteroidota > Bacteroidia > Bacteroidales > Prolixibacteraceae > JAAFHB01. The sequence goes on from CAIVMQ010000044.1 coordinate 26,715, forward strand.
TAGTGGGGAAATGCCCTTGCCAGGTATTGGCTTTGGGTTCCCCTTCATCAACTTTTTCGTTGCCCCAGGAGTAAACATTGTTTTCCAGTCCGCCACGTGAAGCAAATTCCCACTCAGCTTCGGTGGGTAATCGCTTCCCCGCCCATTTGCAATAGGCATTTGCATCAAACCAGGATACATGAACCACGGGGTAGCTATCTTTCCCCTGAATATCTGAATCCTTGCCCTGTGGATGTTTCCAATTAGCCCCTGCTGTCCATCGCCACCATTGACTGTAATCACTAAGATTTACCTCACGATCGGGAGCTGCAAAAACCAGCGAAGCAGCAACTAAGGTACTTTCATCAGGTTTTGGAGTCCCTGGAGGCACTTGCTTTTTCAACTCCTCCCAATCAGGTTTCTGTTCTGCAGTTGTCAGATAACCGGTAGATTTTACAAATTCAGCATACTGACCGTTGGTAACTTCAGTGATATCGATCCAGAATCCATCAACCGCGACCTGATGCTTTGGATATTCATCGGGGGCAGCCTGGTCATTATCTACACCCATCTGATAAGTCCCCCCTGATATATAAATCATATCCTTATGAGAGAGTTTACCTGATCGAACGGAATCGGTTGAAGTTGAAATCGGTGAAAAACGACTGGGTGGATTCATGCAGCAACTCAGAAGGCTATCTGATACTGAAACTCTTTTTATCCCATTATTAAGTGGCTGTTTCGTAGGTTGGTTACAGGAAAACAGAAGAACAACCAGAAATAGGAAGAGACAGCTCTTTCTCATTTTATATCGGATAAAAGTAGAAGACAAACTTAAGCAGTTTACATGGGAAATAAAAACAGGCTCAAATTGCAACCTGCAGTATAAACGAGTTAACGCTTACCCTCTATTCGAGATCCTGAGATAATTCCAGAAACCGTTTCTCGGTTTCTCTTCCTCTAAAAATAAATTTCTTGTCGTTAGGAAGTTCACCATAAAGCCTCACGAAATTGGTGACACACGATGGCGCAGGAAATACAATGGTCTGAATAGCACTAAGGTCCAGCACTTTTAGATTATCTGGATATCTATTCTCATAAAATACCGGACGTGTTACTGTCCAGCCAAGCCTGGTAAGATTCTCAGGCAGTATCGGCAATCCTAAATTGGAGCGGGGAATTAGTACCTTGCCCGATGCAATACCCTTGACCTCAAGATCTTTTATCAGCCCTTCAGACGACTCATCGTGAGGCTGCAGATCAGGAACTATTCCATACTTACGCAGCGCCTGTGAGGTTAGCTTACCCATCGAGGCAATCTTGAGATGGGACAATGATCGACTGTCTTTCCCGTAATGATTCAAAAACTCAAAAAAGAACTGAACGGTATAACGACTCGTAAAGAATATCCAATCAAACTGATCGAGGTGACTAAAATAGCTTTCCAGTTCCGGATAAGGTGCGATCCGATTAACTTCGATTAGTGGCTGATGCACCACAGTCCCCAGTTTCGTATATTTCTCGGCAGAGGTGCCGGTAACGAGAAACACCGGTTTTAAAACCTCTATTTCAGAATTATTTCGTAGAGCCACGACTTTCCCAATCACGATTATTATCGGGGTTGGATATTTAACTTCGGTATGGGTAAGCTCCTCGAGGGTGGAGTAAAACTCCTGCTGAGAGGGCAAGGAGATATTGTGAACGAGCATAACTGGGGTATCGGATCGTTTCCCTTGTGCAATAGCTTTTTTTGCAATAGACTGCATATTACAGCCACCCATAAAAACAACCAGCGTATCGGTATGTGGTATCTGTACTGAATCGGAATGTCCGGAAACAAAAGCTACGGAGGAAGATATTCCGCGATGGGTAAGTGGAATCTTAGTATACGCAGCCACTGCAATACCGGTAGAGACGCCAGGAAGAACACTCACTTCAACGAAATTCCGATGCAAATATTCCAATTCTTCTCCTCCATGAGCAAATACCATCGGATCACCACCCTTAAGGCGAACGACGCATTTTCCCGCCTTAGCCGCATCAAACAACAACCGATTTATTCGATCCTGACGAAAACTATGACAATCCTTACGCTTACCCACATAAACTTTCTCGCCGCTATATTTATCGCAAAAATTCTGGTCGAGTAAGTCGTCGTGAAAAATTATATCTGCCTTTGCAAGTGCCTTATCGCCACCCAGGGTAAGCAGATCTGCATTTCCCGGGCCAAAACCAACGAGTGTAACGCTACCGTACTGTTTTCGAATATCACCCGGTGCAAGTAACTGCTTTAAGTCATGCTGATCTGAAAGCGCTATAACGGCAAGATTTCCAGCGAGAGGATCTGTCTCAAAAGGAACCTGATCAAGGTTGATAAATTCGGGATCAATAACGTATTCTGAAGAGCCCTGTAAATCAAACAAAGCAATCACCTCAAAATCAACAGGTAATGGAAACGGCAATTCGGGAGCAGAAAGAATTAAGATATCGGCTTCACCATTGCACACCGAATTTAAAAGCTTAGCGATCTCAGGCGAAAAACGATCAGACAGGAGCTGTTTCTGGATGTGTGATGAAGAGCGATGCGTCGTAAATTCGAATCGTAATGCCGGAAATTGCTCAAGACTAACCTTCGCCTGTTTAAGGAGATACGGATTATTTTGAGTGATAATTTTGAAATTCCGGTTTGATTTGGGCATTTGAATTGATATTATACCGCCTACTAAATAATGATCTTCCCATCCTGAATCAAGGTGGAAATTTGATTGCGGATCGCAACCGACTGAAACGCATCCCTCCCATTTGTTCCGACAGAGATTGTCACATGACCTTCGTTATGAATCGCAGGAGAGACAAAATCGCATAAAAATGGGGAGTCGCAAACACTCGTTAGTATCCCTAACTCTTCAGCATCTTGTTTTATTTGGGCATTTAATTCGTGATTACCCGTGCAGACATAAACCAGAAAAAAGCCCTCCAAATCTGATTTTTCATACTCTTTAGTCAGAAAAGTAAATGGCAATTGTTTAATCTCATCGGTAAACTCCGGTGCGACAACCGTAACCTGCTGGGTAACGATACGCGCCATGATTACCCCTTTATGTGTGGCCACCTTTCCCCCTCCAACAAGCAAGATTTTCTTATTGGTAACATTGATGGAGATTGGTAAAAACTGGAGGTCTTCTCGTCTCATATTCTCGATACTGTATTAACTATAAAAACCTACTGTATACTTATGCATGGAAATTTTTACCGGCTGTTGTTGCCTTAATATACCCTTTGCGGATAACAAAATCGCCAAAATATTCATCCTTTGTTTTTGTCTGGGCATATTCGGCTAATAGCGGTGATAATACCTCAATGATTTGATCCTCGTTTACCATCTCCTTATACAGTTTATTGAGTCTTTCACCCACAAAACTCGCACCCAGGTAGAGGTTATAAAGGCCGGGAGCTCTTCCGACAAGACCAATTTCTGCAAGGAAAGGTCTTCCGCATCCATTAGGACAGCCGGTCATACGAATGCTAATGGGTGATTTAAGCAAGTCATTCGCTTCAAGAACTTTATCTATTCTATCGATTAGGGTTGGTAAATAACGCTCAGCCTCTGCAAATGCAAGTCCGCAATAGGGCAATGCAGCGCAGGCGATAGAGTTCTGACGCAACAGAGAGATCTTTGCCGCATTAATGATTTTAAATTTCTTTAGAATATCCTCTATCAATGGCTTCTGCTCAGTTGATACCTGAGCGATCACCACGTTTTGATTTCCGGTAAGGATAAGCGTCCCTTTATGAATAAGGGCTATTTCGCGAAGTGCCGTTTTAGCCAGATAGCCATTACGATCCACCAGCTTGCCCCCCTCAACAAAAACGGTATAATGCCATAAGCCGTCGGTACTTTGAATCCAGCCGTACTTATCACCCATTAAATCAAATTTATACTCTTTATTGGGCTCCAGCGTGATTCCATGTGTCCGGTTCAGCTCAGCCTTAAAAAAGTCAAGACCTACCCGATCGACCGTATATTTAAGACGGGCATTTTTCCGTTCGGAGCGGTTCCCATGATCGCGCTGAAAAACCAATACCGCTTCAGAGACTTGTGTAATCTGCTCTTTGGGGAAGAAGCCAACAACATCAGCCACCCGGGGATAGGTATCGTTATTCCCAAACGTATAGGCCATTCCACCACCTACGGTAAGATTATATCCAATTAGCTGATCCTTTTCAACTATAGCAATAAACCCCAGATCGTTAGATAAAACATCGGTATCGTTTCGCGGAGGAATAGCTATCGCTGTTTTAAATTTACGCGGAAGATAAAGTTTGCCATAGAGTGGCTCCTCCTCTTTTTCTCCCCCTTCAACTAATTTGCCATCGAGCCATATTTCGTGATAGGCATTGGTTGAAGGAGTCAGGTATGCAGAGATCTTCCTCGCATCTTCGGCGACCTCCCCATGTACCGGCGACTCGAAAGGATTTGCAGAGCACATCACATTACGATTCACATCGCCACATGCTGCAATAGTATCGAGTAAGGAGTTATTGATCCCCTTGATCGTCTTTTTTAAGTTTCTCTTCAGCACTCCATGAAACTGAAATGCCTGGCGTGTGGTAAGTTTTAATGTTTTATCGCCGTAGACATCCGATAAGGTATCCATATCGAGCCATTGCTGTGCCGTTGTAACACCTGCAGGAACACGAACCCGAATCAAAAACGAATAGAGTGGCTCGAGCTTTTGCCGTTTGCGCTCATCATCCAGATCACGATCCTGCTGCTGATATGTCCCGTGAAATTTAATCAAAACCTGATCCGTTGATTGCATTCCACCTGTGAGCGGATCAGTCAGACTTTCGGTGATCGTACCTCTGAGGTAATTGCTTTTATCCTTAATGACTTCAATCGGTGAAGGTATTGGGATATTTTGTTCGTTATCCATGATATAATATAAAAATAAAGCGAAAAATATAGTCGAAACTAATGGTTAAAAGGCAGTGTTAAATAAACTATTACAACTCATATAGTTGATTTTAATACTGTTATTGAACAATTCTAAACGCATTTAAACTAAATCCCAGCTATTTTCTATCTGGTGCGATTCTATTGAAAATTAAGGAAACAGACAGAAGTATTAATGAGCCTGTTAGTACAGGAAATAATACAAATAAGAAACCCAAAGCTTTAATCTTTGCCGACCCTATTACCGCAATTAAGGCTGATGCCCCACCGGGAGGATGAAGTGTCTTGGTTAGCTGCATACATAGTATTGCAAATGACACAGCCATTGGGGCGGCTAGCCAGATGACATCAGGTCCAATTTTGCATATAATAACACCAATAAATGCTGAGATTACATGACCCCCAATAAAATTTCGAGGTTTAGACAATGGACTATGAAATGCGCCATATATTAGCGCACTCGAAGCTCCGAACGATCCAATTAGCAATATATTTTCGTAGTTTGACAACAGTTTGCTCTGAAAAAAAGCGATGATGCCGATGCCCACGAATGCACCGAGAAAAGACCTAGTAAGCAAATAAAAATCTACAAAAGTCTCCCTTATTAAAATCTCCCGCGAAGCTATCCACCCCTGTTTTAATTTCTTTATAACCATTTAAATACTGCTTTATGTAACAAAAATAAGTTGAATAATAATCTCTGATTAAACTAATAGACATCCAGCTGTAGACGTTTCTCTTTTTGCAAATTCGTGATATATTCCTGAGCCCCTTCCGGATTTAAAGCTCCCTCTTTCTCCACGATTTTCACGAGTGCTTTTTGTACATCTCCGGCCATGTTATTCATATCGCCACAAATATAAAAATGAGCACCCTCCTCGAGCCACTTAAAGAGTTCGGAGGAGTTCTCAATTAAACGATGCTGCACATACTCTTTTTTATCTCCATCGCGCGAAAAGGCGACGCTCATCTTGGTTAAAGCACCTGATTTCAAAAAGTTTTGCCACTCGGTCTGATAGAGAAACTCAGTTTCAAAATGCCTATTCCCAAAGAACAACCAACTTTTACCAGGATTATCTGCTAATTCCCGATGTTGAACGAAGGCGCGGTAGGGAGCAATTCCTGTTCCCGCGCCAATCATCACGATCGGTGTTTCACTATTTTTTGGCAATCTGAAATTAGGATTCGATTCTATGAAAATTGGCACTTGCTCATCCTCAACAGCTAATTCAGCAAGAAACGAAGAGCATGCGCCACGTTTACTACGACCACTTTTCTCATAGTTAACCACGCTCACGGTAAGATGTAACTCACCCGGACAAGCCAACGGACTGGATGAGATAGAATATGATCTAGGTTGAATTGGTCGTAATATCGCGGCTAAATCCTTAGCGGTCACTTTCACAGGAAAATCCTCCAACAGGTCAACGATATCGCGTCCATAAAGGTAATCTTTAAATTCACTCGCATCCTCAATAAGCGCTTGTAATTTCTTATTAGGTGCAAAAGCAAGATATCGCTTTACAACATCAGTAGTTATCTTAGAAAGTTCAAAATTACGACGCAAAGCATCATAAAAAGTTAGTTTAGATCCATTTAATTCCAATTCCTCTTCTGGATCTAAGGCAGTTGTCTTAAGTAAATCCCCGATTAACTCCTTGGAATTAAACGGAATAATACCTGCCGAATCTCCGGGCTCATAGGCTAAGGCTTCGTTTTCTGTTGACAGTTCAAGATGAAGAGTCTGCCTCTCAAGTGCCTTGCCATGCAAGGATATCTTCTCAAATACCGGAGCCTTGAAAGGGTTTTTCTTGCTGTATTTTATAGGTTCAATTGAATTCTGAATAGGTATGGTTGTAGCAGACGTTTGAGGTGTTCCAGTCGCTTTAAGCTCCCCGCCAAATGCAGCTAAGGTTGTTTTAAGCCATACCTCTGCAGGCTCTTCAAAATCAAGATCACAGGCTAGGATTGGGACCAATCGTTTGGCTCCAAGATTAGAGAGTTGCTGGTCAAAATCTTTACCAGTCTTACAAAACTGGAAATAACTCGAATCGCCTAATGCAAGAACGGCATAATTAACACTTTCGAGTTTAGGGGCACGCTTGCCATAGATAAATTCATGTAACAGCTGAGCAGAAAAGGGAGGAACACCATCACCGTGCGTTGAGACAATCACTAAAATATTCTTCTCTGTCTGAAGGTCTCGGATTTTGTAATTCTCCATATTCTTGATAACAACCGGAACTCCTTGCTCCTGTGCCAAACGCTGCGCCAACTTTGCAAGCCCTTCACCATTACCCGTACGAGAACCAACTAAGATCGTCAAAGCAGACTCATTATGAGCTAAAGCGTTGCCGCCTAAGGATTGTACCTGACCATCATTACGAGCAGATAACCCGGCTAAATAGCCAGATACCCAAACCCGTTGTTCGTTAGTTAGGGAACTTGCAAGTTTGTTGAGCAAATCAAGTTGTTCTACCGACAATATCCCTGATATATTCGTATTCACTATGATTCAATTTAAGATTTCTATCAGTATACAAAAGTACACCATCACATAAATCCTTACCATACCTTTAATTCGGCATTTTAATACCTACTTTATGGTATAACTTGCACATAATAATCACAAATTCAGTGAGAAACAATGATTATGCGCGTTTGAATTCATAGTTTATTTTACCGGCAACCAATTTCTTGTGGCAGCGATCACCATCTTGACCTAATCAACTGACAGATAAGATAAAACGATCTGTTTTTTTAAAATTTTGCCTGAGTCCGAGAGGTCAAAATGTGGAATAAAGATAATCTCGCGTGGAATTTCAAATCTGGAAAGGAATAAATACAGGTTCTTTTGAAGCTTTTTAAGCTCTGCTGCGATAAAGCTCTCTCCTTCGATAAAAAGGACAACTTTTTCGCCAAGCAAAACATCAGGCAACCCGGCAATAAAAAAACGACCCGAAACAAGTGATAAAATTTTCTTTTCAACCTGTTCTGGAAAGAGCTTGATGCCACCCGTGTTGATGACATAATCGATCCGACCTAACCATTCAAAATGAGTCGGATCTATTATCCGAACTACATCATTCGTAACAATGGCTTCGTCGACGAGTCCGGGGGCCTCAATAACCAGGCATCCTCGTTGGTCAACAGAGATGGAGATATCTTTTAATACTTCATAAGCAGGCGACTTGGTAATTCCGTTAACCTTTCGGATTGCAATATGCGAACTTGTTTCAGACATACCATAGGAGGCATAGAGTGCGGTCTGAAGATCCGCGCAGCACCTCTCCAGATCAAGGGGGATCTCACCGCCACCAACTAGCAAGGAACCAAAATTAGTTTCATCAACGGTCACAATGGAATTAGCCAACTGAAACGGCGTGATAGCACCAAAATGGATTGGGACGGTAAGCTGCGCAAATGGATTTGCCGAAGGCTCGACGGTAATCAGGTTCATCCCGGTAACAAAAGCTCTCACTACCATCATTTTCCCCGCAATATAACTAACAGGCAAACAGAGCAACCCATTTATTCCTGCACTGAGTCCGAAATATTCGGCCGTCATCATTGCCGAGTTTATCATCCGTGATTTGGGTTGACGTAGTATCTTTGGAATACCTGTAGAACCCGATGTCTGAACGACAACAAAATCATCTTCGGAAAGCCATTCGAGAATAAAGCGATAAATATCTCCCTCCCAGCCTGCAATAGTTGAATTAGCTAATTGGGTGCTGCAAAACAGCTCAAGCTCCTGCTGATCAAAATGGTGGCCGTTAAGGGTTAATGACAAATAGCTTTTTACCATTCCAGCAGACTTAAATCCCATTTTTTCTTAACATCATAGTAGAGCTTACCATTTAAGATTGTCAAAGGTGATTCGATGTTATTGCTGTAAATCTGTCCTGTTCCTAATCCCTGTGGCATGGGATTATTGAGTGTAAAGGTCCATTGAGCGATTGCATTAAGTCCAATGTTCCCTTCCAGAGCAGAGGTAATCCACCAGTTGATATCGTTTTTTACGGCACTCGCTATCCATGCCTCACTAGCCGCAAAACCTCCAATAAGGCTAGGTTTAAGAATGATGTATTGCGGTTTGATCTGAGCTAGCAACTCCTCTTGTTCCTGCACCGTATAACGACCGATCAACTCTTCATCGAGCGCAATGGAGATCGGCGACATCCGACAAAGATCGGCCATTGCTTCTCGTTGCCCTTGACGGATAGGCTGTTCTATAGAGTGGATAGAAAACTCTGACAGATGGCTTAGCTTTTCCAGTGCATTTTCAGCAGTAAAAGCGCCATTGGCATCAAGTCGTATAGAGATAACCTCCGGAGAAAACTCTTGACGTATCGCGTGCAAAATAGCTATTTCATCCTCAAAATCCAGTGCACCAATCTTTAATTTAATCGTGTCGAAGCCTTGCTGAATCTTCGTGCGAACTTGTTGCTCCATTTGCTCGCGACTTGCCATCCAGACGAGCCCATTAATAGGTATCCCATGCTCTCCTTCTGTAAATTGCGAAGGGAAAAGGATATTCTGGGGATAGCTATGATAAGCTAAATCGGCCATCGCCACCTCCAGTGCGAAAGCAATAGAAGGAAACTCAGAAAGATCAATATAATCAATAGGCATGCCTGAGTTGATCTCCCCACACACCTCCGTAAGTTTCTGAAAATAATCGGGGCGATTGTCAATACTTAGACCTGGAATAACGGCACACTCTCCGATACCTGTATAGCCAACAAAATAGTCATGCAATAAGATATACCATGTTTGTTTTTGCGATAACGTGCCACGTGAGGTGGTTACCGGCTCCTTAAAACTAAGTTTATGTTTGACTATGCGAGCATTAAGCATCTGTGATGAAGTTAAGTCATGTAAAAGAAATCACCCTTATAAATTCATTAAGATCTACTTCTTAACGGCTATAGATTTGAAATTAATTCTGATTTAAGGTAATCAAAGTTTTTATCTTTCACCCGCATATCAATCCCAAAAATACCAAATTAGAAATAGGTTCAGATGGGACTAAATGATTAAACCAATCCCAAAGGTAATTGAAAACAGCAGCGTTGAAAGGGAGAGATTTCGTAATTCAACATTTAAATCAGATGGAGTAGTATTTTTCAGCACTACAATCATATTGCGCAGCAAAAAGGGTAACGAGAGGATGAATAACAGTTGATGATAGTTTTGATAAACGATTCCAATATAAACTGACGAGGCTAAGATAGCAATGCTTATCAATAGGGCATGATAGATCCTTCCAATTTTACCGCCCATCTTTACTACGAGTGTATTTTTTTTTGAAAGCGTATCGGAGCGTTCGTCACGTAGGTTATTTAAATTGAGTACACCTGTGCTGAGTAATCCTAATGATATTGCAGGTAAAACCACCTCTAAATTTAGCGACTGAGCATGAAGGAAATAGCTTCCCAGGACAGCAATAATTCCGAAGAAGAGAAAGACGAACAGGTCACCGAATCCACTATATCCATAAGGATTTTTACCCACGGTATAGTTAATAGCAGCACTAATGGCAGCAAGTCCCAAGACGAGATAGACTAATTTAATGAATACGTCACCATGCGGAAATCCGATTAAAATCAGAGAGATGCCGGAAGCCAGGGCCAGCAGCGAAACGATGGATATACCAATGATCATTTGGTGGGGAGTAATAGCTCCGGTAGAAACCATCCTATCGGGACCGATACGCTCCTGATTATCTGTTCCTTTGGTAAAATCACCATAGTCGTTGGCTAAGTTAGAGAGTATTTGAAGGAGTAAGGATGTGAGTGCGGCCAGCAGAAAAACATTCCAGCGAAAGAGGCCATTCGAGGCAGCGAGAAAGCTGCCAAGAATAGATCCCGAAAGCGCCAGCGGTAATGTACGTGGCCGTGAAGCATGAATCCAGGGTTTTATCATAGTTGAAGTGAAATGATTAAAAATTGTTGACCGTGATTAGTCAGCTGCAAATTTAGGTTAAAAAAATTCTAAATTCAGTCGCATCAGAGCGACCTCAATAGTTCTCACTGTTAAATAGCTTACACACTACTTAGTGAGTAAGCACCTACTTTTACTGCTTAATATCCTAAAGATTTAAATTATACTGATCTACGGTTAATTACCAAGAGTCCCTAAATGAAACAACCACAGAACCTCGCAGGGGGTTCAATTGATGTGTCTTAAGGCTAAGAAACGATGATCAATACCTTGTTTAAAGAATATTAAGGAAACCGAGGGAACTTTTTAAAGTCAGGTTTCCGTTTCTCGAGGTAGGCCTTTTTACCCTCTTGCGCCTCTTCTGTCATATAGTAAAGCAAGGTGGCATTACCCGCCAACTCCTGAATTCCTGCCTGACCGTCCAGATCAGCATTCAATCCCACTTTAATCATGCGCAAAGCCAGTGGACTGTGCATCATCATTTTTTCGCACCAGGCGACTGTAGTATCTTCAAGCTGATCGAAAGGGACCACTTTATTCACCAATCCCATGTCGAGGGCTTCCTGAGCTGAATATTGCTCGCATAAGAACCAGATCTCGCGTGCCTTCTTTTGACCAACAATACGCGCCAGATAAGAGGCACCAAACCCTGCATCAAAGCTTCCAACACGAGGTCCCGTTTGTCCGAAAATAGCATTCTCCGATGCAACAGAGAGGTCGCAAACGATATGAAGCACATGGCCGCCTCCAATAGCAAATCCATTAACCATAGCCACAACAGGCTTTGGAATAGAGCGAATTAGCTTTTGTAGGTCAAGCACATTAAGCCGTGGAACGCCATCCTTGCCAATATATCCGCCTGAGCTCTTCACATTTTGATCTCCTCCGCTACAAAATGCCTTATCCCCTTCACCGGTAAGGATCACGGTAAAGATATCGGGATTCTCGCGGCAATAAACCATCGCTTGGATCATCTCGCTTACCGTATCAGGAGTAAAGGCATTCCGATAACGGGGACGGTTGATGGTAATCTTTGCAATCCCCTCAAAATACTCAAACTTTATATCTTCAAACTCTTTAATGGTCGTCCAGGTCCTAGTGCTCATACTATTTTAATTTGTTTATAATACTCTTTAAAAACTGTGGTATTGATATCTGCGTCTGTGATAATCTCTAATATCGAAGGTGATTTTGCCGGTTTATACAACCATTCGAGCAGCATTGGCAACTCCTCTTGTGACTTGCAAATGGCATGGTTCGCACCAAAGGCACCGGCAAGAAGTTGAATATTGACCTGATGAGGAGTTTCAAGAAACTCGCGTGCTAAATTATTCTCTCCTCCGCCATCGATTAACCGAAAGATATTACCTCCACCATTATTAATCACGATGATTTTGAAATTCCCGGTAAGGTATTTATTCCATAATCCATTCGAATCATAAATAAACGACAGATCACCAGCTATCAACGTTGTTATTTCTTTTGAGGATACAGCAAATCCAGCCGCTGTGGAGACACAACCGTCGATACCAGAAGTTCCGCGATTGGAATGATAGTTAATATCTCTCCTACTAGCGAAAAGCTGAGCATAACGAATTGGAGTACTATTAGCCAACTGAAGATTAGAACCCATCGGCAGGTTTTTTAGTATCGTATCATAGATAACCAAGTCGGAATAAGGCAGCGTATTAATTAGCTCCTGATGTTTTTTCGTAATTCGTTCCTCCCTATGAAGCATTATATCACGGTATGTTCCGCCAATTTTAGCTCCATTTTCAACAAGCCCACGAATGATAACTTCGGGAACTGCAACAATAGAATGTGTTAAAGACTGATAGGTATCTATCGTCGAGGGTGATGGCTGAATATGCCACTGTTCGGCAGGGGCATATTGCCTTAGATATTTCTTGAGCCGACCTGAAACAACTGAATTCCCAATCGTCACCAATAGGTCGGGTTGATAAGCAGCGCCCTCTGAAGGAGAAAGCGATCCAAAAAAACGTTCGGGTGAGGCAATGACCTTTTCGCCATAACTGTTGGAGATATTTTCAGCAATAACCACAACAGATGGGTCTGAAGATAAAAGGTCGCAGAGTTCGGCTTGATATTTATTTTTCTGTTCGGCACCTAAGATGACAAGTTTTCTTGTGCTGTTATTCCATTTAATCAAAAGCTCAGAAAATACCTCTGAGGACAAAACGGCAGGAGCGACAACATTTTCAATAATACGTAAGTCAGGGCCAGGGACAGGCAGCGGGGCATACAGAGGTTCGCGCAGCGGAATATTCACGTGCACAGGGCCCAGTGGCTCTGTAAGTGCAGTGTTGATTGCATTGTTTGCCAATCGGTTAAAATGAAATAAATCAGCCTCATGAACAGTCTCGACAGGTAGTTCAAAACTTTGCTTGATATAATTATGATAGATATCACGCTGACGAATTGCTTGACCATCAGCCTGATCAATCCATTCCCCGGGGCGATCGGCAGTTATTACAATCAACGGAATATTTTGATAATAGGCTTCAGCGATAGCAGGGGCAAAATTGAGTACGGCAGTGCCTGAGGTACATATTAATCCTACCGGCTCCTTCATTTGCAGTGAGATTCCTAAGGCGAAATATGCGGCAGCCCGTTCATCGGTAATACTGTAACATGTGATTTCATCATGACCTGTAAATGAGAATATCAGAGGGGCATTTCTTGAGCCCGGCGAAATAACAACATTTCGCATCCCATGCCGGTAAAGAATCTCCGGTAAATCACTAACTCCCTGTTTTGGAGAATTCATAAGATTTTATACTTTTTTTTACCCTGGTAACAAAAGCAGAGAGGGTCATCATTTTCTGGGTGATCTCATCCCATTCACGACGGGCGATAGAGCCTTTGGTAATTCCGGCTCCCCCAAAAAAGGCACACCCCTGATTAACAACCTTCATGCACCGCAAGTTAACAAAAAGTGCGGTCTTATCACCAATATTTACGGGACCTAAAAATCCCGAATAATATTCACGGCTATGCTTTTCAACATCAAGCAATAGATTTTTGGCCGCTAACTTAGGTAAACCGCCTACCGAAGGGGTAGGCTGAAGAGCATCAACAAATTCACCAAGTAGCGGTTTTATCTGTGCCGATTTAAAATCAAATTGAGTCCTTAGATGGACAAGATTTGCAGCCTTATAACTATTAGGCCCATTTTTCTTGATATCAGTTAGGCCAAAAGTGTTCAGTACTTCTTCAATATATCCGGTAACAATTTGTTGCTCATCGAGTTCCTTTGCCTTCCAATTCACGTTAGAGAGAAGATTATCATCTAAGACTTGTGTTCCTGCAATTGAGTTAGTTGTTGCATTGTCTCCATCAATAATCAGTAAAGGCTCTGGTGAGGCTCCCATCCAACAACCCACACCGGGGATACGAAGAAGGTAAACAAAAGCACCCGGATAAGAGTGACACAGCGAATTGAATAAGTTAATCAGGTCCAAACCATCAAGGCATTGATCAATAGTGACCCTCGAAAGGACAACCTTATTAATCATCCCCAGAGCAATTTGGGCTTTAATTTTTTCAACCTGACCATTAAATTCAGAAAATGATGCCTGATGTAATGAATTTACAGTCTGTAAATCCGTATCAGAAGGGATGTAATCCTCAAGGGCTTTGATGATTTTATCGGCTGAAAGATTTCCCTTGTGCGTATAATCAGGTTGAAGAAGTATCGTAGGAAATGAATCGTTTTTATCAAATGGAGCGATCACAAATCCGTTTGAAATGGTAAGTTCATTTGATGACTCTAAGATCCGAGGTGCTGAAAGATGCTGTATAAGTGTAGTAACTTCTGATTCTCCGGGCATCTGATAAGAGACAAAAGGGATCTCCTTCTCCAAACAAACCCGAACAAGTCGGTTGTTAATTTTAATATTTTCTATCTCACTTGGCTCTGAGGCAATCATCTATTTCTTTTTCTTGAATAACTACACTAAAATTCCAGGTCACTGTTTTTTATCAACAACCATCACAGTAACACGTCCAACCATAATTTTACGGTTTGTTTCATCAACAATCTCCACATTCCAGACATGGGTGCGCTCTCCCTGGTGAACAATAATCGCTGTGGCAATAACATACCCGGAGGTGGCACTCCCAACATGGTTACCGTTAACCTCAATCCCAACAACGTTCGATCTCGACAAATCAATCAGCAGGGCTGAACCCGCACTTGCAACTGTCTCGGCTAGTGCCAATGACGCTCCGCCGTGTAAAATCTTAAATGGCTGAATAGTACGTCGATCAACAGGCATCTTAGCCACTACCCTACCCTGTTCTGCAGAAACAAACACAATGCCGAGGTTATCGACAAGTGAATTTTCACATAACTCATTCAGCTGATCTGCGTTAGAAGATTCTCCCATTTAATGTTGTCTATTACACCTTAGGTAAAACGATTAACAAGATGCAAAATTAGTCTAAAACTAAGGATTTGCAAGTCAAAATAAACAGATCAGGCAACTTTTAATTGTTCAATGCTAAGGATTAAAAAATAAGACAACTACAAAAGCAGGAACAGGCAATGATTTAAACTGCGTTCTATTGACTATCCGAATCTTGTTAAAACAACCTATCCAAGGGAATGTGAATATGGCCTTGATATCTCCTGAGACCTTGAAAAATATAAATTAGCTATCAAATCAACCTTCTTTAATATATTCCAAAATTCACTAAACCCTATCAAGATTAAGCGGTTACTAGAATTAGCTTATGGATACCTAACATTATTTGGACACCATTAAAATTCATTGTTGATATCAGTGACTAAACCTATAAAAGAGGCAAATTATTACGTGAATAAGTTTATTTTTGCACAAACTAACAACTAATTAAATATGACAACTACATTTTTTAATGCGGTTTTATTACCGCTTGCCTTAGCGATAATTATGCTTGGGCTGGGATTAACGTTAACCCTCAACGATTTCAGAAGAGTAGTCGCGTATCCCAAAGCTATTTTGATTGGCCTGGGTTGCCAGATGTTGATTCTTCCTGCAGTATGTTTTTTTATTGCCAAATCATTTGGTCTCGCTCCAGAATTAGCCGTTGGGCTTATGCTACTTGCTGCATCGCCAGGAGGGCCGACCGCGAATCTTTACAGTCACTTCTCAAAAGGAGACGTCGCTTTAAACATTTCGCTAACAGCAGTTAACAGCTTACTCACCCTTTTCACCCTCCCCTTGATTGTGAACTTTGCCATCAGTCAGTTTATGGAAACAGGACAAGTAGTGCCGATGGTGTTTAAGAAAGTAGTGGAAGTTTTTGTCATGGTTCTGGTTCCGGTAACAATTGGGATGATCGTGAAAGCTAAATTTCCAAAAACTTCTGTAAAATTAGACAAACCTGTAAAAATTCTTTCTGCCTTATTTTTAGTCGCGGTAATTGGAGGTATTATCTATCAAGTAAGAGCCAGTATTGTATCTTATTTTCAAATGGTAGGCCTGGCAGCACTAGTCTTTAATCTGGCAAGTATTGCTGCTGGTTATTACATACCACGGCTGCTTAATGTTGAGAACAAACAAGCTATTGCTATTGGTATGGAAATAAGCATCCACAATGGTACATTAGCCATTTTTATCGCGCTAACAATTCTTGGCAACGGAGTAATGTCTATTCCTCCGGTTATCTATAGCCTGATCATGTTTTTCACCGCAGCCGCCTTTGGCTACTTTGTGAATATGAAAAGTAAGGGATAAGAGCTCTTCCTCAACAAAAAAAGGTGACTGAAAAGAATCTTTTACACGTTTTAAGAGGTCGGAATTAAAGCCTAGATTTAGCTTGGTGGTATTTTGTTCCTATTAAGATAAAGTCATAAAATAGCCGGTATATGTTTAAAACATCAAATATAGTCGGCTATTTTTATGACCTTTTATTCGAATTATATTACCATAAGGCAACTAAATTTTAAAAAACGGTGTATTTTTGTATACTATGATGTACATTAAAATCTACGAAAATGTTAGTTATTAGTTCGGCGGAATTACGCAACAATATGAAAAAATACCTCGACTTGGCAAAAGATGAAACGGTGGTCATACAACGTGGTAGAACAGAAACCTTTGTTTTATCTAGTCAGGAAAGGTTATCACCTGATGCCAACCTTGCAAGTGCCATTACTGCGGACGAATTAATGATTGGAATAGAAGACGACATTAAGAAAATGTTCAGCAGAAAGGTAAAATAATGAAGGTGCTATTTTCACCTCTAGTACGTTCTTGTTTTCAGGAAATGGAAGAAATTCTTTACGAAAAAGAATATTTTGGATTTGAGAATTCTGCCATTCAATATGTTAGAGAATTAATCTTTGAGATTAGGGACACCCTCCCAAAGTGCCGGAAAAAACCTGCTCCAACATACTTCAATAGATTTGGCAACAATTTGTACTATTCTCGCTTCCGAAAAAACAAGGCAACACAATGGTATGTATTTTTTACTATTTATTGTGTCAATGAGGAGGATGTTTATCTGGTTCAATACCTCAGTAACAACCATATTATTTCTAAATATTTATAACTTTCCAAATAGAAAAAACCCCTCGCCGTTTCTGGCAAAGGGGTTGAAAAAAAAGAATTACAGTTGATTAGTTTTTAAAAGTTAATATTCACCTGATATTTATATTTTAATATTATTCCCATAAGACCAACCTTCGCGCACAGGTTCTTTAATGTAAGCATCCAGTTCGGGGCGACCTATAGCCTTTATGTTTTTGGCATCATAATTAATTGTCCCTCCGAAACGTTGAGCCAATACGCCAACCTGCGCCATCTCTGTTAAGCTGGCAGAATAGTCGAAATTGGAACCTGGGAGTTTATTATTCTTAATCGCAGCTATCCACTCCTGCACAGGCTTTTCTTCCTCAATACGCGGGATAGTTTGTGCCGGAGCATTTTTCAAAAACTCCTTCATCTCCTCTTCAGGCACAAGAAGCTTAGCATCATTTGGCCTTCCTCCGGTGATGAGCGTTTTTTTATCGCCAATCATGATCATTCCACCATCAGGAAGTTTATCCACACCCCATTCAGGTCTGATTGCCGGCTTCTCAATACCTTCATACCATTTCATGGTCACAGGAGCTTTATCACCACGTGCACCAAAATGCCATATCACCTCAGACTCTTCAGCGACAAAACTATGATCAGGTATCGGATTTGGCACTACTGATTCTACTGTATGAGGCATTCCAAGATCCAGAGCCCAGAAGGGAGCATCAAGGGTATGACAAGCCCAATCACCTAATTTACCGTTTCCATAGTCGTAAAAACCTCTCCATGTCCCTGGGACATAGATATTATTGAAATTACGCTCCCTGGTTGGCCCTTGCCACAAATTCCAATCGAGCTCTTTAGGTATCTCTTGTGCCGGCGGTGGAAAACTTTCAGGACTCTTAAAATAACCATCCTTAACGAAATCTATTTTACCCTGCCAGGCAATTACCTCCTTTACCTGTCCGAGCACTCCCGCTTCATACCACTCTTTCACTAACCTTATTCCATGTGTGGTATGGCCTTGATTACCCATCTGGGAAACGACACCGTAGTGTTTTGCAGCCTGCTTGAGAACCCTCAACTGCCAAATATTATGAGCCAATGGCTTCTCAACAAAGACATGCTTACCCAGCTCCATGGCTGCCATAGCCGCACCAAAATGGGAATGATCAGGGACTGCGATAATTACAGCGTCAATATCATTGGCCATCTCATCAAACATCTTCCTGAAATCTTTATACCTCTTTGCCTTGGGGCATGCCAAATACCCTTCTGCCGCACTCCGGTCATCAACGTCGCACATCGCTACAATACTCTCTACAGGAA
The DNA here is from genome assembly GCA_903907075.1 of uncultured Bacteroidia bacterium. Taxonomy (GTDB): domain Bacteria; phylum Bacteroidota; class Bacteroidia; order Bacteroidales; family Prolixibacteraceae; genus JAAFHB01. Next base: position 45,453 of record CAIVMQ010000044.1, read on the forward strand.
CCTGCGTCCAGCTTGCACTTCCTCTGCCACCAACACCAATAACAGCAATATTCAACCTGTTATTTAGCGAGCATCTAACCATGTTTGGGATTATCAAAACCCCTGCAGCCGCCGCACCGGCTGTTTTCATAAATGTCCTGCGTGATAAATTTTCCATTCTTACTATAATTGGTTTAAAATTAGTTTTCGATATGATAAAAAGCATAACCTGGCATCCTACAAGGTTGCCATAAACAGCCAAATTAATTGCCTCTAAACACTTCTTCACCCCGATATATTAAATACCCAAATCAACCTTACCTTAGTAATACACTCTAATATTTCCCTGGAATTTCTTCGTCGTCATTCAACAATCACTAGATTTAGTAAGCTTTTAATGGGGTGTGAATGTTCAAATATAACCAAATTGAATTAGAATTAAACCTTACCTATAAATTGTTACTAGTATGAGCCGTCAAAATTAGGTCGAAAGGGTGCTCACCGATTGGTATTACAACAGAAATTTAGAGTGGAACCTTCAAATTCAGAATCAAATACAGACTTCTCTCTCATAAATTATTTTTTACATGCGAATTTCCAGTAACGCCGATACCTTTTCAAAACTGTATCGTCAGGTGGATCGACAGCCAGTCTAAACAGACACTTCTCAAAAGGAGAGATCGCATAAAATATTTCGTTAACCGTCAGCATCAGCTTATTTTACGCTATTCACACTCTCATTGATTGTGAAATTTAACAATCAATCAGTTTATGGAAACAGGACAAATTGTTCCATTGTGATTAAAAAAGAAGCGGAAGTGTGTCTCCTCGTTCTGATTCGATTAACGATTGGGATGTTGGTGAAAGCAGAATCTCCAAAACCTTCGATGAAGTTAGATAGCCAGTAAAATTCTTTCTGCTATATTTTTTAGCAACCTAAGTACGTTAGCCATATTTAAATCACTTATAATTCTTTGCCTAAAGAAAAAACTGATCGATTTTTGCAGTAATTCAGGTCAACAATTATTTTATATATTTGAGGTCTTTATTGATTAACGCATAACATTAGAAATAAAAAAAATCAAATCATGAAATCGACTATAAATATTTTCCTTGTCTTCGCTGTTATCTTTGCTCTGGTAATTGGTATTTTCATCGGCCTCTCCTCTAAAATAGGAACAGTTAGTGATTCCGATGTATCCGGTACGATGGCTAAAATAAATAATTATCAAAAAGCGCAGAGTTCTATAACAGGAAGTGAGATTGCAAATCAGCTGTTATCGGATACCGTCAGACTAAAAAACATGCAAAACTATATGCGTTACTATTATGCCACGAGTGTTAAGATGTCGGGCGACATGGATTTTTTAATTGGCGAAGCGAATGCAAATGAAGACTTTAGAAATAAATATACCAAGGAGATCTCCGAATTTATGAGCTATAAAGAATCTTTTGAGCCGGCTAGAATAAATATGCTAATTGCCCTTAGAGCTTGTTTGAATCCGACAAAGACAGAACCTCAGCTACTTAGTGTTTTTATTAATCAGGCCAGTAATGAAATTGCACAAATAAATTTCAAGAATCGTGTCATTCTGGATTTTATAGATATCCTGGATTTGTACATTAAAGAAAATAAGAGTTCGAATGTGAAGGGGCTAAGCCGGGCGCACGACCTATTGATGTATAACCAGGTATATAATGGAGTAATGACCCGAGACAAACTTATGGTTAAATCTTTTTCATCGAAAGAATTTTATAGTGATATAAAAACTCAAAAAATGGTAGATCCTGATCAATTGGCAGAATTGATGAAAAAAGACATCCAAAAACTGACATCATTCAATGAACAAATTCTCGGAACAAAAAACAGTGAGAAGCTAATTATGGATGATATTGACAAGCTTGTCATGGAAGATACAAAGAAAATTGATTTAGTAATTCCAGAGAAATCGGCTACCATTAATTGGGAAAAACTCGGAAGCGCTAAGCGTGAAGCGGAGCGAACCAACTAAAAACTCGTTGACGAAATAAATATTCACTTTGGAAACTTAGAATAGATCGAAATATCCGGATTTAAGAATTGTTTTCCTTCGCTAACAAGTTGATAATTCCCATTTATTAATTTTCGCTAATTACTTAAAAAGCTAAAGATTACTCTTTATAAAAAGCATTGTAAAGTCTAAATTAATTTAAATATATATTATGTATAAATTATTTATTTTGCTATTGGCAACTGTTGTTTATTTAACTGCATGTAATACTAAAACAAACAAGGGTGAAAATGCCAACTCGAATGCACCCATGGATTCAATTAAGTCTATAAATGAGATCCTAAAAGCTGACATTGCATGGGATAGTTTATCGGCACTAAATTCGGCTGAAGGTTGGTTGAGTTTTTATACTGATGATGCTATAATGATGCCACCTGGGGAAAAGGTGTGTATAGATAAAGTATCAAGAGCAGTTTCTATTAAAAATATGTTTGCAACTCCAGGTGTATCAATGCGGTTTCAAGGGACAAAAATTGAAGTTTCTAAATCTGGAGAGCTAGGTTACAGCACTGGTGTTTATCAGTTTAAATCAAAAGATGCGACAGGAAAAGAAGCACTTGAAACAGGTAAATTTTGTGAAACCTGGAAAAAACAGGCCGATGGTAGTTGGAAATGCATCGTTGATATTTGGAATGCAGATCCTGCAAACTAGGACACTTTTTCATCGAGTTTTCACGGATAACACTAAAAAAGGATTTGCGATTTAACGTCAATCCTTTTTCCAAGTAGTGAGAGCCCCGATGAATCGGAACAACCTTCCCGATTTTTATCGGGACACTCTAACCATTAGTAATTGCACCCTGTCCAGTATTACTTTCCCTTAAGAGATTTTCCAGATAGATTCAGCTCTTCATACGTTTCAAAAAATTCTCTCGTTTTAAAGCATCAGTTTTGGTTGGGAAAATTTCAGTATAAACTATTTTCCACGGACGACCCCTATTTGTAGAGGGTGTCGCACCGGCATTATGCCTGATAAGACTCTTTTCGTGCTCCGCAGCAATTCCTATGTAATAATGATTTGATTTGCTGCTGTAAAGAATGTAAATTGAATATGACATTACATTAAAATCATAGACTAATTTATGCAAAAAGAGGAGAATACCTAGTGTAAACTCCTCTTTTTTTAAAAAAAGTAGCGAGAGCCCCGATGAATCGGGACGCTCTAACAAATGAATCACTACTTAAATAAAAAAGGTCATCACCTTGCGGAAACAACCTTTTGTATGTAGCGAGAGAGGGGCATGATCCCTCGACCTTCCCGATAAAAATCGGGACGCTCTAACAAATAAAATCACTACTTAAATAAAAAAGGTCATCACCTTGCGGAAACAACCTTTTGTGCGTAGCGAGAGAGGGGCATGATCCCTCGACCTTCCCGATAAAAATCGGGACGCTCTAACAAATAAAATCACTACTTAAATAAAAAAGGTCATCACCTTGCGGAAACAACCTTTTGTGCGTAGCGAGAGAG
>CAIVMQ010000045.1 GCA_903907075.1 uncultured Bacteroidia bacterium
ACCCCGACACTAAAGAGAGTAGATTTAGTTCTGCTCTCTTTTTTTGCTTTCCACCGAACGGCTATCGCATCCCGATGGGTCGGGAGGTTCCCAGGTTCGAATCCTGGTACCCCGACACTAAAGAGAGTAGATTTAGTTCTGCTCTCTTTTTTTGTTTTCCACCGAACGGCTAGCGCATCCCGACGTGTCGGGAGGTTCCCAGGTTCGAATCCTGGTACCCCGACACTAAAGAGAGTAGATTTAGTTCTGCTCTCTTTTTTTGCTTTCCACCGAACGGCTATCGCATCCCGATGGGTCGGGAGGTTCCCATATTCAAATGGTGGTATACAGACAATAAGTAGCGTAAATTAGTTTTTGTTCTCTTTGATGTTTTTATTTATTTTGTAAGAATAGTTGTAGTTGTTTGTAGAGATAGTGATTTTGTCTTAAATTATAAATTAGGGCAAAAAATGCCATTGTTTTTGACATTGTTTTAAAAATAATTATTACGTTTGACCCATATTCAAAATGGAAAATAAGTGTATGGATAATGCGAAATTAATTTTCAAGGCGACGGAAACATATTTGCCTACTCCTTATTCGGCCTACTATTATGGTTGTAATAACGGTATTGTATATATAGTCTATTCTGCACCCTACGTTACCCCAGCAGGTAAGTCGGGTACCGAATTCTTTATTGCAAAGCATGAGGAGTTCTCCTACAATATTTTTGAAGACAGAATAATTCAACTTTCGACTAAAAAAACACCAATGTTTAATAGTCTTGTTGATAAACCCGGGTTGAGGCTTACAGTTCTTAAAAGTTATAAAAATTGCAAGAGCTATGAAGATGCAGAAGAGCTGTTGGAGAAATGGATTAGTGATGAGATTTCTAAAACTTTAGGATCAAAATCCAAGGACAAAGATTCGCTACCTGAATAGTAGTTTTCGTTTATTTGTTTTTAGTTAATTGCTTTAATTTTCCAGCCTTTTGTCTTGTTCTATCCTATCCATTAGTCCCAAATAACGATTTATTCCATATTTTATTTCATGCTGTATCCATTCTTGGGAATCTAAGTTCAATTTGTTTATCCTTATCTTTTTGGGTTTCTCCTTTCTCCCTTATTTTCTTGCTTAGTCAATAATCGATCTCATTGACTCTCCTTTTCTAGCTAATGATCGGCGTGGAATTCCGTACGGTTAACGCAAATACCGGCACACTAAATATTTTGTATTTGCATAATAATCAATGTTATTATGTCTTTATGCAGAGGGCTGTCGGATGTCCTATCCTAATATTCTATCTATTTTAATACCCTGCAGACCCTTTGAATGGTGCGATTCTATCTTTCGGATTAGAATCTCTTAAAATTGATTTTTTATGTTTATTTCAATTGTTGTTCAGGGGGAATAATAGTAATATTGTAACGCTACTAATTGTTCTAGTATTTTATTTTTCCTTCCGTAGTTTTATCCAAATGATATCTGAATAATATATATACCAAAATTAAATTGTTTAATATGAAAAAATTAACGCTGTTTTCCATCTTAATTATAGCTCTTTATTTCAGTGCTGCCGGTCAAAAAGTTTTTTCTGTTCAATATTCCAATCAGGCTGATGTTAAAGTTTTTGTTGTTAAATATGAAAGTCAGGCTGATTTAAAAGTTTTTAAGGTGAAGTATGAGAATCAAGCTGGCGACAACGATGGAAAATGGTTTTTTACCGAGTACGCCAACCAGGCTAAGCGAAAATTATTTTTTGTAGACTATGAGAGTCAAGCCGACCTCAAACTATTCTTTGTCGACTATGAAAATCAAGCCGGCTGGAAGAACCGCTCGAAGATGAGCCTTATGTATTGAGTGAAAAGAATTATGTTATCTTTAAAAGGGATATTAAAGTACCCGCTTCATGCCGGGTTAGCACAAATATTATGAATGAAATTAAGAGTATGCTTTACGAATGAATCCTACTTTGATTATTTATAGATAACCTTAACAGCTCGCATAGCTTTCTTTAGTTAGTATAGTAATAGGCTGAAAAGCTCTTAATGGATGGCTTTTTATCCGATTTAATGATCTTTAGCCTCACAGTCGAAACAGTGACCTGATCAATGAGCTGGATCCGTTTATGCCCTATGGAACTTCCTTCTGCGATTATTTTCCACTGCCCGTCTGTTAATGCCTCTACGGTATATTTCCTGATCCGTTCCCCGTAGTTTAAATCCTCTTCGATTTCAATCTGGTTAATGGGTTGTTCGTGTTTGAATTTCAGTTCAAGATTATTTTCTGATCCTTTGGATGAGGCAATTTTTGATTTTTCACGAATCTTAAGTTTATTCCCAAAATCCTCAAATATTTTGGCGTCTCTTAAAGGGAAAAGGCCTGAAGTATCGATAGCCATACCAATAAGTACATTCGTATTACGTCCTACGGAGGTGTAATAGCGGTTTAGAAGGTCGTTGGCAGAGAAGACCTTATCCTCTTCTCCGGCTCTCCAAAGCCACCCTCCATTCCAGGCGCTCTTGTTTCTATTGGGAAAATCGGCTTCTGCCCCTACCCAATAGTTACCGCTTGGATCACCTGATCCGTCATCAATTGCGGCCTCGCCGGCACCATTAGTGATTGGATTTATTCTGTTCCAGAATGGATAGGGTGTTCTTCCATCTTCGTTTTTTACCCAACGCAGAATATTATTGTCACCAATAGGGCCGTTAAAAAGAAAAGCATTTGGCTGATAATCTTTCAATAGTCGCATCACGCGATCTTTTATCCCCACTTTACGGTCAGACATAACCCCTCCATCAAACCAGATTTCAAATAATTCGCCATATTCACTCCACAACTCTTTGAGCTGAAGGTAGACCGCTTCGTTAAATTTCAACCGATCTTCATCCGACATCTTAACGTAGCCCGCCTGATAATAAGTGTTCATATTTGTGTTGTAATATAATCCGGGTTTCAGTCCGTATTTCTTGCACGATTTGATGAAGTCTGCTACGATATCGTTGCCACCACCTTTAGCAGGAGAATTCCCTACGTGGTAATCATGCACTTTTGTTTTCCACAGACAAAAACCGGTCCCATGCTTTGCCGTCAGGACCGCATATTTTGCCCCTGCTTTCTGAGCTGATTCAATCCATTGGTCGGTATTTAGCCTTGAAGGGCTAAAGGCCGACAAGGGAGGTAGCGTCTCCTTCTTTGCATAATCAAATGTCTCAGGGGCAAAGATGTTAATGTCCAGATGGATGATTACCCCAATCTCCTGGTCGCTCCACTCAATCTGCCTGGAATTTGGAAGAACGGTAGTTGTAGTCTTGGCAAAAAGGTTTGCAGCGACTCCTAGTAAAAGGGTACAAATGGTTATAAATTTTCTCATATACAGGATTGAATTAAACTTAATTCAGAATTACAGTACTAATGTGATTCGAATATACCTTTTTACTGCCAGAAAGTATTTTCGCTGGTTTGACATCTTTATCTCCGTTCGTTATATACCCCAAGTTCAGCAATGGTGGGGTTAGCTGTAAAGCTGTCAAAAAGAATCCGGATTTTACTTCCCCAGACACGGTCGAAACGATGAATTTTAACAGTATGCTGATTGCTCCCTTCAACGATGGTTACCCATTTTTGTTGAGTGAAATATTGTATTCTGTATTTCTCTACCCCGCGCATTGCCTCGGTAAGTACGATCGTATTAAAGGGCTTTTCGATCTGCAGATCAACTTCATACCATGGCTTTTCAATATTTTTATTTGATTCCCAATGGGAATGGAAATCGTCGTCGTTTCCAAAGTCGGAGATCTGCATGTCCCAGCTCCATGTTGAGTTTGCCGGCTTATGCTTGGCAATGTTTGAGGAGATAATCGGGGGTTCGCAGACTGGTAATTTTGCTACCGGTCCCTCATTTTTCCATAGCTTACCTATGTCGCTTAAGAGCTTTAGCGCATTGTCATCGATTAGCCCAGTTTGGTTGGGGGCAATGTTAAGGATGAAATTGCAAAAAGCCTTATTCAACGGGACAATGTTGTCATTAACAATGTATGCGGCCTCTTTTACCGGACTTGTAGGAAATTCCTTCTTCCAGAACCAGTTCTTATTGATTGGAAGGCACGACATGGATGCCAATAGATTGCCCTCTTTCTCCATCTTTTCCCCCGAATTTTGTTCGTATGATTTAATATCGCTGTAAAATAGTGCAGAGGAGGGGTATTTAGATGCATTCAAATCCATAATCAGGCAGTTTGGCTGTAATGACTTGATCAAAAGGTATATATCTTCAAATGGAATCTCGTCGTAGCTGATACGCGCCCAAGGTGACTCCCACCCATCGATGAAAAGGGCCGTTATCTCGCCGTAATTACTGAAAAGCTCACGGATCTGCTCTTTTACCAACTCCACATGTTTCTGGTTAATATGGCCCGGGCGCAGCATATGATGGGTATCTAGAATCGAATAGTATAGCATCACCTTTAATCCTTTGGCACGAAATGCATCAACATATTCGCGCACCACATCATGTTTTATAGGACTGTTCATCACATTGTAATCGGTTGACTTGGTGTCCCACAGGCAAAATCCGCTGTGGTGCTTGGTTGTGAGGCAGCCGTAGCTCATATTTGCCGATTTTGCCGCTTCGGCCCACTGTTTACAATCTAATTTTGTAGGATTAAAAGCTGACACAGGAGTGTTTGGATCGGGCCAGTCATCGGTCGAAAAAGTGGGGATATTGAAATGTATGAACATTCCAAACCTTAAGTCCGCGAATTCCTGCTGTGCGGTAGTAAGCGATTTTTGCCCATAACTTAAACAGATCAAAAAAAATAAAAGCAGAAAGATTAGTTTTTTTTTCATGTAAGTTGAGCGGATTATTTTAAAATTAGTTTTTAGTGAGTTCTTCCATATTTTGATAAACCTTAACCCAGTCGACCTCCATTTGCAGTGGAAGCTCCTTAGGAGCAATTATTCCTGCCCATCCGCCCAAGGCTTGGTTCAATATAATATAAAAAGGTTTGTCAAATGTCCATTGTCCAATTTTATCGGTCTCAATCTTCGGATAGGTAAATGTACGCTTTCCATTAATGGTCAAGTCTAATCGGTCGTTATACCATTCAAGTCCAAAAACATTAAATTGACCAATTTTAAACGTTGCAGTTGTGAAATTTGGCGGATTGTCCTTAAACCCCAATCTTAGTGAGTAATGCGTATGAATAGTTTGATAAAATAAACTGTCGTGATTTAAATGTTCCATGATGTCGATCTCTCCATATAAAGGTTGATCTTGCTCAGGTAATAGCCAGATGGCAGGCCAGGATCCTTTCCCCGCCCCTAGTTTTGCCCTCACTTCAATTTTCCCTTGGTGAAAGGAAAATTTCCCTCGCGAATGTACTCCTCCAGTAGTGTACTTGACAGTATCTTTAGGATCCGTATTTACTGCAGCGCGTAAAATTAATTTGCCATCTTTGATATACGTATCTTTATTCGAATTGGTCATATAGCGATAGCATCCTCCACCTTTAGGAGAGATAAACGACCATTTTGAAGTGTCTGGATTACCGTCGTTACTAAAGGTGTCGACCCAAACTAAATGCCAGTTTTTGGAGTGCCTCACTTTATTGCCAAAAACCAATGGTTTAAGGACGAAGATCAGGATTATGCCTAAAATTACTTTCATAATTTTTTGTGTTTTAGTTTTCGTGAGTATTCGGTACCCACTATATTTTGAATAATTCAATATTTTAATCAGGCTTATTGTCGGTATACAAATTTATAACAACTCGTTTTCTTAGTTTCGTTTTGTAAACCGCACCATAACCGGAGTCATTAAGTTCAGCTCTGCCGGAACTCGTATTGATCCGTTTTTACTATTTTCTTCAGTACGCTGCCATTCTCCATTTATATTTAAAATCTCGAGTTCCGAATTTCCCCATTCGGGCGATGATTCGATTACAAATGAGCTGAATGGATCTGAGCATAAGCTGATAACCGTAACCACTGCAAAATCGCCTTGTTTTGAGCGGTTATAGATGCAAAATATATTGGGAAGATCTTTTATAAAGAAAGGAATCTTCTCATTTCCTAGCCACTCAATTGTTTGTTTTACAAGCTCTTTTTTCTTGTAGTTATAAACTGTAGAAGATCGATTTCCATTTAAATCGAAAGCTGTAATTGCTACCCGACCTCCTAATTTATTTTCGAAACGGAGTAGGCCCGGAATTACAGGATTTTCTTCAGCATCGAGAAAGTCGCTAATTATAGTGGCCTCTGGAACAGGTTTTAGTATATAAAATGATCCCCCTTCACTCCCTGCCGGAGCGAAGATTAGATTATACATTAGTTGACCTTTGATGTTGGAATATCCTGCCGATTCTCTAACCCCTTCGTAGCAGAAGTTTGCTTCCTTGCCTATTAAAACGTCGGCCCCAATTAGCGATCCATACCCCTTTCTGCATAAATCGTAGGCTGCACTGCCATCTAGAAATACACTTCCACTTAGGAGTTTCTCAATCTCTGTGTCAGTCAAGATATCTGCGAATTTACCCGAGATAAGTTTTACTTTTCCTGCTGTGGAGGTATGTGGTATCCCAAATCTTCCCAGGATATTGGCCCATGCTGTTGAAGATAAATTGGGTTTATTTCCTTTATAGGGATTTACAATATGTCCAAAGGGCATGTATAAAATTTCACAACCTGAAACGTGTGTATTTTTAACCGCTTTTTTAAGAGCAAGGAATCGATTTTTTTCAGTTTGAAACATCTCCATATATCCTTTTTCTTCGAGCGGATTATCTAAATATTGGGTTGCATAAAATAGGGAGTCATCAAAGCGGTAAGCAAATGCGGCAGTAATAAGGGATTTTATTTTTGATGCAGACATGAAGAACCGATTGTGCGGATAGGTATCTGATTCGTGGTAGAATTCAAAGTCAGAAGGTAAATGTTGCTGGCTATAGAGGGCATGGAAAATGGTAGCAGGCAAGGAGAAAGCCTCATCAGAGGAGTAGCTTGACCCATATAGCCGCACTGCAGGGCGTGTTTTACCGGCAAAGGCTCGTGCTACCGATTCGGTAAAGTCTCCATCGAAGTCTGCGGATCCCGATTGGCACAGCGAAATACGTGTTTCCGGGGCAATACGGTCAATTTTTTGGCGAATTAGAGCGGCAAAACTGGTCAATGAATCTCTGCTTAATTCTGCCCATGAACGTCGGAGAGTAAGGCTTTTAGACGTCGTTGACCCGAAAATTTTTAATAGCTCCTCTCTGGAATAATTTTTATCCTCTTTTTTTGCAAATTCTTTCAGATGATAGGGGCAGAAACATCCAAACTTAACCTTTGGTGGTTGCCAGCTGAGCTCATAATCGTCCTCGAATTGAATCATAAACGGACGTGATATCCGCACAACAGTGGCAATATTTTCGCTGAAAACTTCGCTAAATTTTGGATCTAAGGGGCATGCGGAAATTTCGGATATTTCGCCGCTAATATCGGTGATTCCTTGAAATTCAGATTTCCCTGAACGTAACGAGGGGGCGCACCACCAACCAACTTCGATATCGTAGGGTGCGAGCTTATTTTTAACAAACAATACAAGGTCTCCAATTTGCTCAAACACGTGAGGTGCAGGAAAGCCGGTAAGCCTTACCTCATCCATGGGAGCCGTAAGAAGAAATCGCCTGAACCCAAACCGCTTTCTCATGTCAATCATTTGCGACAACATGATCTCTGTGCGGTTAGAATAAAATCGAAATGGAATAATTGGATCTATCGCATCATCTTTTAGCAGCTCTTTTACCCCGACATTACCTAGAGCTCCCGGAAGAAGAGAGGTCATTAGAGCTGCACTTGTACCCATGGATTGGATGAAGCTTCTCCTTCGCATTTGATATTGATTTAGATTTGAGCAACTAACGGCTGATTCTTTCTATTATTTTGGCGTCATCATCGATCTGCTACCCAATCTTTCACTAATGTCTTTGTTCCATTCTTTGAATGACTGGTCAAGAGTTTGCAGAAATACAGCTGGTGGTTGTGCCCCGGATACCGCATATTTACGGTTAAATACAAAGAAAGGAACACCCCTTACACCAATATTCTGTGCCTCCTGGATATCCTGATTTACGCGATAGGCAAAATCTTCACTGTTAATAGCTGCAATAATCTCTTGCTCGTTTAATCCAATGTCTGTTCCAAGTTCAACTAATGTTTTTAAATCACCAAAGTCCTTTCCTTGGTTAAAATAGGCGAGAAAGAGGCGCTCTTCCGCTTCGTCGCCAAGACCCTTGGTTTTTGCAAGCTGAATCATTTTGTGGGCATCGAATGAGTTAGCTACAATAGCATCATCCATTTTATAGGTAAGACCGGCATTTTTTGCCGTCTCAATTACATTTTTATGCATCGCTACCGACTGCTCGTACGACATCCCTTTACGATTGGCAAGATATTGATAAACAGATATCTTCTCGCCTGTTGAGGGTGGTATGGTGGGATCGAGCTGAAAGCTGTGCCACTCAATCTCCACCTGATCACTTTGTGAAAACTGCGCTAATGCAGCTTCGTAATTACGTTTGCCGATATAGCAGAACGGGCACATGATATCGCTCCATACTTCAACCTTCATTTTGGACTCAGTCACAGCCATGCTTAGACTATCTTTGTTAAATGAACCCATACTGTTATTTGAATTTATTTCTACTTAAACCTGCGGAACTTATGCTTTTACATGATGCCCTTTCAGGGAATAGTATAGTATAAACATAAATAATGGTATTGGTACAAAGAACCCTGTCGACATGGTATAAAGATCTGAAATATAACCCATAAGCGGTGGAAAAATGGCCCCGCCAACAATCGCCATTACGATAAATGAGGCTGCTTTCTTTGTTTGCGGACCTAAATCTTTAATTCCCAATGCAAAGATTGTTGGGAACATTATCGACATAAAGAAGAATACGGCGTAAAGTGAGATTAGCGAGAACCATCCCATATTCATACTCACCACAGGAAGCAAAAGAATACATAATCCGGAATAAATTGCTAAGATACGAGCCGGTTTATAAAAGCTCATTAAATAACTTCCCGACATCCTGCCGATCATAAATAAGGCGAAACCGATGGAGAGGAAATAGGGACCATTCTTCACATCGAAACGGGGTGACTGATGTTCGTCGGTTACAAAGTTGATCAGATAGCTAAAGATGCCGGTTTGAGCTGCAACATAGCAGAACTGCGCCGCAACACCCATTACGAAATGGGATTGTTTAAGTAATGGTTTATGAAAAGATGATTTATCGACAACTGAAGAGTCAACAGTTCCATGTGCAAGTCCAACTTCTTCTTCTGAAATTTCAGGAAGTGGCAAACGGAGAAACACCAATGCAACAATAAATACAACTAATCCGATCAGTGCAAAAGGTAATATCATCGAGGAAAGCTTCTCTCCGGGTGCTGCTCCCTGGTCACCATAGATATAAAGCCCGATAAGTGGCCCAATAACCCATGCCAGACCATTAAATGATTGCGAGAAATTTATACGTTGTGCGGCAGACTCTTTGGAACCCAATTTTGTAGTATATGGGTTAGCGGCCGTTTCGAGGGTGGCCAATCCACATCCAAGGATAAACAGGCATGAAAGGAAAATCCAGAAAGACTCAAATGACGTGGTTGCCGCAATTAAGAAGGCTCCGGCAGCGAATAGAGAGAGTCCGAAAACAATCCCTTTCTTATACCCATAGCGGCGCATGAAAAATCCAGCAGGCAGTGCCATGCCGAAATAGGCTCCGTAGAGCGCAAACTGAATGAGGCTCGATTGCGACTTTGAAAGATTAAGGATTTGCTGAAAATGTTTATCCAGTGTGTCAATCATACCATGGGCAATTCCCCACAGAAAAAATAAAGACGAGATAAAAATAAAAGGGACAAGATATTGCTTAGTTGTTAGACTGTGTTTGTTTGACATTATTTTTTGAATTAGTTGGTTAATGATCTTGGTAAAATCAAGGTGTAAAAATAATGGATAATTTAAACTATGGCCTATAATAGACCATCTAATTGTAAATATTTTGCAAAATTCTGAGATATCCCTACAATAGGCTTAGAATAAACATAATAAGGATTACGCTGCAACAGATGATGGCGATGATTTTCAGGTTTTTCTGAATTGAAGGGAGTACTGCTTCGCCGAACACAATAATTAACCACGCAAAAATAAAAAACCGCAGACCCTGAAAAAGAAGTGTTGCACAGATGAAGGCGAGGAGGTTAAAATCAAATACTCCCGCGGTGATGGAATAAAACTGGTAAGGAACCGGAAGGATCACTGAAAGGGCCAAAATACTATACCCCCATTTCACAAACATATCCTGAATATAATGATAAGTCAAGTCTGTAAATCCCGGTGTATGATGTAAGAAGTAGAGTGCTAACTGGGTGAAATTCCCGTTAGGCAGCAACCATAAGTTATGGCCAATTGTGTAACCGATCATCGAACCGGTAACCATTCCAAGTGTAGCTATGGCCGCATTGAGATAGGAACGTGTAGGATGAAGCAGCGAAATGGTGATGAAAATTACCGTGGTGGGGAAGGGAAAAATACAGGAGTCCAGGAAAAAAAAGATAAAAATAAATAGGAGGATATAACGGCTTTGTGCCAGTTTTTTTATCCAACTAAAGGTTTTACTCAACTCTCTATTCATCCCTTCTGCAATCAAAATTAAAGATATATTTCTAATACGAAGTTATAAAAGTTAAGCTTGGTTTGACATCGTATAGGATAAACAATTAGATAAATGGTCCAAATCACATTCCAGATCGGAATCTCTGCTATCAGGGTACCTCCATTTTTGGATTTAGCAAGTGCATCTACTATAAAGGTGAATAAATCCACATAATTTAATTTATATTTGTATCGTCAGTGCAACAGATCATTAGATTATGTTTCAGACTGATCGGGGAGGGCGAAAACCGTTAAAAGAGTAGTCCATTTTAATACATGAACAATATGCATTCATTACTTATCTCATTACTAGCAATTCTTGCAGGTACGTTGTTATTGGCAAAAACAAGGAAGGAAGAGTTGGGCAAACTTTTTGCTTATATTTCCTGGTTCTTTTTAGTTGTCGGATTTGTTCTTTTTATTGGTGTTATCTGTAAAACGGTAAATCGGTGTCATTCAGAGGGTCAATGTTGCCGTCAGGAGATGAGCAGAGAGTGCGGTCCTGCGATGCATGGGTGTCCTGCCAGTGTGTGTAAAGGCGACTCAGAAAAGAAGGGTGAATGTATGAAAAATGATTCAACGATGAAATCGTGTACCAAACATCCATAAGCAATTAAATCCATTTTTTGTTTTTAAAGATGGATGATTTTTTTGTTATTAATTGATGAGGTTGTCTCAGAAGTCTATCGGTGCCTTTTGTGACAACTTTATTTTTGTGGTATTAAGGATTGGTAAGAAAACAATGCAATAAATGGTCTTAAAAACGTATTTTGCTCAGATTATCTGTGCTTTGCTATTTTGTAATTCTGCTTTTAGTCAATTAAAATCGGATATCGAAAAATCATATTACATTGATGGTTATCATGGTGGCAAGATCGGTCATATGCCACCGGGAAGTTTTCGTGATATCGTAAGTGGTTTGGAACGCTATCCATCATGGAAACTTTCATTTGATATTGAGCCTGTTTCGTGGAGCTATTTAAAAACAACGGACCCGCAAACATTCTTTAAACTAAAAAAATACCTAAGTGATTACAGCACAGATTCACGACTTGAAATTGTCTCCCCAGGCTATATGCAGTCCTATTGCTGGAATATTAGTGGAGAAAGTAATATTCGTCAGCTGGTTATGGGGCTGGACGAGTTGCATAAGTCTTTTCCGGGCTATCCTGTTCGGACCTATTCTGTTCAGGAGCCCTGCTGGACGAGCTCAATGCCTCAAATCTTGCGCTCGTTGGGATTCACACAGGCAGTACTTAAAGATCCATGTACCGCTTTTGGTGGCTACAGCCGAGGCATTGATAAAAGTATCCTGTTCTGGCGCGGTCCTGATGGCACCTCTATCCCTGCTGTTCCAAGGTACAAATGTGAGAATCTGAACCCCGATGCTTGGGAGACAGAAAGTTGTTCCGTGACTTCCGATTTTATAGCAAAATGTTTGGCAAACGGAATCAAGAATCCCGCAGGTAGTCAATATCAGGATTTGGGATGGCCTACACATCCTGCTGTAGATTCAACGGGTAGGTATGTTTATATCGAACCGGGATTAAATCAATGGCCTGATTCAATGCAATTTGATCGATATTGGTGGAGCAAGCCGAAAGCTCAACTGAATAATTATCCTCAGCTAATCACCTGGCGCGAATATTTTAAAACTGTTTTGCCTGAACCCAAAGATTACTGGGACCTCACACAGGAAGACCTTCAGGTGAATATGATGTGGGGCTCAGGTGCTATTAATGCCACTGCTTCAAGAGTCCATAGAGCGGAGAAACAAATTCTACAAACAGAAAAATTATCAGCTCTGGCTGCCATGTTTACAAAGTATGAGCTCCCCGCAACCAAACTTAATTATGCCTGGGAGCTGCTTCTGATGACACAGCACCATGATGCGTGGATTGGTCCTGCTGCTGATACAAATTCTGACCGATGGGCCTCTTTTACAAAGGAGAAAACTGCGATTGTTAATGAGCTATGCGAAGAATTAAGTCATGAGTCAGTAAATTCGCTGACCAGAAGCTTTCAAACTAACGATATTACTACTAAGATATCATCGCAGCTTTGCGTTATAAATTCAACAGGCTTCGAAAGAACGGAGAATGTAGAGGCGATTATGGCTTTTGATCCCGGCACGAAAAAGTGTAACGTTTACGATCAAAACAATCAACTGATTCCTTCTCAGTTAATCCCAATTAGCTACTATGGTGACGGAAGTATCAATGCTGCACGGATTATTTTCGGGGCTGCAATTCCTTCGCTGGGAATCCGTTTTTTCGTTTTAAAGCCTGGTAAAGGCCTTGTGCCAGAAATGCCAATTCAAGGTTGCCGGATAACTAAATCATCCGATTCTGAATACACGCTAGAATCCGATTTGTATAAAGTAATTGTGAATACGGCAAAAGGGGGATGTATCACAAGCTTGATAGATAAGTCTTTAAAAAGAGAATATGTCGACCAGAAGAGTGATCATTTGTTTAATGAATACAGTGGCTATTTCTCGTTAGACAAGCGCTGGCTTAGCAGTAAAGATTCGAGTGCTACGCTTCAGATAGTTGAAAATGGACCACTTAAAATTAAAACGCTGATCAAAGGAAAGATAGGAAAGTATGGCTTTGAGACCTTTATAACGCTTGCCATGGGGGAGAGGCAGCTCGATTTTAAAACGAAGTTCACTTTTGAACCAGATGTATTAATAGGCGAGCCTTGGGAAGGGGAGCGCCCCACTCGGGGTCAACATCGCAAGCCGTGTTACGATTCGCGTTATAAACTGCAGGCCTTTTTTCCCGCTGCGATAACTAATCAGGTGGTCTATAAAAATGCACCTTATGATGTTTGCACCAGTCGACTTGAGAACACATTTTTTAATAGTTGGGACGATATGAAGCATAATATTATTCTCGACTGGGTCGATGTTTACGATTCGATCTCAAATGCCGGACTGGCTGTTTTTAGTGACAGAACAACCAGTTACTCACATGCAAAAGACTATCCTCTGGCTTTGACAATGGGTTGGAGTGGCTATGGATTATGGGAATCCTTTTATCCTATGAGCGCAAAACCCGAATTTAATTATGCTCTCGTACCCCATTCGGGAAAATGGAACGATTCAGGTATCAGCGCTCTAAATTCCGCATGGAATGAGCCGTTGGTTACCCGCACTATTAATACCGATTCACAGAATTTAAAATTACCATTTTCTTATCTGAACACTTCGGATCCACATATTGAGATTCCTGCACTTTATATCAAGGAGAAGGCTTTATTTGTAAGGTTATTTAATTCGAATGATCGTGTGACACAAAGTGATCTGTCACTGAATTTTTCGGCTCAGAAAATTGAGGCAGTAGAGCTTGATGGAAAGGTTAGAAATGAGGTTAAGGCTGTAAAAATTGGTGGTAGATCATCGCTGCATCTCGAATTTAGACCTTTTGAAATTAAGACATTGAAGATTCGATAAGTAATTCAGTAG
Organism: uncultured Bacteroidia bacterium; assembly: GCA_903907075.1. GTDB lineage: Bacteria > Bacteroidota > Bacteroidia > Bacteroidales > Prolixibacteraceae > JAAFHB01. The sequence goes on from CAIVMQ010000045.1 coordinate 14,157, forward strand.
TGTTTTTTCATTGAATTTGAGGACTGGATTAATTCAACGATTCAGATTTAGATGGATTTAAATCATTGGAATCAACTGATATTACGGCTTAAATTAATGGTCTTTATTCTCCTGATAGAGGTGGGGCGAATTATCGTTTCTATCAAGTAAGTTCGATTAGTGTAATTTCCGGCAATACACCCAAACGCCCCTGATAGCCTATAAAGCCATAGCCACGATTGACATAAAGGTATTGGTTTTGTTCCTGATACAACCCTGCCCATTGTTTATAGACATACTGAACAGGGCTCCATTTAAATCCGGGAATATCGATTCCAAATTGCATTCCATGAGTGTGGCCACTTAATGTGAGTGCAATATCGGTATACTCTTTACGTACCTCTGCTTCCCAATGTGATGGATCGTGGCTAAGCAAAATTTTCATTGATACATTGGTATTCTCGAGTCCGGCAACAGCTTTTTTCATGTCTCCGTATTTTGTAAACCCTCTGGCACCCCAATTTTCAATTCCGATAAGGGCAATCTGCTGTTTGTTCCGTTCCAACAACACATGTTCGTTTGCGAGCAACCTCCACCCTAAATCGGCATGATGTTGCTTGAGCATGGCCAGGTTCTCCTTTTTTGCCTCTGGGGAAGGCCACGCAATATAGTCGCCGTAATCGTGATTCCCCAGCACTGAATAGACACCCATGGGAGCATTTAATTGACTGAAAATCTTTAAATAAGGGATTATTTCATCGGCTTGGTTATTTACAAGATCGCCAGTAAATAAGATCAGGTCCGGCTTTTCTCCCATAATAGCCTCCACGCCCTTACCTACTGCAGTAGGATCATCTAAACTCCCTGAATGGATATCTGAGATTTGGATAATCCGAAGTCCTTTAAATTCATTTGGCAAATCTTTCAGCGATAACTTGATCCGTGTGAGCTGGTATCGATACCGGTTTCTCATTCCGTACACCAATCCTGCCGTCATTACCGCACCTATTAACAATGCCATTTGGGAGATAAAAGTAAACCGGCTCATAAACCGTGATCCCTCCGGCGGAGTTCCAATAGGATGATTCTTAAACGAAAGAAGGTAGGTAATAAGGTTAGGAATGATCAGCAGGATATCAGCCAGAAGCATTATTGCAGCAATAAGGAATTGGCCGATAAAGATGCCAATCAGAATATTCACGCAATATTTTAATGAATCCGATGGCCATGCGCTCCTCCCATAATGTGGGAAGGCATATATCCCCCACAATGTTACCAGCGATAACATCAGATAAAGTGAAAATAACCACGTGTGATAGCTGCCGTTTAGTTGTTTTAATACGCTGCGCACGGCAACGAACGAATAATATTCAATGACCAGCACAACAAGGCCAAAAATCAAAAGTTGCTTACTAATCATGATCCTATTTTGGGTTCAATTAATTCCATCTGTTTTCTCAATGAATAAGCTGAAAATAATTTCTATTTTTAAGTAAATCTCCCTTGTTAACAAATTGGAAATGGAAATGGTTGCAGAAAGACAAATATTAAGGAAGCTGCTGGACACTCCGCTTCTATTTGCGACTTATTGCCGGATTATAGTATACGTCAATAAGTCCAAATTGTAGGATCATTCGTTAATAAAAGTATATTTTATTGTTTTGACGACAGATTCGTATTAAACTCTACTTTAAACAAAGAGGCAAGATTAATTTCTTACGCTGAAAAGGCTTAAGAGTATCAATAACAGAAAAAATGGAACCTTAGAGTAGTGGTGAATCGAATCTTTAGAAGTGAACTAGTTACATGCTTTGATAAATAATATTTGATATTTGGCTTATTATTTGAGCCAACTTTTGGTTGTCCTTACCCTTGGTCATTATAGTCAATAAATATGGTTTATTTTCAAGGTATACCAGAGCAGATTCAGAAAGTTCTGGTTCAGTATCTATTCCCCCTTCTCCAAATTTATGGGCTTTTTTGATGTAATCAGGAATGTCTTTTATTAACCCTTTCTTAAAATCTGAATGCGTTAATAATTCCGTTGCAAATTCTGAATCTTCATTAGAAAGATATGAGCCATTATATAAAGCTCTCATAAACAAGGAGTAATTCTTAGAAGATATAGGGTAATTACTTGATATCCAATTAGGGGCTTCCAAACCAAAATCAGTAAATATTTTTTGTAACATATTTACGTCAATAACAGTGTTTAAGAGATTTGTTGCATTATTATCGGAATAAGCTATCATATATTTAAGTAGCTCTTTTATTGTATAATTATGCCCTAGCTGTATCTGATTTGATAAAAAAACAGCAGTCTTATTTGATGGAAAAGGATGACTGAAGAAAAGAGTTTTGTCTAAAAAACCAGGTGTTTTTTCATTCATCTTTAAAAAAGTGATCAATACCGGAACTTTCAACAGTGACCCCGGGCTAAATTTTTCATTTTCATTAATTCCCATCCACTCATTTTTGGGATAGCATTTAAGATAGACTGATGCTGATGTTAAGTCTCCAGACACTTTAAAAGTCTGAATAATCTTATTTACTTGATCCTTTAAGAAAAATAATTCTTGGGATTCACATTCATTATCAACAAACATTAAAGGTTTAATAAATTCAAATCCATTTAACCTTTTAATATCAATATTGCACGGCGATACTGAACTAAGATTATTCAGTGCAGATGTATCGTACAGATTAATTGACTCATTAAAATGATGGGTCGAAATATAGAAAGTTAAAGCGATGGAAATTGTTAAAGAAATAATATAGTTAACAAGGGATATTTTTTTTTGAAGTAGGGATTTCATTCAGTCTATATAATAAAGATTTAAGTTTAGCGAATTATTTAAAATGTATACGATAGATAATGAGCAATTTATTGTAATTTGAAGAGAATTATGCATGGGTGTTTTGAATAGCCATGCCAATATTTTAACTCTGTACTATAAGCTTCAATCCAATTTTCAGTAAAATGATAATTATATTAATAGATATTGCATGAGATAACCCCGAATCGTATTCAACATCAAAATACAGGTTAAAGCCCAGCTAATTTATGAGATATGGGTAAGATTTTATAAAAAGGGATAATGGAGTTAACGCTAAACATCCATTAGAGATTTTAGTGTTCTGCAGATTATATGTTCAAAAGTTTTTCTGTGGTATTATAGGTAAAAATATTTCTTCACTATTAAGAAGTAGATCGTGTCTTCAAGGAGAACTTCTACACCTGAAGTTCTCCTTGAAGACACGATCTATAACCCTAGCACTTAAAGATCAATATTCTCTGATTTTAAGCTAGCTTTTAAGAAATACAAAACAATAAATATACTTGTAATTATTAATAATAGTCCGATTGATAATTGAATAAGCATCTGATTATTTGCATTATATGTGATTTCGCTGTAAGGAATTGTAATCCGTACCTGCCAGGGTGTATTTGTTTTTCCAATTATTATAGGAGTTAGAACTTTAAGATTACCATTTGTTTTAATAATCTGTTTATTTCCATCTTTTATCGTAATTAATTGACTTTCTGCATCTTCATTGAATTCAGCGAGTTTTTTTCCAATCCGCTCAGGACGCAACGTATTGGCGGCATAAGTTCCATTGTTTGAAATAATTGAAATATTTGTTTTGCCATCAATTATTTCTTTTTTTGCATTTTCTACTAATTTTTGCAGAAAATCAATTGTTACATCTATACCTGCTATACCATAAAATGTATTATCAATTTTAATAGGCGTTACAAGGGAACACATTAAAACATCTTTACCATTTACCGGATAAAGATAGGGGTCTATAAGAGCTTCAATTCCGGTATTTTTCGGTATTTGATAATAGTCGCCAGGACCTGTTTTCATGTAATCGGTTAATGGTTCTAATACAAATTCTTTTTTCTGATTTAAAGTCCAATACGGAATAAAACGTCCTGTACTGTCGTGTCCTGGCTTATTGACAAATTCTTTATCTCTGTTATCAAAACTGTTTGGCTCCCAAAGTGTATAACATCCAAAAAACGATGAATTACTTTTTAATTCTTCTTTTAAAAATACATTGATTCCATCTCTATCTATTTTTAACGTTTTATCTTTTTTCAAAGAAGCATGCAAATTAGACATTGTATTTGATGCAGCCATTGCAATTTCCAGATCACGTTCAATTTTTTGACTGTATTTTTCTGCGGTCAATACAACCTCATTCTCCCCTGATTTTATAGCAGCGTTTCTAATAATCAGTGAGGAATAAGTCGTAAGTATAAGTGCTGTTAAGCAAATGCCTAATCCACAAATCAATCCAATTTTTGTTTTTAAAGATTTCCTTTTCATTTTTTTAGTTTTAGTTTTAGATTTATTTTAGTTTTTTTCTTCGTTAAAACTCATGTTTAAGTACACTAAAAGCTGTGTAATATATTAGATATGAGGTTTATTCAGGTTTTTTAGATCGAAATATAATTTTTAAAAATAAACAATTTATTCTTAAAGTAATTATCAACCATTTTTTTTTGTGTGGTATGCTTTTCGTGAAAACTTTTATTTGTTGTCCGAATTTGTAATAATCTGATTGAAATATTTAATCTAATGATCCTCTCTTTGATAATAATATGTTCTATAATCTATTCTTTATATTTCTTATAGGCATTTTTGTATCTTCATTTAAGCCAATACTTCTATAGCTATGGTGCAAATCTCGGTACACGTTAATTTTGATAATCTGGATTTACTCGAATAAATTAATTCCGGATTTGTGACCCCTTGCCAAGCTTACATGTAAACATTTGTCTTTATGCGATAGTCAACTGGTTTTGAATATAGAATGATCGGAGTAGGAGCATTTAAGTTGTTTAAACTATTAATAACCAAGAGATTCTTTGTATGGCAAAAAATTAGTTGTTATGTAGTAGGTTGTTTTTTATTCTTTTCAGATTTATTTTATGGTTCATTCACCTAAGGGTTATTATTAAGTTAGTTTTATGTTAACTTTATATCCAAAACTCCATTTATAGTCATTGCTAAATGATGACTAATAAGATACAATTCAGTTGTTAAGTATGATGTTGCTCCGATCGGCAGTATCGTTCTATTTAGTTTAACCCAGTTGCTTATCGTTTAGGAATTGATTA
>CAIVMQ010000046.1 GCA_903907075.1 uncultured Bacteroidia bacterium
CGACCGAATTAAAGACCGATTGAGATTGAGCAGAATAGGACTGATTAATATCTTGTGGAAGTATTCCTCCTGTAATTAACTCACGACAAATTCCGTTGTCAATAACAATATAATTCGCGCCGTAGGAAATAATGGCATTCTCCGAAGCTTCGAGACTTACCACTTCAGCGGTTAAAGTTTCACTTTCTGGGATTTGAGATACTAAGCTAAATGGCGGGATTCTTCCTGGAAAGAAATCAGCCATGATTTTAGATAAAGTTTTAAGTTGTGTAAGGTATTGTTCATTATTTCTGGTCAGACCAAAAAATACAATCTTAATCACATTGGGATCATGGACAATCTGAGAGAGTAAAGACTTACACATCAGATCGAATGGAGTATTTTCAGCAGTGTAAACCGAATATTTTTTTTGTAACATTTTCTTTTCTTCTGAATCCCTCTAAAAATGAATTTATATTCCTTATGAACTCGCTATAATCGCTCTTAAAAACTTAGAGTAGACAGAGAGTTATTAAAGAAATTATCATCTTAAACTAGTTAGATCTACTATTATTCTGTTAAAAGTAATAATGATTTGCTCATTAAGGCTTTACTTTAAGCTCGCACTCGTCAATAATTTTGTTTATATCACCCAAATTTTTAAATGAATCTGCCCCAAAAGACTTCGCATTTAGAATCATCTCTTTAGCCTTTTTCGCATTTTGCAAAGCTTTTACAAATACTTTTTTCTCTAAATAGCATTTTGAGAGAAGGAAATAAATATTGCTATCGCCACCCTGATCGGCAATTCGGGATAGATCAGCTATGGCATTATCATTATCATTAGTTGACAGGTAGGCTAAAGCCCGCATATACCTTACAGATAAATCGGAGCCGTTGAATTCTATTGATTTTGAAAAGTCTGAAATTGCTTTGGTGTAATCTCTTTGATTCAAATTATACTTGCCTCTTGGAACATATGATTTTGATTCCGTTGGAGCACAATTAATTATATCGCTATAATATTTCTCGGCTTTTGTTTTATCCTCAAGAGCCAAATAGCAATTACCCAGGACCTCTAAAGCCATATTATCACATCGTTCAACTGAAAGAGCCAAATTTGCATCTTCGATAGCCTCTGGATACATCTTTCGAACAAACTTTATTTGAGCGCACCGATAGATATAATCTGATACCCTTGTAATATCAAAGAGTTTTCGATAGGCCTTTAATGTATTAGGAAGATCGGAAAGGTCATAATATATTCCTGATAAAGTTTGCCAGACAAATGCATCATCAGGTTTAATTTCCAATTATTTATTGCAATTGGCCATTGATTGATCATATTGTTTAGTGAAAAAGTAAGCAGCTGCCAGGTATGCATAAGAGACTGACTTGGTTCCATCTTTTGCAATATCCCGGGTTAATAATTCAATTGCCTTATTAAAGTCGGCCATTATCTGATTCTTAGAAAGCTGGCCAATAGGACTATTAGAATTCAACATCGTCCGTCCCCTGGCATAATAGCCGTAAAAATTATCCGGATTCTTTTTAATCTCTTTTTCCGCAAGGATTAATGAAGATGAGAAATTTCCGGAATTCAACGTCGTTGTCATAAGATCTTCGCGATAGAGGTCTGTATCCGAAAAACCATCACTTATGCCTCCCCATTTAGTGTAGTCCACATTTACAAACTCAGGGATGTTTGCCGCCTTATTATTAACCGTAAGCTGCTCCAGCCACACAGGAGGAGTATCGATACCATTCTCATCAATATGGGTAAGGAATAACTGAGTATACGCGCCAAAATGCTTCGTTGAGAAGACCATCCACTTACCATTGGGTGAGAAAGAGTGCCACGAGTTCATCTCATCTTGATTGCAATTCATTAACCGAGGTACTCCACCTGCAGCTGGCATAATATACAAGCGACTATCGGGTTGAAGAAGCATGAAATTTGCCGCCTGACAAAAAACAACCCATTTACCGTCGGGTGAGTATTTGGCAAAATAGTTACTCTTATTATTTCCAGATGCCCCTTTTACAGGAACCGATTCACCACCATTACCATCGTTCCAAGGAACGCGGTAAAGATCAAATTTAAAATCCTTGTTCCCATTAATATAATCGGCTGCATATTTTAAATCCAAAACTAATTTGGTGCTTTTATCGATCGAAGTATCGACAGAACATTTTGCCTTTGAAAACATAATTTCTTTATTGAAAGGCTCCCAAGATGGTGAGCTCTGAACATAGGCTGGATCGTCTGCCCCCTTAAGAGACTTTATAGTTCCGGTTGCCCGGTCATAGGAGGCCAGTATTCCTTTGACTGGAAAGAATAACTGAGAGTACCAGAAATTATTATCAATAGGGACAAATATCGAACGATCTTTAACGGTACTTACCGCATATTTACCATCCGGAGATAGTTGTGCGAGTAATCCAAATGTCTTTACACTGTCCTCCTTTTTATAATCGGACCATGAAATGATATCGGCAAGATTAATCACCGATTGTTTTTTAATTGCAGAGATAGTATAATTACCCTTATCATTGGCATAATCAACATCCATTCCAAATGTTGAACCATCACGGGTAAACGAATGACAATTAGCGCAAACCGGCATCTTGTCAAGCATTTTATGCTTCTGGTTAGTAACAACATCACCGAGATACCATTCGAGTCGATCCCTAAATTTATCAGCTTGACGAAAGGGTAATTCAACGGCTCTGTAAAAGATTGGAGCCTTTACTGAATCTTTAGAAAATTGAAAATCAACAGTTGTTGATTCTTTCTTATCTGAACTAGCAATAGTGACCTTAATTGACTGGTTGTGGGAGGCTCTCTTTAAATCCTCCCAAAAAGGAGGATCTGGTTTAAAATAAGTTGTATCAATCGTTTTAATGATTGCTCGATCTTTTGTCTTAAAAGTAATATTCCAGCTTCTAATTGAAGGATTTAAGGTCTTCCACATGAAGGAAGAGGGAGAAATATCGGCAGGAAATACTGATCCGCTAAAAGGATAAACCATAACAACATTATGTGTGTTCTCAATAGAAATATTTTTCAACTCTACCTGGTTACTCCACTCGATTGCTGCACCTGCTTTCACATCAATAATTGTATGTTTTTTTGCATTTTGGGCGCCTAGGCTAATGCAAAAAAAGATACATGGGATGAACAGATATAGTCTCATTCTTTCTAAAATATAAGATGAATAAACCGCATTTAAAAACTAAGCAATAGTTCAGATTAAGATGAATCCTAGAAGCGTTTTGCAATTTAAAAAAAATCATGAAAAAAAAGTGCCACCCACAAAAGGATGGGTGGCACTTTTAAAAAAACTGATCTTGAGGCTTAGCCTCTTATTTGAGCAACCACATTTTTGTAAACTGTGTATCACCACCCTGACGTGAAGTTGCTTCAGCAACCTGCTTAGCATTGTTACTTAATTCAGGGGCAGGATAACGCCATCTAAGTGGGAATTTATCTGCAATAGATGAAGGTACTGCAGCATAAATTGACGAAGGCAAGCCGGTTCTCCTGTAATCAAAATACCCTTCAACGCCATTTGTAAATAATGCAAGCCACTTTTGAGTTGCAATCTTCTCGATGTTGCCAGTACCGTTTAGGCTAACAGAAGGATTTGCAAGGTAAGTAGAAATCTCTTCCTGAGGAATCAACCAGCGTTCCATATTCAAAGTAATACCTTTGTCATAAAAAGTCTTAGCGCTACCGCTGATCCATCCTTTTTGTGCAGCTTCAGCAAGGCATAAGTTAACTTCGCAAGCCTGAAGTAAGGACATTGGCATAAGGTCAGAAGCGTCCTGCCTGAACAAGTCAGAAAAACTGGAAACCCTGAAATTATTAAACGCACCAGCTTTAGGGAAAGGATTGTCAGTACCACCGTAGCGTGTTGGGTTAGTTGAAATGTGTCCAACCGACATACCAACATAAGTATCTCCAACAGGATAATCAGGGAATACACCATCTTGTGCTTCATTATTCACATCATCTGCAATATCCTGAGAATGTACATTATACGTATAACCATATCTGTCTGTAATAACGGTGGTAGTTTCAGAATTAGCCCATGGCACCAATGCAGGTGCAAGCCAACCTGTAATACGAGGATCACCAAGTGATTTCAGTGTATTGACAAAAGTTGATGATGGCTTTCTACGTGAAAGATCAGTACCACTTGCATCTCTGAAGACTTTTCCCAGAGGCCATGAGTTATACGAAGCAGTACCAAGATAGTTATAACTGGCATTGTCGCTCACACTCTGAAAATATTTTCCACCACTTACGATTGCAGAAAGTTTAGCACCATTATCGACACCAATTTTCTTAAAGGCTTCATAGGATCTAACCAATAAACGGACCTTTAATGAATTGGCAAATTTTACCCATTTTGAATTATCGCCGGCATATATTAAATCAAAATTGTGCTCTTTTAGTTCTGCCCCAGCTTCAAAAAGCTTAATTGCCTGATCAAGGTCTGCCAATAATCCGTCATAAACATCTTTCTGTGCATCATATTTAGGAAAGAAAATCCCTTCACGACCCTGAAGAGCCTCAGAATAAGGAATGTCTCCATAGGTATCGGTAAGATGTGCAAACATAAACGACTTCAAGACCAGAAGAGCCCCCTCAACATAGGTATCTTTTTCTTCCTGTGCCTTAATAATTCCAGCCTCAACCGGCTTAATTAGCAGAAGTTCTGTATCCCAGCTGTCAGTTGAGTTTGTGAAATCATCATAAACCTGAGCTTTAGTAGAAAATAACTGCTGATAATACTGTACAATAGTACAATACCTGTCATTTTGGAAGCCAGCGGCCTGATAAAACTGGGCAATTCCGTCGATTGAACCCGAGAGTAGATATTTTGCAGAGGTGTTATAAGTAACATCTTCTGCTATTTGTTTTTGATCAATCCGCAACTGATCGGTGCATGACGCCAGGTAAAATATACCTAAACATGCCAATATTATTTTTTTCATAATCATAACCTATTATCGTTTTTGATTAAAAATTTAAATTTAATTCAAAACCCATTGAACGTACAGAAGGCATAATGAACCTTGCTATACCCTGATGATCACCGGCTCCTGTAAATGCAGATTCCGGATCCTCATTAAGCCCGCTCTTTGTCCACATCCACACATTCTTACCTACAAGTGAGAATGTACCGCTCTGGCACTTGAATTTCCGGGTAAAACTTGAAGGAAGAGAGTAAGAAAGAATTACTTCTCTCAATTTAAAGTTAGTAGCATCAAAGGTACGCGTCTGTGGTTTATCCCACTTGCCACCGGCAATGGAGTAAGGATCAGTGTAAAGGGTTGAATTTACATCATCACCATTTTTGATGTAGTAAGGATGGCTTGCACCAGCACCATCGGTCCATGTTTTACCCCCTAATGTAATGTCTGTTTCATCAGCACCGCTTCGTGGATCCACATACACACCAATAACGTAACTTGCATCATTGTATGGAGCCGAACGTTCTGAAGTATTTGCTGCAGCCA
>CAIVMQ010000047.1 GCA_903907075.1 uncultured Bacteroidia bacterium
GCCACGAACCCAGGTTTTAAGATAATCCGATATCGCATCCCTTCCTATTGAAAAAAAGAGGAAATAAGATAACATAAAAAAAGGCAATGCTACGCAGATATCTAAGATTTCAGATGATGGGCCACATAAAAATAGGAATAAAAGAGTTAGCACGGCAGTCCATATAGCACTGCCTTTCATTTCGGGAATTAGCACTTTTACAATCTTCATTTTGAGAATTATGTTATGAATACGATTCAAAATTACATCATTTTTTTTTCGAACAACCAAGGAGTTAAAATTCTATGCAATACGAACAATTTTCTATCTGTTTTTAGTTGTCTTGAGTGTTAAGTTTACCTCGCAAATGTTAAAATATGTAACATTCTAAGATCGGTACATTAGAAACTACGACAAGTGGAATATACTGAATCGATTTGAATTAATTAACCAGCTTAAACAGAGCACACTACTGAATCAAATAAACGGAACAACACAAACAACAATCAATTAATAATCAATCAACTACAATCATGAGAAAACAATTAATTTTATTTTGTATGGCTCTTACTGCAGGAATGATTTTATTCCAATCGTGTAAGAAAGAGTCAGCCACAACTGAGCCCCCACAAGTAGGGGTATTTTTTAGTATCGTGGATAAGCAAGCGGCCTTTACGTCACTTACCTTGCGCGCTACGACCTGGAATTGGGAGTTTGGAGATGGTACCTCCAGCACCGAAAAAAATCCTGTCCATGTTTATAAAGAGGGGGGTTATTATACTGCGAAATTAACTGGGACAAATGCACAAGGTGAAACGGCTTCGTATTCTGCAAATCTCGCTGTGGCACTAACTCCTTATGCTTTATTGACAGGAGACCACACTGCGGCAGGTTATCATGGAAAGACATGGAAACTTAGCAGTACAATCAGTGGAGGTCTGTATACATTAGCAGATGCAAACTTTACTTGGATTGCTGATCCTCTTGGTGCGGGTATTTTTGGTAATCTTGGACTTGGTGAAGTCTATGACGATACCTATACTTTTAGTTTTGATGGCAGTTACAGTCATGATGTCAAAGCAGACGGTGCATCATTTGGTGGTTATGTGTACGAACTGATTACTACTGGCGGTGCAGGAATTGTAAACTCGAACGGTAGCGATTATGGCCTATGTACGGGGAAATATACTCCTGAGGCTGGGGCAAAATTCACCTTTATTGAAAAAGAAAATTTCGCCGTTCCTTCCAAATATGGTGATGGCGGTGTAGTTACCTATCCCAATGTAAGCACTCTGGACTTCACCGGAACAGAGTTTATTGGGTTTATGGATCATCAGCGTAAAGTGATTGTACAGGAGATAACCGATAGTTCAATGAAGTTGGTTATGTTTATAGCAGCTGACCCAGATAATTTTCCGAAAAATAGCCTTGCATTGACTCTATCCTTTGACGTAGTTAGATAACTACTTTTCGAGGAGTATGAGGAGGACAAATTTATAACCAGTATAATCAATAATTATGAACTATAAAAACTTATTTAGAAGGTTAACCAGGCAAATCTTGCCTATAATGTTGGCCACAGCCTTGCTTATCGGAACTTCAATGACCGGTTCTGCAACGCCTGATCAGATTGGGTTACAAGGAAATTCTGA
>CAIVMQ010000048.1 GCA_903907075.1 uncultured Bacteroidia bacterium
ATTATGTTCCCCACCATTTTTGCCATTGGAATTAAGGATCCCGGTCCTCAAACCAGGAAAGGGGCTTCGATTATTGTGATGGCGATTGTTGGTGGGGCCGTATTTCCACCATTGATGGGACATATTTCAGACCTGTATTCAATGTCGGTTGGGTTTCTTGCCCCGATTCCGCTGTATATGTTTATCCTGTATTATACGACGAAGGGGCATCATGTAAAGGGATGATATATCGTAATATATAGCAGGCTCCCTAATTTCAGACCAGATGTAAAGTATATTTTACCTTTTGCTTCCAGCGGGTTGGCGGTACTTATCGTTTTGCTAATTGGCAGGTTATAAATATTTAGAAATAACATGGTTATTGCTGAGGTATTGCACCAGATAAACATCCTCCCCGTTGACAGAATAAATAGTAAAAAATACATACCATTGTGTTGCTTTGTTTTTTCGGAAGCGAGAATAGTACAAATTCTTGCCAAATTTATTGAAGTACGTTGGAGCAGGTTTTTTCCGGCACTTTGGGAGGGTGTCCCTAATCTCAAAGATCAATTCTTTAACATATTGAATAGCAGTATCCTCAAATCCAAAATACTCTTTTTCATAGAGAATTTCTTCCATTTCCTGAAAACATGAACGTACCAGTGGTGAAAATAGCACTTTCATATTTTCACCTTTTTGCTGAACATTTTCTTAATGTCTTCTTCTATTCCAATCAGTAATTCTTCCGCAGTAACGGCACTGGCAAGGTTAGCATCAGGTGATAACCTTTCCTGTCTTGATAAAACAAAGGTTTCCGTTCTACCCCGCTGAATGACCACCGTTTCATCTTTGGCCAGGTCGAGATATTTTTTCATATTGTTGCGTAATTCCGCCGAACTAATAACTAACATTTTCGTAGGTTTTAATGTACATTATAATATACAAATATACACAGTTTTTTAAAATTTGGTTGCCTTAACCTTCATGATGCAAATTTCCAGATTAAAATGTTATAACTTTTAAGCTAATTACAGGTCAGCGACGGGTAGGGAAAAGCTATCTGCTTTTGCAACTAATATCCATAAGTTCCTGAAATCTCAACGCATAGATATTTCACCCAGTGTAATTATCAACTATTTAAAAGCATTAAGCAACGCCTATATTATCAATAAAACGAGACGACCCGATGTTCAGGGTTTGAAAAAATTTAAGGTTGGAGAGAAATATTATTTCGAAGATTTGGGTCTTCGAAACTGCATGCAACGTCTTGATTTTGGAAGAGACATTCATAAATTGATAGAAAATTCAGTCTATCAGCATCTTAGTATTTTAGGGTACGAAGTGTACATGGGGAAATTGGGTAACCTTGAGATTGATTTTGTTTGTGAGGAGTTCCTGAATCAGGCTGCAGGCTTTAGCTTTTCAATGATGACATAAGCCAAATCAATATCCTTTCTTCCTTTTGTCTTTTCTATCCCTTTGATAAGAAGGTATCCGTCAAGCGCTTTTAAAACTGCATTGTAGGCGGTTCCAAAGGCTGTTTTTACATATTTTTCATCAACATAAAAGCGATCCACTTTGCCTGCCTATTTTAAGGTTTCTTTGGCATTGTCCATGAACCAGGTTGCTTCTTCGTAATATTTGCGGCTGATTTTCTCCTGTTCCAGTGATCCCAGGACTAAGTGTTTTTACAAATAAAAGGTATTTACACCAAAAATGAGCTTTAAAAAAAAGAGCCCCGAAATCGGGACTCTTTTCTATTTTTAGGAATTAGATGTTTTAAACATTCAAGGTGTAACGGATAAATGAAGTAACTTTTACATCCTTGTCAACACTATTAAGATATTGACGAATAGTGCTTTTGTTGTCCTTTACAAAATCCTGGTTCAACAGGGTACTGTCCTTGTAGAATTTGTTGAGCGCTCCCTGGGCAATTTTATCAAGCATCGCTTCAGGTTTTCCTTCCAGACGGAATTTTTCCTTGGCAATTTTCAACTCCTGTTCAACAATTTCAGGAGCAACATCGGTATTGTCAACAGCTACAGGGTTCATTGCTGCAATTTGCATTGCGACATCTCTTCCTGCCTGATTGTCAATGGATTTACTGAAGCCAACTAAGGTAGCAAGTTTATTTCCTGGGTGGATATATGGAACAACATTTGCAGCTTCAATGCAAGTATAATAAGGAATTTCAATTTTTTCACCGATGATTCCTGTTTGCTCAAGCACTTGTTCGCCAATTGTTCTTCCATCCATTACCAGTGCTAACACAGCATCTAATGTAGTGCATTTATTTGCAAGAGCATGATTAAGGATTTTCTCGGTTAGCGCAATGAAGTTCTCATTCTTCGCTACGAAATCTGTCTCGCAGTTTAGCGATAAAACAGCACCAAAGCTCTTATCTTCTGATACTTTGGAAAGTACAACTCCTTCAGATGATTCTCTGTCGGCACGTTTACTGGCGACCAATTTACCTTTTTCGCGGATAATTTCAATCGCACGGTCAAAATTGCCATCAGCTTCTGTAAGTGCATTCTTGCAGTCCATCATACCGGCACCAGTTGCCTTGCGCAACTTCGCAACATCAGCAGCAGAAATATTCATTCTTGATATTTTATATTAAACAGTTGTAATTCTAATTACTTTACCTCAGTGGTGTCTTCATCAATTGAACCGTCCGAAAGATCTTCTTCGATTAACAGCTCTTCAATTGACTCGTCCAATAACTCCTCTTTCTCATCAACCTCTTCAATGTCGTCTTCAACAATAATTTTGACTACTGCTTTACGGCCCCCTTTTTTGATTGCAACAGGCTGCTCGTCAGTTTCGGTTTCGTCTTTTTCACGTTCAACCTTACGATCAGATAGTCCATCTTTGATTGCATCACACATTGTTGTGATAATTAAATCAATAGATTGAGAGGCGTCGTCGTTTGATGGGATAATAAAATCAATTCCTTCCGGATTTGAGTTAGTATCAACCATCGCAAAGATTGGAATTGATAAACGTTGAGCTTCGCGAACAGCGATTTTCTCTTTTAGTACATCTACGATAAAGAGCGCCGCAGGAAGACGGGTAAGATCAACGATTGATCCTAATACCTTTTCTAATTTTGCACGTTGACGCGTAATTTGTAATTTTTCACGTTTTGAAAGATTATCCCAGGCTGTGTCTTTGATCATCTTATCGATAGATGACATTTTCTTAACCGCTTTACGAATAGTTGGGAAATTCGTAAGCATTCCACCCGGCCAGCGTTCAGCTACATATGGCATATTGATCGCTGTAACTTTTTCAGCTACAATTGCTTTAGCTTGCTTTTTTGTAGCAACAAATAAGATCTTACGTCCTGATCTTGAGATCTGTTTTAGTGCTTCAGCAGCTTCGTCAATTTTAACGATAGTCTTCTGAAGATCAATAATATGAATTCCATTCTTCTCCATGAAAATGTACGGAGCCATAGCTGGATTCCATTTGCGCTTAAGGTGACCAAAATGTACCCCTGCGTCGAGCAATTGCTTAAATTCTGTTCTTGGCATAATAATGATTTGTTTACGTTCTGTTCAGTCAATTACCCGGTAGTCCAAAAAAATTGAAGTCCGGATAATTTAGATTCTAAACAATATTTATTAAAAATTCCTGCGTTAAGTCGATTAACGTTTAGAGAACTGGAAGCGTTTACGCGCTTTTGGACGACCTGGTTTCTTACGCTCCACCTCACGTGGATCACGGGTAAGAAATCCGGCAGCCTTCAGTTTTGGACGAAAATCTGCTTCGTTTATTTTAAGTAAGGCACGTGAAATACCCAGGCGAAGAGCTTCTGCCTGACCATTTAAACCACCTCCATCAAGGTTAACTTTAATGTCATACTGACCCGCTACCTCACAAAGATTTAACGGTTGTTGTACGATATACTGTAATGTTCCTACTGGAAAATACTCGTTTAGATCTCTTTTGTTGATGGTAATATTTCCTTTCCCTTCAAAGAGATATACACGGGCAACAGCGGTTTTTCTTCTGCCAATTGTGTTAATTACTTCCATGATACTATCGAATATTGTCCAGGTTAATAAATTTTGGCTGCTGTGCTTCTTTGTCATGATTTGCGCCAACAAATACATGCAGATTTGTGAAAAGCCTGCTCCCTAAGCTGTTCTTGGGTAGCATACCTTTTACCGCTTTCTCCAATAATCTTTCAGGATATTTCTTTAGAATGTCGGCAGCAGTTTGTGTGCGCTGACCTCCGGGATATCCTGTATGACGGATGTACTCTTTCAACTTCCATTTATTCCCGGTTAGTCGTACTTTTTCAGCATTGATAATGATCACGTTATCACCACAATCCACGTGGGGGGTGTAACCTGCCTTATGCTTGCCTCTAAGGACTATAGCCACTACACTGGCCAATCGGCCTAGAATCTGATCGGTGGCATCGATAACGACCCACTCTTTGTTTACCGTTGCTTTGTTCAACGATATCGTTTTGTAACTTAAAGTATCCACTTTCGTTTCAAATTTTTAATTGTGACACAATCTGTTTTTTGCTGATTCACACGATCAATAGGTATTGTAACAGGGTTATTGACAATGAATTGTTAATAACATTTGCTAAGGTTGCTACCATACCCGATTGATACTTCAGCAAATAAAGATAAAATCGGGACTGCAAAAGTATTTATTATTTTTGATTTAACAACCTTCAAATGAAAATAACTGCAATAAAATCAAGGCTATCCATTTCTGATTGGTTAATTGGAGTGGCAAGCGACAATTCTCCTACCTTTTGGCCGACGGATTGATCCCTAAGTTTACGATTAAGTATAACCCTGCGCTGTTTACTGCTTTACGGCGAAGTGTGTCGTAATAGTAATCAAACATAAATCCAAAGAAGGTATTTTTGATAATCTGGTGTTGATAGTGATACTTTAAATCGATTAATTCATGATCGTCTAACCACACCGAGCCTTTGCCGGGGTAATTCTGAAAAATAGGGGATCCTTGCGGTGTATAAAACAGATGTCCATGCCAGAATGAGGTGGTAACTCCGCCAAAAGGGGTATTCACATTGCCGCTCACACTTAATCCCCACCCACTGGATTGCTTGAAAATTAGATTATCCTTTGGGTAGGTCGACAAAGAGAATAGCGCAGTTAATTCCATATCTGTAATTAGGCTGCCTGTAATGGGCTTTTTATAGACTAATCCGGGGGTGAGAGTTATAAAACTCTTCGCTAATCCGGGTGCTGTCCCTATAGTGCCCCCTTCGTGCCTGCCGTAAAAGGTGAACGGAAAAAACAGAGAGCCTCCACTGAGATTCGAAACGAAAAGATTTGATCTTACCCCAAAGGCAAACCGCTCTTTATAGGGGTCTCCAGCCATTATTAGTTGTTGCCAGTCAATCCATAAATCGGTAGTCAACCGGTCTGAGGTATATTTTGTTTGCAATCCGACTTCTGGTTTGGCACTATAAAAGAGTTCCGGATTGTACAGCTGTTCTGCCATTAAATGCCCCTGGTCGTTATCTAGATTTCCTAAAATCACAGCGATTCTGTCCGTAGGCTGATAATGAACATTAAACCACGGAGATAGATGTGCATAATCATCACGTCCATTATATTTTAGAACATGGCCTCCTAGCTGCATCCGGAGTTTTGAATCGGGATAATAAACGACTGTTGGTCGAAGAAAAGCTCCTGTTAGGGTGTAATCGGCACTTCGTTCCAGTTTATTCTCGTTATTCTTGAAAAAATTTAAATTGTCAATGGCAAAATAAAGAATCCCAGTACTATCTGGTCGATAGGTCTCATAGGTTTTAAATAGCTGATATTGATTCTGCCCTGACAGATTTAAAGCTGACACAAGAACTAACAAGCCGAGTAGCTTTTTCTTGTAGTTTTTTAAGGTCCCTTTTAATAGCTTCGATATCATTTGATTCAGGTTGGCAGTTTGGGGATTCTTAAATTACTTTTTTTAATGATGAGCTTGTCATAGAAAAACAGGATCACCGAGGCTGCTGTTCCGATACCTGCTACTACGATCCAAAATGACGACGGGTGATATTTGTCCCAGAGCAATTGAGTCAGTTGATCAGATGTCAGATTCATTTTTGTAGCAGCAGATCTAAAGTAGTCATTTTTTGTGAATTGTGCACCTATTGCAGGAAGATCAATATTCCGGGCTATGACCTCCTTTTGGGTAAGGGTAATTTTATCGGA
>CAIVMQ010000049.1 GCA_903907075.1 uncultured Bacteroidia bacterium
GAATCGCTCGATGAAGTGGTTGTTGTCGGTTATGGAAGCACGACCAAAAAAGAAGTAACAGGATCAATATCAACTGTTAAGGCAAAGGACTTAAATAAAGGTGTTTTCAATAATCCAATGGGGTTATTACAAGGGAAAGTGGCCGGACTAACAATTGTAAATCCGGATGGTGCCGACCCAATGGCGAGTTATAAAATCATCTTGCGCGGCACCAATACCCTCACTTCCGGACAGGGACCGCTTATTATCATAGATGGAGTAGCGGGTGCCGATCTGAGAGGCATTAGTCCGGAAGAGGTAGAATCTATCGATGTGTTAAAAGATGGATCTGCTGCCGCAATTTATGGAACTCGAGGGTCAAATGGAGTGATTATTATAACAACTAAACGAGCAAAATCAGGCCAAAGCCAGGTGGAGTATTCTGGTAAGTTTTCGTCTCAAGTTAATCCTCTAGGAGTTAGAAATCTGTCTGCTGATGAATTTTCATCAGCAATAAAATCTTATGCCCCTGACAAAGTTTCAAATATTTACAGCGGGAAGGTGAATTGGTTTAAAGAGATCACGCGGCCGGCTCCTTTTAGTCAACAGCACAATCTGGCCATTTCAGGAGGGAAAGAATCTTTTTCGCATCGAACAACCATTTTTGTAAATCAGGCGCAAGGGTTGCTGATGAATAATCAGGCTGGTAATGTACTCATAAAGACCAATATTATTCAGCAGGCTCTTGATAATATGCTTACACTTGATTATAACCTGTCATATGGGCAACGGAAATATAATCCGGCAAATTACGATGTCTTTCGTCAGGCATTTATACGCAATCCGACAAGCCCAGTTCATGACCCTGCAAATTCAACTTACGGAGGTTATACCTATTTGCCGGGAGCCGATTTTTATAACCCGGTTGCAATGATAAATGAAAGATCGCAGGAGGGAAAGAGTAACGATGCAATGGGAAATATCCGTGCGACATTGAAACTTTCTTCTTCATTAAGGTGGACGAATTTTTTGTCCTATACCCTTTCTGATTGGGAAAGCAATAGTTATATGACGAAGTATTATCCTAGTCGTATTGGTACAAATGGAGTCGCTAATATTGAAAACGGAAAACAATCGGACCTGCTATACGAGAGTACGCTAAACTATTCTGCCACTATTGGAAAGCATACAATACAGGCTCTTGGTGGATATTCCTATCAGAAGGCCGACTATAATGATTCGTATATGTCGAATTCAGGATTCGATTTTGATTATTACGGGGTGAATAACATAGGTGCTGGTTCTGCTCTTGCAGCTGGAACGGCTGGAATGGGTTCCGATAAATTTCAAAATCAGCTTATTGCATTTTTCGGCAGGGTCATGTACAATTTTGATGAACGTTTTTTGGCATCCATTTCAATGCGTAGGGAAGGCTCTTCGCGGTTTGGAAAGAACAATAAATGGGGTTGGTTTCCGGCTGCTAGTCTAGGATGGCGTATTAATCGCGAAGAATTCATGAAAAATGTAAATTGGGTAAGCGATCTTAAGCTCCGTATCGGATTTGGAGTTACCGGTAATCAGGATTTTGCCGATTATCAATCATTGATCTTAATGCAACGAAAATTGAACTCCAGCATTTTATATAACGGACAATGGATTAACACCTATGGACCGAAAACAAATCCAAATCCAAATCTTCGATGGGAAAAGAAACAGGAATTTAATGCCGGACTTGACTTTGGAATCCTAAAAGGTAGGATAAGTGGTGCGCTCGATTATTATTATCGCTCGAGTAGCGATTTACTCTATACATTTACTGTTTCAGCGCCACCCTATCTTACGAACCAGTTTTTTACCAATGTCGGGACCATCAGTAATCAAGGTGTAGAGCTTTCGTTGAATGCTTTAGCCGTTAAAAAAACGAAGTTTGCATGGAATACAACCCTCACATTCAGTAAGAATGCAAATAAATTAGTGAAGTTCTCAAATACTGAATTTACCAATAAATCAATTGATATCGGATGGCTTGGGGGCTCATTCCCACTCAATTGTCAGAAACTCACTGAAGGACAACCTATCGGAACTTTTTATGGCCCGGTGTGGTTGGGTGTTGATGAAACAGGACATGATAAATTTAAAAACCAAAACCCGGTAGGACAAGTTAGTCCTGATAAATGGGAGCCTATTGGCAATGCTAACCCAAAGTTTATTGTGGGTTGGAGTAATACCTTCTCCTATACAGACTGGGATTTAAATCTTTCATTACGCTCACAGATAGGTGGTAAAGCTCTGAATATGTATCGGCTGTATTACGAAAATTGGCAAAGTATTGGTCAGAATATTGTGTCCACGCAACTTCAAAATCCTGAATTTATTGGCAATGGGCAATACTCATCAAAATATGTTGAGGATGCTACCTACTTGAAATTGGATAATTTATCACTGGGTTACAATTTTAAACATGTTAGCAAATACATTTCTAAACTGCGGGTGTCGGCCACTGCTCAGAATCTTGTCTGTTTAACCAAGTACAAGGGTTTAGATCCTGAAGTTAGTCTTGGGGGTCTCACTCCTGGGATTGAAAGTCTTAGCTATTACCCGAGAACTACGGTGATATCTTTTGGTGTGAATGTTACATTTTAATTGTTAAAACATTGTCAATCATGAAATATAGATATAGAATACAATTTCTGGCCATTGTTATTATACTTGGCTCTTGTACCAACCTTAACGAAAAAGTATATTCGGATATTCCCCTTAATAACTTTTTTCATACGGAAAAAGATGTGTTAATGAATGCTGGTCGTTCTTATGCCAAACTACAAAAGTTTACCGAAGAATTCAGCTTATGGTCGTTGGATGAATTGGCATCAGACGAAATGGCGGCACCTGGACGTGACGATGGTATGGTCTGGGACAATGGAAGGTGGAATGATATTCAGAAACATCAGGTAAGTCCTACAAATAAAATTCTCACCCTTTCCTGGTCAAATGTATTTGAAGGGATAAGCGCGTGTAATGAAGTGATTTATGAAACAGAACAATCGCCAATTAATTTCCCGGCTAAAGATCAGGTTGTTGCCGAGATAAAGATCCTGCGAGCTTACTACTATTACTGGGCTATCGACAATTGGGGAAACATTCCCTTTACCTTAGACTATACAGATAAAAGTTTGCCTCTTCAGAAAGACAGAAAATTTGTCTTTGCTGCTATTGAGACCGAAATTCTTAGTAACATCGGTAAACTTCAGGACGTGCCAACCCCTCAATATTATGGGCGCGTTACACAGGCAATGGCCTATACCTTGCTCGCAAAAATGTATCTGAATGCCCAAGAATGGATTGGGACCGACCAAAACCAAAAGGCCATTGATGCGTGCAATAAGGTAATCGCCTTGACCAGCTACCATATCGAAGATGACTTTTTCACCAATTTTAAAGTTCTCAACCAAGGTTCGGCTGAAAATATTTTTATAATTCCAATGCAATCTGTCTTGACAAAGGATCATTTTTATTGGTATACACTCACTCTTAATGATGCCAGCCGTGCAACGTTTGGGTTTAAAGGGGGAATGTGGGATGAGTTTATACTTGAACCCGGATTCCTTGATAAGTATGCTGATGCCGATATCCGTAAGAAATCATTCCTTTTTGGGCAACAAAAAGATAAAAACGGGAGTGACATTATCGTTGATGGTGTGCCATTTATTTATACTTCAACTGTAGCCAATTATATGGCACGAAAAAAGTGGGAAGGTGCCCGTTTTTGCAAATATGAATACCAGGATGGACTTGAATATTACGTTACTGATATGGAAAATGATTTTGTCCTTTTCCGCTATGCAGATGTCCTTTACACGAAACTCGAAGCTTTATGGAGGCTTAATAGAGCAGGTGAAATGCTGAACGATCCGGATTTACAAAAAATCAGAACCAGAGCGGGATTAGCTCCATTGACACTTCCCGAATTAACGGCAATAGGATTTTTGGATGAATTGGGCCGTGAATTTGCATGGGAAGGCCATCGTCGTCAGGATATGATTCGTTTTGGAGTGTGGGGAAATGCAGGATGGAATAAACCGGCTTCGGGAACGGGCGCAAAGTTGTTCCCAATTCCGGCAATAGTTTTGAGTGCAAATACGAACCTAGTTCAAAATCCTCCGATGCAATAATGGCAAGAAAATCCTCCATACTAGCATCTTTCGCTTTTGTACTGGTTGTCCTTCCGTTTATTTCGAGTGGAAGTAAGCCATATAAAATATCGATCAGCGAATTACGTGATAAAATCGCAGGTGAATGGATCGGTCAATTGATTGGTAATATGTATGGTTTACCTCACGAATGTAAATATATTGCCGAACCTGGAGCTGAGAAATGGCCCTATGGTTATAGTAAAAGTCTCGATAAACTTCAGAAATGTGATGGGGCTTTTTCAGATGATGATACCGATGTGGAATACATGTACCTGCTTCAGATGCAGAAATATGGTCCTGAGCCTAGTTATTCGCAGCTCTGTGATGCCTGGAAGTACCATATTCGTGACCGTATTTGGCTGGCTAACCGAGCCGCACTAGGCCTTATGCATTTCGGGTACACACCGCCATTTACTGGTAAAAAAGAGTTGAACCCCCATTGGTACCAGATCGACCCTCAATTGATAAACGAAATCTGGGGTGCAACTGCACCCGGAATGGTAAACTATGTCGCTGCTAAATCCAACTGGGCTGCCCACATCACAAGCGATGATTGGGCTGTAGAACCAACGATCTTTTATGGCGCTATGTATTCGGCTGCCTATTTCGAAAAGGATATCAGAAAGCTAATTAAGATTGGCCTAAAAGCGTTGCCTTTAAATGGACGATTTCTAGCTACAGCAAAGGAAATGATTGCCTTGCATGCCAAATATCCCAATGATTGGAAAGCGGCCCGAAAAGAGATGGCTCAAAAATATTACCTCGATGAACCAGAAATGACCAAAACTGTCTGGAATGCCAATCTTAACGGTGCTTGTGCAGTGTTGGCACTAATGTACGGAGAAGGTAACTTCCAACGCACACTTGATTTATCGTGTGCCATAGGTTTTGACTGCGACAATCAGGCTGCAACAATTGCTGGGCTGCTTGGTGTCGTCAATGGATTTAAAGCGTTACCTGCAAATCTATACCTGCCAATTAAAGGATGGGAAATGCCTTTCAATAACAAATACGTCAACATAACTCGGTATGATATGCCTGAGGGTAAAATTTCGGAAATGATTGATCAAACTTTGAAATTAACAATTGATCTGGTGGTTTTAAAAGGGGGAAAACTCTCTGGAAAACAAGAAAATGAAGTACTCACAATCAATTCCCAAGCGGTTTTTAATCCACCACTTGAATTTTACATTGGTCCATTGCCGGTTCTTGAAATCGGGAAACGTATCGATTACGACTTTTATGCAGAAGCAAATAAAAAATATAACTGGAGCCTGATTTCAGGATCACTACCTGAAGGTTTGATCCTTAAGGGAGGTAAACTGACAGGAATCCCAACTAAACAAGGATCTTCAACGATAACAATTCTGCTTAGCAATGGGAAAGAACAAATATCCCACGAGTTTAAATTGCTTGTTCGTGGCGAAAATATTGCCATTAAAGCTGATACCATATTAGCCAATGTGCGTCAAGTAAATATGGCAGTTCTCGATTCGTGCTGGATTACCTTCGGAAAACCAATGTATGCTAAAAATATTAGTGTACTCAACGATGGCAAAACCAATGGTAGTGGTTCTGTTTTTTACAGTCTGGAAACGAAATCAAATAGTCCAAAGATCGATTACTATGGATACGGCTGGAAAACTCCACAGGAAATTAGCATGATGGCCTTGCAAACCGGTTGTATGGAAGAATTTGGTGGGTGGTTTACTTCACTCAATGTTCAGTACCAGAACGAAGCTGGGAAATGGATACCGGTGGAGAAGATTTCCATCACTCCTGCCTTACCTGAAACTGACATTGTCTTTTTTCAACC
>CAIVMQ010000050.1 GCA_903907075.1 uncultured Bacteroidia bacterium
CCCGCACAAAGCGGGATAAAATCCGGCCGCCGCCAACCTATACTAACCCCGGATTCATCACTGAGTCCGGGGTTTTTTAATTATCTGCAAATTCATAATATTGGTACGATGGTACTGCGTAAAGTGGGAGTCCCGCACAAAGCGGGATAAAATCCGGCCGCCGCCAACCTATACTAACCCCGGATTCATCACTGAGTCCGGGTTTTTTTAATTATCTGCAAATTCATAATATTGGTACGATGGTACTGCATAAAGTGGGAGTCCCGCACAAAGCGGGATAAAATCCGGCCGCCGCCAACCTATACTAACCCCGGATTCATCACTGAGTCCAGGGTTTTTTATGCGCTACAATTTTTTATCATTTGTCTATTACCTTATCCATCTCGCTTAATTTTACCAGAGAAGATAAGGCCGATCCGCCAGTAGTCGGACATGTCCGTCAGCTAACGGATAACTACGATCAGCAGAATGAATTTTCTGTAAAGCATGAGAGTCTGTTTACGAATGAATACTCACCCCGGAGTTTTTAATGAGGCCAAGGTTATGTTATATAACTGATTACATATCAATTTTATAATTATACCGATTCATTTGATTAAGTTGGTTGAGTTAATTACTTTTGTGGAAAGTTTTAAAATTCAGTAGCAGCTGTATTCAATCTTTGCTAATTTCATATATTTCTTTATGGCACAGTATTTTAGTGATGTTTCTAGAACATTTAATGAGTATCTCCTTATCCCAGGACTTACAGCTAAAGATTGTTTTCCCACAAATGTTTCGTTAAAAGCACCTTTGGTTAAATTTTTAAAAGGTGAAAAATCTGAGATTGAACTGAATGTTCCTGCAGTCTCTGCGATTATGCAATCGGTATCAGATCATAATCTTGCTATTGCCTTGGCTCGGAATGGTGGTTTGTCTTTTATTTTCGGCTCTCAATCTATCGAATCCCAATGCGATATGGTGCAGCGTGTAAAGAAATTTAAAGCTGGATTCGTTGTAAGCGACTCTAATCTTACTCCCGATCATTGTTTATCGGATGTTTTAGCTCTGGTAAGTAAAACTGGCCATTCTACTGTTGGAATTACCGATAATGGTCTTGCTAATGGCAAATTGCTAGGCATTGTAACTAGTCGTGATTACCGTGTTTCTAAAGATTCTCTGGATAAGAAAGTTGCTGAATTTATGACCCCTTTTTCAAAATTAATTGTAGGTAAATTGGGAATCTCATTGAATATTGCTAATGATACAGTTTGGGAAAATAAGCTCAATTGTCTTCCAATTATCGATGATCAGAAACATCTTCAATATTTTGTTTTTCGTAAAGATTACGATGATCATCAAGAAAATCTCAGTGAACTCTTAGATGTTAATAAAAAACTTGTTGTTGGAGCAGGGATTAATTCACGGGATTACAAAGAACGTGTTCCTGCTCTTATTAATGCTGGTTCAGATGTTCTTTGTTTAGACTCTTCAGACGGGTTTTCGGAGTGGCAAGCAGAGACTATAAGATATATCAAGGATGTTTTTGGCAGTCAAGTTAAAGTTGGTGCTGGTAATGTCGTTGACAAAGATGGATTTTTATATTTGGTAAATGCTGGTGCAGACTTTGTTAAAGTTGGAATTGGCGGAGGCTCTATCTGTATTACACGTGAGCAAAAGGGTATTGGACGCGGACAGGCAACTGCCCTTATTGAAGTTGCACAAGCCCGTAAAGATTACTTTGACCAAACAGGTATTTATATTCCACTTTGTAGTGATGGTGGTATTGTGCATGATTATCATATGGTTTTAGCCTTAGCTATGGGTGCAGATTTCTTGATGATGGGCCGATATTTTGCTCGTTTTGACGAGAGCCCAACCAAACGGTTGAAAATTGGAAATAGTTATGTGAAAGAATATTGGGGCGAAGGATCAAATCGTGCCCGAAATTGGCAGCGTTATGACATGGGTGGAAATGAAGCATTGAAGTTTGAAGAAGGCGTTGATAGCTATGTTCCTTACGCCGGAAAATTAAAGGATAACCTTGATGTGACATTGGATAAAATTAAATCGACCATGTGCAGTTGTGGCGTTATTTCTATTCCACAACTACAAGAAAAGGCAAAAATAACTCTGGTATCCTCTACGAGTATTATTGAAGGTGGTGCGCATGATGTAATTTTAAAGGAGGCCAACAGTTAAAAAAATCGATAGATTTTAAGGTTTTTCATGATGCGATTTGATCTCTTTTTTAATTCTGAAACCTTTATCTCAGACTATTTTTATCATCCAAGGTTAATTAGAAGCAGAATAAATTAAAATATTTTCCTTGTTCCAATGTCGGTTTCCTCCAATTGTGCACCATATTTGCAATATATTCTATTGTGAATTATTAAGCGCTCTGCGACTCATTTTATTTTTGCTATTTGACACTAAGACAGTCAGATAAATTATGAATATATAATTAATATCAATCCTTAATTTATTTTGTGACTTCGGCAATTATCGGTTCTTTAAGTCGTCGTTCAGATAATTATTTTTGTTGATTGGTTCTTGGTTAAAAAGATTTATCAGAAAAGGGGAATAAAGTTTTTGCGGATCGATAAATTGGATTACCTTTGCCGAACTTTCGCCAGAAAAAATTGGGCTTGAGTGATTAGTTTAGATTGAATAC
>CAIVMQ010000051.1 GCA_903907075.1 uncultured Bacteroidia bacterium
AATTTACAAGCAGTTACATTATAGTTGGGGTGCAGCAAATTTAGCACAACAAGGCGACCAACGCACCACATATCTCAATGCAATTAGGGCAGCAGATGCTGGAGACATTCAGCCGCTAATAAACTTTGCAAGATCATAAACGATAGGTTCTAACTAATTCATTTAAATATCATTCCGTTTAAACCAGTCGCAACCAACGGTACTTTATCCCTAAGCCAAAATTCCAATACTTAACAGATCACTTTTAGGTGAAAATAGAGAATGAAAACAGCTGAAATTTAATAAAAAATAAACCTTTCAATTCAAATCTATACAGGTCGATAAAACAACAAATAAACCAAGCCTAAAGCAGCTACGGATCAGAAGGTTGGGGGTTCGACTCTCTCCGGGGTCACTGAAAAATCAAGGGTTTAGGAAGATAAAACTTCTCAAACCCTTTTTTCGTGCAAAAAATTTGCAAAAACTAGATGACACTAAATGACTAGAAAGGAAGACTTCTGGGGTTTGATTCTTATTGAAAGTATAACAAAAAGGTCTAAGATTGTCAAGTTTTCAGATAGAGATTCTAACCCATTAAAGTTTGGGCGTTGAAGGGTACTTCCCGCCTGGTTTTAAAATTTATAAAGTGGCATCTATTAATTGAATTTAATGCTAAAAAAGGGTAGATTTCAATTATTTTAAACATTACAAAAAAAGGAGTATCTTTGGATAATGGTTATCAAGGACGAAATATTAAAAAGAAACCTGGACCTTTCAGCTTCGTGTAAAAGCTATGAAGTCAAGCATTTGTATGCTTTCGGGTCTTCCACTACAAATGAATTCAACGAACTTACTAGCAACATTGACTTGCTTGTTGAGATTGATAATCCAAATCCAATTGAAAGAGGAGAGAAATTACTTGCTCTTTAGGATAAATTTGAACTCTTCTTCCAAAGAAAAGTTGATTTATTAACTGAATCCTCGATTCGAAATCCCTATTTAAGAAAGAGTATTGATTCTACTAAAGTATTGATTTATGACGGAAAAAGGTCTGAAATACTTGCCTGATATTTCTCAGTCAATTGAGTTAATTCAGGATTTTACCAAGTCGATCACCAATTACAGTGAATTTGTAGGAGATCTTTAAACACGAAGTACTGTTGAAAGACAATTGGGAATAATCGGGGAAGCTGTAAATAAGTTTGAGATACTTCACCCTGAAGAAAGTCTCAATAATGCCCGTAAAATTGTTGGATTTCGTAATCGATTAATCCATGCGTTTGATGCGGTAGACTCTTCTATGGTGTGGGCTATTTTGAAAAACCACATAGGTCCTTTAAATGAAGAAGTAAGCAGGAAATTGAATTGAATTATTCTCTTATCCCCAATTAGTCTAAGCTTATTCTTCGATCATATTTCTTGCAAAATTCACAAAAGAAGAGGGAATAGGATCAAAATAAGATAAGAAGAAAGGAAGAATTCTGGGATTTAATTCTTATTCAAAGGTTAACGAAAAAGTGGAGGATTGTCACCTTTACCCTAACTATAAATTTGAGAAGGTTCGACCACATCGCAAATCTTACTGCCGTTATATCCAATATTAGAAAGACTCTCCCCTAATTACGAACAATGACAACCTGTTCTCTTGCGGTGAAAAATTAAATTAATCACCGCAGAATTGCGGTGATTAATTTGTATATTTGCCGCAGAATTGTTTTAGATGATGACAAAATATATTTACGAGAATAAAAACTGGACAAATTTCACGTGGCAGGACAAAGCCATCAATGTTGTATTTGGTGAAGTGCGTCTTATGCAAGGTAAAATAATAGGTCATATGAATGGTCTAGGATTTTCCGATAAAGAGGAAGCCACACTTACAGCCTTAACATTAGATATCGTAAAATCATCAGAAATAGAAGGTGAATTACTCAATTATTACCAAGTGCGTTCTTCTATTGCAAGGCGTTTGGGAATTAATACCGGAGGACTTATATCAAGCAGCCGACACATCGAAGGCGTGGTAGAAATGACGCTGGATGCTACCCAACGTTACAACTTGCCATTAACTGAAAGCCGATTATTTGGCTGGCATGCGGCTCTTTTTCCAACAGGGTATAGCGGACCTTACGCAATAGAAGTGGGTCGATACAGGACTGGCGCAAAGCGAGTAGTTTCAGGCGCAATGGGCAAAGAAAAAGTGCATTACGAAGCTGTTCAGCCTGAATCGGTAAAAACAGAAATGGACAAGTTCTTGGATTGGTTCAATAACGAACAGAGCCTCGACTCTGTTTTAAAAGCGGCTATTGCCCACTTTTGGTTTATTATCATTCACCCTTTTGATGATGGAAACGGCAGAATCGCAAGAGCAATAACCGATATGTTGCTTGCCAGTGCCGAAGGTAGTGGGGAGCGCTATTACAGCATGTCAAGCCAAATATTAACTGAACGCAAGCGCTATTATGAAATATTGCAAAAAGTACAACATAGTTCAGGTGACATTACTGAATGGCTTGATTGGTTCTTGCATTGCCTCAAAAATGCAATGCTTGCCACTGAAAAAACAACCCAAAAAATAGTACGAAAAGCTCAGTTTTGGAAATTACATGCACACACACCCATCAACGAACGTCAACGCATAATTCTTAACAGCCTTTTTGACAATTTTGAAGGGAAACTGCAAACATCAAAATGGGCTAAAATAACCAAAACCTCTAACGATACTGCCTTACGGGACATAAAAGACCTTGTTGAAAAAGGAATCTTAAAACAAACTAACGAAGGAGGACGAAATGCAAACTACGAATTAGTTGACTTGAATTTAGAATAACCACTGGCTAAAATTCAGACTAATCTTGATTGGTTTGCCTATTACCTTAAAATACTTCTTTAATAACAGCAAATGAGGGTGTCTCCAAACAGAGAAGCACCCTCATTATTATTTATTTGACATGCAAAAAATATGCAAAACCCAAAAGTAAAACTAGGAAAATCAATGAAAAGAGGGAGTTAAATGAACTAACTAAACACCTAAGGATGAAAAGAAAAGATAAAAGATGAAAAGAGCAATAAATATCAATAAGTGACTACTGATCAGAAGGTTGGTGGTTCTATTCTCTCAGGAGTCACTTAATTAGCTAGGAGTTACAATGAGGATTGTGACTCCTTTTTTGTTTATGCCAAGTTTTGTTGAATTGACACTAATTCGATACTACTGGAAGGATTAATTTGAATCAAGAGATTAAATAGCAATAAAATAAATATCCCTACCGCTATATAAACTCGAATCGCTATCAGCATGACCTTGCAACTTCGTGGATTCAAAAGTGGAAGTACATATAAAACAAATGGGGTAGTATAGAGAGACCTTCGTTTTTTTGCTGAGGTATTAGAATAACTTATTTCCATAGTATGCCGAATAAGTGCACCATTTTGGAAGAGCGTGAGATATCTGGCTAAGATCCCAATATCAAGTGGTTGTAAATATTCTAATTTTGATCCGATTAAAGGATTCCAAATCGAGTATTTTAGTTTTTCATACCCCCTCGAATAAGCATAAGAAATCCCAATGCATCATGCAAAGGGGTATCTATAGATTCTATTTATTCAACATAAGAAGCTTAAAAATTTGGAGTCCCGGTATCCCACCATAAGCGGGTTGCGATATTATCTTTTGCACCTGGGCCCATGCTAGAAACAGCTTCATTTACCGCAGCTGTATTACCGATTCTTTCGGCCTCCGTGTATGGCAATCTTTTAATCCATTGATCTGCAGCAATTACACCCCAGTCTGCATTGCTTTGATTATTAGCTACATGAGGAATCCTGGGATAGCCAGTCCTTCTGAAATCAACCCAGGCTTCGAGTGCATTGGTAAACGCACTCAGCCATTTCTGAGTGATAATTTTCTCCAATTTCAACTCGTTGTTATCGCCATTATTCCATGCAACAGTAATAGTAGAAGAAGAAGTGAAATTATTTTTTGCATCCTTTGGATCGACATAATTAATTGGTGTACTGTTGTTGTCAGCAAGGTAGGCATCAACACCTGAAGCGCCCCAATCAGCAAATGAAAGTTTTACACCATTTTCGTAATTGGTTTTTGCATCTCCAGCACCAGCCCATCCTCTAAGGGAAGCCTCAGCTTTGAGGAAACTAACTTCTGCGGCAGTAAAAGCCCTTCTATTTTCTACGGTATTAAAATCGTAAGAGGCTTTGGAAAAAGAGGTTCTATCACTCTTGGCCGTAATATAAGCACCATTACGAATCCCTTTATATGGAACGGTTGGATGATCGGTGTAGAGGCTAGGGCTATCAACGGGAGAGAAATATTTAGAAATCCTACCATCTTTTAACCCAACCATAAACGATTCGATTACACCACCCATTCGGGTATCATTCCATTGAAAACAAATCATTGCCACAGGCATAATCCGTCCTAGCAATGAGATTTTAAAATTATCATCGTTTGTAGCAATTAATCCGGCAGGATCTATCAGCGCCTTTTCACCTTGTATTTTTGCAAGATCGGGAGCCACATTTGATAAACGCATTGCCAATCGCAGACGAACAGAATTGACAACTTTCATCCATGCTCTAATATTCCCTTTATAGCTAGGATCGAATTTAACAAAACCATCGTAGTCTTTGTGTGCATTAAAATCGGACTGAATTGAATCCAACTGAGAAAAAAAGGTGTTGTATAAATCCGACTCCTTGTCGTATTTGATCGAGTTTTCTGTTGAACCATATTTAGAATAGATGACCGGACCATAAATAGCGGTAACTTTTGAGATCGAAAGTATCCGGATAAGTTTAGCCCATGTTGCAAAAAGGGGCACATTATTCGTTTTGGCTAATTGAATCACCTGTTTAGAGGGAGACATTACGTTTCCATACTCACGGCCCCAAAAAGTGTTCCATTGAATATAATAAGTGGTATTGTTTACGTTACTCTTAAAAGGAGTTGGACAATTCATATAGCCCATCCATGAATCCCAGTTCAAATCTTCTTCAATTTGGCTATCTTGATTTCCAAAAAGTTCATACAACATCCCTGAAAATGGGGAGCCCACTAAGTTAAAGTCTTGTTGAAGTAACTCATCAGAAATTTGATAGGGATTTTGGTTCGCACTTTCAAAATCCTGGGTGCACGAGGCAAGTGTACCCAGAAAGAGTAATGCAATAAATATCTTTTTCATACGATTTTTTTTTACAATTTTAAAATTTAACCTTTAAATTGAATCCATAAGTCCGGGTATTGGGAACACCGAATACATCATTAGACTGATTCGAATTATCTGTACTCATCGACTGTTCCGGATCGAAAGGTGCTTCTTTAAAGAAGAAGAAAAGATTTCTTCCAATTAAGGAGAATGAAGCCTGTTTTATAGGTAAACCAAGCTTTCTGACATCCAGGTTATAACCGATAACCAACTGAGCTAATCTTACATTGGTCCTTGAATAAACATAGGGCTCCATGATTCCGTTTCTGTCACCAATTTTCCTATAATACTTAACCGGATCAATTGAAGTTACTGAAGTAGATCCCTGAACAGCATTGATTGGAATTGTACTGTTTGCTCTTGCATCACCACTTCGTTTACTTACTCCATATGAGTCAAGGAAAGCCTCAGTTTTTGAGAATGCTATCCCGCCGATCTTGGCATTTACAAGTACACTTGAATAAAAATCTTTATAGGTAAATGTGTTATTCCATCCAATCAGAAGATCAGGGTTTAAATTTCCAACTTTTACTTTAGCCGCGGCCTTGGTAGGCTCTCCATTTGCATCTAAAATAATTTGACCTGCCTCATTTCTGGCAAACTTATAGATGTACAAATCGTTAAAAGATCCGCCCGATTTAATAATGGAAATAAAACCTTCGTCTTCAGCACCAACCTGATAATCAGGATTTGATTTAATAAGTTCTATAATTTTATTCTTATTCTGTGATAAGTTCAATGAGGATTTCCATTCAAAATGAGTAGTTTTAATAGGTTCTGTGTCGATGGTCAATTCAAAACCCTTGTTCGTAATTTTACCTGCATTTACGTAATAATAAGTATAACCGGAACCCGATGGAGCACTCAAGGTAAGGAATTGATTGGTGCTCACATCACTATAGTAGGTAAATTCCATGCCGGCTCTTCCTTGGAGAAATCTCCATTCAGTACCTATTTCATTACTGGTAATAACTTCTGGTTTTAGGTTTGTAAAAGGAACCTGCGTATTTCGGCTGATACCTCCAATACCGCCAGGTGATCCCGCACCGCCAATACGATTCTGAGGATTAACCACATTATACGGCACCTCATTAGCTGTCTGAGAAGAAGAAGCCCTTAATTTTACAAAAGAGATTGATTCAGGTAAATCCACCATCTGGCTAATAATTGCAGAAAGACCTACGGCAGGATAGAGGTAAGACTGATTTCCTGTAAGCGCTAGAGTAGAGGCCCAGTCATTACGTGCCGAAATATCTAGGAATAATTTCTCTTTATAACCTATTTGTCCGTTTGCAAATACACCTTGTTTCATTACCTTGCTAATACTTTGGTTGAACATTATATTAAATGGCATGTTTTCAAAAGAGAAGAAGTTCGGATACATTAATGAAATTGTACCATTATCTACCGACATTCCATCATTGAATGTATTCTGCTGGAAGCTGGTA
This sequence comes from uncultured Bacteroidia bacterium, assembly GCA_903907075.1. Lineage (GTDB taxonomy): Bacteria > Bacteroidota > Bacteroidia > Bacteroidales > Prolixibacteraceae > JAAFHB01. Next base: position 6,653 of record CAIVMQ010000051.1, read on the forward strand.
CCTAAAATTGTATTTAAACTAAAATCGCCAAAATTAGTGCTGTAACTTAAGATTCCATCAGTATATACCGACTGATCGGTATATTTACTATACGACCAGGTTCCGTTAGGGCTAACACTTACAGGGTTTCCACCTGCAGCATACCGCTTATCATTCAATTTATTGGCATAGTCGATGTTTCCGCGAACTTCCAATTTAAGATGTGTGGCAATATCCCATGAAGCCTTTAAGCTTGCAATTAAGCGGTTTGTTTTAGCAACTTTTGGATCTTTATAAAGCTCCCAATATGGATTATTTTGTTTTTCATCGCCTGTATACCAGTTCATCACATCCATATTCCTGTCTTTATTAAATATGGCAAAATTGGTTTTATAGGCAGCGAAATCGCGTTCACGTGAAACTAAATATAAGCCGGTAAGCGGATTGTTAAAATAACCAGCTCCCGGACGATTATTTGACACTTCATTCGCAAGCATTACATTTGAACTAATTGTAATTTTATCATTCAAAAATTTAGTTGATTGGCTCAACGTAAAATTATGTTTTTGATAGGTATTGGTTGGCATTACACCCTTTGCAGATGTGTTGGCATAGGAAAAATAAACTGTAGTTTTATCATTTCCACCACTAATTGAAACAGTGTTCATTTCAGTCACCCCTACCTTGAAAAAATCTTTAATATAATTCCTCTGATAATTACCCTTTGTCGTTGACCAGCTATAATCCGATCCATTATTTGCGCCGTAATCAAACTGAAAATCAGGAAGAGACGCCACACTTTCAAACATCGTACTGGAATTCACGGAAACGGCTGTATTTCCAGCCTTCCCTTTTTTGGTTGTAATCAATATAACACCATTAGCACCCTGGCTGCCATAAAGGATCGAAGCATTGGCCCCTTTAAGAATATTAAGGCTTTCAATATCGGCAGGATTGATCTGAGAGAGACCGTCGCCTCCATCATTCCCCCCATATGAACCCGGTTGACTACCTTTATTGTTAACCATTGGAATACCATCAATAACATAAAGTGGCTCGCTGAGTCCAACAAGTGATTTATTTCCTCTTAAAACAGCTTTTGTAGAACCACCTGCTCCGGAATTACTTGTTTTTATATCGATACCGGCTGCCCTCCCACTTAAAGCCTCCATAAAATTGCCGTTGGCCGCTTTTCTCAGTTCAGTACCTGAGACTTGTTGAGAAGCATAGGTCAGCATTTTTTTTTCGCGTTTGATACCCAAAGCCGTTACTACAACTTCATGGATTCCCATAATCTCTTCTGCCATCTTTACATCAATAATAGCACGGCCATTAATGGCCTCAGAAATAGAGGTCAAACCAACAAACGAATATTGTAATACTGCACTTGCAGAACTCAAAATTACCGCATAATTTCCATCAACATCGGTAGTTGTTCCATTGGTAGTTCCTAACTCAACAACAGTAACACCAGGAATAGTGATCCCTTCCGGATCAGTCACAGTACCGCTTACTTTCACCTGAGCTAAAACGCCCGTAAATGAAGCAACAAATACAAACAAAATAAGGTACACTCTTTTATTCATCATACTAATAGTTTAAAATACACAAGCCCTCGTTAAATTGATCTACGAAGACTTGTAATAAAGAGAAATAGGGCCGATTTACAACTCGATTAATCTTCAAAAAAAGAAATTTAATTTCATAATAAGTAATACACAACTAAGCAACTATTTTTCCAATCCGTCTGATTCATCAACACCCTGTATGCAGATATAGTTTCATTCCCAGACTTATTCTTCTCACAATAGCAGTAGCACTCTTGAAGGAAGTCTAGTTCATACTGAATTCATCCTAATTTATGGCTCCCACCGTAAACTGCGAAAGTATTAATTTCTTTTGGTCCATCGCACAAATAAAAAACTCATTTTTTTATTTTATTCTTACCTAAATACTCTTAGTTATTCGAACAAATTAACCTCGATCACTTTAACGTTAATTCCCCTTTCAATACTTCCCAAAAATTTATCAATACATACATATATTGCCTTTTCACCAGCGGTGATGGATTAAGAAGCCGTTTTCTTTTCACCTCCCTCCCAATGAGGAACAATAACTTTCTGCTTAAAAATATGTCAAAACCATAGCTTTCTATTCTATTTAAACTCCATCGCACCTAAGGAAATAATCGCACCGGTGAATTGGATGTCCTATTCTTTCTATAAATCACTTTGATTTTCATGCGGCATCAAGAAGCCTGGAATATAAGTAGCTATTCAACGGGAATATCTTGTTTATAGAAAGGCTGGAATATAAGAAAATTTCACAAACAGGATTCACAAGAAGTTGTAACCCACTTTTTCTGGCGAATTAGTGGCACCATTCATCTCCATTCGGGCTTTGCGAAAATTTGAAAGAGCCCTTCTTTTAAAAGTGAGATTTAAGTACATTCCGCTGATCCCAGCTCCCTATAATTCTCTGATCCAAATATTCCGGTAGCTCACTTCACTGCCATGATTTTGCAACATAAGGGGTAATTTAGAGGAACCCTCCGGGGCATTTGAATTTGCAGAGGTTGTGGGATCGGTAATTTCCATGTGGTTCTGAACAAGCACGCCATTGTGAAAGACCGTGAAATACCCAGGTGTAATAAGGGCACCATTGTAAGTAGGAGCTTTAAAAATGATATCATAGACCTGCCATCTACCCGGTTTAAGGGAGGCGTTTACTAACGGAGGATAATTACTGTAGATCGCACCTGCCTGGCCATTGAAATATGTTTTATTTTTGAATGAATTAAGCACCTGAATTTCATACTTTCCCATGAGATAAACGCCTGAATTTCCACAACTCTGCCCCTCTTTTTTTGCTCTGACATCTTTTACCGGTGTTCTCCATTCTACATGCAGCTGGCAATCGCCAAACACTTGTTTGGTCTGGATATTCGTACTCTTTGGATTAACCGTGAAAGTCTTTCCGCTTACCTTCCAGTTGGCAGGAGCACCATCAGCAATACTTTCAAAATTATCCAATGACCCTTTTTCAAACAGGATAATCGCATCTGAAGGTGCTTTCCCTCTCTTGCCCGGTTGGATCACCTTCGGCTCGGTAAGTTCTTTCCCTTTATCTTGAGCATACGTAACAGTACCCTGAAGGACTAATAGTATCACAAACAGCACTGTAGCGATACAGGCATTATTTTTTTTTCGATTCATACAGTTAATTTAAAATTTGGTTTTAGTCGATTAGAGTTTAAACATAAGCTAAATATTTATAATTGTTCAAGGTTTTTGATCAAATCTTGGAATAAAACCCACAGAGGAACTAAAGCTAAAGTATCATGAATAGTTCGCACTACTTAATAACGACTAATTTAACTGTTATACTTTTCCCATTCCAGGACATCACACAGGGGTAAATACCTGCGGAAAGGGTCCTGGAGAAAAGCACTGTCTGAATAATTCCCGCTTCAGTATCGCCCTCAAAAATCCGTTCGATCAGCTGACCATTGACAGAGTAGATATCGAGCTTAACATTCGCCTTTTGATCAGTTTGGAGTTCAAAGGTTGCCTGTCCTTGTGTTGGATTCGGATAGACCTGAAGGTCATTCTTTAGCGTAATTGCTCCAATTTGTGCCGCGGGACCTTCGACTGTACTCTGAGTATTCTGTGCAGGTATAATAGCGGCTTTTAATCCCGTTATTGCCAGTGTACGGGCAATACTTGTCCCACAACTATTTGTTGCAGTAACACCCAATGTACCCGATGTGGCCGTCAAAGAATAGGCGACTCTTACAGAATTCGTTGTTCCGGTGATCGTCGCTCCTGTACCAGAATAGCTCCAGGTGTAAGTTACCCCTGAAACTAAGGGAACGGTATATAAAACATTTGACTGTCCCAGAGAGACGGCAGATGTTGACGCTGTAAAATTACCCGGCTGAGCAGCGGCTGCGGTAACAGTGACGGAGGTAGTCGCGGTGCTACTACATCCGCCGGCATTCGTTACTTTATATTGAATCGTAACAGAGCCTGCGGTAACACCGGTTACGACCCCTGTACTACTTATCGTTGCAATTGCGGGTGTTAAACTGCTCCAGACTCCACCTGCAGTAGCATCTGTAAGCGTGGTCGTTTTACCGGTACATACTGTTTTGGTTCCACCAATAGCCGCAGGAGCTGTAGGAGATGCCACCACAGTTGCTGTAACATTAAATCTTGCAGCACTCTCGCATCCACCAATAGTCTGACTTGCATAATAATGAGTTCCATTTACCAATGTGACTGTTGTCGCCAGCGCTGTTCCTCCCGTGGCTGCTGCATACCATTTAATAGTTGTTCCAGTTGCAGCCAACGCAGCTACAGTAGCTGTAGAACCGGAGCAGAAGCTTTGTGCTGCCGTTCCTGTGGGAGCAGATGGTGCCGCAGTTATTGTTGCTGTAACATTTAATCTTGCCGAACTCTCACACGTATTTATCGTTTGACTTGCATAATAGTGTGTACCTGATACCAATGCAGTTGTTGTAGCCAGGGCAGTACCACCTGTTGCTGCGGCATACCACTTAATGGCGGTTCCTGTTGCTACTAAATTTGAAACTTTAGGCGAAATACCGGCACAGAAACTTTGTGCCGCCGTTCCAGTAGGTGCCTTAGGGAGAGCCGTAACTGTTGCGGTAACATTAAGTCGTGAGGCGCTTTCACATCCACTTACGTTTTGACTTGCATAATAATGTGTTCCATTTATCAATGCCACAGTGGTAGCCAAGGCAGTTCCACCTGTGGCTGCAGCATACCATTTAAGGGCTGTTCCTGTGGCAGTAAGATTAGCAACGGTAGGTAAATTACCTGCACAAAACGATTGTGCAGTACTTCCTGTTGGTGCCGCTGTGACAGCTGCAGTTACATTCAATCTTAACGTACTCTCACAACCATTAACGGTTTGGCTTCCATAGTAATGAGTTCCATTAACAAGTACCACCGTAGTGGCAAGAGCGGTTCCGCCACTAGCTGCGGCATACCATATGATCGCAGTTCCTGTTGCCGTTAAATTGGCAACTGTTGCAGCAGCACCCGAACAAATCGTTTGAGTCGCACTTCCTGTTGGGGCAGCAGGTGCAGCTGTGAGTGTCACCAGAACATCAAATCTTAACGAACTCTCGCACGAGGTAACCGTTTGACTGGCAAAATAATGGGTGCCATCAACCAACGCGGTAGATGTTGAAAGGACGGTTCCTCCGGTAAATGCGGCATACCATTTAAGTGCAGTTCCTGTAGCCGCCAAGCTGGCCACTGTAGGTAAAGCACCGGCACAAAAACTCTGGGATGCAGTTCCTGAAGGAGCCAAAGGAGGTGAAGGCTGCGCATTAATTACTACATTAGCTGAAGAAACAGAAATACATCCTGCAGCATTTGTAACCGTATAGGTGTAAGTTCCTGTTGGGATACCTGAAAGGGTCGAACTTGTTCCTGACCCAATACTTGTTGTTCCGGGTGTTCTTGTCAAGGTCCAGGTGCCTGTTCCAGGCAAAGTGCTAAGCACAACACTTCCGGTAGCAAGGGCACAGGTAGGCTGTGTTATTGTTCCGATCGTGGGAACAGATGGAGCCGCAGTAACCGTTGCAGTAACATTTAACCGCGTTGTACTTGGGCACGAATTTAGTGCCTGAGAGGCATAATAATGAGTCCCATTAACCAAAGCAACAGAAGAAGCCAAAGGAGTTCCACCTATTGCAACAGAATACCATTCAACCGCGGTTCCTGTAGCAGAAAGGTTAGCTACTGTTGGAAAATTACTGGCGCAAAATGATTGCGCTGTGCTGCCTGTTGGCGCAGCTGTGGTTGAAACAGAAGCCAAGATATCTAACCGGTTAGTGCTTTCACACGCATTTACGGTTTGAGTTGCAAAATAATGAACTCCGTCGACCAAGGCTGTAGATGTTGCAAGAGCGACACCGCCCGAAGCATTTGCATACCACTTGATTGTTGCTTCGTTGGCAGATAAATTGGCTACCGTAGGCAGGGTACTACCACAAAATGGTTGAGGCGATGGTCCTGTTGGTGCTGCAGGGGGGGTACAGGGCTCGATTACATTTATTGAATAATCTTCTACTTCACCCCAGCTAGAGCTGCCACAAGAGGTAGTATTTGATCCTGTCATTCCCGCATCTTGAAGCCTGATTCTCATGCGTGTAGATCCTGTCGGCGTACCTACAGGAGGGGTAAAATTTGCAGTCGTATGAGGAGAAGCAAAGATGCCACTTGAAACATATACATTCTCTCCCGGATCGGTAAAATTACCATTCTTATTCCAATCGATCCAAATTAAGATCTGATCAGTAGTGTAAGGTGTTGCAACGGTGATTGTAGCGGCATAATTTAAGCCAATTTGCATCGTTGTACTTTGCGAAGTATAATCCTGGTAGCCATTGGCACCTCTGGTAGATGTCTGATTTATTGATCCAAAAGCAACTTTGGAAATATATTCATACGTTGTAGCCGATGAGCCTGCAGTACAGAAACTAACGGCTCCAATGGATCGACTTCCTGACGGGTTGGTCACTGTTGGAATAGCATTTGTACCCACTGTTAGAGAATCGCATTGTGCATCGAGCAAATCACCAATAACAGCCCCTGCAGGGACATCGTACGTAAGCCAGAAATAATTGGTTCCTGCGTTTAAAGTTTGAGTCCCTGTGATTACAAAACCACCGCTGGGTGCAGTCACTGTTGATCCAAATTGTGTTGTAGTTGCAAAACTACTGTTGGCCCCGGAATAAAAAAGTTTTGCATTGGTTATATCAACTACCGTATTTGTTGATCCGGCCGTATTAAACGCAAATGAAGTTGCATTTATTGGCGACAAATTTCCATCAGTAACTACCTGAACCCCAATTATAGTTTGATTTACCTGATTCTGAGCAATGTTAGAAATATTATTCTGTGTGGTCGTACTTGAAACAAAAGACATCGGCGTGGCTGAATAATACACAGGCGATTCCCACAATCCGCGGCCAAAGGTAGCAGCCCTGAGTTTGGTATCCTGAGGATTAGCAGCATAGTAAAATTCGATCTCGCCAACCGAAACATTAGGCAAGCCGTTGTTATAAGGGACCCAACTATCAGCACCTTTCTTAAAATAAATACCCACTTCAGTTCCGACATATAATTGCACCTCTGAAGCTGTTTGTTTATTCTGTACAATGGTATAAACAGGAATCTGAGGTAATCCGGCAGCGATATCACTCCAAGTCGATCCACCGTCGGTCGATTGATACACCTTTGATCCACTATAACCACTCAAGGTCACCCATAGAGTATTTGCATCATTATTTTTAATTGCGATATAGGTTATTGATCCAAGATTCACTGGGAGTGTACCGGTTATATTGCTCCAAGAGGTGCCATTATTTGTTGTCTTCCAGATCACTGATGGGTCTGCAACGTATAACACCTGAGCATTTGATTGTGCAATGGCCATTGATTGGACCTTACTAGCCGTATTCATCGACGAAATTTTTGTCCATGTATCTCCACGGTCTGTGGTTTTCCAAATATCTGAATATCCAACATAAAGGATCTGGGGATTCGTTGGGTCAATTAGGAAAGGTGTTACCCAAGATCCGGCAGGACCTCCGGGAATATTCGCAGAAATATCTGTAGAGGAAGCCCAATGGTCCGTCGTTCTGGAGAGCTGACCATTGACGTATGTTCCATATTGAATATTAACATTTGAATAATCTATCAGACACTCCATGCCATCGCCACCTTTTACGTCACCCCAGTTCCCTGCGGATAATAATTTAGTTCCATTATCCTGAAGCCCGGTAACAGTTTCATCACTAACAGTCTGAGAGACGCCGAGTTTATACATCTGACTGATTACAATCCCATGAGTTTTATCGGTCCATGTTGTGCCGTTGTCGGTCGATGAATATACGCCGCCATCGTTACATTCGAATAGATTTCCATCATCACGGTAACGCAGCATATGCTTATCAGCATGCACAGCTGGGACTCCATCACCCCACCAGTGATCTACGATTGCCCAGGTCGTCCCACCGTCTAAGGAGCGCCAAGAGTTGACGCCGCCGACGAGCAGCGTATTCGCATTTGAGGGTGAAGCAGCAATCGTTAAGTCATACCATCCCTGTCCTCCCGTATCATTACCCAGAGAAGCCCAGCCAAGCATATTCTTTGGAGTTCCGGAAAAAACCTGTGTAAATGACACCCCGCTATTGGTAGATTTATAAATGCCATAAAGTCCACTGTTGGTATTTGCCGCAAGGGCAAAGACATTGGTTGGTTGATTGGCAGAAACTGTTAAATCGATACGTCGCGCACTTGCATTCGTAAATGATTGTGTCCATGCAGAACCGCCATTTGATGACATGTAGATTGAGCCACCGGTTGTAGAGGCATAGAGTGTATTAAAATCACCAGGTTTATATTCTAAATCCACAAAACTAATTGCCGATAACTGAGTATTCCATGTAGTTCCGCCATCCGTAGTTTTATATATGCCAGAAGAGGTAGCAGCAAGCAGGGTTTGGTTATTTCCCGGATCGATTAAGAGTTTGAAAACCATAGATCCATTTGCGATAGGGAAAGTTAGTCCTGTAGTAGTCCATGTGGCACCACTATCAGTTGATTTCAGTACCCCAATACTGTTGTTATCCCAATGATCTCTGTCTCCTGTGGCAATATAGATCGTATGCGAGGTGGTATAATCGCCAGGGATAATAATATCACTTACAGCAAGCACGCCATTCTTATCGCTTAGGCAGTTCCAGCTGGAACCGTTATCTGTAGTAACCCATATTCCTCCACCTGCAGCTCCAACCCAATACGTATTGTTATCCGTTGGGTGGAAGGCGATGCAATTCAACCGACCCACTCCTGCATACCCACCATCGGAAGATGTTGGTCCTAAAGAGGTCCAATTGGAAGGATCTACGACAGCCACCGATTTTAATACAGGCCTTGATTTGTGAAAATTCCGAGTCACCTCCTGTGCTGTTTGTTTTGGGAATTCTCCTGACGAGGGATTAACCTGACCAGCCATATAGTGCTCCCACCGTTTAAACTGTTTCCAGCCCGTAGCCTTAGTCTGAACACCGTTTACGTTATAGAATCCTCTATCGACATGATAAGGAGCCCAATATTGACCAAAAGCATTTGTATAATCAGTAAATTTTAACTGATCTTTTGATTTCCCCTGTGGCAGATTTGTTATCCATGGCTGAGCAAATAATACCGATGCTATTATGCTAAAGATAATAGCGGCTAAAAATCGTTTCATGGTGTATACGTTTAATAAAAATAAATCCAGAATATCGTATTATTACTAAAAGAAAATCAGGGTTTTCAAAAGTTTAGCGGTAAGTAATGGCTACAATAGATTCTATAAATAAAGATTTTAAAAACTACGCAAAAAATTTAATTCTGTATGAATTAGCATAGTTAAATTCAATGAATTATTCGGCAAAAATATGTTGCATAATACTCTTTTAATTTAAGTTTAATCAACTTATTAGAACGTTAACTGCCTTTTAAAATTCAAGAGCAACAAAAACATATCAAATATAAGGTGAAAAGGAGGATTTGCAAAGCATCAAATCTATTATTTTAGAAATTTCCTCTAAGCTATAAGTAAGGTTCATTCCAGAACCATTTATCCCATTTGCCAATGTTCGATCTTAAGTAGGTAAAATGGCTTAAGACTATCTTACACATATATCCATCCTATTTCAACACTAAAGCTGAAAAAATCCATGGCAATAAATAGCTAATACATTGAATGATTAGGATAAAGCAGTGCGAATTTCATTGTGGAGTTTTACAAGAAGATAATCCTTGTCCCAGGTAGCAGACTAAACTTACCTATTAAAGATCTTCCGAATCCAGTTGAAATACAAAGCGATATAGAAGAAAATTGACATCAGCCAGATAATGGCAACATTAAAAGCTAATGTATTAACAGGAAAAGAGAAGATTATTTTTTCGGAAGCAAGAAAATGGGCTCTGCCGTTAGTAAATTCAGGGACTTTATAGATTGGAGCCACTTTTTGAGTCAGTCCCGAAGCTGTCTCCCTGTAATACTCTTTTGAACCGCCATTCATAGCCAGGCTTTCAATTGCGAGGTTATGGTATTGCTGTTTAAGATTAAAAAGGTAATTCTTACCAAATTGCTGGTTAAGTTTAAATACCTTAAGATCAATCTCTTTGCGCAATTTATTTTTCCTTCCAAGGTAATAATCCTGCAATTCTGCGAGGTGTTTTTTGACTAATTGAGCAATCGTATCTGAGAACTTTGAAGGTGTGATTGAGTTAACGATTTCCAGAGGAGGCAAAACTTCATCCGTGTCAAGCTTTTTAATTTCATTGCGAATAATAGCCATCTTGGGTGCAAAATCCTTAGCCGGCATTCCTTTATTGATCTGTCCTGCAATAAATTCGACTCTTCCGAGTAGTTCGGTGATAAGAAGATCAGAACGGAACCTGACTTGAGACAACTCCTTTTCCTGCTCAAAAAAATCAGCCATATAATCATTCCCCATAAATTGCTCAACAGCTAAAGCTTCAAAGGCCCAGCGTGCGACCATCATTTCTCCCACAATTGGGACAGAATCTTTATCCGCAGATTTGTCTTGAAGGTCATCAAATTTCACAATAACACCGCATAACAGGATCTGAGGGATTAAAAGCAAAGGGATCAAAATATAAATCGTAACCACTGAATCAAAAGCCGATGAAATATTGAGACCTAAGATATTTGAGAACACCGATACTGAAAATAGAACGAGCCAGTAAGTCATAGTCAATCCATCTATTCCAACAACCAGATTTCCAACTAGGACAAATGTAATGGTCTGAAAGGCCGACAGTAAAATCAGAAATGCAACTTTTGAATTAATATAGCTGAACCTGCTCAAATTAAGAAAAGATTCGCGCTGAAGGATCTTCCGATCTTTGATAATCTCTTCTGCACTTACACTCATCCCCATAAAGAGCACGACAACAATGGCCATGAAAATATAGGAGATCAGGTTTTTATTCTGCGCAAAAATATAGTCGGGTCCTTCAGAATATTTTGTAAAATATCCAACAATCAGAGCTAAGATTGGGGCTTCAATAAGATTTATCAGCAGGTATTGTTTGTCAGACAATTTGATCCGCATATTTCTGGAAAAGAATATCTGAAGTTGGCTCCAGACGCCAGGTTTCTTAAAGTGCGTCTTAGGGATTTCTTCGTTTAGAAGGTGATCAGAAGAGACTTTCTTTTCAATATTTTGCTTAAAGAGCCTGTACCACTCCTCCGGAGGGAAACGACGTTCGGGGATAAAATTACCCGATTCATCGATTTTCTTGGTCTCTACAATCTCGAGTACCTGCTCAGGGTTTACGTTCCCACATTGGAGACACTCGCATTCAAGTGCATTCACATGGTTGGTGAGACCCTTAAAATAGATAATGGCATCAAGTGGGTTTCCGGTGTATATCATCCGCCCACCTTTATCCATAATCCACAGTTTATCAAATAATTTAAAGATATCTGACGAGGGTTGATGGATGTTAACGATAACCAAGCGTCCTAGTCTGGCCTGATGTTTTAAAAGTAGCATAACCTTCTCTGAGTCCATGGAAGAGAGGCCTGAGGTGGGTTCATCCACATATAAAATCGAAGGCTCGCGGATTAGCTCAAGAGCTATGTTAAGACGTTTACGTTGTCCTCCACTGATCGTTTTCTTTAATGGACTTCCTACTTTTAATTCGCGGAATTCGTACAATTCGAGTTCCTGGAGAACTTTGGTAACTGCCGCGTTGATATCCGGCTCTTTAAAGCCAGCTAAACAAAGTTTGGCATTGTAATATAGATTTTCCCAAACTGTAAGTTCCTCGAAAAGCAGATCGTCCTGAGGAACGAAGCCGATTAATCCTTCTGTCTGTTTTTTATGGGTCTGAATATCAAAATTATTGATCAGAATTTGGCCTTTATCTAATGGGATATTTCCATTGAGGACATTAAGTAAGGTAGATTTTCCAACTCCACTTCCTCCCATAATCGCAACAAGCTGACCTGACTGTTCAGAGAAGCTGACCTCATAGAGCCCGTTCTGACTGTTTTTAAATTTAAACTCTGCATTTTGCCCCTTTAGGGTAAATAGAGGTGTTTCAGCTTTATTAAAGAATGCCGCGTTTACATCTGTAAAGTAAACGGGTGAGATCCTGGCGCCCCGAATAATACCACCCTCCTTAAAGGCATAGAACCGACCCGACAAGATAGGATTTCCTTCAAGATAAAGATTTTCATTGCCCCTGAAAATAAAGATATAATGACCGATATCGTTCAGTAAGAGGAATACTAATTCGCCATCGAGGTACTCCCGTTTGAGGTGCTTTAAAGTCTCATGATTGTGATCTGAATCTTTATTAACAATCAGGAAATCAGCAAATTTAGTCTCACTTATCGAGAGTCCATAAATAAAGGAACAATATTTACTATAATCTTCGGAAGATATAGCAAAAGCGCGAGCAACAGTTTGAAATAATTCGCCAGCTTTACGCTGATCCTCCTCCCGTTGAGCAAGTTCGAGGAACCGAAGAAATAACATAATCTGCTCTGTGCGGTGCAGTCTTCCCCTAATATTTAAGCAGATCGATTCAGCCTGGTGAATCATATCGAGCAAGGGATCGTCAGGTTGGTTTATACCATAGAAGCCTATTAATTCATCAAATAATTTTTGATAATCCTCGGAGGATGATATTCCCAAATGCAATTCTAGATACGAGGAGAACGATTTTTTCGCATATTCCCGTTCTGACCGGATTATTGCAGAGAAGATTGCAAATAAGTTGATCAGCGCATTTAGGGTAATTTCATTCATTGATTAGTTGCTGAAATAAAAACGGTACTGATAAAAAATTGTTGTCTGTATCTTACAATAAGAATACAGACAACGACAATTATCTTTTCAAAAACTATTTGGAAATTTCATTTCGCAAACCGGCTATTAGCGGGGTTACTTCAGCAAGTTGTTTGCCAGTAAAATTGGGCACGCTAAAAGAGTTTAATATCGGCTTCATCTTCTCAATAATAGGTATTACTGCAGGGTCGCCAGCCATAATTTCCAATAATTGATAATTTGTTTTAACCCGATCTTTTTGTTGTCCAATTACCTTAATGATTTCGGGGTTATCTTTGGACATTAAGGCGATCTGCGTAAGAATGTATAACCCTTCAATGTTTGCACTAATATAAGACAAGGCATAAACCCCAGAATGCTCGCCTGATAAATAGTCTTGTGCCAGCTCATTCATCACGGCAGAAATAATAACACTCAGTGAGTCTGTATTCTCTTTATTACGTTTAATCCGCTCGTTATATTTTTGAATTACTGCTATATCACCCTGTAAGCCAATCTTACTAACTAGTTTCTCCTGTACTTCAAAAATTTGACTTACCACATCAAATCGGTTATAAGCTTTGGCATAAAAGAGGTCAAACTTATAGATTCCCAGAGCCAGACTCTGTTCTGCTACCGTGATGTATTTCTCAGCATTTTGGGTAGGAAGAGTAAGATCAGCCATATACGAATAACCTATCTTATTTATAAAATCTACAAGATCTCCGGAGTTGGGGGCTGTTTTAACAATCTCAACCAACTGATCTTTCAGCTTAACAGCATCAAAAACTTCAGCCTCAACAATTTCTGTCTGACCTTTCGAGTTTTTAATCTGATTTACCTTTGGTCTTTGATTACATCCTGTTAATAGCAGAATTGCTATAAAAAAAATAAACCGAGTCTTTAAAAAATATCTCTTCATAATACTAAATCTTTGATCCGTTTTTATTTTGAATAATTGAATGCAAGATAATAAAAGTTACACACGAATAAATAACCAAGTAAAAAAAACCTGCGCCTTCAAATCGCTACCTATTCAATTAATAGTCAACACTTATATCAAATAAGAAACGAGCCACAAAAAGTGCTAATCACGCTAAATCATAGTTTTTTAAAGATTAGAATAGCCAATAATAGAGGTATTAAAATTCCGAATTATCCATAATAATTTACGGTAAGAATAGTGATATCATCAAATTGAGCAGCAGTACCGATAAAGCTATTTACCTCCTTCAGCAGTATTTCGTTTATTTGTACCGGAGTCTGATTTGGCTCGAGAGCCTCCAGAATTTCAATAGTAGGCTGGATCGTTCGGCGCTGGTCGGCTGCATTATGGGCATCTTCCAGTCCATCGGTGTACAACACAATCGAATCGCCAGGTTGCAGGTAAAACTGAAATTGTTTGTAATCAAAATCGGGATCGATACACAGCGGAAAACCATTTGCTTTCTTAAAAACCTCAACTTTTTTTCCGCCCCTAAGTATCAGAGGACATTCATGGCCTCCGTCAACATAGTTCACTTCCCCAGTTTTGAGATTGAGAATACATACGAATATAGTAACGAACATCATCGCCTCATTATTATGCGATAATGCCTTATTTATCTTGGTTATCTCCTCAACCATATTGGGATTTATAGTACCTGAGAAGTTACTATTAAAGAGTGATTTCGTGATTGCCATAAACAGAGCGGCAGATATACCTTTATCTGAAACGTCGCCAACCATAAAAAACAGATGATCTTCATCAATCAGGAAATAGTCGAACAGATCACCTCCCACCGTTTTAGCGGGTTGAAGAACACCATGAAGGTCGAAATCGGTACGGTCTGGGAATGCCGGAAATTTCTGTGGCAACATTGACTGTTGAATATCGTAGGCAATGCTAAGGTCTTTTTTAATAGATACCAGATGATCGCGGTCTTTCTGAAATGTCTTATATTGATTGATTTCCTCTATGGTCTTTGTGATTGTAATCTCCATATCCTCAAAATTAATCGGCTTCGTAATAAAGTCAAAAGCCCCCCGATTCATTGCGGTACGAATATTTTCCATATCACCATAGGCAGAAACCATCACCGTTTTTAATTCCGAATTTTTACGCTCCTTGATTTTTGAAAGAAATGTTAATCCATCCATCTCAGGCATGTTAATATCCGAAAGGACTAAGCAGATATCCGGATTCTTATCTAATTGTTCGAGTGCCTGAATTCCATTTTGCGCAAAGACAAAGCTATATTCGTTATTCCTGATACTTTTCCTGAATTTTTGAGTGATAAGCATTTCCATATCCTGCTCATCATCGACGCATAAAATTGATACTGTAGATTCCATATGTGTGTTTTTTAAATTATTAATCTTCTTAATTGATGCAAATAAATCGACTCTTTAGATCATGTCTTATTTTACATTTTTAACTATATTCCAATCATTGATCCGTTCTTATACGTGTCCCAGTTATAGATCCAGGATAACCAAAGGGTAAAGGACTTTTACCATAACGATCCTGTATACTGGGCCAATACCATATACTAATTGTCCATTTTTTATTAACCAGGTTAAGCGATGTTAAACTGAATAACTGCCCTAGGTTCTTCCTCGCATAGACACTCATTGTTAAACGCATATTCTTAAAATTAGTTGAAAAATTAAAATAATCCTAGCAATGAACGGTAACAGCAACCTAAACAACTAATTGATTAGTTAATAAGATCAAGACAATAAAATACAATCTTTTCATTAACCTAAATTTGAGGGAATGAGCATCCTGAATTCGGTGTACTCACCCTCTTTAGATAGAATTTCGATCTTTCCTTTATGAACTTCGGTAATAATCTCATAACTTAATGAGAGGCCGAGGCCTGTTCCCTGCCCTTTTGGCTTTGTTGTAAAGAAGGGCTTAAAAAGCTTATCAATAACAACCTGCGGGATACCACTACCATTATCGCGTATCCTTATTTCAATAAGCCCATCGAGCTTTTTAGTTGCTAAAAGAATCTCGGGAGAAAAGTCCCCTTGTAATCTTTTCTTTTTATCATTCAGGGCATAACAAGCATTATCGACCAGATTAATGATGACTCTGCTTATCTCCTGAAATTCTATATTAACTAACCCAATCGACGAATCGTAATCTGTTTTAAAGGTAAGATTAAACTCACTGTCATTACCTCGTATTCCCTGATAGGCAAGTTTGGAAAACTCTTCTATTAGCTTATTAAGATCTACCGGGGTAAACACCACCTCTTGCTTATTGTGCATCTGAGCAAGCATGGAAGTAATAATCCGTTGAGCACGCTCCCCATTCTCCCGAATCTTGGTTAGATTACCTTCGAGCATTGAAAGTACATCATCAAAATCGGCCTTGGCATCCTCATCAAATTTATCTCCGGCTCCATCAATGATCTCCCTTAATTCTTCCGTAAGTTCTTGGCTTAGCTTGGAAAAATTAGTTATAAAATTCAGTGGATTCTTAATCTCATGTATGATACCGGTTGTAAGTTTACCGATAAATGCAAGTTTATCACTTTGTATAAATTTTTCCTTAATCTCCTCTAATTCTGTTGAAAGGAGCAACAGTTGCTCATCTATTGGAGGTGAAATTTTATCGGATATATCCATATTTCAAATAATTATTTCGTGCCTTAGAGTGTTCTGGTTACTCAATTAATATAGTGAATAAATTAAAAGCTAACGTTATTCAGTTATCTTTTCTTCAATTTTAGGGATTTTAATAATAAACTCTGCATATTCCCCGTCTTTCGAATCAACCTCGATGGTCCCTTTATGCGATTTTATGATGTCCATACTCATATATAAACCCAATCCGGTCCCCTTTGATGTTGGTTTTGTCGTAAAGAATGGGGAGAACAACTGTTTTTGCTCGATGGCTGGAATACCATTCCCATTATCATGTATAATAATTTTAACCATATCGTCTGAGAAATCGGTTGAGATGATCACCTGTGGCTGAAAATCTGGAACCTTCTTCATCTTCTCTTCCACGGCATAGAATGAATTTAATACTGTATTCACAATTACTGAACCTAATTCTACGGGTAAGACTTTAATCTTATTCGATTTAGCATCCAACTCTTGTTTGATATCAACCTTAAACAACTTATTATCTGCCGTATATTCCTGTAATGCGATTTCAATATGGCTCTCTATAAGGGTATTTAAATCAGTAGCAATAAATACTCTTGATCTTTCTTTTAATAATTTTTCCATACCCTTAACTATTCGTGAGGCAGAAGTGCCATGCTCATTCACCTTGAGCACATTTGATTTTACCATTCCAAGAATATCGGTAAGATCATCAAAGGTATCTGGGAGTAATACATCCTTACTATCCGACAAGATTTCTTCAATCTCAACAGCTAAATCTCTGGTTATCAGAGAGAAATTATTTATATAGTTTAATGGATTCAGTATCCGATCTACGATGCCTTTTGTAAGTTGCCCGATAGAAGCCATTTTTTCCTGCTGAATGAGCTGCTCTTGGGTCTCTTTAAGGTTTGTAAGGGTTGTTTGAAGATCCTCAAGGATAATGGTTTTAATAAATGCAGAGATGACATGTTCTTTGAGATTATGCAACAGGCTAAAGTCAAAAGAATTGAAAGCGCTCTTCATTTGCATATTCTCCAGGATCAAAAATCCTTCTACCATATCTTTCACACGCACCACCATGATAACAGTCGATTTGGCATCCTCCACTTTTAAAAAGCCTTCGTGAGCCGAAACGGAATTGATTTTTATGACTTCAAAGATGTCCTCATAAACCTCGTTAGCCTGAGACAAATAATAATCTTCGACTTCATTAAGGGCTAAGTGGACAGCCGAAACAGAAGCGACGTCCCAGCCAAATCCTGCTTTAAAACTAAATAAAGCGGTTGCTTTATCGTGAACAAGCATCGTAGCCTTTTGCACTCCTCCAATAACTTTCGTTTTTTCGAGAAGAGATTGGAGCAGACTGGCAAAGTGGATTTCTGAGTTGATCGATTTAACAATCAGGTTAATCTTTTCAAGCTCCGCGTTTTTATTGCTCAGCTCTTCTGATTGTTTTTCAATCTCTTCCTTCTGGCTTACCACTTCAGCGGTACGCTCCAAAATTAGATGTTCAAGATTTTTCTTTTCCTGTATCAATTTTTGGGAACGAATACGAACGACAGTATAGATTAGACCTACTAAGAATAGCAAGTAAAGAAGATAAGCTACAACCGTTTGATAAAATGGTTTTTTTATCAAAAACTGATAAGTTGCCGGAGCAGTAATTTGACCATAAATATTTTTGCCAACAACCGTAAAGGTGTATTCACCCGCAGGCAAGTTGGTGTATTCTTTGTGAACATCTGTAATCCATAATGATGGTTCTTTGTCAAATCCTTTCAGAAAATATTGAAAACTAACTGTCTCATACATATTAAAAGATGGGCATGCGAAACTAAATGCCACCGTATTTAAGTTGTAATCTAAAACAGGTATTGATTGTGCGGATTGGATGGTCGAAATACGGTTGTCTTTATTGATAAAAGCACCTCCAAAATGAGTTGAATCTCCTGCAATAGTAAAACTGCGGATTAACACCTTAGGAATATTTGTCAAGTTCTTTGGAATTTCAGGATCATAACTAAATGCACCATCAGTTCCACCAAACCAAACCTTACCACTTGATTCAGGATAGATTGTCACAATTGTTTTATCCTTTACCGGATTTAAGATTAGCTGAGATTGATCAACTTTCCCATTCTCATTACGGATTTGAATATTTGTCTGATCACCACTGGTACTCCATAAATGACCCTTGGCATCCTGAACAATTGCAGAGATCCACTCCTTTGGCATTATCGTATCATTGAGGAGTTTTTTAACAGGTGCGAAAGTATTTGCTGTTCCATCGTATGAAAACATACCATTTTGAGTCGTCACAACTAACGAACCATTAATCTTGCTCAGGTGATTTCCAAAACGTGACGGTAACCCTTTGGTTTCATCATAAATTACTGGATTGCCATTGGGATTAATCCGCACCAACCCTTCCGTCGCTACTACAGCCCATAAGATGCCACTTTGATCCTCTTGTATTTCAGACACTTCGCCAGTTACTCCAGGTATCTTACCTTTGGAAATCCACCTTCCATTCACATTCTCTAAATGGGTTATCCCATCGAGCTGTCCAACGTAAATAGATGAATTATGAATACTTGATTGAACTATTTTGAATGAAAATCCGGGGGCCAGCAATTCTGTTGAACTTCCGGTGGTTAAAAAAACCCCCCTGCTTGTTGCTGCGATAATGGAATTCTTATCAGACAATAGCGACCAGCAAGCCGAATTAATGCCGGTTATTGCGGCATATCTTTTCTGAGTATCATCATAGTGATATAAACCTTTATCCGTTGCAAAGTAAATATTCCCATTATGGCGCAAAATTTGATTAACCACACCATCGACACCCCTTTTGGGGTCGAAGAAAGAGAGACTCGAGGGAATTTCAATACGAGAAATGCCATTATCAAGTGCAGCCCATAATATATCATTATTATCAACATATAAGGCACGGATATAGTCATTCTGAATTCCCTGATCAATTTTTTGTTTTAAGGTACCATCGGGATAAAAGATTGCAAGACCACCGCGTTCAGTACCCAGACAGATTGTGCCGTCTTTAAGTTTAGTAGCACAGGAGATGCTGTTTTGCTTCAAAAAGTTGTCGTCAGATGTTCGAAAATTAGTAATGCCATTTTCATCCAACACTAACAGTCCGTTTATACCCGTTGCAATAAGTTCTTTATTAGGACCGAAAGGCAACATCGCTTTAATTACAATAGCCTCCGAAAATTGATTTTCGGTTTGCACCTTAATCTTCTGGTTATTAAGCAGATATTGCAATCCATTGCGTTTATCAAAGAAAAAGAGTTTTTCATTTACATAATAAGCAGCATTTATAGGGCCTTCACCCTTTATGGTCTTGAAAGAACCTTTATTCCAGATAAGAATGGAGGCATCAGTAACAAAAAATACCCCTTCTTTAGTAGGCAGGATTGTACTAATAGTTTTAAAATGACGATCCTCTTTCGGCAATGAATCGACCAAGCTGGAAAAAAACAACTCCCCCTTTGCATCCGGCTTAAGCAATCCTATTTCACCTGCTGCCCCCACAAAGATGGTCCCTAAAGAATCAATAGCCAGAGAGGTAACCTGTGATATTTTTGATGTTTGAATGGTTTTCCAGGTTTGCCCGTCAAATTCAAGTATACCCCGGAAATTTGCAAAATACATAATCCCTCTTATATCCTGGACGATATCGAAATTCTGAACATGGGCCTTATATTCCGATGGATAGTAGTTTTTAACAAACGGCAATCCTGTATCCCGGGTTTGGGAAAATGAACAGAGTGGGCTTAACAACCAAAGTAGAATAATTCCGGTGGTTAACGTGAACGTTATATTTGCTCCTTGTTTGGGTTTCATCTTTTGAATCATCATGCTATTTTACTTAGGATTTCTATTACTTCCTGCGTATATTCACTATTATTCGACATCGTAATGAAGATTAATTCAGGACTCATAATCAATATAGTTGTTACCTTTTCAGCTCTCAGAATTATTTCCTCCTCATTATCAGATACAATGCCCCAGTAATATTCATTTTCCCTGATATGCCTTAATTCCTGATTATTCGAATATAAAGATAGCACACCCGACAAAACAAAAAACAGTGAATCCGGTGCCACTTTCACAGGAATAACTTCTTCATTGGCTTCCAAATTGATTATGGTCGAATTTTCAATCATTCGAGCAATATCAGGAGATGGAAAAGATTGGAATAGGCTATTCTTCTTGGCCAGATTGACCATATCCGAAAGTAAAAATTCTGGTAGTCCGTTCTTAATATGAGGCGTATATTTATCAATAAAAGTAGCTTTTGCCTTATCTAGCTTATGATAAAGAGCATTAAACCGGTCAGGATTATGCTTGCTGAGGATAGTTGCCGAATTTTGCATTATAAAGGGATCCGGATTCAGAAGATTAGATAATAATATGGATTCATTGTCCCTAAATTCCTCCAAAGACAAAATAGCACATGCTTTTGTCCAACGGTTGATTTTTAAATAGTCTTTATTAATAATGTCCTTCAGACGCTCAAAAATTGTCATTTTTTGTTGCGGATATTTATCCTGGTAAAAGTGTAAACTCTCTTCCAGAGTAAGCTCCTCAAGCAATGGGAGAAAAACCTCCTTAATCTCCGTAGAAACTGTTAAATCCAATATTTCTATTGCATACGCTTTTGATTCATTGCCACCTGTCTTAAAGATTTCCGTGATAAAATTGATGACTTTAGAGTCGTAAAGCATTGAAAGCAAGAGAAATACATTCTCTTTTTTCTGCACTAACTCACATTGCAGTGCTTCCTCCAAAAATGAATTGTTATTTTGCTGTTGAATATCTAGTATTGCAGCGAATATCCAAACAGTTATCGCAATTTCTTCATCAATTATTTCCTTAATCATGCTAATCTCCAACGGCTTTGGCCGATATTCCATTTTACTTAATGCCTGAAACACCTGATGACGGATTGATTCATCAGGATACCGGATTCGTGACCGGAGTAAATTTAAAGATTTATCGCCCTTTATGCTGGCATAAATAGAGATGATTTTAAGCTTTACATCCCTGGTTGTATTAATCTTATCAAAATATCTATCCAATTCTGCCAGTATTGGTTCACCGATCATTTTGATGGCGGAAATTGCTTGAGTCGAGTATGTGGGAATAAAAAGGTTTTGGATGATCGAAGGCCATAATTCTATTTTTCGAAGTTTACCTGAACTAAAAAGGGCTGCTTTTCTGACTTTAGGATCCTCATCCTGCAACAAGGTTATCAGGAGCTGGTAAATCTTAAAACGGCCCGAATATTCCATTAGTAACGCAGCTAAATATCTTTCGTTTGCATCCCCAGAAGAGGTTAGTTCAGATAATTTACCAAAATCTTCTTTATCGAAGGCCGAAAGCGTATTAATCGCAGAATAAAAAGAATCCTTGTTTGGTATATTTGGATATTCCTCCAGATATTGAAGAATATACTTTCTTGCCGGGAGAACCATTCTGGTCTCTATCTGCTTAAGAATCTTTATTTTTGTTTCATCCGGAGCAGACTCCATCACCATTTGTAGAAAAGCATTAGACTGTCTGGGTTCAATCTGCAGTATAATATTATAAATCAGGTTAAAATTCTTTTGAGGACCTGTTTCGATCAATTCACACAAGTTAATAAAATTTAATTTGCCGTCAATAAGATCTAAAATATCATCACTCTCCTTTCTTAGCAGGGTATCCTTAAGCGTTTCTTTGTATTGAATATATAGTTTATAGGAGATCCATAACCATAAGAGAATAATAGCTATAAAAATAATATTATAATGGACTACTGTTAATGCTTTAATATTTGCAAACAGGAGTAATACTACTCCTGCCAAAATGTTACCGAAGGACTTTGGAACTCCTTCAACCTGGCTTTGAAACGCAAGTCTTTCACCAGAAGGAATTGGCTGGTATAAAATCTGGAATGATGGATCAAGAAATGAAGTTCTTAAAACACGAACGAATAACTTACTTAATACTACGAATGAAAAAAACATGGTTGTAATCCCATAGAAACTTCCATGAAGTGACGCGATTACAGTGGTCAACAATAGTAGTGCCGGAAGGACTATCAAACTGAAACTCATGCCATATTTGGTTATCAGTCTGCCCGAAACAAATGATTTAAGGAGGAATTCGGTTACAGCTATAAATCCGAAAAATATCCCGAGAAAACTACTTACCAGCTCCTGAGTAACGAATTGTTGCTTTGTTTGTTTAAGGAATATAAAGTCCACAAAATAGGTGGAGAATAAGGGAAATATTGCGAGGATAATTATATATGCGAAATACTTATTTTTTAAAATTTCAAATAATCCTTTTTTGCGTGGTTGATGGTTCTGATCCCTAATCTCTTGTTTTCCAACGGACGGTTCATCAAAGATATCCCTATGTTTTTTTATAATTACAACTAATATACAAATACAGATAAAAAGACCTAAAGCAACGATATATAATAACTGTTCTGTAACTAAAAATTTTAAAAGGAACGGAATTGAAAAAAAGCTTATCACCTTTGACAATATCTCGCCTGATCCAATTAAACCAAAAAGTCTTTTCCCCTGGCGCAAATCGAACACTTTAGAAGCGATGCCCCAAAAGCCAACCCCGGTAAAAAATAGAAACACATTAATCCAGATAAAAAGCAAAAAAGCGAACCACTTATTTTCTGTTATTAAATATCCAAATACCAATGAGGATAAACTAATAAAAAGAAATATGGCCCCCAAAAGTAAAAGTTTTGAAAACCTTAGTTTTTTTTCCAGTCTGCGGTAAAAGAGCCACAATATATAGCTTATTAACCCTCCGCCCATATACGCAAACGGAATCAATTTTATTTGAAAATTACTTAAAAATAAGGATGTTGAGGTTGTATAAAGAAAAGCATAAGGAATGCCAATAAAAAAAGAATAAATGAATAAAAGGAAGACGGTATTCTCTTCTCCCTTTTTTAAATTAAAAAGATTTAAAAGCAAAGTTTTATTGCTCATTGAAATAGCTTTACAAAAATTTTATTCTAAATCCAATCGTAACTCCGGGCATTTCCATCGGATGTCCAAAATAACCGAAGTGTTGATAACCGTATTTCTCCAATGTATTAAATCTCTCCAAAATAGGTTCAGCAAGAATTGCATGTACCTTTAATTCTGTGGCTACTTTTATCCGTACCAAATCCAATGGGCGGGAAAGGCCTCTCTTTCGGAAATCAGGATGAACGCATAAACGGCTTATTGTAGCAACAGGGGGATTTATAAGTTTCATTGCATCCTGTGGAATGTATTCATTCCAAGGGATTTCATTTATTTCATTATGGATACTTAACCTAGCTGTGGCAACCATCTGCTCCTTATAACGAATAATCCATAAATGGGAGGTTTTGTCATAATCATCTAACCAAAGTCCTTTGGAAAAGAATTCCTTATTAATACCTTCCACGTCTTTCCATGCAAGATTTCGCAAACGGCCAATTTCCTCTATATGATCAGGATACTGTACTTTCGTTAAAATGTAATCGTCTTTTAATTCGTCGTACATCGGATAATCCATAAAGTATATTTTAGTATATGTGATATATTAGTTTAATCATTAAAACTCTTCCATATTGAGGGATCGATGATGCATATGAACCTGACGCTTCCCTAACCCCGGGATCGAAATATTTTGTATTCAGGATATTCTGAGCACCCAGCTGAATAGTCATATCTTTAATCAATTCGCTATAACCAAAAGTAAGATGAAAGAGCTGATATGGTGCAAAAACGGTATTTGGATTTTTGCTGCCAGAGGTACCTGCACCCGTTAATCTGCGGCCGACATAATTGGATCGCAGACTGATGTTAAGGTGTTTAAAATAAAAAGCATCAGCACCAAAGTTTACATGATAAGAAGCAATATCACTGATCCGGAGATTCAATTTTTTATCCATTGGAGTCGTATTGGTATAGTTGGCCCAGAACGTATAATTTCCAACTACATACTTTGCATTACTTTGAAAACCATATATTTGTTGTTTTCCAGTAGGTTGAAATTGTCCGGTAGTAGTTCCGTCCGCACGGGTTACAATTACAGTACCAACGACATCGCTGTAATAAGAATCAAATGCAGTAACATCCAAAGAAAGGTCCTTATTTATTTTCCAAAGAACACTTAACTCTATATTTTTGACCTTTTCCGGCTGAAGACCGGGATTAGGTAATTCCCGGACTTTTTGTACGGTAGCATATTTTTGCAAAAATGAGGCATCTTTAAACGCCGTTGCATAGATTGCCTTTAAAATAAATGAACCCGGACTGTAAATCAGGGCGATTCTCGGATTAAAGGCTGTTCCATAACCACCATGTTGACGAATCCGGTTATTATCAACTCTGGCTCCTAAAACAAAATTCAGATTTTTTTTAATCGAATAGGTGGCTTGCGAATAAATTCCTACATCATAGGTCCTGAAATGATCCGTACCCAGAATACCTGCTGCTTTAATTGTACCATTTTCATCAGGATAAGGTATTGTTGAAGTTAAATAGTCCCCTTGAATCAAACTGCTTTTAAATTCTATCCCACTCATTACATCCAATTTGCTTATCGGAGACCATAACAAACGCATTTCATTTTTTATCTGATTGGAAACGCGATAGTAATACGTTGTAGTTAGCAAGGGATCTTTACTTGCCGCTAATTCAGCAAAACTATAGGAACCAAGGGCGTATCCGTTGTAGGTTTCGAAGTTTGTACTCCCATTTACAGAATGAATCCGATACGATACCAGATTGGTAAAAAATAATTTATCGCTGATGCTTTTTTCATAATTAATGTAAAAGTTGCTATTCCAGTTGGACCAACGCATCGAATTTTTTCTGAATAAATATACATTGTCATTATACCACGGTGCCATGCCCTCGCTGGATTTCCAGGTCTCAACAGCAAATGTGTAATTTTTAGACTGTATCTTACCTTTAAGGTACCATTCCTTCGAAGAGGCATCAGGTCCAATCGGTTTTTTACCAGGGACCGGATTCAATGCCTTGCTGTCAAGTCCCTTTGCCAAAGTGGCACCCGATTCTGTAAGAGTGATATTTGTCGCTATATTCTGAGAATCATAAGTAATATTATATGAATTATTAGCTGGCAGCGTATTCAGTTTAGAACTGACGATATAATTATTGGCCAAATAGTTGCCATTTTTATCCTTGCCTGATATATTCATTTTCTTATAATAATCTGTTTTGTCAGGATTAAAATTCCACGTTTCATAAGATGAAAGATCCATTTCGTCAGATTTGAAATATCTCCCTGTGAGTGAAAATGAAAAGTCCTTATTTTTTCCGGCTATAATCCCTTCCAAATATCTTGTATTCATCGAACTATAATTGGAGTTTACATCAACCGCCAGGTTAGTATTCTTTTTTAATATTTCACTATTATTCTTGGTTACAATATTTACAACTCCGACAAATGCATTTGCACCATACATCGTTGAGGCAGGACCATAGATAACTTCCACTCTTTTAATATTAGAGAGCGGATATTGGCGTGTAATGGGGGCGTTATCTGATGAAAGGTCGTTCTGTTCTACTCCATCAATAAGTAAAATAGTTCGGTCTGTTGAAATCGATCTGTATCCACGTTGATAGAGGCTTGAATAACCAGCTCCTCGCCCTTTTGAAATATCAAAACCGGGCAAATCGTGAAATATTTGTTCAAAATCCTGAAACCCCTTATTTTTTATCTCTTCCTCTGTAATAATTATAACGGTAGCAGGAGCTTTTAAAACATTTTCAGCTTTTTTGGAAACTGAAGTAACCAATTGTTCTATTCCGGTATTTTTGATGCTATTTACAATCTGGATAAAACCTGGAGGGTCAAACAAGTCGGGTTCAAATTGGGGATTTATTTCGAGCAATTTAGCCGAAGACTCTTTAGTTGCATCCAATGAATCGATTGCCAGATTTGCGATAGCTATTAATCGATATGCAACAACCTTCTGTCGGACATTAAAACCTTCGTGCAGACATGACTCCAATGATTTTATTACTTCCTGAAAATTTCCAATTTCATAATTCTTCTTGGCATTATTCAAACTAACATCACCACATTCATTTTGGGCCATTGCATTTCCGTAGCTAAACATGAAAAATAACCCAAGACACAGTTCCAATAGTCTTATTTTGGTAATCGACATTTTTTTCCGTTGATTAATTTTTAATAATTTGGACATGTTTTTTCGTAATTGATATCTTTCCCTACAAATTTTTTCCACTCTTCAGGGAGAAGATTTCTTTTTACTTTCTCGCACATTTGTAAGGCTAATAAGTCTGAACTTGTAATCCACTGACGAATAGTTTTATCGTCACTACATGCGTAAATTCTCTTTCCATCGGAAGAGAATGCAAGATCCATAACCCATGAATCATTATCTTCAATAGTTACCGGTTGTTCTTTGAGATCCTCGAAATTCCACATTCTTACCGTTTTATCAAAACTGCAACTTGCCATAGTTTTTCCGTCCGGGCTAAAACAAATAGAATTAATTCCTGATGTATGTCCAATTAACTCAATTGGTTTTTGTCTTAAATTATCCAGTGAATATAGTCTGATGATCCCTTTGGGACTACCGACAGCAAGAATAGTATTTGTCTTATCTAATCCAAGCGCTCTAATTAGAGATCCGTCTGTTTGAAATTCAATTGGCTTTTCGCCAGGGGATAAAAAATCAAATATTCTGATTGTCCCTTTTTCGTCTCCGCATATTAGTGTTTTACCATTACTTCCCAGGACAAGGGATAAAAGTTTTGAATCTGAGGAGTAGGTAAATGTTGGGACTTCAGGAGTTGATACATTCCAAATCTTCAAGGTTCCATCGGAGCTTATTGAAATAAATGATTTTCCCGATTTATCAAATACAATTTTATTAATTATTTTAAGATGTGCATTTAGTGTTATGGGGGTAGGATTTTTACCAGTAAGATCCCATAAAAGCATTTGTCCGGTTACGCATCCAGCAACAAGAAATTTTCCGTCGGGGCTAACGGCAATACATCGAAAACCACTATTCGTGAAATTTGAATTAAGCTTACGGTACGGTTTACCCGGGTCATTACTATCCCATAATCCAACTGTACCATCATCGCTGCAAGAGATAAGTATTTGGCTATCATTAGTTAACGATATCCCTCTAATGGCATCCTGATGTCCCCGAAAAATAAGTTTTTTATCTGCAATATTTGAGAGCGCAGAATAAATTGAAGGATCATTCGGTGAACCGTTGTTGTTCTTATTGAAAGAATAAGCTTGCAATGCTAAAAGGGCAGGAAGATCAGTTTCTATCGTTTTATACATTTTTGAAGACTCTATAGCCATTGATCTGGCAATAGCCAACAAACGCAAGCGCAAGGCATTTTTTTCAGATTTTTCAGCTTTTTCCCTTTCTGAATCAGCAATAACCTTTTGAGAAATCGCTTTTTGCTTTTGCTTTTCAGCTTCATCTTTTGCATTTTCAGCAATAACCTTTGCCTCTTCTGCCATTTGTTTTTGTAGATCAGCTTTTTGCTTTTGCGTCAATGCAATTTCCTGCTGTTCAATAGCATATTTCCGCTGCTCCTCAGTAACTAATTTTTGTTGTTCTGCAATTTTTTGTTGCTGCTCTGCAATTCTTTTTTGCGAAATAGCTTCTTTTCGCTGTATCTCGCCCTTTCTGCTCTCCTCTTTTAATTCAATTCCCTTTTTGAATACGGTCTCTTCACTTGCCTCAGCCTTAAGTTTTAGATTCACTGAAATGACAAGGAACATCAACGAAATAATAGAGGCTATGCTCAGAATTACCGCGATTTTTCGGGCCCTGCTTAATTCTCTTTTTTGCCTATCTTCTTTCCTTTTAATTTCGAAGTCATACTCCTTTTTGCTGTAATCGAGAAAATCGATTGCCCTCTCAAAACCGGGATCATACCGTTCACCCCAAAATGGTGTTGGTTTATTCTTTTGTTTCCACTTAACTCCAATCTCCAGTTCTGGGTTTGTCCAGAGTCCCGATTTACCTTGCTGGTATAACTCGGCCGATCTGGATAAACGCAGATACAATTCGGCCGATTTAGTCTCCTCATCGACCCACTCCCGAAGGCGATCCCACACACGCATAATACTCTCGTGCGAGATATCTATCATCGTTTGGGGTTGGATAGGGACATAATGGGGAGGCATTAGGAATGCTCTTCCGGGAGCCCTGAATTGTTCAATAATAGCCAGCAGATCACTCTCTGAACAATTAATAGTCTTCTGGATATCACTAAATGTGGAGGGTCTTCGGGTACCCCTGTTTTCTGCCCCTAAATCTGTAAGCGCTTTAAATAAGCGCTCCGTATCTTTTTTAAGCTCCTCTGTATTCAGTTGATGATAGATCTCTTCAGCATGCAAGGAAAGAGCCGAATTTATGGTTCCTACCGCTTCATAGTGTAGAGTATCCAAAGGCTGGTCTCCAATCCGATTGATATTCCAGTAATCCCATGCACGCATTAAGGCATGCTGCATTACAGGTAACTGATCTGTTTTATCTCCCAAATCGGCAATAAGCCGCTCAACCAATTCACTTGAGATCTGATCACCATTGACTTTAACCGGTTTTACAATGGCATCCTGAAGCGATTGAGCATTCATCCTTGGGATAAGGAAATGGCCCTTATTAATGGCTTCGGTAAGGCCTGGTATTTCGGTACAGGGATCCAGAAAATCGGATCTCATAGTCAGGATGATATAAATGGGGGCTTCAAAATCCGTTTGACTCACCAGATCGAGAAACAGATTAACAAAAAAGATGGTTGCCTCCTTTTCTATCCCATAATTAACATGTTTTTGGTATCTGAATGTCTCCTCAAACTGATCAATAACAATAAGCCAGGGATTAGATCCCAGATCCTTATGCACTTTCAAAATCGGATTGGCATCGTTACGCATCAATTGATCGACATCTTCCGCATTTACTAAGGCACTCCCTTTTGATTTGGTTTTACGGTTTAAAAGCTGAGTATATTCAGTAGCAAAAGAGCGTATTGGATTATCACCGGGTTTAAAAACGGTAATATCCCAGTTATCTTGGTCATTAATTTTACTCTTCAGAATAGTCGGAATAACACCCGCCCTGATAAGCGATGATTTACCACTTCCTGAAGAGCCTATTACAGCTAAGAAGTGAGTATCATGGAGTACAGAAACAATATTCTCTATCTGACTCTCACGTCCAAAAAACAAGTGACTCTCCTCCGTTTCAAAACTTCGGATGCCGGGAAAAGGGTTAACGTGCGGTTTTAGTTGGGCCATTATAAGTTAGTAGTTCTATATATTTTTCCTTGCGTACAAATAACACTAAAAATTATCAATTATTCAAATTAATAATTTTACAACTTTAAAGAAACCATAAATTCTTCATACGAGCTAGTCGGCCGGTAAGCTTTTGCATCGCCAAAAGAGAGCATCGACTTAAGCAAGGAGAAGAGAACGATCACAATATCTACCTGATTTCCTGCGGTATAATAATTAAACTGTTTGATTTATGGTTGATTCTAAGCCTGATTTATGGCCTGTCCCATTCCGCAAATTGTCATTCGAACGCAGTTAGAATAAAGTTCTAGAAAACTTAATTTTACAAATCAAAACAGTCAACAGAAGAAAATTTCTGAAAAATTCAAATTATATAGGGCAAAAAAAGTTGTGAAAATTTTAATTAAACAGTAAAACAATATATTTTTTTACTGTTTAATTAAAAAATCTTACGGTAAGATAATTTAGCCATTAAGATTTATGAATTACTATTATTGCTAAGCTGATTCAATTTCCATAGGTTCCGGTAGTCCATCCGAATCAAGGGTTTCAGGGCCATCTCCCCGACTTTCCCGATCTGCTTGCGTAACTGGGCTAATTCGTTAAGCTTAGCGGTGAGATCTGATTCGATAATTATCGGGAATTCATTCTCCTTAAGCATGATATTACGTTTTGCTTTGATAGAAAGTTCGAGATAAAGTTCGATGTAACAATACATATCAAGAATAGTCTCAGCTTTAAAGTGCTCTTTGAGTGACCTAAGGTATATCCCTGCTTTTGTTGAACCAAAATCACCCTTGCGTAACATATTTAGTATCTCAATCTCGCTATTAAATTCGATTTCGAGCCATTGCTGGAGTTTCGAATTACTTAGAATAAAAACAAAGGTGAAAATAAAGGGTAGGATAAATAGTATTAATACCGTTTGCAGGACAGGATTTAAAGGGAAATGATTAAATCCCGAATGGAGTAAAACGGAAAGTAGAATCGCAGGAATTGCTAAAATCAGTTTATTTTCTGAACGGCTAATTCCACTTACAAAAAAGATGGCGAAAAATGCGGTACACCCTCCATGCATAATTGCCGTGCCAAAACCCCGGATGATCCAAATCAGTATATTATATTCTGGTGGAGAATTAAGCAGAAAGTAGATATTCTCCAACAGCGAAAACCCAGTGCCAATGGCAAAACCGTAAACCGCTCCATCTACTATGAACCCAATTCTTTTCCGAAAGATAAGAAATACTATTACACTAGCTTTGAGTGTCTCTTCGATAACAGGGCCAATATAGCGTGAAAGAAAGGTATAATCAACATCAAGCCATTTGGCAATAAAGGTATTTATATAATAGCCTAACGCGGCACAAGCAATTCCCAGAATCAAACAAAATAGTAAGGTTTTAACCCGAACCAAATTAAAATTATCTAATAAGAAAAGAAATGCCAAAAAAAGAATTGCCGGAAGAAAGCTTAGTATAAAATTCATTAACTATTTATTTCTACTATTTTACAAATATAACTTTGAAAAGATATAATACATTAGTATTTAAGCCACTGCAAAGCTATAAATGCGCTATATAATCTTAATTATTATAACCTTATACCCATGTGCTATCTACTCAGTTCAAAATAAATCTCACATCACAATCCCTCCTATACAATAGCAAGGTCGGATGTGAAAGGGAGATTTTGATTTGGAAGAATAGCTACTGCTTTTAAATCCATCTTTCACCAGGCACTTAGAAGAGGATAACAGAGGTATAAAAAGTGAAACAGCATAGAAATACACACCTATGTTTAACTAGTAATCTGTAAATACCCGAAATTCCTCCTAAAGGAAATCTTTACCACTTAAATAGCCGATTCCTTATCAGGGAACATCTTAAAAATTGAGGAGAAGCCAGAGATGTCGAATATCTCTTTTATTCCAGCCTGAAGGCCACACAGACAGAAATGTCCATTATTTGCCATCATTTTCTTCTGAACAATCAGAAAAATCCGTAATCCGGTACTGCTGATATAATTAAGTTCAGAACAGTCTAGGATAATTTTGTTTCCACCCTCTGCCACGACATCCAACATTGACTTTTCAAATTCACCTGCGTTTGTAGAATCGACACGTCCTTCAACACTAACCAATGTGTAATTCTCAGATTTTGTTACTGTAACATTCATACATTTATATTTTTTGTAAGCATTAAATAATTCTTGTTTTCTTTCCGGGAATATACCACCTGATTCATAATTTTTTTAATCAGAAAAATTCCCAATCCTCCTATGGGCCTGTCCTCTACTGAAAGAGTGAGATCTGGATCGGCTTTCTGGGTTGGATCGTAGGCAATTCCATCATCTATAAGTGAAATAAATAGTTGATCATCACTCTTCTTAAATTCAATTTCGATAATGTGTTCACTTTGATTATCCAAACCGTATAAAATAATATTTGTCAAAGCCTCTTCTAGTACCAGATTCAAAGAAAAGATTAGGGGGACTGCAAGATCCCATTCCTCTCCTAATTCATCCAGGTAATCCACTACCCGGTTCAACTCTTCAATCTGATTTTTAATCAACAATGTTTTGCATTTCATCTCAATAGGTTTTCAAAGACATTAACATCGGCAATAAACTATATAAATTGGAGTCTTCGAATGTACTTTTATTAGTCTAATTTTCGCTAAATCAGGAACTTTTCATAAAATGCGGTTCCCGAGTTTAGCATCAAAAATTATCGCATAAATATAATACAATTTCAATAGCGTACTATTTTTTTTACAATACAATAAAAATATCATTTTAAATCTCCAAGCTTACCCGATTAATCCTAATTAATTGTAATATAATTACTTGACACAGATAGCAATCCGATATTCTGTATAAAAAATAAACCGTTTAAATTAGCAAGTCACCCAGACTAGTCATTTCGAAGACATCCTTAACATTAGGCCCGGCATGCTCGATTTTGAGCGTATACCCCTGCCTTTTGACATCTTTCAGGGCCATTAGAATCATTCGAATTCCTAATGACCCAAGGAAGCTAACCCCATAAAAATCAAGAACTACGGGTGCTTCGAGGCCATTTAAAAGAGCAAAAAATTTCACGTCATTATTGGAAATATAGTTGCTGTCTAGCCTCCCGGAAAAAGCTATTTTAACTAGAGATTCATCCGATTGAATAACTTTCATAATTAATTTTTAAATTTTATTTAATTGACCTCTATGATATTCTTTAAGATTTATCTGTTGGTATTGTTTAATTGACATTCAAGATTTTTCGTGTTTTATATCACGGGATAAATATAATTTAAATATTAAATAAGATTATCTGTTCCACAAAAGTTTAACCAAAATGTAATTAAATTATAAAATATCGCGAAGAATATTCGATTTTTAATATCTTTTAAAAATGTTCATAATGTGCGATAAAATGCAAAATTAAATTACTTTTGGCTGCTAAGGTATTACAATCTCAATTTTGATTTACTGATTAAATTAGTTGAGAAATAGCCCCTGCTAATCATTAACAAACCGAGAAAATAAATAGAACTATCCATCAACTAGTGGATTCAGTTCAGCTTATAAAATTTAAAATTAGGATCAAATGAAGAATCGTATATTACTACTTCTAATTTTTGTTGTACTCTTAGTGATGGGATGCCACAAAGAAAAGGAAACCCAGATTACCAGTTTAAAAATGCTTGAAGGGGGAAAAGCTTTTGCTGTTCCCACAGGCACTATTGCTGATCAGTTAGTTCTCAAAAGATTTCCTGATGCCCGGATTAAGTATTATAACAGTGTGCTTGACTGTGTAATCGCTGTGCGCGACAAGAAAGCAGATGTGGCCTGTTACGACCTCCCTATCCTGAAAAATATTGCAGGAA
This sequence comes from uncultured Bacteroidia bacterium, assembly GCA_903907075.1. Lineage (GTDB taxonomy): Bacteria > Bacteroidota > Bacteroidia > Bacteroidales > Prolixibacteraceae > JAAFHB01. The sequence goes on from CAIVMQ010000051.1 coordinate 40,352, forward strand.
AAAATGACGGAGTTACCGTGTTATCTGAACTTCTTGTTGGTGACCAGTATGGGTTTGCTGTTCAGTTAGGCAACAAGGAGCTCAAGATCGCAATGGACACGGTTCTGGCAACACTGAAAGCTGATGGCACCTACAACGACATGATGAAAAGGTGGTTTCCTCAAAAGGGGAATCCTTCTCCAATGCCGGAACTTAAACTCAATGGAGATAAAGGAATCTTAAGGTTTGGAACGGCGGCAGTTACCGAACCGATGTCGTTTTATGATTCAAATCGTAAACTTGCAGGATTCGACATTGAGTATGCCACAAGGATTGCCCTCTATTTAGGCAAGAAGATTGAGTTTGTAGATATGGAATTTGGTGCAATGCTTCCTGCCCTGATCTCCGGAAAAATCGATATGATCGGTGCCGGCATTTCAATTACTGAAGAACGGTCGAAAAAAGTTCAGTTTTCAACAAGTTATTACCCAAGCGGTATTGCAGCCTTAGTAAGAAGTATACCTGTTCAAGCAGACGAGAAATCGGAAGGAATATTAAAAACAATCGACGATATTGCAGATAAACGCATTGGTGTATTACTTGGCTCGATCCATGATACCTATGCGACTAAACGTTTTCCGAATGCCAAAATTTTACAGTATCAAACTTTTGCCGACCTGGTTGTTGCCGTAAATACGGATAAAATAGATGCGGCCTTTTTTGCTCATGTTTATCTTCCTGAAGTAATGGCTTCCAATCCCGATGTGGGTGTTTTGGTAGATAGTTTATGGTCCGTTGGAATTGGGGCAGGCTTTAACAAAGAAGATACCAAACTAAGGGATCAATACAATACTTTTCTCTCCGAGATTAAATCAAACGGTATCTATAAAGATATGGTGACCCGGTGGATGGACGACCGGGTCAATATAATGCCTGACATTAAAGGGAGTAATGTCAATGGTGAACTCAAAGTAGGTACCGTAAGTGATATGGGAGTCCCCTTTGCCTTTATAAAAGATGGCAAATTAATGGGGTTCGATGTTGAACTTTCAAGTCGTTTTGCAGCTTATCTGGGGAAGTCAAAAGTCTCAGTAGACATGCAATTTGGAAGTTTACTGGCCGCTGTTGCAACCAGAAAAATAGACCTTATTAATAGCTCTTTGGCGATAACTGATGAACGGAAAAAAAAGATTGACTATTCCGAGCCCTACTACTTTTCAAATGTATGCATTATCGCAAATAAGAAAAACCTTGCAAAGGAATCTTCCAGTAAAATGAAACGTGTTGAAGATATTGCAGAGAAGAAAATTGGCGTTTTGCTTGGTTCTGTCCATGATTCATATGCGACTAAAAACTTCACGAACGCAAAAATATCTCATTATCAGAATGTTCCCGATATGCTGATGGCTTTGAATTTAGAGAAGGTTGATGCTGCCTTTTATGATCATATTGCATTAAAAGAGGTATTGGCAGCGAATCAGGATCTGGGAGTTCTCGCCAAGGATGTCTTTTCGGTCGATATTGGAGCAGGTTTCAACAAGGAAAGTACAACGTTGAAAGCTGATTTCAATATTTTTCTCAAGGAGATAAAATCGAACGGAACATACAGTGATATGATTAGCCGTTGGATGGATAAAGGGGCGACAGATATGCCTGAGATTAAGAATACCAAATCAAATGGAATCCTCAAGGTTGGTATTGTCAGTGACCTTGGAATGCCTTTTACAATCATTAAAAAAGGTACGCAAGTTGGATTTGACATTGAGCTATCCTCGCGTTTTGCTGCTTTCCTGGGAAAAGAGTTTGTACCTGTGGATATTCAATTTGGAAGCATGCTTGCCGCCCTTTCGACTAAAAAGATTGACCTCACCACCTGCTCCTTGATGATTACCGAGGAGAGAAAGAAGCAGATTGATTTCTCGGATCCTTACTTTGAATCGGGAATAAGTGTTATAGCCAAGAAAAAAAATATAGCTCAGCAACCGGCAGGGAAGATGAAGAGTGCGGACGATCTTGCAGAGAAGAGAATTGGCATTTTTGCCGGAACGGTTCATGACGCCTTTGTAGCAAATAAATATCCAAAGGCTACTGTTTTTCAGTATAACAGCTCTTCAGATATGGTTTTATCACTCAAGACTGATAAAATCGATGCGGCAATGTTTGATGTTATTACTGCACGGATATTAATGAAAGGGAATCCGGAGATTGATATATTAACGGACAAGATTTTTGATATGCCATTGGGAATTGGGTTTAATAAAAACAATCCCAACTTAAGAAATGAGTTCAACACCTTTCTTAAAAAAATCAGGGCAAATGGAGTCTATGACGAAATGTTTAAGCGTTGGTTTGTTGATGATGTCGAGAAAGCGGTTATCGCCCCTTTTACAAACCCCAATTCGTCAAAGAAATTGCATGTCTCAGTAGCAGTTGAAGATCTACCCTATGTATCAATTATGAATAACGAATATGTAGGATTCGATATTGAGATGATCAAAAGATTTGCCGAGAGTCAAAACTATCATCTTGAAATAACCACGATGGCATTTCCTGCTCTTGTAGCTGCTTTGGCAGCCGGCAAAGCAGACATGATTGCTGACGGAATAGCCATCAGCGCAGAACGATCTAAACAAATTGATTTCTCAGACAGCTATGGTTATTTTAAAACAGCAGTAGTTGTAGCCAAGAAAAATTTAACGGATAGTAAACAGGAAACAGTCCAACCTGCGAAAGTTTCATTCTTCAAGTCTGTTTCAAACAGTTTTTATAATAATATCATCTTAGAGGATAGGTATCTTATGATCATCGACGGACTGGAAGTTACGATTCTTATCGCAATTCTCTCAGCTCTATTCGGAACACTGATCGGTGCACTGATCTGCTTTATGCGTATGTCGCAAAGAAGAATCCTTTCAGTAACCGCCCGAATTTACATCTCTCTAATCAGGGGAACTCCGGTACTGGTGTTGCTTATGATAATCTTCTATATCATTTTCGCTTCGGTAAATATCAGCCCTACACTGGTTGCAGTCGTTGCTTTTGGATTAAACTTCGGTGCCTATGTTTCTGAGATGTTCCGGTCATCGATTCAAAGTGTTGACAAGGGTCAGTATGAAGCAGGTATTGCATCTGGTTTTTCTGAGATACAAACATTCACGTATATTATTATGCCACAGGCTGTAAGGCAGGTCCTTCCGGTATTCAAGGGGGAATTTATATCCTTATTAAAAATGACATCGGTGGTTGGTTACATAGCGGTTCAGGATTTAACAAAGGCCAGCGATATAATCAGAAGTCGCACCTTTGATGCATTTTTCCCACTGATCATGGCCGCGGTACTTTATATTATTACTGCAGGATTGTTAACCTTAGGTCTAAGCTATTTAGAAACTAAAGTTGATCCAAAAAGAAAACGGACAATTAAAAAATCGGAGATAAAGTTATGATTAGAGTAGAAGGTCTTTCGAAGCATTATGGAGAACTTATTGTTCTAAAAGATATTAATACCGTTATTAATAAAGGGGAGATTATTTCAATAATTGGTCCATCAGGAACGGGTAAAAGCACATTTTTACGTTGCCTAAATCTTTTAGAGACTCCGAGCGGAGGTGAAATTTTCATCGATGAAATCCCTCTTTTTGATAAAAATACTAACGTGCCAAAGGTTCGGCAAAAGATGGGAATGGTTTTTCAATCTTTCAACCTCTACGCCCACCTTTCGGTACTGGAAAATTTAACTATCGGCCCTATAAAACTGCTTGGCAAGAACAGGGAGGAAGCCAATAAAAAAGCGATTGAGCTGCTTAGTCTGGTAGGACTTGCAGAAAAGGTAAATAGCTTCCCGGATGAGCTATCGGGAGGCCAGAAACAGCGCGTTGCCATCGCACGATGCATGGCGATGGAGCCTGAAATTCTTCTTTTTGATGAGCCAACATCAGCCCTTGACCCAACGATGGTCAGCGAAGTACTGGCTGTTATCCGCCGACTTGCAAGAGAAGGGATAACGATGGTCATCGTGACTCATGAGATGGAATTTGCCGCGAATATCTCGAGCCGTGTCTTCTACATGGACGAAGGGCTGATCTATGAAGACGGCACCCCGGAACAGATTTTTGAAAATCCACAAAAGGAGAAAACCAAAACCTTTATCCATCGTATCCGAAGCTTGGTACAGCATATTTCGAGCAAGGAATACGATTTATATGCTATTCAAGGGGACATGGAGCAATTTTGCGAAAAGCATATGCTATCTAAAAAGGTGAATGACAATATCATGCTGATTATTGAGGAAGTACTAACGCTGCAGACCGATTTTTCGGATATCGATCTGAGTCTTTCGTATCATGAAAAAGATGGCAGTATCGAATTTTTATGTGAGAGCACCGGCATCGAGTCAAATTTATTGGACGAGACTATCTGGGAAGATAACATCGGCATTCTGATTCTTAAAAGCCGTTGTAAGAGTATTGAATATCGGTATATAAATGGGCGAAATAGTATTGACCTGACGGTAAAAGTTTAATCCATTTCAAGACACCAGGTTAATGCGGTCTTAACTATAATCGGATTAAAAATAATGATTTGTAAAAGGGTTTGTACCATAATGGACAAACCCTTTTACAATTTCTTATTCTCTGTTTTTTGAGCCTTTCAGCCTAATCCAAACCGCGAAAAATTGGTAGACAGAACCTGAACTAACCACCTATTTTATTTTTCCAACTCGGGCCCAACAGTCTTGGCCCAACTATTTAATAACCAAATAGTACGTTGATAATTACCTGCCATATCCCGTGAAAAATTAACTTATTTTAGCCCCTTATAAACTTGTAGTTATTAAAGCTATTCAAATAGCTTATTCAAAAGCTCATGCTAACAATCATGAGGATTAATCACATTTTGACATAAGAGTCCGGAAACAACCATTGAAAGGCGCTTATGTTCGATAGAAGCAGAGGAATAACATACTATTGGTAAGATCCATTCAAGCAAAGCGATACAATAAGGGATCGCATCAAGGTTATTGTTGACCGATTTAAAGGCATATTCCCTCATCTTGATCGTTAAGGCTACATGTTTATTTACCCGATCGCTATGCTCACCTGTGTAATTAAATACCGGAGACTCATCGAGCCGAACAGTATTATAAAAAGAACAGATGAATTTCAGATACTCCTCCATATCCTTCTGGTTGTTGATTGGGGCATTATCAACCATAAATATGGCCTCCAGCCTGGCAAAGTCAGAGATTACCGATCGGGGCTTTGTTTCTGAAAAATCAATTAGATAGACATTCATATCCTCGTCAAGAAGGATATTCTGCATATTCAAATCACCGTGACAGATTGAAGTATACCAGGAAATTGCTGTTTCACGTCGTCGGGAAAACTCATATTTCAGAAACCAATAAGGATTCGGAAGTCGCTGATCCGTCTCTTTAACAGTGATAAACGGTTCATCAGCTGAGATTAACAGCTGTTCGAAAGCGGTTTCACAAAGTTGCGGAAAGAATGTAGACCTGGGATCATGCTCACGATATGGATAAATTATTTCGCGAATAGGCTGTCCATACCAGGGTTGGAGGATTTGCAGGAATATTTTGTCAAACAAAGGCTCCAGTTGTTCCGTTGGCCAGTGATGGAAATAATGGGTTAGCCATTTTAACTGTGTCTGTTCCCCGCCAATCCCTACGAAGTTATACCTTAGCGCTCCCATATTCCCAACGAATTCAGTTCCAAGAACCATGGCGCTGTTATTTAAAATATATGGGTTGGCATACCGTTTACAGCGATCCGACTCCCTTGAAATCATAGCGCGATCTGCAATCTTAAGTACTGTAGGCCTCAGTTTACGCCCTTTATGGTCGTAAGATGTTACCTGGAAGGTTTGAGCAGAGTAACCACCATGAATCTGTTTTATAACCACCCGCCCGGAATCGGTGTAGAGCCTGTGTGTCAGAAAACCTTGATGGGGTTGAAGCACAAGATCATCATCGGTTTCAATTATTAGCCGTTTGGACGATGCATCGTTAATCCCATCGGAAAGAAATATCCAGGTTACAGGATTAACGAGTTGCTCCTCTTGCTTGATGGCCTCCACCTCAACGAGATTCTCTATGTTTAAAATTTTTTTGAGAAATTCTGATAAATTCCCATCGAGGGGAGCATCAGGAATATCACTGAGGATAAATTTTGCTCCCCACAGCCTGATCCCATTTTTACCGGTCAGAATTAAACCTTGAAATTCTGGAAATTCCCCTGGTCTCAGTATATCGCTCAATTCCGAATCAACCAACGCGCACAACAAGACAAATGGATTCTGAGGATCAAAATTTGCAACCACAAGCGCCATCGGATTGATCTCATCCGATTTAAACTGCATCTTAAGCGGGTAAATTGCGTCAACGAGGTGCTCTAAAGAAATAGGTTTAGACTCAGATAGCCTTACAAGCCCCATCGGTTGGTCTCCAAAGGTGAGTGCCTTGGAGACGAATATTCCGGCACTTGCAGGGTCATGAGGTATGCTAAAATCGGATGGATAGCGTGGATCAGCAGGGATGAAACCGGAACAACGACCATTTGAGATAAAAACGCCCCGGATCAGGCTCTGATCTTCCGGTGATTCAGCGGGAGAACCGATACCCACCGAAAAAGAAAGTTCATTATACCCGGCGATTCCGTCTCGATCCCAGATTCGTGCAGCCTCTCCTTTAGTTTCAACAGGGGTAAATTCAAACGAGAACTGTCCATCCTTCCATCGATGTGATCCAATTGATAAAAGCCGGATTCGCTCAATTTCTGAGATTGCCTCTTCGGGGCTTTGAAACGTGCGAAAAATTCCAAGCATACCTGCCATTTCAAGGACCTGGAATACTTCGGGTAATATTCCACAAAAGAACAACCCTCCTGCGCCAGCACCAAGTTTTTTCGCCGAAATCAGAAGAATACGTATGCCTGCGCTGGATAAAAAGGTGCATTGGGACAGATCCATGATCAGATAACTTTCCCGCTCAATAAGTGGTCGGAGACATTGATCCAGGTCTGAACTGGTTATGGTATCAATCCTCCCCTTGGGAATTACAACAGGAACAAGATGTTCTGTTTGAATGTCAATCTGAATCATCTCGAAGCAGTTTAATACGATAAAATAATCTTTTCTACAGTTAGCATCTGGATAGTGCGGAATTCAATCAGTTCCTATTACCTAATAATTGAATCCGCTTTAGCCTTTAAATCAGAAGGTATCGCCCATTGACCAGCCAACTTTAGTTTTGCAGGATCGGTGATATAGAGTTTCTGTGGAACGATATTCTTAATCTCTATTTGAGAGGGTTTTAGTCCATTCATGATTGAATTTACCATTTCTCCTGCCGTCTGGCCAACCTGAAAATAGTTGGCTCCGAGATTTGCCATTGCACCTTTAAAGGCATGATTAGGATTATTGGTGAATACCGGGATATGGTTTTTATTTGCCGCGGCAATAACCATCTCAATAGCCGGCTCGACGATATTGTCACCCCCAACCCACAAGGCATCGACTGCCTGGGAGCTCACTGCAAGTGCAGCCTCATATACCTGCGAAACATTTTCTACACTCACCTCCACTAGTTTGATATCTAGCTCCTTGCAGATTATGCGGGCTTTCTTAACACAAGCTACAGAGCAAGATTCACCGACACACCAAACTACGCCAACCTTTTTTAATTCAGGATTCATCTTACGTGCAATCCGAAAAACATCCTCGACCGGTTGGAAGGTGCCGATTCCAACCAGATGGTCCGGATGTTGATTAACTGCGGGTCCGGTGATTCCAACACCTGCCGACATTGGGTCAGTAACCGCACAGAAGACATGTACTATTCCTCCATTTTTATTGGCATTGGCCATGACCTGCAACCCCGGTGTACTTATCGAAATGACAATATTAAACTTCTCGCTTACGATATTGCTGGCAATGGTGTTCGCAACGGCCATATCCCCTTCGGCATTATACCTGCGAATCTCAACATTACCATTCTTATACTCCTTCGATTGTTTTAATTTATCTAAAACACCATTCTCGGCAACCTCGAGTATCTGGTTTGAATTAAACCTAAAAATTGCGATTCTGGTTTTTCCGGCGATATGATGCCCCCCTTTACGGTTTTGCAGATCGGAGAGGAGCAGGATGGCGCACACTCCAATAAGAAAAAGGAAAGGGCGTAGAAATTGTTTCATGGCAAAGTAATATTTTATGAGATTTAATTTTTGTTTCGTTGTAAAATTTTTAAGGTGGCTAGCAAAGTTCTGCAGTTTAAATCATGCAGACACTTCTTCGTTTATTCCATACCATTTATTATTTTAAGGTAATACGCTAATTATACATATTCACGCATCAGCAATTCGGCTACGACATTGTCGATCTGATCTTTTCTTCGAAGTTCATCAAATAGTGCGAGCAGGTCAGCAACCTTAAGTCTTTTTTTCTCCTCTGCTCTAAAATCGTATTTGATTTGCCCTTGGTGCATCATGATGATTCGATCGCCCAAGCTAACGGCCTGCTGCATCGAGTGCGTTACCATAAGTGTTGTGAGGTTACCCTCGGTAATGATTTTTTCGGTAAGTTCAATTACCTTGGATGCTGTTTTAGGATCGAGAGCCGCGGTATGCTCATCGAGCAGCAGCAGATCGGGCTTTATCCAGCTCGACATCAGCAGGGTAAGTGCCTGACGTTGCCCCCCCGAGAGTTTGCCAATCGGGCTTTCAAGCCTTTCCTCCAGCCCCATATTAAGCACCTTAACCCGGCTTTTGAGTTCCTCAAATAAGGAGACAGGTAATCCCCAACCTAATCCTCTAGGTTTTCCCCGTTTAGCCGCTAAGGCGAGGTTTTCGCCGATCGACATTCCAGGAGCGGTGCCACTAAAAGGGTTTTGGAATACACGGCCGATCTGAGAGGCCCGCTTATACTCAGGCCATCGGGTTATATCTTTACCATTCAAGGTAATCTTACCCGAATCGGACAGAAAGGTTCCAGCCACAGCATTAAGCAGTGTTGACTTTCCGGAACCATTGGTCCCTAACACACAGACAAAGCTCCCGTCTTCAATTGTAAGGGAAACATCCTGCAACGACATCACTTCGTTTATCGTACCTGCATTAAATGTTTTGCAGAGGTTTGATATTTCTAACATATTCGATATAATATATTAATAATCAATTATCTTACTAATTTAATCTTCCGTGTCTTTTTCATAAACCCCGGTAAAACCAGGGCAAGAAATACAAATCCCGCCGTGATCAGTTTAAGATCGTTGGGATTCATCCCCCATCGGAGAGCAATAGCAACTAAAAGCCGAAACAGAACAGCTCCGATCACAGCTCCGGCAATCAACAGACCTAATTTCTTTTCATTAATCAATGCCTCTCCGATAATCACGCTTGCGAGACCCCAGACCATCATCCCGATCCCCATCTGAACATCGGCAAAACCCTGGAACTGTGCAAGCATCGAACCGGATAGTGCTATAAACCCGTTTGATAGTGCCACTCCAAAAACGATCATAACATTGGTATTCACACCCAGTGCCCTTATCATCTGATCATTATCGCCAGTCGCCCTCATGGCAGTTCCAATATTGGTGCGGAAAAACCAGAATAAGATAAGGCTTAGAACAACGATCATCAGCAAACATGAAACAAGAACCCATAGATCTCTTACAGAAACACTCCAGCCGAGCAGGTCAATCATGGCCTCCTTTCCGGAAACGGAAAATGAAAAGTTTTCAATCCATGTAAAGAGGGTAAGTTGCGAAAGCAGGGGCATATTACTCTTGCCCATCACATGCAGGTTAATAGAATAGAGGGCGGTCATAACTAAAATTCCCGAGAGCAATGGGTTAATTTTAAATTGGGTATGTATCAGGCCGGTTGCTGAGCCGGCCACCAGGCCTCCGATAAAAGCCATGGCTGTTGCTGCAACCGGATTGACGCCTGCAACAATGAGGGAGGCCGTAATTGCAGCTCCAAATGTAAAGGAGCCCTCGGCGGTAATATCCGGAAAATCAAAGATCCGGAAACTGATAAAGATGCCAAGCGCAAGTAGTGCAAGAACAAGTCCGATGGTGATTGAACCGATAAGTAGTGTCATAGAACGTTATATATTAAGCATTAACTAGTTTTCCGATCCAGGCAACTCCTTGTTTAAACGCGCTTTCCCCTATACCGGCAAGTTCACGTGAATCGTTGATCAGATGCAGAACATCCATAATCTGTCCTCCATCAAATAGGTGAGAAATAAGCTTACCTGCGGATTTCTCATTCTTTGGCAATGACTGGAATGGAAATACCGAGGTATGGGTATGAATGAAAGCCGAGGATCCGGGTTTTTGTGGGCGTAAAAATTTGCGTACCTGTTCTGAAGGATCCGCTGAGTAAAAGCCCAATGAAACGGTAAGCATTTTTGGATAAGCAAGCTCAGTAGTAAAATGAATATTCTCCCGAATATCCGGAAATTCGAACAACGGTTTGCCATTCACCGGAGGGGTATTAAGGCTTGCACCAACTAATCCATCACATTCGGCAATTACAAGAAACACAAATTGCCCTAATCCGGTAGCTTTTGTGAATCCTGAAACAAGATCAGTAAGAGAGATCGATGAATTAATTTGCAACGGTTCAAAGGTTATTCTGTTAGAGAAGTTGCCTTCAGCCTGCAGTGAATAAAGTGCATTAATCTCAGGTTCAAGCCTCCCTGTTTTTAACATATAATCCGGAATCTTTGACCCGTCAGAAGGTTTATAAACCAATGCTTCTCCAAAAGCAAGAAATTCGCCATAACGGCTCCTGCAATCTTCAAACCCGTTCCCAATGGCACCGATTCCCAACCCATATTGTTTGATTTTAAACTTAATAGTATGGCTTTGATCAGCAGTATAGCTCGAATTTACTGATAAATCGGGATTACCTGTCAAAACCATGGTCATTGGCTCATTGGATAAAGGCTCATTTTCAAAGCGATAACGAGCAATCTCCAAAGAATTGGATTCCTTCTTGAGTTTAACTGGAGTCTCATGTTCTGCGATGGTAAACATTTCTTTCATCCCGACCATCTCGAGAACCTCTGACACTCCGGGGGAAAGCTCTTCAAGGAGAAATAACCCTCCGATGAGTTTAATCTTTTTGTATTGCATAACCAAGGTCCGAATTCCGGCGGAGCTCATATACTGAACGCCAGACATATTCAGAATAAGGCGATGAGCCCCCTCGCGCACTAATCCATCGAGGTAATCGTCGAGATAACCCGAACAGCTGGCATCGAGTCTTCCATCAAGAAAGATACGCTGATCATCTGCGGGAGGATCTTTTCGGATATTTAGTTTATTTTCCATTCTAATAAGATTTTATCATTATTTTTTTATCATTTTAAGTTGCGGAAAAATTGAAAGAATCTGATCGGGAATAGGAATATTAAATTCCCTTGCAGTTTCGAAATTAATCATATAATCGGTTTTTTTCACATTTTGGAAAGGAATTTTAGCCGGATCTTTACCTGTTAATACTTCATAACCCATCTCCCCTGCTTCGTATCCTGCCTGAAAATAATCACGTGCGCAAACAGCGACAGCCCCATGGTCTATAAGGCTGGAGACAAAGCCATAAAATGGAATCTTGCTGTTACGCGAAACCTTTAGAATAGCCGCAGTACAACCTCCTGTTAAATTATCAGAAATCTGACAAAAGGCATCAATGCGATTAGAAACCAATGTGTTTGCCGCATCAAGAACTTCGGTAGCACTATTTGCAGGTACGGCAACCAGTTCGATGCCCTGTTTTTTAGCTTCTGCATTCAGACGATCCTTGTAAGAAACCGAGTTCACCTCAGCAGGGGTAAATACCGTTCCTACCCGTTTTAATCCAGGATGCAGGGTTTGAATCAGCTTAATTAGCCCTTCAAAATCACTCATCGTAGATGTTCCGCAGAAATTACTCAGATGATCAGTGTCCGATTTTCCCAATCCTGCAGCCATTGGATCACCAACATTGGAAAAAACAATCCTCGCCTCGGGCAACTTCTTGGCAAATAGCTGCGCAGTAGGCGTTGAAAGGGCAAAAACCAAATCCCAGGTCTCATTACCGATCGTTCCGGCAATGCTGTTCAAGGTAGATATATCACCCTGTGCATTATAAACTTTCAATTTATAATCAGCCCCTTCAATTAGCTTCTTATCTTCCAATGCTTTGCGTATTCCTTTTTCACAATCTTCAGAATTTGGACTGTCGACATAATGTACAAGGGCAAACTTTCGTCTATTAACTTCAGCAGAAGGTTCTTTTGCTGGAAGGTAAAGTTTGGGTATCGTTAGGCCAAGTACTCTGGCCTTTTCCATATTGATTATGACCTCCTCGTTTGAAAAGTTCTCGAGAGGAATCGTATCCGGTAAAGCACCGTTTAACATTAAAGCAATAAGGTTCGCTGAATGATAACCAACACCTTTCCAGCCTGGCCCGATAGCTGCCAAAGCACCCTTTGAGATCAGGGGTGAATCGTTTACAATCACCGGTATAGAACTCTTGCTACAAAGTCCTGATACGGCATCAAATGCCTGCGTTACAGTGTTGTCACCAGAGATAAACATCGCATCAATCCCTTTACTTAGAATAGCTTGAGTAGCCTGATAGACTTCTGAACTGTTTATTACCGGTATCTCAACCAGTTCAACATGTTTGTCTTGGGCCACCTTGCGCATAAGGCCAACCACACTCCGGGAGTTCGCCTCTGCATTGTTATAAATAGTCCCGATCTTTTTAACTCCGGGAACCGTTTCGAGAATAAACTGAATCGTTTTCTCAACAGGAGGAAAGGACCCAATTCCTGAAATACCTTTTTCATGATCCCTATAACTCTTACCTGCACCTGCAGCTATTGGATCAGAACAAAATGTAAAAGCAACAGGATGCTTTTTGATCGTAGTCAATGCTCCGGTAACGCAAGGAGTCGATGTTACCAGTACCAGGTCGAGCACCTCGTTATCCATATTCATGAGTATCGGAGAGATATTTCCTATCTCGCCATTGGCATGAGATTCCATGACTTTTAAATTTTTGCCCCGGTCAAAACCCAACTCCCCAAGACGCTTCCATAACCCTGAAAGCAATTCATCATGAGAAGCTTCAGGAGCAAAATAACATAGACCCAGCGTATATTTTTTCCCCGGTACCGCTTCAGATCCAATCTGATTCGGAGTTGGCACCTTGCTCTTCTTTTTGTTTCTATTCTGCAGATCAGATAGAAGTAAAATTGATGAAACAATGATTAACGCAAGAATCCCACGTGAAAATGATTTCATGATAAATTAATTCAAAATTTCAGGTTTGAGAGGCCGTATAAAATTAGATGATGCAATTTAAGGAAATTTTGATCATTAAAAAATCTGTTAATTTAAATTAGCTCAAAATTCATTTTCGCTATAAACTTCAATTACGTTCCAATTTTGATTTAGCTATCCGACCTTGAACCCGGCAGGTATCTTACCATAAATAACTTATCGATTATAATTATTGCCATTGACTATCCTTTCAACAATGTAATCCTAATTATTGAATAAGACGGTGAAATTTAATTAATGATTCTGTTTGCTTTGCCGATTACTTTCTCAGGTATTGATAACCCTTGTTGTGCAGAGGCATTCCGATTAATAATCAGGTCGTATTTCAGTATTGGTTCAATCTTGTTTTGCGTGGGGGGTCTTCCTTTGAGAATTTCCACAGCCTTAAGTCCGGCGAGGTAACCCCATTGATCGTAATTGACCCCTAGTCCAATTGAAGCGCCCTTTTCAGCTTGCAAAGGATCTGTAACAAACAACGGGATTTTATGATCGGCAGCCACCTTTGCCAAAACAGACAATCCCATATAAATCGTATTGTCAGCAGCTGCAACTAGTGCATCAATTTGTTGTCCTGCAAGATATTGACCTGCCTGAAGAATATCATTCGAACTGGTTACCGATGCCGTGATAAGCGAAATTCCGCGCTGGCCAAATTCCTTGCTCAGCACTTTCACCGAATATTCGGCATTGGGTTCAGAATTATTATAGGGTATTCCGACCCGTTTCAGATCAGGAACACATTCCAACATTAGGTTGACAAACGAACTGGCATCTAACGGATCGAAAACGCCATATAGATTTTCTGGGATTGTTTTAAAACCTATCTGTTCCGGACCAAAGGAAACCGTAAAAACGATCGGGATAGTTCTAATCGTCTGAGATGCTGCGGTCATACACGGAGTACTATTTGTAATAACAAGATCCACATTTTGCGAAATAAAGGATTGTAAGATCGTATTAATCATCGAAAGATCGCCTTGGGCATTATTATCCAATATGTTAATATTCTGGCCATTTACAAATCCTGAATCTGACAGTGCCCGAAAAAGACCAGATTTAGCCGCATCTAATACCTGATCCTGAGTGATCTGAATATACCCAATTGTAATTTTACGCGGTGTTGTTTGGCATGCCGCAAGTGTGAACACAAAGGCAATAGTAAGAAAAAAAGGAAACCGGTTCATATCAACTGTTTCGTATTTAATTTTTATTCCCGAATAGCCTACTCGCCAAAGAAGGTAATAAGCTTATGGAATAAAATATTGCCGAAAGCTCGTTTCATTTCGTTTTTGGTTGAATCTATGTATAAATAACTTTTTAAATTTTAATACAAAAAACTTAATATCAACACAATAAACAAAATAAAAACAAGAATTCATCAGCTTAAAATTTAGTACTATAAAAAATATTCCGTATCTTTTTTTAGTATTGAAGCTGAAGGTTATCAAGTCAGATTAACTATTCGTATTTAGAATATAACGTTTTCTAAAAATTAAATAGATCCCGAAAGGATATTATTCTTAGCGTACGTTGGTCTATTTTGAGTATCAAAGATAGGATTAATTTCCTGCAACCAGGACGATTCGTTATTCATTGTGAACAATTAAATAGGAACCAGTTTGCGAAAATACTGGCCGTAAAACAGTAAATCTGAAAACAAGGGTGGGTAAGAAGCAAGGGGAAAGAGGATAAGCCAAGTTCAATATCTAATTGTAAAACAGTATATAACAAAATAATACTTGAACGATTTATTTGCATGTTGTCTATAAAAACTCGAATGCGCCAAGCAATCAAAAAATTATAACCGCACTATAGGGTTAAGGCAAAATTGCCACTTAAAATTAACTGAAGAATGACAATAAGTCATAATTTAAATATTATTTTTAGGCTCTCATATTTTTAGGGATTAATCTTCAGTAATGTATTAATTTTTATTCTTAATTTAAATAATCATGAAAAACTTTTGTTTGAAACACTTATTTACAATAACGCTTGCAACCATTCTGATGATTGGGTGTGCAAATTCCCCTAAACAGTCCAAAGAGACTAAATCCATAGAAAAAAATGGATCAATAGCAGCAACAGACACTGCTAATTTAAAGAGCAAGATTTTGGCAATCGTCACGAATGCGCCAAAAGGCTATGAATTGATTGAGATGCTAAATAATGCTGGCGCTTCTTACATGATTGACCTTACCCTTCCTGTTGAAAACGCTGAAAAAATGATATCCAAAAATTCGAAAAGTCTTGGAATCGGTTTTTATGCAGTTGACACAAAATATGCTTCAGTTTATAATCGGGGTGATATGGAGCTGAAGATTAATAAGGTACTACGTGGTCTTGTCTTAGATCTTGGAATAGGCGGTGAGTTCGAAGGCATAAAAAAATTAAATGCAAGAATAACCAATAATCAATCAAATAAAGATTCTGTCAAAATCCTTACCAGCTTGATATTTAGTGAAGTTCATAAGCAGATGTCAGTAGGCACTCATTCCAAAATATATGGATTATCCATAATGGGTGCAAACGTTGAGGCATTATATATACTTACCCAGATATGTCTATATGCACATGACAACTATGAATTCCTTGAATTAATGAGCAATCAAAAGGCGCGTGTTTCAACCGTTTTTAAACTTCTGGAGGTTATGTCGGTAGATGAAACCATAAAGCCATATTTTGAAAGTATGAAACCAATTATGAAGTTCTTCGAAGAGACCAAAGTAATTGGTGATCCAGAACTTAAAATAATTGCACCCCAAATTCAAAAGCTACGAAATAGCATGATCTAGTTAGTTCGAAATCTACGGATATTGACAAGTACCAATATCCGTAGATTTTAATCCTTTGGTATTCATCCGGTAGAAATTTAAATATGCAATGAACGAGACAACCCTAAATGCCTTAATAAATCTTTTTGCCTTATTCTCTGCAATTACCGGTTCGAAAAAAGAAGATGCACTTCGGAATTTTTCCCAGTATCTTCAATTGCACCTGGGAATCTCATCCTCTGACGAGTATCTGGAGTTATTTAAAGAGTTGCTTGATTTTTATGATCTTGATGGTGAATCACCCTTCACGGGCGATTTAGATGAGCAGGCTTTGGGAATCAGTACCCGGATCAAAGGGAGGCTTCAGAAGGATGAACAGATCATGGTTTTTCTCAGATTTCTCGAATTAGCCAAAGGAGGTGATACAGAAAGAGCAAGAAAACTATTTAATATCCTGGCACAAGTATTTGATATCAATGAGGCTGAAGTTGCCAAATTTATCGACTTTATCTTTCATACCTCAAACGATCAGGTTGATTCTGAGGATTTCTTACTGATTGACAATAAGGAAAAAACACCTGGCACCAGCTCCAAACACATCAGGAAAAAAAATATTGATGGCGATATTTTGTTTATGCGATCCTCGCAGATCGGACATTTTATTTTTATTTTACAGGGTAGGGAGGAATTGACGCTGGAAGGAAATCTTATTTTACCTGGACGTTTTTATGCATTCAGGGAGGGTGGGATTATACGAGGGCAACGTATAGAACCTATTTACCATATCGATATTGCGAATAGTTTTATAGACCGGAAAACAGATATCCAATTTGTATTTAGTGGCAATAATTTAGAATTCAGATTTCCAAACAGCAAAAACGGACTTTATAATTTCTCATTCGCTGAACACTCAGGACAATTAATTGCAGTTATGGGAGGCAGCGGAGTTGGAAAATCTACGTTGCTGAATATTCTTAACGGGAATATTGTTGTCCAGCAAGGTGAAATTAAGATTAACCAGTTCGATATCCATCGGAACAAGAAGGAAATTGAAGGTTTAATCGGTTTTGTTCCCCAGGATGATCTATTATTTGAAGACTTAACCGTTTGGGAAAACCTTAATTTTAATGCCAGGCTCTGTTTCGATGAATTATCAAATGCAGATATTGAGAAGAAGGTTTTTGATATTCTTAATGAGCTGGAGCTTTATGATTTCAAAGATCTCAAAGTCGGAAGCCCACTTAGAAAAACCATTAGTGGAGGTCAGCGGAAAAGGCTAAATGTTGCCTTGGAGCTTATCCGTGAACCATATATCCTTTTTGTTGATGAGCCTACTTCCGGTCTCTCCTCAACAGATTCGGAAATGGTGATGTTGCTGCTAAAACAACAGGCGAGGAAAGGTAAATTAATCATCGTTAATATTCATCAGCCATCGTCAGCGATCTTCAAATTATTCGATCAGTTATGGATTATGGACAAGGGGGGTAGGCCAATTTACACTGGAAATCCCCTTGATGCAATAATATATTTCAAACAACAGGTAAATCATATAAATTCTGACACCTGCGAATGCTTAAATTGTGGCAATGTAAATCCTGAGCAGGTTCTTGAAATAGTGGAAACCAAACAAATTAATAGTTCCGGATATTTCACTTCTGACCGGCGTTTTACGGCTCAATACTGGCATCAGTTATATCTGGAGAAGTCGAAAAAACTAGCGCAGGAAAGTCGTATACCTGATCCCCAATTGCCACAAACAGCATTTAAAAAGCCCGGATTATTCAAACAATTCAGGATTTTCTTCGAACGCAACCTCCGTATTAAGGTGACTGACAAGCAATATATGCTTGTTAACCTTATGGAAGCACCAATTTTGGCAATCATCGTGGCATATTTCACCCGCTTTGCGGTGAATAATGAATATGTTTTCTTTGAAAATAAGAGCCTGATATCCTACATGTTCATGTCAATAGTTGTAGTGCTTTTCATGGGGATGAGTATTAGTGCTGAAGAGATCGTGAAAGATCGTAAAATTTTACAGCGGGAATCATTTCTTAACCTAAGTCGATTTAGCTACATTAACTCGAAGGTCATTTTTCTAATCCTGCTGTCGGCATTTCAAGCCCTGAGTTTTGTAATTATAGGGAATTTGATCCTGGGTATCTATGGAATGAATATAACCTATTGGCTGATCCTATTTTCCGTTGCCGTATTTTCCAATCTGCTGGGTTTAAATATTTCTTCAGCATTTGATTCGGTTGTCACTATTTATATCCTTATTCCTTTGCTCCTCATTCCTCAGATCCTCCTCTGTGGTGTAATCGTAAAGTTTGATGATCTGCAAGACAAAAGTTCCCCGAAAGATGCAATTGTCATGGCAGGAGAAGTAATGGTTTCCAGATGGGCATTCGAAGCACTTGCTGTTGAGCAATTTAAGAGCAATGTCTATATGGATCATTTTTTTGATTTAGAAAAAAAAATAGCCCAGGCACGCTTTCGTTCGGAAATTCTTATTTCTGATTTAATCGGCAAGATCGACCTTGTTACGGGATGGCAGAAAACGGGTAAGACCGCTGAGGAGATAGAAAAAAAGCTGGTTCTTATTAAGAATGAGATACAAAAACTTGACAATGAAAATCAATTTGCCCCATTTAGTGAGATAAACAAACTCAACCCGGAGCAATTCAATTTTAATATTGCAGAACTTGCCAAAGACCATCTTAACAAGCTAAAAACTTATCATTCCGAAACTAGTGAAGCTCTTCAGAATAAAAAAGATAAAATCATTACTGATATTTCGCTTCAGAATGGAGAAAACTTCCTCTACAACCAAAAGATGAAATATTACAATAAATCTCTTGAAGTAATGGTCTTAAATGCTGAAGCCAAAGACTTTTACAGAGAAACTCCAGTGAGTATAATGCAAAAAGCAGCCCCAATTTACAAAGATCCTGATTTTAATAATGGAAGGGCCCATTTTCTGGCCTCCCAAAAACGAATTGCCGGAAAATTAGTTGACACTTTTTGGTTCAATCTTTCTGTAATCTGGTTGATGTGTTTAGCTTTATACCTGGCACTTTATTTCGATTGGATGCGTAAACTCCTTTCAATAAACATAATAAAGATAAAATGATTGTGCGATGTGCATAATCTCCGTTAGAATCGGCACCGTAATCATTTACCAACTTTTCGCTCTAACGTATTAAATATTCTATCCCAAAAGGTAAAATACAATCCATAATTGTTTTTAGAATTCTCATGATGCAGGTTATGATTTATTGATGTGTTTATCCATTGGCCAAGGAATGAATTGGTGATACGTTTTGGAATTAATTCATAGCCCAAATGCGCATAAATATTATATGAAATCTGTACCGACATAAAAAGAAAAAATGAAATTTTATGAATAGGAATTGTAGATACAATAATCAAAATCACTGCTCCTTCAATAATAGCTTCGGATGGATGGAAAGAGTATGCCGTAAACGGAGTAGGATTAGTAGATTTATGATGAACCAAATGCACTCGTCTGAATAGCTATCTGTGATGTAAGGCCCGGTGCATAAAATAAAAATAGGTATCGTGAATGATAATGGCCAGCACCACACTGAATAGCATATAGATCGTGCTGTGATCATGAATGTTGTCGTATATTTTGGTCCATTTTTTAAAATTAGCACCAAAAATTAAAAATCCATACCCTGCATAAATCAAGATGGTCAATAGTGAATGTATAATTTCTCTAACATAGTCTTTAAGTTTTGGGAACTTCTGTTGTATTTTTAATTGGACCACCTTTAGGCTAAATATCTTATAAAAGAGCAAATAGGTCAAACCAGTTAGAATAAAATATCTTAAACAAAGAAATAACGCTAATACGATATAATTCTTTCCGGTAATCATGATTTATAAAATTGGGATTGTAACAGTGAAGACCTTTTCATTGGTGGAAGATTCTAAAATTTAGTTTATTTAATTACTTTTTAAAATGGTTTGGATTTTACATTGATGATCACCTAATTTGATGACTTCTGCTAATCAAATTTGAATTTAAATACTCTCAAAGATCTCTTTCTCATTAGAAATAGCCTGTCTAATTAATCAGTTAGCCATTTTGGCTGTTATTGAATCAATTAAATTCAACTAAAAAAATGCAACTTTTTGGTTTCGAAGTAGAATAAACTTCAAAACAGGGAGGGAATTTAATAATTTCCTTCTCTGTTTCTAGAAAATAAGTTATTTTACCCCTAAAGTCCTAGTATAGCATCTTCTTTATGAACAAAGATATACTATTGAAATAGTATTGCAAAGTATTCCACCGTGAAGTTAAGCGCAATAGTTATTGACGATATTCTGTTTTAAGGCCTCCTTAGCCCTATGTAAATATGAGCTTAGAAGGGAAATAAGCCCAAGAATGTTCGATTTGAGCTAGAACTTAAGTCCAGGTTAATAATACTGATTGAAGCGGATTATACTCCTGAGCAAATTTCGGGAGTCTTTAAGAAAAAAGGTATTAAATCTATATCCAATTAAATGAATACTCAGTTTACTAGGGAAGATTAGAAGTAAAAAGGAACTCTGTTTACTCACCTAAGGCGAAAAAGAAGGAGGTATCGTAAACGAGAATCAACCAATGTCAAAAAAATGTAACATCTTTTAATTGTTTTGCAACAAGTTTGTAACAATAATAATTGAAAATTTAGACTTTGAAAATGGATGTCTGGCAGAGGGGAAAGCGATAAAACGAACGCTAAAATATCTCATAAAATACTTATTATCAATATTTTATAAAAATATTTTAATTGTACATTAATTAGTATATTTGCACATTAGTTAAAAACGTGGAATAAACATAATTCGGAATTCTCTCCTACAGTGCCAGGATTAAAACACGATTAGAAATAAAACCGTTTTTCATAATTAGAGTGGATGGAAATGTCTGATAGAAGTCCTATTCATTAATATGCATCGGTATAAAAACAACAATTTAGCATGATTGAAATTATAAGCAGAGTCCTTTTAGGTTTGGGATTAATGTTTACCGGAGTTCAGATGTTATCCGCTGGACTAAAACAAATGGGAAGCAGACCCTTCCGCATGTTTGCCGCAAAGTCAGCATCATCCAATGGCAAGGCGTTGTTATTTGGAATGGGTTCTGGGGTCATTATGCAGAGTACTTCGGCTGCACTGATGATCCTTGCAAGCCTTATCTCTGCAGCAATGCTCAATGTTCCTCAGGCAATCGCGATTTTAACAGGATTCAGCGTCGGGAATTGTGTATTATTATTCATCGTTTCAATGAATATTTCGGTCGGGATAATGTTCCTTGTGGGTGTTAGCGGGATTTCGATGTTTTTGACCAAGGATGAGAGATATCTTATCTATTTAAGGGTTGCACTTGGGCTAGGCTTGATTTTCTTTGGAAATATAATGATGGCGGCAGGAGTTAAACCGTTACGTCAGGAGGCTTGGTTTGAAGGGGCGATGGAGTTTAGTCGCAATTATTCAATGCTTTCAATAATTGTTGGTGCCGTACTTGGGTTTATTGTACAATCATCTACGGCCGTGGGACTAGTTGCTATTGGGTTGGCAAGAGAGAATATACTCTCAGGGCCCCAAACATTTTTGTTTATGTATGGTGCTGCAATAGGTTCAACGATGTTTAAGGTTTTGATAGGTCAAGCGTTTCGCGGAACATCACGGCAGCTTGTAAGATTTGTCAACATTTTTAACGTTTTCGGGGCAACAGTTTTTATTCTTCTGTATTATATTGAAGTTTATTCTAATATACCCCTATTAATGGCAATGCTCAATTATTTCGAATTGGA
The DNA here is from genome assembly GCA_903907075.1 of uncultured Bacteroidia bacterium. Lineage (GTDB taxonomy): Bacteria > Bacteroidota > Bacteroidia > Bacteroidales > Prolixibacteraceae > JAAFHB01. The sequence goes on from CAIVMQ010000051.1 coordinate 62,290, forward strand.
CCTTGTTCATCAGGCAGCTTGGGTATTCCTCCTTTTTAATCTCACCTCAGCGATTTTCTTCATCGCCATTAATGGCCCATTAACCCGCTGGTTGGCCAGATCACTCCCTCCGTCGGAAGAGGAGGACTTGTCAATTCCCAAGTATATGTTAGAATCTAACGACCAGGATCCTGAAACAGCCATTGAGATGATCCATCTAGAGCAAATCAGGGAGTTGGAACAGATTGCCGCTTTTATTACAACGGCAAGAGAAAACTATCAGGGACCAGCATTGGCCTTGCGTCTTGAAGCATTCCAGTCCTTGGCAGGACAGGTCGCATCGTCGACAGCCGCTGTAGCAGCAATGCCCATGCTCCCAAAAACAACAAAAGAGCATGCTTACATCCAGACGCGTCAGACTTTACTTGATCAGCTAGCTGAGAGTACTTTTTCTGGTGTGCAAATTATTATTCAGGCAAGGGCTTATTCTAATATGAGCGGACTGTCAGACGCATGTATGGAGTCTATTGAATTTCTGATTAATTTTGCCGCTGAAATAGAAAAATCAAAGGATGCCGATGATATTCAAATGATTCTAAATCTGAGTTCCTCCAGTGGACCATCAATGGAAAAGCTTAGAAAAGCCTACATTGAAAGTGATAAGCTCGACTCGGTACAAAGCAAAGGATGCCTACTTGATCTGACAATGGGGACTGAGAAAATCTTTTGGCTTTTAAACTGCATGATGGTCTATCTGGTTTCGGACACGGGAAAAGCGAATTAAACCAATTGGCTATACCCTATTTTTGAGTAGGCTACAGTAAACTTATTTTTCGAAAGGCCCCCATTTTATACCAATTCAGGTCTCGCTGATACCCCTGGCTTTCTATATTTTAGGGCCTAAAATTGCAATGCTATTTTGGAGAGTGAGAGGTAGAATCTGCAACACATCAAAAATATTGGTTTAGAAATTTCCCCTTAAAGCGATAAAAAAGTTTCTTCCCGAACCATTTATTCCACTTGCAAAGGTCCGATATTGGGCATCTAAGATATTGTCTATCCCTGTCTGAACGGTAATTATCTTATTTATCTTCCACGATCCGTGAAGGTTAAGGGTGTACCAGGCAGGCATGCCCAATGGTGTTGCATAATTGAGATTATCCTCGCCTGCGGAATCACTACAATAATCGGCCACTCGCTTCCATCCGTTAAAATTAACGAAAAACTCCGAACTAAATTTCCTATCAGCATACGCAATCTGACCGCGCGCCATAAAAGGGGCAATGTGGTTAAGTGGCGTTTCGCCAGATGCGGCTTTAATCCTGCCATAGGTATAATTTATCATCGCAGAGATCGTAAGCTTATCGCTTTGCCTTGTGATCAAATTAGAAGAGAATCCATAGATATAGGCCTTACTCTTATTCTGATTAGAGACAACCTTACACATAAATCCATCATATAGGATGGAATCTTTTCCATTAAATTTATCGGCGGATGTTACTACTGCATCAACGAACTGGGTATAATAGACCGAGCTCTCCCACCGTGTATTTTCAGTAAGGAGTCTAGTCATTCCGATTTCATAATTGATGGTTCGCTCCGGTTTTAGATTCACATTAGGGACGATAACCTCGCCGGGTGAGGGAGCAAATATTTTGCTCATATCATCAACATTGGGAATTCGATATCCTGTAGAAACTAAGAAAGAGAATTTCAGATGATCAGATGGAGAATGGTTTAGCCCTAAGCTGCCAGAATAAACAGGCGTTTTTTGATCGATAGCATGATATGGAAGATTAAACTGAGTCGGCAGATCAACCAATGTGGAGTGCATCGTTGAATAGCCCGCCCGAACGCCATCGTTAAGAATCAGCTGTTCGCTAATTTTCCAGGTGTGAGAAAAATAGGCTGCCACGTTATTCATACGGTTTACGCCATCAGGGAAACGGGTATCTAATTTAGCGATCGATTCGGTGATGATATCGGTGGTATGGGCAGTTGATTTTAAATTGTTTAATTGCATCTCGGCACCAAAACGGATATTATGCGCATTGACGATTTTCTGAAAATCAAGATTAGCACCTAAAACGCCAACTCTTTCAATCCTATTTTTAAGAATATCACTCCCAAAATTACGGTTATGACGACTCTCTTCAAGAGCCTGATAGTTTATCCCAAAATGGATATTCTGAAATTTACTGACAGGATTAGCCAGGTTCAACTCGTAAGCGGTAAGTAAACGGTTCTGAGGACCATAATACCATTGGGCACTCTTGAGGTTATTTCCTAGTGGGTCGGTAAGCCTATCATAACGTGGAACATTGCCAGATGTGGAGTACTGTATATTAATGCGATGAGTAAGATATTCATCTTGTTTAAATACCAATTTTTGCAAAAGATCGGATTGGTTGTATCCTGTACCTCTTTGAAGAAAGCGATTATCATTCTTAACCAGAGAATCTTTTATTCCAAAACGCTTTGCATAGTATGGCCTCTCACCGTAAGAGGAGCCATAAAATGGACTTTGATTTTTACCTCCCATAAGATCGCCAAAATTTGAATGACTCATAGAGGTGAGCGAGGCAAATCTTCTGGTTCCGTAATTGAGGTCTATGTGCGCCGTGGTCTCATGATCTGCAGTGCCAAAACGGCTCATCGCATTAACATTAACAATGCGATTTTGAACCCCCGAAGCCAGCACCGGATTCTTCGTAAACAGATGGATAACACCCCCAAGAGCATCACTTCCATAGATCGTCGATGAGGGGCCGAAAAGAATCTCGATCCGATCCAAGACAGTGTTGTCCGTCTTAATAATATCCTGCAGATGACCTCCCCGATAGATTAGATTATTCATCCTCACGCCATCAATAACAATGACATTTTGATTGGCATCGAAGCCCCGAATATTGATGTCTCCACCGCCAAGCTGACTCTTTTGCACCGCAACATTACCCAGATTTAAGAGAACATCAGCGGTAGTCTGCGACTGTGAATTTGCAATCTCAGCAGCGGTTAAGACCTGAAACTGTTGTGCAACAGCCTTTTTTGTCTCTGCAATTTTATTAACAGAAAAAACAATCTCATTCAGATTAATGACTCTCAACGGTAAGGAGTCGTTGACACTATGAATCTGTGCATTCAAATTTGAAGTTCCAAAAAGAACCAGAATAATTAGGAACAAACAAACGCGCATTACATTAATTTTCAAACTTTTCATTAATCATCTCTTTCTCTCCAGTCCTATCAAAGATAATCTCAAAATAGAAAATAAATCTCATTGAGGAAGGGGACCTTTGAATTCAACACATGGAATCTCATTCCAAGAACAAAGCTTCTGGAAATTTACAGTCAGCGCTGAAGCTCTTCCCTCTCCGATTTCAAAAATAAAATCGGGTTGTTCATACCAACTTTGCAGGCACTCTTGTTGTATTACTGAGTAATTTGGTGTAGGGACAGAATAAATACGAAGCAGTTTATTCAAATAGGAGGTATCTTTTTTAAATTCATCAACGATGAAGTATGTTCCGGATGGCAGCTGAACACTGATTTTTCCTACTGAATCGCTACAAGCCTCCATTAGCACCTCAGACGCAACTGTATTTTTATCCCCCTTTTTAATCACTATTTTCTTCCCTGCCAGAGGCCGTGGAGTCTTCAATTCTCTAATCAGTTCCGGTGGGGGACTGATTCCTCCGCAATAGGAGGCAGTTTGAGTAACCAAAATCTCAATCGGGAATTGCATTGAAGGTGAATCAATTGTATTACTTACCGTTGTTTGCTGTAACCCATCACGGGTAAACCCAAGGCAAGCGGAGAGAAGAAAAACCAAAATTAAACTTCGCATAGATCCATCATTTAATATCGTCATAAGAATAAGAGCTAAAAAACTTATTCACAACAGGTCCAAAAAATCAATTTCTGAATTTCTTTAAACGAACAGTGTTATCAGCTTCTTAAGTGGTAAGCCTTGGGCTGAGTAAACACGCGTAAACCCACTTTTGAGAGGGTGCTTCCAAAGCCACTATGATTTCTTCCGCTCCATGGAAGTGCTGCACTGACTCTGTCGCAACAGTTCCAATATACCGTCCCTGCATTTAATTGCTGCTGTAATCCTAAAGCCCGCAGTTCATCGCGACAAAAAACGGCAGCGGTAAGACCATAGTGGGTATCATTCATTAATTCAAGTGCCTGAGCATCATCCTTCACTTTCATGATTCCGATGATGGGGCCAAACGACTCTTCCATCATCACCTCCATTGTATGATCTACGTTAACTAATACAGTAGGTTCAAAATAGTTTCCATCCCCTGCAATGGATTTTCCTCCGCACTGCAGTGTTGCCCCTTTAGATAATGCATCCTTAACCTGTGCCGATAAAAAAGCCGGATGCTCCTTACGTGTTAATGCTCCAATATACGTATTTTCCTGCATTGGTGTTCCAATCTGATATGATTTTACCTCAGCAACAAAAGCGGTTACATAGGCATCATAAACCTTCTCATGCACATATATCCGTTCGACAGAACAACAGCTTTGGCCGTTATTATAAAATGCACCGTCAGCCGTATTTGCAGCTACCTTGGTAACATCATCGAGATCATCGGTAACATATAACGGATCTTTACCACCTAGTTCTAGTCCGCAAGGCTTCATCTTTTTACTCACCCGCTCATAGATATATTTTCCTGTTTTATATGATCCGGTGAAGAAATAACCATCCAGATCGGCGTTTAGCAATATCTCACCAGCCTCTTTTGCCCCAATAACGCACTGAAAAACCGCCTCTGGAACACCCGCCTGATGGAGGTATTTTTGAATCTCGAGCCCGGTTAATGTTGCCAGTTCAGAAGGTTTATAGAGCACTGCATTTCCTGCCAGTAAGGCCGGGACAAAAACATTCGTTCCTACAAGATACGGGTAGTTCCAGGCCGAAATATTGCACACAATACCCAACGGTTCGTAAGCAATCTTTTCGCGTGTTGAACCACTCTCAACGACCCACTCTTCAGCAAAGGCAGCAGCAGCATTGGCTGTCAGCCATTCAATTCGTGCAACAGCACCATTAATCTCATTTTTTGACTGTTGCAATGGCTTACCTACTTCACTGCTTAATATCTCAGCGGAGTTATTTATATGAGTCTGAAGAAGAGTTCCAAATTTTTGAAGAATTAATATTCGGGAATTAAGTGGCGTTGCAGCCCAACTCTTTTGACCAACTTTGGCAGTTGCTATTTTAGCATCTATTGTCTGTTGATCATCAGCAATCACCGAGGTGATCACTGCGTTTGTTGCAGGGTTTATTATGTTCATTGTTTAAATTTTCTTGCTTCCTCAAAGAACCAATTCTTGATATTTTGAGAAAGCGGATTTATCTGTTTATTCTCAATCCGCTCAGGATGCCATTGAACAGCAATCATTGGAGATCGATCTTTCTTTTCTCTCCACTCGATCCCTTCAACGATTTGGTCATCGGAATAACAATTCACAATTAGCGATTCCGCGAGGCGATCTATGGCCTGGTGATGAGCGCTATTGGCAAGGCCGCTGTCTACACCACAGATAGTGTGTAGCAAAGAGGTATGTTCTAAAATTACCGGATGGATGTAATCGACACCATTCATATTTCGATGATTTTTCTCCCCTGCGGCCTCGAGGTCTGCAATAAGCGTACCACCTAAAGCAATATTTATAAGTTGAAGACCGCGGCAAATCCCTACCACAGGCATCCTTAGAGTTTGAGCCATTTCAAACAGATCAAGCTCAAAGCGGTCTCTGATTCTGTTCCATTCTTTGGGCTGATTTGGATACCTTTTTAATCCCGCGTCAAAAAAGAAAGGGTCAATATCTACCCCACCGGTAAGAAGTATTACATGACACCGTTTCAAATCATCGAGGTTTTGCTTCTCCCAAAAGAGTTCAATGAACTCAACATCCGTAGAGCCCTCCAATATCCATGCAGGAAAATTGGGATACTTTGTTTCAGAGAAGCAGATACCGATTGTTATCATAGTCGTAAAATATTACAACGCCTTAGTATATAATAATTTAAAATCTTCGCGACTAACCGGCTTAGGGTTATTAGGATGAGCAAAATCAGCAAATGCGAGGTCTGCCAAAATTTCAATATGCGCTTCTTTTACACCTATACCACTAAGAGTTTTAGGAATTCCGAGTCTATCATTAAGGTCAAAAAGATATTCGATAACCCCCTCACCTGTTTCATTTTTAACCCCGAGGGCCTTAGCCATGCGGACAAACCGATGTTCAAATCCGGCAAGATTAAATTGCATTCCATACGGAAGGTTTACCGCATTTGCCAATCCATGATGGGTATCGAGGAGACTAGACAGGGGATGAGCTAAAGAGTGAACCACGCCCAGCCCTTTTTGAAAGGCTATCGCACCCATCATCGAGGCAAGCAACATATTAGAGCGAGATTCGACATCGGGATTTTTAACCGCAGTTTCGATCGACTGTGCAATTAGGCGCATCCCTTCGAGGGCTATACCGTCGCAAAGTGGATGGTAATTTTTTGCCAGGAAAGCTTCCATATTGTGCGTTAGCGCATCCATACCTGTGGCAGCCGTGATAAAAGAGGGAAGATCCATCGTCAACATCGGGTCGGCAAAGACTATCTTAGCCAATAATTTAGGGGAGAAGAGTATTTTCTTCTGATGGGTTTCATCATCTGCGATAATGGCCGAGCGGCCTACCTCAGATCCTGTTCCTGCCGTTGTAGGAATAGTGATAAAGTGAGGCACATCATTGGTGACGTAGACATCCCCACCGATTAGATCGTCGTATTTAAAAAGGTCTTCGCGGTGGTTAATCCGTAATAAGATCGCACGTGCCACATCAATTGCAGCACCTCCGCCAATACCGATGATACAATCGCATTGAGCGTTATCATAAGCGTCGCTCCCTTTATAAACATCACTCTTGACCGGATTTTTATGGATGTCGTGAAATACCGTCACCCGAAACCCCTGTGAAGTTAAGTCGGCCACAATCTGTTTAAAGAAATCTAGGCCTGCAATCGTGGGATCTGTAGAGATCAGCGGCTTTTTTAGCTGATTACTCTCTAGATAGGCTGGTAATTCAGCGATTACCCCCGCTCCAAAACGGATGGTAGTGGGGAAATTAAATTGTGAAATTGACATGATGAAAGAGGATTTCTTGTTATTCTATTCTTGATATATTAACCAAAATTATTTTAAAAAGGGCTTAAAAAGAGGTAAGGTTCAAGAAAATCAAAATGGCCCCCCTTCGGAGTACTAATTTTATCTTTCCCATTTTCCCTCATTCTCACAGGAGGTTATTCAAATTAAAGTCCTTCGGACATGATCAAATAATCTCGAAGTACCGTTTTGTTTCCCAGTCGGTAACTACTTTGGCAAACTGACGCACTTCCCAGTCGCGGGTTTGGGTAAAATGGGTTACAAAGGTCTCCCCGAATAACTCTTTTGCAACAGCCGAATTTTTCATTGCGTGATTGGCTTCATCGAGACTCTTGGGAAAGCGGCCATTGCGTTCATCGCGGTAGCCGTTGCCAGTAGTTTCATCCTGTAATTTCAGCCGATGTTTAATCCCGTAAAGACCCGAAGCCAGGCAAGCACTTAGTGCGAGATATGGATTGGTATCACTTCCGACCACACGAGTCTCGAGGCGACACGACTTGTTGCCACCTGTAATTGCGCGCAGCGCGACGGTACGATTATCGTTTCCCCAGGTCACTGTCGTTGGAGCCCAGGCTCCTTCAACAAGTCGTTTATATGAATTTATCGTTGGTGCAACCATTGGCAGGATATGGGGCAGGCAATAAAGCTGACCGGCAAGATAATGTTCCATGGTCTCACTCATCTGATGCTTTCCGGAAGGATCGTGAAAAACATTCGTCTTCTCTTTCCAGAGTGATTGGTGCACATGACCGCTACAGCCGGGCAGATTTTCGTTAAACTTGGCCATAAAGCTGGCAAGAATTCCATGTTGATAGGCGATCTCTTTAACTGCAGTCTTAAACAGGGTAGCGTTATCGGCCGCCAAAAGGGCATCGCTATAGGTTATGGCCGCCTCGTAAACTCCTGGACCTGTTTCGGTGTGCAGCCCTTCGAGGGGAATATCAAAATCTTTAAGTTGATCAAAAAGGGCAGAGAAGAAATCGTTACGGGCGCTACTTCGCAATATCGAATAGCCAAACATCCCCGGTGTTAAAGGGGTGAGATTACGACCCTCTTTTGCAGCAAAAGATTGCGGTGTCTCTTCAAAGTTAAACCACTCAAATTCCTGAGAACATTTTGCATGATAACCAGCATCGGTAGCTTGTCGAATTATTTTCTGAAGCAATTGACGTGGGCATATTGCCAGTGGATTACCCGCACCATCGATAAATTCACCGAGGAAAAAAGGGATTCCGTTTTCCCAAGGTATCTTCCGAAAGCTACTCATGCTGAGTTGAACTTTGGCATCAGGATAGCCAGTATGCCAACCGGTATAACTGGTATTATCATAAGCCAGGTCGTTCATATCCCAGCCAAAGATTACATCGCAAAACCCCAGGTTACTAGTAGTGCTCGAGAGGAATTTCTCAACAGAAATATATTTCCCTCTCAGTACGCCATCGATATCGGCAACAGCCACTTTAACCCTTCCAGAAGGGTGACTGCTTACATAGGCAATAATCTCTTCGTTATTCATCTATGAATTATTTAATTTAATTCCTGCAAACAGCAGGATAAAAATCCGCAAGAATCTAATTTACTGTAGATTACTATGTTTAGGATCGTGTTTATGTTCCTTCTTAAGTACTTTAAACAGGATAAAGAAGAAGAGTAAGATTCCAAAATAATAAAGTGCTAACAGTCCGTTTTCATAACATAAAGCAAGAATACAAATTACAGATAAGACTAAGGCAACAATTGGTGTAAACGGATAAAAAGGGACTACAAACGGGCGTGGCAGCTCAGGAGCGGATCGGCGCAGTTTAATTAGCGAGAGCATTGAAAATGCATATATTGTGAGTGCTCCAAATACCGAGATAATGATGATCTCGGCGGTTTTCCCGGTGCAGAGTATGATTATTCCGATAAAACAATTAAAGACAAGAGCGTTAGCGGGAGTCTGAAAGCCTGAATGGATAACACCCAAGAAACGCGGAGCATTGCCTATTTTTGCGAATTCATAGGTTGCCCGTCCACTTGCCAAAAATAATCCGTGGAAAGAAGCTATAAGCCCAAATAATCCTATGCCGATAAGCAATTTATAAAATAAATGATCGGAAGCAAAGACATGACCCAGAGCAAGAGGTAAAGGGGAGTCAGAACTACTTCCATCGGCTGCATATACGATGAATTCCCATCCTCCGACACCTATAGCAGCCACAAACACAAGCAGACATAATATAACCAGTGTAATCAAAGCCCATCTAAAGCCTTTAATAATATCTTTTTGCGGATTAATAGTCTCTTCTGCGACATTTGCCACCCCTTCAATACCTAGAAACATCCATATTGCGAAAGGAATAGCAGCAAAAGCACCGCTCCAGCCATGAGGAAATGGGTTTTCGGTAAAATGAGAAGCCGAGAAATGGGGCAAGGTAAGACTAGAGAAAAGAATCAGCTCACCAACGGCCAAGACAGTTACGAATAGTTCAAAATTGGCAGCTGCATTTATCCCGTAAATATTTAGTGCAGTGAAAAAAACGTAAATCACGATTGCAGATGCTAAGATTGGAATTTCAGGAAAAGCAAGGTGAAAATAAGCACCAACTGCCATTGCAATAGCTGGAGGAGCAAAAACAAACTCGATAATTTGTGCCAAACCTGTAATAAATCCCACATCCTTTTTAAAAGCACGTTCGGCATAATCATAGGCACCACCTGCTTTAGGTATTGCACAAGCCAATTCGGCATAGGAGAAGGTAAAGCAAGAATAGAGAATTATTACCAATACGGTGGCTAGCGCCATACCCAGCGTTCCCCCTTTCTCGAGCCCCAGATTCCAACCAAAATACATTCCTGAAATTACATATCCTACTCCTAGACCCCATAATAATAAGGGGGTTAACGTTCTTTTAAGTGTGCCGTGTCTCATAAATAAGCCAAAAAATTGATACTGCTTTTCTAAATTCCCTTAATTTTAATAAGTCAATGCCAAAGATAAGATAGTTTTTTATTTCCATCTAAGACTATTAAAACTTTTTGGAATAGAAATAGGATCAAAAGCGAGGGTTAAAAATAGCACTTAAAAGCCTGATGTTCAATTGATTTTAATCTCCTAATAAACAAAATTTCGAATCATTGCTTTTAGCCGATTTCAAAACTTGTCACACCATAAAGCCTATCTAAGGGTAAATCAGGGAATGGGCCCGTGTACATCCGCGCGGTTTCGAAAGAGATGGTCATCTTATGCCGGATAGCTAATGCGACAGCATCATTATTGATTTCAGGGACGTCTAGGAAAACTAGGGAATCATTGGAGGCAAAAGATTTAAGTCCTAAGAATAGTAGTTCTGCATACTCAGGTTTATCGGCAAACAAGGGACCGATTTTAAATCCACTTCTACAGGTTCGGATTACACCATAACCCGCTACTTTTCCGTTATCAAGAATTCCTAATGCTTCGCTTTGTGGCTGCTCTACCCAACACTTCAAAAAATCACGGCGCAGGGCAGGGAAGAACGGTTTGTCATAGGCACACAGCTCTTCAAACGGGACAGTGTCAAGCCTGACAATAGCACTATTAGCGGGGAAAGTCCCTCCACCAAAGCCTTGATAGCGAATATTTCGATAGGCCATTTTAAAGCCGAGGCTCTGATAGTTTAATTGCTTTTCTACAACGCCATCCAGACCCACATTACACCCTTCAAGATAGGCAAGAGCAGCCTTTCCAATCAGAGGGCCATAATTTTTCCCGCGGTATCCCGGCTTCACAATATAAAACCCTATAAATCCAAACGTAGAGCTATATTTTACAGCCGAGATAACCGCTATTGGAACGCCATCAAGCAAGCCAATAATAAACCCCGACGGATCTGCACGATAAAAGCATTGTGCATCATGCAGTCCGGGATTCCATCCTTCCGAAGCCGCCCATTCGATTGCTATACCAACCTCAGAAGGAGTCATCCATCGCACTTCGAAATTTAGTTCACTCATAAACAATGGATTAATGTAATTTGGCTTGCGTAACCTGATAACATATTAATTCCTGCCGAAATAACAATTCCAGACTCAACCGAAAACTAATAGAAAGATCTATAAATGATAGTTCTCCTATTTTAAAAAATCTTGAAATACCAATTATAATTTTGATATCCGGTCAAAGGTTCCTTCACTTTTTTGAGTAACCACTCCGTCTAGTTTAACCGCGAAGTTTACCTTCATTGAATTTTCTCCCTTGAAAACCATATCAATGGTCTCGTTATATTTCTTACCATCACGCAGGCTATTATGGCTTAACGCAAAATGGTCGGGAGATTTCCAGATGCAGAAGTGGTCATGAGCTGTTCCTGTATTGTCGACTGAATACCAATGAAGCTTTTTTGCAAATGGATCATAGCCAACAAGATTCGTGCAATAATAGTCACCAACTTCTTTACTTTTTGCAACCTCATCCATTGAAACGCCATAACCGTCTCCAATTGAACGGATCGTAACGGTATAGTCAATTACATAGGTTTTACCTTCAGTAGTTAAATTTGCATTAGCGTGCCACGTTCCCATATATTTGGAAAAGTTAGTAATACTCTGATCAATTTTCGGTGCCTGTTCCTGAGCATTGCCAGAGAATGCAAAGAGAATAATTAATACAGAGAGCCATGTTGTCCTTGTTTTTCTCATCTTAGTTCCTCCTAAATTTTAAGTAAAAGAGGTAAATTACACTAATTATTAGAGAATTACAACTAATTAATCGGGTTATAACCAATCAGAGAACGTAGGCATAGAGAAAAGACAATATTGGGAAGAGATGGCAATACCACATACGTGATTGTCATCTCTTCTCAGTTGATTTTATTTTGCTGCGTTATTTCTGGCCTTTCTTACGGCAATAAAGCTTTGAATAAAATAGACCATACTAACAGTACAGGAGAGCATCATAACCGCAACACGTGCAGCAGCACCATTATCTCCGCGTCCAATTGCTCCAATAAGAGGCTTAATTAAAGCGATAATAAGGACAAATGTGAGTAATACGGCTAAATGGGAGATTACTTTATTTTCAGCTTTAACACCCTTTACAAAAGAGAGCAATAAAATTCCGGCAAATACAGGGATTAGTGCCGTTGGTGATGGGGTTAGTGATCCCATGTAACCCCAGAGACCAACCAGAATAAGGACAAGAGCATTATACATGCTTACTGAATATACTTTCATAACTTTAAATTATTTAACTAATTTGTTTAAGAACTAAATTATTAAGAGATAACAACGAGCTATCACTGATTGTTCCAATTGGATTAAAATTCCTAATCTTCTTTTTCTTCGTGTTCATGGCCACTAAATTTTTTAGGATAGGACTCCTTCCCTTTCATTGCAAACCAGAGAATGCGGTTCATAAGATTGTCATCTCCAGCATCGATATGGTCAAATTGAGGCTCGAGGCTCTTACGTGCAAAATGGAGTGCCGCCCCTTTTAATTCGGCCAGACTCTTATTCATTTCATTCAATGGAATCTGATTCGCCACAGCATTAAATGGTGTGAAGTCGGGTGAAAAAGAGAAGCAATCGAACATTGGCATTGCCGTTGCATCGCTGATATTCATAGGTGGTAATCCAAGGATCTGCTCTACGGTGCGAACCATAGAGACTTGATTATAATTTGTCCGGACTGTTTTCTTCAATCTGGAGTAAGGACTAACCACTGTACCTACCGTTCGGTAAGCCGACACATGATCCCAACCCGCTTGTGAATCATCTTCAGCCATTAGAATAATGGTATTTTTCCAGAAACGGCTTTTCGAGATCGCCTCAACAATCTGACCATAGGCAAGATCATTATCAGCAACCATAGCGCGTGGGGTTGGGATTCCGGGACGGGTACCCGCAGTGTGATCATTTGAAAGGGCAACAACCATAAGTTCAGGCCATTGATCACCATCCAATTTATCATATGCGTTCATCTCGGCTATAAAGACCTTAGCTCTTTGAACGTCAGTAATCAAGTGGGTATCCGATCCGGGAAAATTCTGACTTAGGATCTTTTCGACCGTTTTTATGGTCGTGGTATTCTTAAAGTTTAGCGGTTCTCCCTTTTGGAATCGTTCATAAACAGAACTCCAGGTAATATTCTTATCGAGTTCAACATCGCAAGCTTCCCCATAAATCCGAACACTCTTGCCATGTCTCAAGGCATTATCCCAGATAAAGCCGGTTGAGGGATATACTAATGCATCTCGCTGCACATGGGGATAACTTCTGATCCATGCCCGTACATTTTTCTCGACATAATCGGTTACAATACCCATATCAGCCCATTGATGACCCTCGGCCGAACATTTTCCGGAGACATAAAAGTTATCCATCAACAAGAAATCGGAAACTAATTTATGCGTATTTGGTGTAACAGTATTGCCAAAGGTACAAAGCGTAGAGTCGCCATCTCCTGTTTTAAGATCTCCCAGAACCTGGTCATAGGTTCTATTTTCTTTAATTATATAGACTACATGTTTAAATACCGAAGGTTCTCCAATGCGCACCGGAACTGGCACAGGAGCGATATTCTTACGGGGTAACTTATTTGTTAAAGCCAGCCTAGAAAATTGGTTTGCCTTCTCAACCTTAGCGGTATTTTTAAGCAACTGAGGCTGGTCAGGGACAGGGATTACCGATACAGAAGCCATCATATGATGCGCATTATAGGAACTCTTACCCGTTATCTCAGAGATATCTGGGGTTCTTGCTCCTTCCGCTTCTATATTGGCAACAAAGAGCAGGCTATCATGATAAATAGCCACACCTCCCGGATAGGCTCCTGTGGGGATAAAACCGGAGATTTTACTTTTATTCCCTTCTTTAGCCCCTTTGGAAGGATCAGCAAGAGAAACTACCGCAAGGGCATTGTCCATGCCGTTTGCAACGTAGAGCGTTTTCCCATCTGTTGTGATCCCTAAACCATTAGGAGAATCCCCCCAATAATTATTTGTCGCACCAGAGAGGCGCACTGAAATCTCTTCTGATACCTGATCATTTTCGACATTAATGACCGATATTTTATCACTATTGGCATTGGCAACATAGACAAATTTTTGCGCGGGATCAGCGAGGATATCATTAGGGTGCAGACCTACAACGATCTCCTTGAGAAGTTTTCCTGATTTGGCGTCCAATACAGACACTGTCCCTTCGCGTGTAGCACCGGTCTGGGGATCAACTTTTGCACTTCCCCATGGAACACCCGCAACATCAGGATCGTGCGCATCAGGAACAGATCCGGCCCAATTGGAGACATAGAGTTTGCCATCAGCAGAGGTTATTCCAAAAGGAGCTACTCCAACCGGTACAGACCAAATAGTTCTTCCCGATTGGACATCTAATTTCTCAACGCTATTATTCCCATTTAAGACTACATAAATCACAGGAATACCGAGTTCAACGGCCACGATAATTTCATTTGGCAAAGCAGTCTCTGCGGGCTTAACAGGTTCAAATCCGAAAGTCTTAATAACCGAAAGTTTCTCTCCGTTCCACCTAGCCTGAACAACAAATGATTTGTCATTTTTCCCCACCGCGCTCCAAAACAACTGGTAATCACTTCCTGATTTAAGCCACGAGATTCCCGAATAGGTATTCTGCAACCCCTCTTTTGTAAAATGACTCCTGAGGGGAAAGCGGGCTATAATTTTCTTGCTCTTCGGATCTATAATCACAACTGAATAACGTCCTTCCACAGCAATCCATTTTCCATCGGGAGAAGCTGAGCAGTCCAAGGCATGGTTCTCATCATCCTTATCTCCGAAATAAAGCTGTTCCCCTTCGGGATCAATCCAGCGGTTATAAGGCATCATGACCGGCAGCGTGTTACCTGCTAGGGTATTCTTCTCATATGAGGTGAGGTATTTCTTTTGTTGCCTGATATTCTTTCCCTGTTGTGCCGCTAATGGCAGAATTATAGAAAGGGTTAGAATTCCGAATAGTTGAAGCCTAATGTTTTGCATTGATTATTTTTTAGCCGCTTTTTCTGCTACCATCGTTATAACCGCATTATCACTCCATTCGGCACAGTGACCCGCCATTGGGGTGAAAGAGATTTTTGCATCCGATTTTGGATTTTCAGTTTTGTCGAGATACATCTTCAGAAACCGTGTAGCCACATTCGAAAAAAGACCATCCATATCGCCGGTCCAGATCCATATCTTCCCCTGCAGTTTAGGCCCTAGTGCAGACCAATTTTTCTGAAGTATCTTTTTGAGATCATACTTCTCCCATTGTTCCGCTACCTTATGGTCGATTTTCCCGGTTATCGGATCAATCATCAACGAAGGGAGTCCATCCATACCTTTGGGTCCAAAAACAGCATTATAGGCTCCAAATTGTTCTCCTGAAATTAGGTAATTATTGGTCCTACTAAGCACATTCTCATCATGGATAGCCACCTCCATCGACCCTTTAGGTTCACCAAGTATTGAACGTGATTCGGGTTGAAGATATCCAAACCGGTTGATAAAAGCGCTTTCATCACTGTAAATATTAATAAGGCCATAATGCTCAAAATCAACAGGATCAGGGCTATAAGCCCATGCGCCATTGAAAAAATCGGGATAGAGAATCTGTAGCCCTAGCACTACCCATCCTCCGGTAGATGCTCCTGCCAAGAACCGCATTCCTGAATCTTTCTGATAGTGCACTAGTTTTTCAATTTCGGGTATCAGCTCTTCAGTAAGTGCTTTTCCACATGGGCCATTATTTTCGGAATCCACTTGATAAGAGTCTCCATAAGGACCTTGAGAATCAAGAAAGACATAGATTACCTGCGGGGCACTTCCTGAGAACCACCAGTCGGTAAATGTTGAATTCTTCATCATCCCATTAACCCCATCATAGCGGCCATTTAAACCAGGTGCGCGATAACAAATCGGAAATGACTTATCCGGATTTTCAAAATAACTACTCGGTAGCAATAACGAAGCTTTTAAGTAGCGTGGGCGGCCCCAGAAATCAGAAAGCACCTTACTCTGAATAATCACCTTTTTTACATATTTATGCTCCACAATTTCATAAGGAGGGATGATGGTATTGAGATTCAGTGAGAGGTTTAGAGCACCCGCAACAGTAACAGAATCTATATTACTATACATATTCCCGGGAACATTCGCTTGTCCGTCATCGATATTTTGTTTATAAACAGCCTGAAAATAGTATTTCTTAGGCAAAGGGATAAATCCTTCGGCCAGATCGGTATGAAGGATCCTTTTATCGCCTGAGTCGACAAGATACGTAGAAGAGCCATCCCAGTTCTGTGGTGTAATTCCAACTGTTACATCTGCATTTCTACGCGGTTCTTTTCCACTCTGAGTCGTAAAATAGAGCAGCATACGCCCCCCCTTTACAAATGAAGATCTCATCTGCGGAGATAGCGAGATTTTAATTTTTTGAAATGGCAATTCCTCCGCAGATACCAGCACCGAAGATGCCACAAAAGAGAGGATTAATAATGTCTTGATTAGTTTACTCATGTGTACTAACGATGAATTAAAAATGTTTTTACTTTAAGGTAAACACTGCCCCAAGCTATGGGAAAAGGTTCAATTACTCGATCTAATTTAATAGATACCAAAGATAAT
Source organism: uncultured Bacteroidia bacterium (assembly GCA_903907075.1). Taxonomy (GTDB): domain Bacteria; phylum Bacteroidota; class Bacteroidia; order Bacteroidales; family Prolixibacteraceae; genus JAAFHB01. Next base: position 79,049 of record CAIVMQ010000051.1, read on the forward strand.
TAAATACCTTTCTGTAAAAAAAATCGTATATTTAATCATGAGTCTTAACTAATACCTTAAAGTCATGCTTATTAACTCGACAAATGGTAGTTTTTTCTTCACCTTATTTTATACACTAGCCTTTCTGGCAACCTTTATTATTCTAATTACCGAAGGGTACAAACGTAAAATCCCTATCGTCTCATGGGTGCTCTTGTTAATCTTCTCTAAGATCGCCTTTATTGTAGGCACGAAAATTTTCACCTTCAACTATGACGAGTGGCGGATGATGATAACCCAAACAACACTCATCCCAACATCGGAAAAGATTCTTCTTGGAGGCTTACTCCTTGGATTATTTGCCCTAATTTCAGGTAAATATATCTTACGAATCAAACAAAATATTTTTAATGCCTTTGCCCTAGCACTTCCTTTAGGTATTGGAATTCAAAAAATTGGATGTTTCTTAAATGGGTGTTGTTTTGGCAATCCAACCTCTAGTGGGTGGGGTGTCCATTATGGGGTTAATACCCTACCTCACTATCATCAATTCAAAGCCGGACTTATCGGATCGACTGATTTTATTTCGCTTCCCATTCATCCGGTTCAGCTGTATGAGATGGCAGGAGCTTTTATTGCCGCATTTTTAGTTTATAAAACACGCAAGTCATGGAAGGCAAATGGCAGTTTAGTTGTTTTTTCGATCTTCTGCTATAGTGCAGTCCGATTTATTGCTGAGTTTTTTAGAGCTGTTCCAGCTCATACCATAGGAGGCGAAATGGCAGGACCACTTAACCAAATTCAATGGTTCATGCTACTTATGATGGCTGTATTATCTTTTATTTTACTTCAAAGAGAGCGACAATTAAAACCTCATACTCAACTAGTATCGATACCGTTAGGAATACACACCTACTTTGGTGTATTTATACTGGAAGCCATACTTATAACCACCTTGCACAAATGGTTCTCAACGTCTGAGCTAATATCGATCCTGTTAACATTTTTAATCTCTTCCCTGATTCTCTTTATATATCTTCTTCGAGAGATTGCATCTTCAAAGAAACGGATTATTTATGCCGGATTACTACTTCTGCCACTTCTTATTACGAGCCAAACTATTCAACCGACCAAACGTGATTCGACATTGGTTAACCGAACGCGCAAAATCAGTCTGGGAATGAGCTCGGGGAGTTTTAAAAATTCTTTAAGCCGAATATCAGGGACAGATTCTGAAGGTTGTAACACCTATGAAACAGAGTATTTCAAACAAAAATACTCCCTTGGGGGGGCTGGATATTCTATAAAAGATGAATATCCCAACAAGAAATTCTCAATTACGTACGGTGCCAATCTCTATTTTGGACAAAATAAACAACTTATTGAGTCGAGTGGCCTAGAAACAAAAACCATGCTGTATGGAATAAATCCCTATTTCAAATTAGATGCCAAGTGGTACGGTCTTGGCGGTGGAATACATACAGGAAACATACTGACCTACAAAGATCAAATCGTAGACTATGGTAGCTTGTCTACCGGGGTAGAAAAAAATGTTATTTTTCCTCAACTCTATGTGCGTTTAGGAAATTGGAAGAGTATCTTCATTGATTACCATTTAGGGGATCAGTTTCCATCTCCATTCCCCGCTTCTGTTCAGCAAATTGCTATTGGAACAGGCTTTGGATCTAACGATGTAAGTTTCAGGATTGGTGGAAATATCTCTCCATTGAGTGGAACTTTTGTATCTGCTTATTTTCCGTTAAGCGAAAGTCTTTTGATCGAACCATTTTTTGTATTTCAAGACTCTAAAGTAACCCATTTTGCTCTTAGTCTTCACTATAAATTATCTTCGACTTCATTTTACAAGAATAGACGCTAAATCTTTTAAATAATCTTTACTTTCGCGAACAAAGGGTAAAACTAAAATAGCTCTATTTTTGTTTTACCCTTTGTTAAATACCTCTTGTATGGGCAGACTACTAATATTTCTCTCGCTGATTCTATTTTTCATCTCCTGTAAGCGTGAAACTTTGGCGCCAATTCTCCCCACGCCTCCTGACTACTCAAAACCATTAGTCTATAAGGATGTTAGTTATGGCAGCCAATTGCTTCAAAAGATGGATATTGATCTTCCTGCAGGGAGAACCGTCGTATCTACGAAAACTATCGTTGTTATTCATGGAGGCTCCTGGATCGAAGGAGACAAGGTTGATATGACTTTTGTTGTCGATTCAATTAAGAAACGAAATCCTGCTTATGCCTTTATCAACCTCAATTATCGGCTTGCAATCAATGGTGCAAACGATGTTTTTCCGGCACAGGAACTAGATATAAAATCGGCTATCGAATTTTATCTGGCCAAATCGGCAGAGTACAATATCTCAAAAGATCTTATTGTCCTTGGAGCAAGTGCGGGTGGGCATCTGGCTTTGCTGCACAGTTATAAAAACGATCCAAATAAACACGTAAAGGCAGTAGTTGATTTTTTTGGACCTACCGATCTGGTGGCCATCTGGAATGAAGGGTTTCTTATTCAATTTGGGCTTATTGTCGTTACCGGAGCCAGCTATACCTCTAATCCATCAATCTTCATACAATCAAGTCCAATCAATTTCGTCACCCCACAGAGCCCTCCGACGATTGCTTTACAAGGGGGATTAGACGATATTGTGCTTCCTGAGCAAACCACTATGCTAATTACTAAACTCAATGCAAATAAAGTGGCCAATCAAGTGGTTTATTATCCCCTTGAGGGTCATGGATTTTCAGATGCCAATAATACCGATGCCCTTAATAAAATAATGCCATTTCTTTCAACCTATGCGAAATAGAGCTTGCCTGTGCAAGATGAAAGTATGATTTGCTCCATTTAAAGATGCTCCATTTTTCGGTCGCAAATCAACTATTTAATGTTTTAGATACACTATTTTAGATGGAATGAGCCGTACAGGCCCTAGCAATCCGGAGAGTGGTAATTGTTTAAATCCAAATTCCCGAGGGGATTCGGCATTCTCTTTTCCGCCTCCAAAACGGGAGATTAGCTCCTGAGGAACAGGCGGTGGCTCCTTCATCGCAGCGATTCGGTTTATTAAGGTATTGGTCACAAAGACAACAAGTTTATTCTCTCCAGATTTTACCGCATCGGTAACGTCAAGACGCTGTGAGCGCATCCAGCTTGTTCCCAAAGGGCGATTATTGAGACTTACCTCGGCAATATTTCCTACCTTACCTAAGTCAAGTTCTAATTTAATCCCTTTCTCACTATATTCAGAAGGAAGTTTAAAGCTGATCTCATACTTTCCGGTACCACTAAAGTTGCGAGTCTCGGCATTGTTGATCCACGAAAACAACGACTCTGATTTCGTGAAAAAGAGGGGGAAGCCAATCCCCTTAAGTTCAATGCTCCATAGTCCGGAGATAAGATAAGGGGCAGGAATACCGTTAATATCCGAAGTTATTCGCTGCACCTCTTTACCTATATGGATGATTGAATGATAGCTTCCATTTTGTAATGCTATGGCACTTAACTTTTGTGCTCCATCCGTACTAATCTCGACTAAATCAGATTCAGAAACATACGACGCCGGTTCTCCAGGTGAGAATTCAAGAAACATCGACTCATAAGGGGCAAGGTTAAGTGGAACTTTGATTCCATCCTTGGCTTCACTAAACCCTAATACGGGGGTAATCTGACCAGTAAAAGGGTTCCATTTCCGAATTATTTTATTCTTAACCCTAAAAGTTACTGGCACAGCGCTCGGTTTATCCTGAATATTCGAAACAAAATAGAAATCCTTTTCACCAACCTTTCGGTGAATAAATGTTAGGCCCTCATTTTTACGCATCCCCTCTGCCGCAAAGTCAATTCCGAAATCAGGAGCTATATGCTTTCTGATTGTCTCCAAAAAAGGATCAAGAGCGCTGCTCCTTTTATCCCACCATATCTGACGGTCAATTACATTTTTGAGCTGATAGCTCCTTCCTTTGCCATACGAGTTCATGATCACACCCTGTTCAGCCCTGGGCTCCTTGAGACCATAGGGATTATCGGCCTTTCCCTCAGACCATTTAGGCTTGTTGAAAATATTATCAACCAGCAACTTAACTTTCTCGTCAGATTCTTTATATCCAATAAATCCGGTGGACTTTTCAGGTAATCGTTCCAATGAAATAACGATACCTCCACCTTCAACATACTTCTCGATAAATTCCAATGTTTTTAAGGGAATCGTTTCAACATTAGGAAGGATAAGAACTTTATAATGCATAGCTCGGATATTTATCTCATCGCCATCAGCAGTGGCAAGATTTTGCAGTGCATCGTCATTAATCAGATCATAATTATATCCGTTTGAAATAAGCAGTCCACCCAATTCGCCCCAGTTAAATTCACGAGTCCACTTGCGCATATTCATTACATTAATAGCCCACTGATTAGCCAACGGAGAATAAAGAGCTATATCAGCCGAAAAATTACCCTGCCTGAGCAGGTATGCTGAGCGGGCAATATATTCTGCCAATTTGGGGTAATAGTTCCACCACACATTCTGAGGCTGAATATAAGCTGCGAAAGGGAGAGAACGTGTTGGTGTAACTATTTTTTCGGGAGAGAAGTTGAATCCATGGTTGTAGAATTTCGTTGCTCCGGCCAATAAATAGCCATCACTGGCGATCTTGAGCTCCTCAAGAGTTTCGCGATAACGCTCCCAATGGATGAAGGTATATACTTCGGCAGAAACCACTTTCCGGCCATAGATATGTGCCCCCGAAGCCACATATTGTTTTGGACCAATTCGAGTATCAAACCAGTCGGCTGCATCCTTTTCTCCTGCAGTAATCTCCATCTCGGGAATATGAGCCATCCCCGAACCTTCGATATTATCAGTATTGAAACCATACGCTTGTATCCGACCTTGAATATGATGATCCTCACACCATCCAAGGAATGTCTTGAAAAAAACATTTAAGCCGGTTTTGTGGAGAAATTCATTCACATCATACCGTATCTTGGGGGAGATTTCGCCAACATTCCACCATATTGCAGGTAGATACGGAGCCAGGTCATAACCCTTTTGAACCTTAAATTCTTCGAGTAAACCAGTCGACCAGTTAATTCCACTCGAGAGACTTGCAAGCTCGAAGCTATCGGCGAAGAATGAATCGACCGTTTTCCCAAATTCATCGCCGAAGGCACTATAAAACTTATTCCCTAGAAAATCGCAATAGCTCATCATCGCCGTTTTACTAAAATGATCCACCGCATTACTGATCCCATTTTTCTTAAGCCAAAATGCCATAAGGCGCCACTCCCCCTCCGGTACTTTCCAGCTAATAGTCTTATCTGTTACTGTGGAGGTTAGGTTAATTAAGGATTGCTCATCAATCTTTCCATCTTTATCAATCTTACCTGCAATTACAGCCAGTAAGCTCTCGTTACCGTCAAGTTTCGGAGTGTAAAATTCCCACGACCGTTTTGTTTTGATTAAAAAATCGGGTAATACACCCTGGTAAGTTTGGTTGCCACTAAGATCTCTAAATGTAGGGACTAAGTCCTTACTCTTATCCTCCTCTTTAACCCATTCTCCACCAATAATCCAGCCCGGCCCACCAAAGTTAAGAGAGACCTCCATTCCCAGTCGTTTGGCTTCGCTTACCGTATGTTTTAACACCTCCATAAACTCATCAGAGAGATAGGGAATATTCCCTTTTTGGTATACTTCCCCCATTGATATTTGTTCGACACCTCGAATGCCATGACTGCGCATTTGTTCCAGTTCAGAAGTAATCTCCTTTTTAGACACTGGATTTCCGGGCCACCACCAACGGGTATGTGGCCAACAGTCGGCAGGAGGATTCTTAAAATTTTCCGCTATGGTATTCAGATCATTCGCGGCAAAAGGCTGGGCAACGGAGAATGCGGTATAGAACAGAAGAAATAAAAGAACAAGGTAATTTTTTTTCATAGTTTATGATTTAAACTAATGGTATCTTAGGTTAAGTTGTAGATATATTTGGAAATTCCCAATATGGTACTATTCTAAATTTTTATTCTTTCGTTGGTCCATTAGTCTGTTGCAAATTAATCGCATTTAACAGAAATGAACTTCACCAATATTAGCTCATTTCAATAGATAATTATCTAATTTTGATAAAATAGCTTAGAAATTACGACAAATCAGTTAAAAAACTATAAAGAAAAGGCAAAAACTAATAGTTTCTGTTCGTCAAAAATAAATAAGTTTGAATTCTAAAACTTCCAACAACCATCAGAATCTATACTTAGCACTAAAAATATGAATGTCTTGGCTAAACCTAATACTCACCTAATTTTGAAGATCAGGTTGCGATTTCTAACCGTACTTCTTTTAATCACAATGACAGGGCTTTATGTCCAAGGCCAGAGTGTAAAACCGTTAAGAGATGGCAAATTATTACGTGGCGATAAATGGCTTCCGTTTGGTTATCCTACACAGGCTGATTTCTATGTTTCGGTAAAAGGGAATGATCAATGGTCAGGAACACTGCCCGAGCCAAATTCGACTGCTACAGATGGTCCTTTTTTAACAATTCGGCGTGCCCAAAAAGCAGTTCGAGAATTAAAATTAAAAGTCTTCTTCGCCAAGGATAAGCCGATAGAGAAACGGTGGATCGGCTCTCCCCATCCTCTGGGAAGAGGGAAAGATATTCTGGTTTATATTCGGGAAGGGCACTATGCCTTAAACCAACGGTTAGTTTTTGAGGCTGCCGATGGTGGCGAGCGCGTAGAGACAAATCTCCCAACAGGAGCTTTTGAATATCATAAATTAAAGGATCATTATGTAACCTATGCCTCTTATCCCGGAGAAAAACCGGTGCTATCGGGTGAGGTGCCCGTTGTGGGATGGAAAAAAAACGGCAAAATATGGAGTGCTCATTTTGAAGCCGATACTGTAGCAATGTTAGTGGCAAATGGCAAGAAGCAGACCCTTGCCCGAACACCCAATAGTGGTTATTTTACCCCGCCGGCAATATCAAAATCAACAAGTGAGCTTAATTTTAAGCCGGGAGATCTGATGCAGTGGAATGGGATGGAAGGGAACCGTGTGATCATGCTGTTACGCTGGCATACCGGCATCAATACATTTACTTCGATCGATGAAAAAACGGGTGTTGCGACATTTAAATCACCTCAAGAGGGTGTCGTTATCGTTCCCCCAAGGTATTATATTGAAAATATCAAATCACTATTAGACGCTCCCGGTGAATGGTTCTTTGATAAAAAGCTTAAGCAGATCAGCTACATCCCTGAAGAAGGTCTCAACAATCCGAATCAGGCTCAGATGGGTGTGGCAAGGATTAATCAATTGATTGAAGTTCGCGGTAAACTAGGGGCACCGGTTCGCAATTTACGAATCTATGGGTTGACTTTCGAAGGGACGATCCTTGGCAATACTATTTCAGCCTATAATTATGACGGTGTCGATGGATCAACAGGTATTGCAGAGGCACCGGTAGCCTCCAACAGTGCCCTAAGTTTTGAGTTTGCCCATGCCTGTGAATTTGCAAACAGCGAGGTTCGTTCCTGTAATGGCACAGGGATAACCGTGAAAAAAGGGTGCTATCAAACGCGAATTATCAATAGTCGTTTTGATTCGTTAGACGACGGCGGTATTTATGTGAGTGGCTTTGCGAAACCGGGAGATGGGAGGGAGATTATTCGGGAAACACTAATCCAGTATAATAAGTTCTACAACTGCGCAGGGGTTAATATTTTGGCCAACAATACGCTAATGACGAACATTTCTCATAATTATCTCACAAAAACTCGAGGAAGGTACGGAATCGATATTGGCGGATGGTCGAATCAGGAAGAGGCAATCGATGGTGGATATACCGTTGAATATAATCATCTTGATGATGTTCAGCGCGATGCAGACGATTCGGGAGCGATAAAAACCGCCGGGTTAACGTTTAATTCAGTAATACGAAAGAATCTGATTCACGATGTACGGGCCGGATTTTTTAATGATAATGTTGGTTTCTGGTTTGATAATATGTCGTCAGCCTGGGTTTCGGAAGAGAATATCTATTATAATCTGGAGCAAGGTGAGATGAAACTCTGTGCAGCACTTCTTGAGGACAATACCTACCGCAATAATTTTAAAATTGAAGCGCCAGCAAATAGTCCCGAAATAATTATTGATGGAGAACCCGAGTTTGAGATGAGCAAGCTGAATATCAAAGTCTCCTCGCCAACGCCCTCCGGAGCAGCCATAGCGGGAAGTGTTGTGACCGTTCAATCATCCGTGTACAATAAAGGAGCTACAGGATCTGAAGATATTGAGCTTTATCTTGACGGTAAGGTGTTTGAGAAAAAGCTTTTCCCTGTCATTAAAAACAATAGCCGAACCATTGAATTTGAGATCCGAATTTACGATGCGGGAGAGCATACCCTGACTATTGGTTCTGCACCTTATCAGAAATTAACTGTCGAAGGGGTTAAGCCATTGATGGTTTTCGAGAATCTAACGTTATCGGAGGAGCGATTATTAAAAGGGGAGAAACTTAAAGCTACCGTTACCGTCAAAAACCTTAACGCGCAACCCGGGAAGATGATAGCAAACCTCATTCTTGATCAATTAAACATTCAGAATCAGACTATTGAACTAAATGGAAACGAATCAAAAGTGATTAACTTTGAGATTGAGCCTTCGGTAGGAAGCCATCAAGTCCAGATAGAAAATAGCGCGACGAAGAATATCACTGTTGTGGATGCGACAACTATTGATTTATCCCGGACTCCGTTACATCAATATTGTTCAGTTAAGGCTCAGCCTTATACTATTGAATCAAATGCCAACGAGAATAGGTATAAGATTACTGCAGGAGGATCTGATTTTTACCATGCCGAGGATTCGTATGCGTCGGTATATCTCAAAGGGTTAAAAGGGGATTTTGTAGCCACGGTAAAAATTAATCGGTTTGGAGATCTTACGCACGAATGGTTTCGTTCGGGGCTTTTTGTTCGCAACGATATATCGCAGAGTTTTGATGTCGAGCCTGGAAGCAAAGGATCTGTATTAGTTTTCGGAACCCCCGGCAGGGCTGGAATACAATATGACGAATTTGCAAATGGGTGTATGCACAAGGCAAGCAGCCAGAATCTTCCTGAGAATTCGAAAACGCCTCTTTATCTTAAGATGGTACGTCATGGCAACCATTTTAGTGGCTACATCAGTCTTGACGGAAAAAACTGGATTATTGAACGACACACCGCAGATATTCCTGGCATCAATAGCTCGGTAGATCTGGGACTTGCTGCCGGAGGGCCCGACAAGCGTCCTTATTGGGTTGAATTTACAGACTGGAAGATCGAAATAGCAAAGTAATCGTCTTATCAATGAAGATATTTCTCTACATAGTTTTCGTTTATGGGTTATTTTCGACTCAGAGTTGTTCACAGTCACCGCGGCAGCCAAAGGATATACAGGCCCTTGCTATTGAGCGAAAATCAGATCTTAAACTTGGTGTGTATATTATCGCCCAAACGATTAATGAGCTATTTTCGACCGAAGAAGGGCGCAGAGAGGTGCTTTCAGTTTTGCACTGCAATGGAATTACCCGCATTTACCTCGAGGCCTATCGCAGTGGCTTAGTGATTTCACCAGAGCTATTGCGCAGCAGTGCTACGTTTCTCAAAGAAAATGGGTTTCAGGTGATAGGCGGCATAGCTACCGTTCCGGGATTAAATTACGGAGTTCAGCAGCAGGGACCCCTTGCCTGGTTAAACTGGCAAAGTCCCAAAACACAAAACGACATGCGCAAAATAATCGAAGAGTCGGCACCAATCTTCGATACCTTTATCATTGATGATTTCTTTTGCACTGCCGATACAAGTTTGGAATCTAAGCAAGCCAAGGGAGACCGTAACTGGTCAGAATACCGAAGAGCCCTTTTAACTGAGCTTGCAGAGTCTGTTTTTATCAAACCGGCAAAAGCGAAAAATCCGAATATTAAACTGATCATCAAATATCCACAGTGGTACGATCGCTTTCACCTCTTCGGATATGATGTGGCTACAGAGCCGAAGTTATTTGATGGCGTATGGGTAGGCACAGAGACCCGAGGTCAATATACCCAGCGATTTGGATTTATTCAGCCCTACCTGGGATTTATTAACTTTCGTTGGATCTCAACCTTGGCGGGCGATAAGATCGGAGGGGCATGGTTTGATCATGGCGACTGTACCGACATCGACTTTATCGACCAGGCCTATCAATCAGTACTAGCAGGTTCCAAAGAGCTGGTATTTTTCAATTTCGACAGCTTTATTGCAGGGTACCCAGGTCACCATCTCTTGCGTCAGGATTTTGGAAAACTAGCCGATCTGGCTAAGGCAGTAGCAAATAGTCCTATCATCGGACCAGTTGGATATAAACCTCCGAATAGTGATCCCGGAGGCGATCTTTACCTCATGGATTATATCGGAATGTTTGGGATATCTTTGATCCCAGATTCCCAATATCCGATTAATAGTAAGGTAATTTTTCTCCCCACACAGGCAGCTGCTGATCGTGAGATATACTCAAAGATTATGATTTCATTGGATCACGGCGCAAAAATCATCCTTACTTCAGGCTTTCTGGCCAATGTCTCAGAAGGGGAAAAACTCGCAAAGATTGCAGGAATCCAATGGCCGCTAACTCCCTTACAGAGCAGTACTGAAGCTATCGAAACTCAAGGTAGGATAGCAAAATTAAAATTTCCGTTACGTATGGATTATCAAATTGTTCCATCGGGCGCAGATATTATGCTCCAAGCCAGCATCAAGCAACCATTTCTCACGCAGAAGGGGAATATTTATGTGCTCAACACGCATACCTTCTCGCAGCCCGATTTTGACGCTGTAGGTGAGGTATTACTAGCTCCGCGACAAATTGGATTACTCGAACTACCCCAGGAGTGGCTAAATACTATACGCGAAATATTTGCCAATACCGATGAACCAATCCTCGATGCCGCGTCTCGGGTAACGATGCAACAACTTAGCGACAAGAGCCTATTTATTCAAAATTATAACCAACAGGTGGAAACAGTAAAAATTCATTTTCCCAAAGCGCAATCGTATACCGATCGGTTAACCGGTAAATCAATACCGACAGTAGGAAAAACGATAGAATTATCGATGTCGGCCCGCTCTCGAGTTTGGGTGATGGCTCATTAGAACAGAAAATATTGATCTTATATAACAACAAACTAAAACCTTTTTTATGACAAATCTATCTCGCAGATCATTCCTTGCGAAATCTGCGGCAGTAGCTGCAGGAGCGGCATTACTTCCGGGACTCTCATCGTGCAAACCGGGGAAAGTTAATATCGCATTTATTGGTGTTGGTGGTCGTGCACTGGACCATCATGCCGATTGTGCAACAGAAAATGTGGTTGCCTTATGCGATGTTAATGATATCGCTGCAGCAGAAGGGTTTAAGACCTTTCCAAATGCGAAAAGATTTAAAGACTTCCGGGTTATGTTCGATCAGATGGCCAATCAGATTGACGCTGTAATTATTGCTACTCCGGATCATGTTCACTTTCCTGCAGCCATGGCTGCCATGCAACTGGGAAAACATGTATATGTCGAAAAACCACTTGCACACAATATCTGGCAGATCCGCACACTTCGCAAAGCAGCCAAACATTACAATGTTATTAACACCATGGGGATCCAGGGGCATGCAACTATGGGAATTCGGTATGTCAAGGAGTGGTACGAAGCGGGCATCTTAGGTGAAGTAAAAGAGGTTCTTGCCTGGTTTGAAGGTCCACAATTTGATCCGAAAGGATACTTCACAAAACCAGAAAGCTATCCACCTAAAGAAGAGCCGATACCTGCGACCTTAGACTGGAATACATGGGTAGGGCCGGCAGCAATGCGGCCATATAGCCCAATGTATCTTCCCCGTTTCTGGAGAAGTTGGTACGACTTTGGTAATGGTGGCCTAGGCGACTGGGGTTGTCATACCCTTGATGCCCCAAATTGGTCACTAGATTTAGGATTGCCACTTTCTGTTGATGCAACATTAAGATCTCCTTCTGGCGAAGGCTTCGTGAGTGACAAATCAATTATTAAATTCGAGTTCGGTGCGCGTGGAGCTAAGCCACCAGTAACCCTAACCTGGCACGACGGTGGCGAGAAGCCCGAAAACAGACCTGAATGGGGATTAAAAACAATGCCTGGACGGGGTATGATTATGGTTGGAAGTAAAGCATCCTTAATAACTGGCGGTAGACCTGCCGATCCAAAACTACTTATCCCAGAGAATGACTGGAAGAATTTTCTCAAGAACATGCCGAAGCAGACCATTCCGCGTGTCGAAGGTGGACCAGTGGCTGAATGGATTAGAGCAATCAAAGGGACTGGACCAATTCCGGGTGCTAACTTTGAATATTCCGCACCATTAAGTGAATTAGCTGCTGTAGGAATTTTGGCTCAACGTTTCAATACCCGTTTTGAATACGATGCCGTTAACATGAAGGCAATTGGTCATCCAGAACTAGATCAGTTCATCAAAGAACCAGTCCGCGAAGGTTGGTCGTATGGCGAAGAGCTTTGGAAGAGCTAAAAGATCTGAGAATTAGGGGGCTGAATAGTTAATCAGCCCCCTAATTCTCTTGCTGTATCTCTGGATTGAATCGCCATAAGCTTACTTTTTAGAATGAACTACAGCTTATTGCATGCTTATTAAAGAATATCCAACTCTCTTTTGCTTTAGTTAAAATGGAGGAGATAGTGTTCTAAATTTTCAAATTCACCCATAAATGAGAAATTAAGATGAATCGAAGACTGCTTATTATTAGTGCACTACTATCACTTTTGCTCAATTTTTCTTCTTACGGAGCTAAGCTCAAGGCTGGTGTGGCATCAATAGATATTACGCCTCCCATCGAGATGAAATATACCTTAGGGGGTTATGGAGAACGGATGAACAAACCTGTTGAGGCTATTCACGATCCTATCTGGGCCAAAGCGCTGGCTTTGCAAATGGGGCAGAAGAAATATATGCTAATCACACTCGATCTGTTAGGGCTTCCTTCAAATGTCAAGGGTGATCTGCTCAAGAAAATCCCGGGAATGGGTTGGAATGCAGAAAATATAATGCTCCTTCCCAGTCACTCGCACGGAAGTCTTGAGATGGCAGCACTTAACAGCAAGAATATTTTAAATAACCCAAACCTCGGAATTTTTCAACCCGAACTGCTAACGTTTATCCTTAATAAACTGGAAAAATTAGTTCGGGAAGCGGATCAGAATTACCGGCCGATAAAAATAGCAACGGGAAGTGCAACCTTGGAAGGGCTTAACAGAAACCGCCGTAAAGATCCTGATATCGATAAAGAACTGATCGTTACGCGTATCGATCTTAAAAATGGAGAGCCGTTGGCCGTTTTAGTAAACTGGACAGCCCATCCCACATTTATAAGTGGTCAGGATATGCTCCTCTCGGCTGAGTGGCCCGGATATTTACAAACTTACTTACAAGAGCTAATCGGACACGGCGTAACCGCAATGTATTTTAATGGATCTGAAGGTGACCAATCGACGGTGCTAGCCAGCGATAAGAAAGCATATGACAAAATAGAGATCTACGGTAAAGAAATTGCATCTAAAGCATTTAATTTATATAATGCTATTAAACCAATTGAATCAAAGAAATTTAAATACAGTTATAATACCCTAAAATTACCTGAACATGTTGCCCATCCCTCCTTTATGAAAACCGGAGGTGAGGAATACGGATTAACAGAAAAGAGCGTTAAAATAGTAATGGATGTATTGGGACCAAGAGAAGTTGGATTAGGTGCTGTAAGAGTTGGAGATTTAATTATCTCAGGAATACCCGGTGAGATGACAGCTATTTTAGGGCAAAAAATAAAGAAATCATTAAAAGGAAAAGGAATATCGTATGTGGCAATTGGCGGGCTCGCCAATGAATGGATAAGCTATATTCTCAGCCGCGACCAATACCTTCTTGGCGAGGGTTACGAATCGAGCGTAAGTTTCTACGGTCCCAACTTAGGAGCTGTAATCTCTGATGAGGCAATAAAAATCGCGCAACCGTTAACACATTAAAACAATTATGAAAAATCAACTCTGTCTAATTCTTGCCTTGCTTATCTTTCCTTTCGCCACAGCAGTTAATGGGACGAATTTAAGTGCGGGTATTTCAACTATTAATATTTCCCCACCATTAGCGATGAAATTTGCCCTGGGAGGATATGGCGAAAGGATGAATAAACCTGCCGAAGGTATTCACGATTCAATTTGGGCCAAGGCACTAACCCTAAAATCGGGTAACCGAAAATATGCACTGATCACTCTTGACCTTCTGATGCTTCCCGACAATGTCAAAAGTGATCTGATTAAAAGGGTTCCAAAAATGGGATGGAACATGGGGAATATCATGCTGTTGCCCAGCCATTCACATGGCTCTCTTGAAATGGATGCTTTAAACAGTAAAAACAACCTTAACAATCCAAATCTAGGTATTTTCCAACCTGAACTACTGGAATTTCTGATTGATAAATTGGCTACATTACTAAATGAGGCAGACAAGAATTATCAGCCGGTGCGGATTGGCACGGGGAGTCAGGTGATTGAGGGTCTAAACCAAAATCGACGCAAAGATCCGGAGATTGAGAAAGAACTTATTGTTACACGTGTTGACCTTGAAAATGGAAAACCACTCGCAGTTCTGGTTAATTGGACTGCACACCCCACTTTTCTGGATGGACCCGACATGCTCCTCTCTGCTGAATGGCCTGGATATCTGCAAACAAACCTTGAGCAGATGATTGGCAATGGAGTGACAGCGATGTATTACAATGGATCAGAGGGTGATCAGGCACCATTGTTAGAAGGGGCACAAACAGGGTATGAAAAAATTGAATCCTATGGCAAAAAAATAGCCGATCATGCATTTGATTTATATAAAAAAATCAAATCACAAGAGTCCACCGAATTTAAATACAATTCCAATTCACTTAAATTACCTAAACATATTGCACACCCCTCATTTATGAAAACCGGAGGGGAGGAATACGGACTTAATGAAAAAACGGTCAAAATCGCGATGGATATGTTGGGACCAAAGAGAGTTATCCTTTGTGCCGTAAGGATAGGTGATTTAATTATTTCGGGGGCTCCGGGTGAGATGAGTGCAGTTCTTGGACAACATATTAAGAAGATATTAAAAGCCGACGGCATAAAATTCGTGGCCATCGGAGGGTTAGCCAACCAATGGATTAGCTATATCCTAAGTAAGGACCAATATCTCTATGGTGAAGGCTACGAATCTAGCATGAGCTTTTATGGCCCTAATTTAGGAGCCGTAATCTCTGATGAAGCAATAAAAATTGCTCAACCTCTAATTAAAAATGATAAAAATTAATGGTATGATAACCCGACTACTCCTAAGTATAATGCTTCTATTTTCGGCTGTAAGAGGTTCGGCACAGGTTATCGACCTGAGTAAAGCCAAAATAATATCGCCAGCGAATAGTCAATTTAACATAATAAAAACTTCTATTCGCATGCTGCAAGAAGAGGTAAATAAGCGTACATCTATCAATCTTTCAAGCACATACTCGTGGATCAAAGAACCAATCATTGCATTGGCTACGAATCAGGATTTAAACCTGTATGGGATGGAGGTCCCTAAACGATCAGGGGTGAATTTACCAGAATCAAAACGTGAAGGTTACCGGATTTTTTGCGCCAAAAGAGATGGGAAAGATGTGGTTTGGGTCATTGGTGCGGATGAGCGGGGAGTAATGTTTGGAGTTGGGAAATTGCTCCGAACAGCGATCATGAAGAAAAATAAATTTTCACTTGAAGGGGCACTGGATTTTGCCAGTTCACCTATGCAATCGATACGTGGTCATCAGTTAGGGTATCGCAACACCAATAATTCTTTAGACGCCTGGGATGTAAAGAAGTACGAGCAATACATCAGAGAGTTAGTTATTTTTGGCACCAATGCCGTTGAGACTATTCCTCTGGACGATAACGATCATAGTCCGCTGATGCCTATACCACCTGCGGAGATGAACAGGCATATTAGTGAGATTTGTGCTGCCTATGGTATCGAAAACTGGATCTGGACACCGGCCACGATCGACTTAAAGAATAAGGATTTACGTGAAAAAGAGCTTATAAAGAACGAGAAGATCTACAAAGATCTGCCTCAACTTGACGGGGTATTTTTTCCGGGAGGTGATCCGGGAGATAACCATCCCCGAGAAGTTCTCCCATTCCTTAAAGAGCTGCATGAGAGGCTGATAAAATATCATCCAAACGCAGGTATTTGGATCTCGTTACAAGGGTTTAGTGAAGAACAGATCGATTATTTTTACACCTATCTGGATGAGCATAAACCGGATTGGCTAGCTGGAGTAGTCTCTGGACCGAGTAGTCCGCCAATTGCAGAGACCAGATTTCGTCTTCCGGCAAAATACAAACATCGCCAGTATCCTGATATAACGCACAATGTGAGATGTGACTATCCTGTTGTAAACTGGGATCAGGCTTATATGCTTACCATTGGTCGGGAGGGTATCAATCCGATGCCTAATTACTACGCTAAGATCCATCAGGCCTATGCTCAGTTTACCGATGGTTTTATCTCCTATTCGGATGGCATCCATGATGATGTAAATAAGGTAACCTGGAGTATGCGTGGGTGGGATATCGAAAACGAGCCAATTGATATTATGACCGATTACTGCCGCTTCTTTTTTGGCTTCGAGGTGGCTCAAAAGAGCGCAGCGGGGATTATGGCCCTTGAACAAAACTGGGTAGGTCCAATCCGGAAAAACGGCGCCATAGAACCTACCTTTGAATACTGGGAAAACCTCGAGAAGGCAAATCCGCAACTTGCCAACAACTGGAGATGGCAACTCTTAGTCGTACGTGCCTATTACGACACGTACCAACGCAGAAGAAAGATTTATGAAGAAGGACTTGAGAAACAAGCGAATAAAATCCTTGCTACAGCCAATGAACTAGGCTCAGAAAAAGCGATGACCCAGGCATTGGAACTGGTAAATCTGGCTGAGACCAATCCGCAAAATCAGGATTTACACGCTAAGATTGTGAGCTATTGCGATCAACTTTTTAATTCAATTGGCTATCAATCGGATGTTGAAAAATACCATGCCTCTAATTCACAACGAAGCTGTATCCTACAATTTGTGAACTATCCGCTCAATAACCGCTGGTGGCTTGCTGATGAATTTAAGAAGATCAGTGCGATGGATAGTGAGGCAAAGAAACTTGAAAGACTTGAAGTTATTCGGAAATGGGAGAATCCGGGACCGGGAAGTTATTATGACAATGTATCCAATATTGAAACGGGTCCACGTGTACTCACAATATCCGATGATGCAACAGATGTTGCGTGGTGGGAAGGGGGCAAAACACGAAAACGGCTCTCCTCTCAGCTCTTTCAGCAGCAACCAATATTGGAATATACGAACCTCGATTTAAATGGGAGGTATAACATCCGTGTGTCCGGTAGAGGAGAAGCCCTTCTGCGTGCCGATGGACTCAGACTCGATCCGATAGTTTACGATAAGGAGATTGGCGGTTTTAAGGAGTTTGTAGTTCCAAAAAACCTCACTCAGGATGGCACGTTAAGAGTTACCTTTGACAGGCCCGAGGAGTCGCATATCAGGTGGAGCAGTCAGTCGCATGTCTCCGATGTGTGGCTGATCAAAAAATAATCCAGAAATTAAATAAACAGTAAAAATCAAAAATGATCACCTAATTTCAATTCTTAAATTCATCTTAAACAACATTAAGTAACAATTCAACAAATCAATATAACTAAATAATTAGCAATAAATTAAAATGAAAAGAATAATTAATTCCTGGCTGACAGCAGCGCTTGTCGTACTCGTAGCCTCATGTACTGGCGAGGCAAATCAAAAGCTTGATTTATCGAATGCGGCAATTCTTATTTCTCAGAAAATAGATTCTCCGATCAAAGAAACAGCAGGTATAATTCTGCGTGAAGAGATTGGCAAACGAACAGCCTTAGCGCTAAAGGAGGAGAACAACTGGAGAAGCAATACGATCATTGCATGTGCACGTGTCACGGATAGTGATTTATTCGGAGAGTCAATTCCCAAGCGAGAAGGGGCTAATTTACCCGAGTCCAAGAGGGAGGGTTATCGTCTGTTTCATGAAATCAGAAACGGGAAGAATATCCTATGGATTATTGGAGCCGATGATCGGGGTATTATTTATGGCATAGGGAAATTACTTATGACTGTTCAAACGCGAGACAAGCAGATCACTTTAGCGGCAGGCACTGATGTTGCTTCATCGCCCGAATATTCGATTCGAGGTCATCAATTTGGCTATCGTATGACGGCTAATTCATGGGACTCATGGACCATTGCTCAGTTCGATCAGCATATTCGCGAGCAGGTCCTTTTTGGGGCAAACAGCATTGAAGGGATTCCCTTTCAAGACGAACGTATAGACACGCTAATGAAATATCCACGTTCAGTGATGAATGTAGAGCTGAGTAAAATATGTGATAAGTACGGTGCTGATTACTGGGTGTGGGCGGCTGCCGAAGTAGATTTGAAAAACAAGAAACAACGTCAGGATCTATTGGATAAATACGAAATCTTCTTCAAGGAGTGCCCCCGTTTTGACGGTGTATTTTTCCCAGGTGGTGATCCTGGCGATAACCATCCTTCTGAGGTGATGCCCTTTCTTGAAGATATGACTGCCATACTGCACAAATATCATCCCAAAGCAGGAATGTGGATCTCACTCCAGGGATTCAACAAGGAAAAGGTAGATTATTTCTTTAAATACCTGGAGGAGAAAAACCCCGACTGGCTTACTGGTGTTGCCAATGGACCGAGTAGTCCACCGATTAGCGAGGAGCGTGAGCGTTTACCCAAAAAATACAAACTTCGCTCCTATCCCGATCTGACTCATACCGTGCGTTGTCAATTTCCGGTGAAGAAATGGGATCAGGCATTTGCGTTAACTGAAGGGCGCGAGTGTACCAATCCGCAGCCGATGTATTACGCCGAAGTTCACAATCATGATGCTCCATTTACGGATGGTTTCATATCCTATTCGGATGGTGTTCATGATGATGTGAATAAAATTGTCTGGAGCCAGATGGCCTGGAACACAAAAAATAACGTGAGAAGTGTCGTTGTTACCTATTGCAGTTTCTTCTTCGGATCACAAATTGCCGATGAGGCTGCTGACGCTATTCTTGCGCTGGAGCAAAACTGGGTTGGATCACTTACCGGAAATCCGTTAATAGAAAAAACCTTGAATCGCTGGAAAAAACTCGAGAGTGAGAATCCTCAGCTTTCAGCTAACTGGAGATGGCAGCAACTGGTTATGCGTGCCTATTATGACGCGTATATTCAGCAACGACTTGCCTACGAGAAGAAGCTTGAGGCGGAGGCCAACGATATACTAGCTAATGCAAAAACTGCTGGCGCCGATAAGTCGATGGATTCAGCTTTAGCACATATCCAGCTAGCGGACAAAGAATTTGTCGCACAGGATTTAAAGCAAAAAGCAATTCAATATATCGATGATTTGTATAAATCTGTAGGATTGCAAACCAGTGTGAAACTTTACAATGCTGCCGGTGCCGAGCGTGGTTGCGTGCGCGACTTTATCGATTATCCACTCAACAACAGGTGGTGGCTCGAAGATGAGTTTAAAAAGATTAAAGAACTTAAGTCAGAGGAGGAGAAGCTGACGAAAATCGAGTTTATTCGAACTTATGAGAATCCCGGAGAGGGGAGTTTTTACGACAATATCTCAAGTACCGATGCCAAACATGTAACTTCAGAAACGGAAGACGCGATTGACTACCTTTGGGAGAATGACGGAATAAGCCGAAAACGCCTCTCTACGCAACTCTTCCAGTTCACTCCTGAGTTACAATACACAGAACTTGATCCCAATACAAACTACCTAATTCGGGTCTCCGGATTCGGAGAGGCTCTCTTGCGCGCGAATGGAGAACTTCTAAAACCTACGAAATACGAAAAAGGATTCGAGCACTTTAAAGAATTCCCCCTTTCAAAAACATTGTTAAAGGATGGCAAACTGAAAATCACATTCGATAAACCAAACGAAGAAAATATGAACTGGAGAAGTCAATCGAGGGTAACCGATGTTTGGGTTCTCAAACAATAAACGGAAGATTCTTTAATCGATATTTACAGCTTCAGATTAGTCCAGATTACAAAATCATGATGTGCTTTAAATAGAATATTTCATACCTCTTTTGAATCAGCGCCTAAGGGTTGTTAATTCAGAAGAGGTATATTTGTTAAAACTTCATAACAGAGGTCAAGAATAAATACATGAAAGAATTATACCCACTCAACGGAATCGTAACGGTATTAAACACCCCGTTTAAGTCGGACGATTCAATTGATTTCGGGGCCCTAAAACACAATATCAGGGAAGCGATAGCTGCTGGCGTTGCCGGATTTTTAGTCCCTGCGATGGCCTCCGAGGTATACAAGCTTTCCGAAACCGAGCGATTAAATATGGTTGAAGCAGTCTTGCAAGAGGTTCAAGGAAGGGTGCCTGTTATCGCTGGTGCTGGAGAGATCGATTTATCGCGAACCAAAAAATTATTGAAAGCGTATGTGGATTTAGGTTGTAGAAATGTGCTTTTCCAGATCCCCTATGAAAATGACATTCAGTTTAAGGATCATTTTATGAACCTTGCAGATATAGATCTGGATATGATTATGCTACAGGACTGGAATGCCTCCGGCTATGGGCTTCCTGATGGGCTGATTTGCGAACTATTTGAGACTGTTCCCGCTTTTCGATGTCTGAAAATCGAAACCGTGCCGGCGGGAATTAAATACTCACGGATACTTGAGCTCACTCAAGGGCGATTAAATATCAGCGGCGGCTGGGCTGTTACTCAAATGACTGAAGGGCTAAGGCGCGGAGTTCATGCGTTTATGCCAACGGGAATGCATTGGATCTATGCCAAAATCTATGCCCTTTGGAAGGAAAATAAAGAAGAGCAGGCAACCGAGTTATTTCAAATGATATTACCTGTGCTTAGTTTTTCTAACCAGCACCTCGATATCTCGATCCACTTTTTTAAACGATTGCTTTATAATCAGGGGATTTATCCAACAGATCGTGTGCGTGATCCAATCCTCCCATTCGACACTATTCACAAACAGATAGCCGATAAACTTATTGATCAAATTATACCTTTAGAGAATTATCTTAAAGAGAAATAAGCACCTTAAACACGAGCTATAACACTCAAAAAACACACTATGAAACACCTTGGATTTGCAATTGCCTTAGTATGTGTAATCTTTCTATCCTCAACAAACAAATCTATTGCAGAGCCTGTTGCCGGTATCAAGGAGGGTAAATATCTTCAGGAGATCAAGAGCGAAGTGAAACTTCCAAATCAGGCAGAGACTCCGGTAATCAACTTATTTAATGAGCACAACCAATTCGTTGTGGTAACTGTAAATGGGGTCTTTCGAACTTTGAATGGGAACTGGAGTGGCGAACCTTTTGGTGCAGGATGGCGTACTTCCGCTATAGACAGTCGTGGTAAAATCTGGTTGGCGGCTATTCACTCGATACAAAAGGAGGGTGATTCTCAACAAATTGATTTACCCGATTATGCACTTAATGACACCATCACTTGCATGACCTGGGAGGATGATAAGACATTACATGTCGGTACAAACCACAATCTTTTGACATTTAGTGGTGTTTGGCAATCCCTTTCTATTGCCAAGGGAAAGAAAATTACTTCAATTCTTACGGATACAACGGGTGATCTTTGGGTTGCCACCAATGATGGCCTACTACGCCGAATGAATGGTAAATGGGTAAATCTTGATGATGACCTGATGGCAGCGGGTCTGAAACGGAGCTATTTTGCTCTCGAGAATGGCTTCCTCAACGGTGATCTGCTATTTGGTGGGTTATTCTCTGTGGGATGCATTGCAAAAGATGGAAATCATTGGCTCTTAAGAGGCTCTGATGGGTTACCTTATGGTCCCATTACTACCATCCGAAGCCTAAAAAATACACTTTGGCTGGGCACAGACCGCGGCGTAATTAAAAAAGATAAAAACTGGCACTATTACAACGGCAAACGGTGGCTTGCTGACAATAAAGTCAATGACATCCTACCGATAGACCCGAATACCACCTGGGTGGCTACAGCAAAAGGTATCAGCCAGATCCAGCAGGTTGAGATGACCCTTGCCCAAAAAGCTCAGGCCTTTGAGCAGCGGATTAAACTACGTCACGATCGATACGGATTAGTGAGTGGCTCGCGTTTAAAGATCCAGGGTGATCTTTCATCGAGTGAAACTGGTACCGATGATAATGATGGTCTCTGGACAGCGATCTATCTCGCGGCTGAATCTTATCGATATGCCGTGACCAAGGATCCCGAAGCTAAGAAATGTGCCATAAAGGCTTTTGAGGCCATGGAGCGGCTCGAGGCCATTACAGGTGTCTCCGGATTTCCTGCGCGCTCTTTCGTATCTATAAATGAAGATACGGGTAAAGGTGGCGAGTGGCATCTAACTCCCGATAAGAGATGGAAATGGAAAGGAGACACAAGTTCAGATGAGATTGTTGGCCATATGTTTGCCTATCCCCTCTTTTATGACTTAGTTGCCGAAGGAAAGATGAAAGAGCGGGTAAAAAGCCTCGTTCAACGAATTATGGACCATATAGTTGATCACAATTTTCAACTCGTTGATCTCGATGGCAAAGCTACACGATGGGCCGTCTGGACCCCCGATTCAATCAATTACTCCAATAACTGGTGGTATGAGCGAGGGATCAATTCGATGCAGATTCTGGCCTTTCTCAAGGCAGCTCTTCATGTCACAGGTGATCAGAAATTTGAAAAAGCATATCAGACATTGATCCAAAAACATCATTATGCAGAAAATATAGTTCCGCAAAAGATGTATGGACCATTCGACATAAACCATTCGGATGACGAACTGGCCTTTTTGCCGAATTACATCTTGTTAAGATATGCCAATGATTCGAAATTACTCCCTACCTACCTCAAGAGTACACAACGAAGCTGGAAGGTTGAACAACCCGATCGGATACCTCTATGGAATATCATATCGAGTGTAGCCCTTAAAAAAGATTGCGATTTAAAGATTGCATTAGAAGAGCTTCAGCAGATACCGATGGATTTGATAACCTGGCGAATGGAAAATAGTCACCGCTGGGATCTTCCCGAAGATCAACTAAGTGATCGTTTTGGAAAGCCACAGGCAATCCACCCTATTCCGACCCCTGAGCGTGGAATAGCAAAATGGAATAGCAATACCTATCTGTACAATTCGGGCAATGATGGCTATGGAGAAGACGATGGAGCCTACTTTCTTTTACCTTATTGGATGGGGAGATATCACCATTTATTAATTGAAAACTAATAATTTAGGAAGCTCAGTATAAATAAGGGGTTTAATATGAGTATCATAAAAGTATTTCTTATCCTTCTCGTGCTTACCATCTCTGCAAATGGGATGCCACTGAATGCCCAGGGCACTGCCGGCGTTCAATTAAAATCCTATTACCAGGAGGTTAAGACTGATTTAAGACTACCGGACAAGGCCTCGCCCACGATTATCAAACTCATTAAAGGTTCAGATCATCTTGTTGTTATTACCTCAAACGGCGTATTTAGGTATAAAAATGGAACTTGGAGGGGCGAACCATTTGGAAGTGATTGGAAGAGTGCCACAGTCGATACAAAAGGGGCCATATGGCTTGCCTCTGCACAGAACATTCAGCGCGAAGGAGAAGTGACGAACTTACTCCTTCCCGAATTTGCTCAAAGAGACACCATTCTTTCGCTATTCTGGGAAGATGGAGAGACGTTACAGGTAGGGACGACCAATGGACTATTAACCTACGACGGGAGTTGGAATTCTGTACCTATCACGATCGGAAAGCGAATAAATTCAATTGTTAATGATCACCTTGGGGATCTTTGGCTGGCAACCAACGATGGGTTAATTCGACGAATTGCACAAAAATGGTTCAATCTGGATGATCATATAATGGCCCAAGGCCTCAAGCGCCACTATTTCTCCCTTGAGAGTAATTCGGATAAAAAAGAGGTGCTCTTCGGAGGACTTTTTGCACTTGGGTGCATTTCAGAAGCGGGTGATGATTGGCTATTAAGAGGTGCCGATGGTCTCCCCTACGGCCCAATTACCACAATCCACAGCAATGAAAAAACACTATGGCTTGGAACGGATCGCGGAGCGATTAAAAAGGATGCTAAATGGCACTATTACAATGGCAAACGGTGGCTTCCGAGCAATAAAGTGAACGACATTCTCACCGTTAACGCACACGAAACGTGGATAGCTACAAATAAGGGAGTTAGCATAATCTCAGAGACCTCTATGACACTGGATCAAAAGGCAAAAATATTTGAGAAACGGATTAAATTAAGGCACGACCGCTATGGTTTAATCAGCCGATCGCAATTAACGACTCCGGGCGATCTATCGTCCAGTAAGACCTTAACGAATGACAACGACGGACTGTGGAGTTCAATCTATCTGGCTGCCGAATCATTCCGATATGCAGTCACCAAGGATCCTCAGGCGAGAAGTCGTGCTGCCCGAACCTATGAAGCGCTGGAGCGGCTTGAAACCGTTACCGGAATACCTGGGTTACCGGCCCGCTCATTTGCAGCAGCGGGCGATACGGTCATCCAGTCGCGCTCGCCACATCCCAAGAAGTGGCATCTCTCGAACGATGGGAAATGGCAATGGCTTGACGATGCCAGTTCAGATGAACTTGCGGGCCACATGTTTGCGTTCGCACTTTATTATGACCTTGTTGCCGATGCAAAAACGAAGCAGCGGATAAGAGGGCTTGTTGATCGAATCATGACCCATATTATAACGAATAATTTCCAACTCATTGATTTCGATGGAGAGCCAACCAAATGGGCAATCTGGAATCCCGATTCACTGAACAACATACCGGGAAGGTGGTACGAACGGGGTACAAACTCGCTACAGATACTCTCATTTTTAAAAACAGCGGTGCACATTACCGGCGATCAGAAATTTGAAAAGGCGTACGAGTTTCTGATACATAAACATCATTATGCACAGAATACGCTTGAGGCCAAGCGAGCTTATCCGTTTGAGAATAGCCATTCCGATGACATCTTAACCTATCTCCCCTATTACAATCTCTTAAAATATTCGGCTGAACCCGAATTACGGAAGATATATCTCCAAAGTTTGGACCGCGCATGGAATATTGCCCGGCCAGAGAAGACACCCCTGTGGAATATCATTGCCACAGTTTCGCTAATGAAAGAGTGTGATATACTACTCGCCAAGGAAGAACTGGAACTTATACCTATGGATATGATTACCTGGACGATGGAGAATAGTCACCGTTGGGACCTCCCCTCCGATCAGCTTTTGGACCGTTCACAAAAAAGGCAATCGACCCGAATAATTCCGACTCCCGAAGCGTCAATAATAAAGGCGAATTCGAATCCACGCGAATATGATTCAGGTTCGGATGGGGCTTATGAGGATGACGGGGCCTATTTCTTACTCCCCTACTGGATGGGGAGATACCATAGGCTGTTTGTCGATAATTAAAACGCGGTCTAGAATTGTAGCTTCACAGTGCTGTCACCATTCAGAAATTTAGTGCCAATTAGTCAATCCACTACCTAATTCTCAAATTCAAGAACCTACTTAATAAAGCTTATCACAGGTTCAGATGGGGCATTAAAGACATAGAAAGAAACTCAATACTTTAGTGTAAGATCCCTAATTAAAAAGGATTTACTATTTAATCGAGGATATTAAATCTTCCTATTTTTTTAATTCTTCAGCCTGTTTTTGCATTTGTCTCCAATATGCATCAGGGCCAAATCGTTTTCGTTTCATTGGATAAGAACCATCGTCCATTCCGAGGGTAAGTAAAGTTGTAAGGACAATTAGAATTGGAACAACGCTCCACCATCTCCAGAATTTCCAGCTCAGATTCCATTTTTTATCTTCGGGAAATGACACCGGTGTCGGAGGGCTTTCGAGATGATCTTTATTTCCTTCTGTTGTTATCAATATGAAAATAGTCAGAAATGCTAAAAAGAAATAACTCACATACTCAATAACATTATTTCCTGGTTTCCAGTCATTTATCCGGTGACCGGCAATTCCAACAAGGCTAATTGTAATCAAGATCATAAATAGTACAATTCCTTTTTCAACTGCCGTTTTCGGAACCAGTATCAGTTTTCCTTTATGATACAGCCACATACAATAAATCACTACGCCAATACAGAATAAGGCCGTAAGTAGAAACCATTGCCAGGCAAATAATCCATAATTGGGGCCATCGGGAAGAATATGGTAACGATTACCCCAGTCGATTACATTCTTCTGTAAGTTCAAAACCATCATTACAATTACAAGGAAGAAAGCAGACAACAGATCAAGGTGCTTTTTATTCCCGTCATCTGGTATTTTTGCCAGTCCTCCTTTGATGAATTTGGCGATTCCAAGAGCTATTCCCAGCCCCATAAAGAAGCCAAAACCTTCTTCGGCTAATTTCCATGCGAACACGGAAGGAATTCCCAGCCACCCTATCCGCACTGGCAGATGAATAAAAACGGCGATGATATATGCGATTGGACCTATCAGCATGGCATAATTGGTAAACATCAAAGCTGCCCTGTTTTTTTGGTTATAGTGGTGCACTAATAATACTACCAGAATTCCCAGATTGCCTCCCCAGCTTTCACTCCTGTTTGGTGGTGCTAGCTCTAATCCGCCAAATTTGGTTAAAGTAAGATATCCGACCCACCAGCCAACAGCGCATCTAACGTATAAAGCAGCTTCTTTCCTCTCTTTCGGACGTAACAGCCAATAAACGGATGAGATCAATAGTGTAGTGAGGGCTGCAAACCATTCACTATCGTTAAATACCTCAACACCAAAACGCTGAAAAGCAATATTTTGATCAGGAAGAAGTACGAAATACAGGTACTCAAGAAACCAGAAGCTAGCAATTACCAACGCTACATGGACATATTTTTCCAGTTCTGAGATTCTCTTTGTAAAAGCGAGTGCAAGGATAGCTGCACCTACCCCTGTCCAGAGGAGAGCGATAAAGCCAAATCCAAAATAACCATAAGCAACATCTGGGAAAGAATCAGAAGTAATGTAATAATTGTGTTCCATATAACTCATTGAACCGCCAAATGACCATCCAATTGCGCCAAATAAACCAATGATCAAAGTTCGACGATACCAGTCTTCTCTTCCGGATCCAAATACGGCAGCCATAGCCATCAAGGCTCCGGGAAGCATTGCCCCGGCCTCATGTCCATAATTACCACGCCATCCCCAGCCAAATGCCATTACTACTGCGCATAACAAAGCCATTGACGTGATACCTGGCTTTAAAAAATTTGAAAAATTAAATTTAGTGTATGCCTCCATATTTCGATTATTTTGAGACAGCACTAAACTCGTCAATATAAAAGCGGGCATTTGCAACCGGCACATCGGCACCGTTAAGAGGAGCTGCCGGAGCTTGGTTTGGGGTTTTACGGCTTGGGGTATCCCGATACGGACCGGTACGAAAAGAGATCCGCTCTACGGACTTCACAGCTTCAGCAAGTTGACCATTTTTCAACATATTTTTACCGTTAATGGCTACAGAATAACTACCAAAGAGTTTAGTATCGATCGAAATACTCAGCTCATACCACTCTGCTGATTTATATTCTTGAAGAATCACTTTTTTGTTTCCCTCAATAGCCTCAATAACTCCCTGATCGTTAAAACTTATCCGCACGGGACGATTGCCATATCTATCTGTTACATCAATATCAAGTACTCCCTCCTTGGCTTGGCCGGGGAAAACTTTTACCCTAATTTCAGCTGCTGCAGTCTCTTCAAATACCCGAATAGCTCGTGCATAATCATACGGATCTTTATCCTGCAGCAATAGGCTTTTATTGCTTGTCGAAGGAAAATCGACCACGTCAACAGGTGCCCATTGGGGAGCATAGATGTTCCATTCATCGATCGTTCCTCCTGTATTAAGGTTATCAAATGCATCATTTACAACACCCTTAACACTATATCGTATTGGCAAAGGAATTCTACTGATCCATATATCCTCTTTATTCATACTATATGACAGCCACATATCGTTACCAGGAGGATTGCCATTACCCTCATCAATCCCTCGCATATAGCACGGTCCAAAATCTTTCCACCTCCCCATAAAGCGACGCGGTGGAACTTCTCCCTGCACCAGTATCATAGTGTCAAATATTATTCCATCATCACTCGATGTAATAATCAAGGGATAACGGTATTCGTCCATCTCTATTGGATTGTAGCAAAGCGCATAGCGACCATCTTCTGTTGCTTGTCCCCACATTTTACCTCCAGGCATTATTAATGTTGGAGATTTTACCGGATCGCTGAAATGAACTCCATCGTCTGATAATGCGCACAAGGAGCGTTTCCATAAACCAACAATCTTTCCATCTTTCCGGTGGAAATAATTAAATGCTGATCCTGATTTAGCATTCGCATAAAACCCGTCGAGGCCACGATCTTCGTCCCACCATTGCATGGTTTTAAGTTTATCAGCCAACAGGGAGCTACAAGCTGCAATAAAACCTTTATCGGGAGATTTGGTATAAAACGGATAGCTGGTATTCGATTCATTCCAGTTGGCGTGGCTGGTATATCGAATAAAATAAATTGGGCCATAAGATCCATCTTTAAAAGCCTCACGAACCACACGTCCGATACCCCCTTTTTGAAATGGGTCTTCGGAATGTCCATAGAACCCAAGGACTAACAATCGGCCATCGGGTGCCACATAAAACCCCATACGTTGATGCATCATATATCCGTTATACCCTTCAGGGATTTTCACCCCCGGGGGAGCGATGTAGGGAGGAAAAACAACATCGGGTTTCTTCCAGGTGCGGCCATCGGTGGAGGTTGTAATCAATGTTTGTCCTGGAGCAATATGTTCATCGACAGGATTGCTTAGATATTGCTGATAAAAATGGTTGTTCCAGTAACAAAGATTAGACCCATGATTGTAAGTCCAGCCATGATCATCCGACCATTCGGGATGCCTTCTGTTTGCACGCATCGTCTGATGGCTCTCGGTACCTATTGCATACCGCAATCGTCCTTCATGAACATTTGGATCTATGGTGACGCCTCCAACATAACGAATCGGTTCATTCACACTTCCCGTTTGGGCTGCCAGATGATTCGACAAGAAGGATATTACGATAAAAGAAAGGATAAAGGAGAAGCAGGAAATTTTATTGGAATTAAAAGAATATATCATCTACTGTAGATTTTAATAATCGGGCTGAATTATCTCAAAACTACTAAATATTTCGAATTTAATTGGATAGAGATTAGCGAATCTTGCTCTCTGATTCATCAATAGGTCACTATGGCCGACCAATCGTGGCTGCTAATTAAAACGAGTTATCGCTAAAACTTATTCGCAGCACACTCAGCAGTATTTTTTTATTGCTTCGACGGCTTCTTCTGAGCCCATCGCGGCAGCTTGTTGAAAGTCGAGCGCTGCCTCATGTTGCTGACCTAGATCGAGACGTGTAAGTCCACGATAATACACCGACGCTGCATCGTTGGGATCTAACTCCATAGCTTTGGTAAAGTCAGCTACTGCGCCGCCATATAACTTCAGGTTACATTTGGCATTACCCCGGTGCTGATAGACCAATGGATAATTTGGATCAAGCTCGATGACCCGTGAATAATCGGCTACAGAACCTCTGAAATCCTGCAATGCATTTTTCGCAAAAGCTCTACTATACCAAGCGAGAACATCATCGGATTCAAGATCAATAACTCGTGAATAATCGGCAACAGCCCCAGCATAGTCCTGAAGGTTTCCTTTCGCATGACCTCTGAGATTATAAATCAAGGTGTATTTAGGACTTAAGGATAAGACGCTGGAGTAGTCGTCGATGGCACCACGGTAGTCATAGAGCGAATTTTTTGCCAATCCACGGTTATAATAGGCGATTACATCCTCCGAATTTATGGTTATGGCCATAGTAAAATCACGAACTGCCCCATCAAAATCCTCGAGTGCTTTCTTGGCCAATCCTCTACTGCAATGAGCCATTCCATCGTAAGGCTCGAGAGAAATTACACGCGAATAATCGGCTATTGCCCCCTTGTAATTACGCAGAAAGAAATTACTGACTCCACGGTTATAATAAGCTTCGATATGGAGTGGATCAATAGCTATAGCAGCGGTATAGTCGACAACTGCACCGCGGTAATCCTCGATGGCATTTTTGGCATAACCTCTATTGTATAAGGCTGTTGCGTCTTCAGCATCGACAGCTATTGCGGCGGAATAATCGGCAATAGCCCCGCGAAAATCAGCAATAGCATTTTTTGCATTTCCCCGATTATTATAAATCTCTATGTAGTTTGGATCGAGATCCAGGGCAAAGTTATAATCCGCAATAGAACCCTGAAAATCGTCCAGATTATATTTAGCATTACCTCTGTTGTAATAATATTCAGATTCTTGTGGCGCAAGAACGATGGCCGAGGTATAATCGGCAATAGCACCGGTATAATCCTCAACAAGAAATTTTTCATTTCCAGTGTTATTAAAATCCGATGCTTCATTAATCTGCGCACTAACCATAGCTAAGAGTATAAACTTTAATAAGGGGATTTGGTTCTATATACTATCATTACAATAACCACAGGTAAAAAGTTTAACCGGATTGGAAATAGCTCGTCGAATTTGAATGACAAGAAAGAATTTCTAAATAAGTTGCTTATGAACTTCCAAGCAACCATTGCATTTTAATCGACATAGTTGCCCTATTTATTTAACTAAATTCTTTGAAATACAGTGAAATTATACTATTATTGATGAGTGAAATATAATCAACATAAGATATTTTTAAACCATGATCATATGTTAATCATCACCTAATTTTTAAACCATGAAGACTATTTTTCGTTATTTGGGAATTGTTTTGGCGTCGTTGTCGATTCTTTCGTGCAATGTTAAGACTAAAGTTGAACCTGTTAAGAAAACAGAGGTCAGTGATTTTTTTGGGCAGTGGACCATTGATATCCGCGGTGGAAGTGTTGGCTGGCTAGAAGTTCGTCAGGAGAAGGACTATCTTGATGCCGATTTGCTTTGGGGCGGAGGAAGTGTAGTGCCTGTATCAAGTGTATATTTAAGTGAAGATAAAAATCTAATCGTCACACGTGTTGATAAGGTTATTCGAACTAAAGATGCAAACAACGAACCGATCCGTACCCAGATGAATACCAATTGGTTAGTCGTTCAGCGCAAAGGGGATAAGATTGTTGGGATTTTATATAATCCACGCCGGGATGGAAGTGGTGTTGACACTACCTCCTTTGTAGGGACAAAATTACCTGCTCCACCGGCCGTTCCGGATCTTACCAAGTTAAAGTTTGGAACACCGATTGCCCTTTTTAACGGTAAAGATCTTACGGGCTGGAGATTGATTAATGAGAAACAGAAGAATGGATTTTATGTTGAAAACGGACTTTTAACAAATAATCCTGTTCAAGTTGAGGGTGCACCTCGTGTAAGTTATGGCAACCTAAGGACAGATCAGGAATTTGAAGATTTCAATCTTACCCTTGAAGTGAATGTTCCAGAAGGGTCTAACAGCGGTGTTTACCTGCGTGGCATGTATGAGGTTCAGGTTATTGATTCCTATAAAAACAAGTTAGATCCTCATAATATGGGGGCTGTGTATAGTCGTATCACCCCTTCAGTAAGTGCAGAGAAACCCGGAGGAAGCTGGCAGACAATGGATATCACCCTGTGTGATCGTCATGCTACGGTAATTTTAAACGGAGTAAAAATCATCGATAATCAGCCTATTTATGGCCCAACAGGTGGAGCAATGAAATCTGATGTGTTTTCACCAGGACCTATCTATCTTCAGGGAGATCATGGTAAGGTATCCTACAAAAATCTCATTCTTATCCCAATCATCAAGTAAGGATAGAAAGTTCGCAACTGTGCAGTCCTATTAAAATTCTAATTTCTATTAACTTATAGGAATTAGATCGAGCAGCTGAGTGAGTTATTCAACTATATTACATCATAAAAGCCTCCATGACAGAGGCTTTTATGATGTAATGTTCAAAATTAAATTTGAAGTCATAGAAATTTATCCAATACGAATAAGGTTTTTTAATACAATACCATTAAAATACCAACCATTTTCCTTATCCGTAGAATGGGAAATTCCTAAAAAATTGAATTCATCCTTATTCTCAATACATAGACGATATAACTTTTATCGCCAGCTTAGAATCCACTTACATTCAACCTTCCTCCTGTTACACATTTACCTGAAAGAGATGCGGTTGGAGTTACAGCTGCAAGAATAGCTGCTTTTATCTGAGCAGCTGTTGAACCGGGATGCGTTGAGGCATATAAAGCTACAGCACCAGTCACATGAGGCGTCGCCATTGAAGTTCCGCTATAGCTGGCATATCCTGAAGCAACTGTCTTTTTAGACGATACCGGAACGGATGAATAGATTGCTTCTCCGGGAGCACCTAAATCGACCTTTGTTGCTGCATAATTTGACCAGCTCGACAATGCACCTATTGAATTGATTGAAGCGACAGCAATAATATTTTCATTTGCATTTCCGGACGGATAACTGGTTGTCGATTCAGTATTTTTCCCATCATTACCCGCAGCTGCAATAAAAAGGATATTTGCGGCTTTTGCCCGCTCAATAGCGTCATAGAGTCCTTGCGAGTAGCCTCCTCCACCCCATGAATTATTCGTTGCCACAATATTGACCGGATTATTGGCGCGGGTTTTTAGATTCGTGAAATAATCTACGGCTTTAATTGCATTAGCAAGGGTTCCGCCATTGTTTCCAAGAAATTTTGCATTTAGAATCTTCACATTCCAGCAAACGCCTGCAACACCTTTGCCGTTACCACCAACTCCGCCAATAGTACCCGCTACGTGTGTTCCATGATCATCGCTAACCCCATCGAAAACAGAATTGTTATTTCCGGCAAAATCCCATCCATATACATCATCTTTATATCCATTACCATCATCATCGATGCCATTTCCGGCAATCTCACCCGGATTTTTTCCTGCATTAGCTGCAAGATCTTCATGGGTGTACATATAGCCTTCGTCAATAAGTCCTATATAAACAGTCGCTGATCCGGTATGGCCATTAGCCCATGCCTCGCCGGCATGACTGCCATAGGTATTTGTTTTTAACGGAGAGGCATCGCCATACATGCCCCACAATTTGCCATTGGTATAATAGGTGTCGTTCGAATTAATCTGGTGCGTATAAATGTAATTGGGTTCTGCATATTCTACTTCAGGAAGCCCTTTCATAGCTGTAATTGCATCATCTACTGTACCCGGCATTGAAACTACTGCAATCCCCTGATTATCGCCTCGTCGGGTCATCTCATCGGTAAGTATCCGATCTCTGTGTTTTCCTTTAAATTTTCCAAAAACACGTATTTTGTTCGTTTCATCCACCCCCTTCTTAAACTTAACAAGTACCTCATTGGGGACCATGTCGTAAACTTGTTTCAGATTTGCGCTCTTCAGCAGTGCAGCATTATCCTCCGGTTGAAGGAATTCAGTGTGTTTAACACATCCGGCAAGAACGATTAACATCAGTAGTGCCGAAAAAAAACTAATTTGCTTTTTCATGGTTGATATTTTAATTAAATCGTCTTACCAAATTTAAGTCACATTCTTCCCAAAGATTCGACTTTTTGAAGAAATATTTCAATTAACATACAACTTGGAAAGGATTAGAAATCCAGGCCCTTATTTTTTTATTTTCTGCATATCAGCAAATTAACATAACATAAGTAGAATAAACCTAATTTCTAATTTACCAAACCTTCAATACGAACACCCCACTTCTTATTTGGCACCGGACCCATCTCGAAAATAAGGAGGCCACCTTCGATGATCTGCTGATGAGAGAGCTGGGGACTGTTCAATGGTTTGCCATTTAATTCGGCGGACTGGATATAGATATTTGATTTCGAATTGTTATTCGCCTTAATAACGAATGTTTTTCCATCACCCAGATTGATTGTAATCTTAGTAAATGTTGGGGAACCGATCGCATAATTCAAGCTGCATGGCGTAACGGGATAGAATCCCATAGTACTAAAGACATACCAGGAGGATAGTGATCCCATATCCTCATTACCACAGAGTCCACCGGCACCTGTCTTATAGAGTTTTTCGCAGATAAACCGGATATAAGATTGCGTTTTCCATGGCTCGCCAGAATAATCGTAGAGATAGGCAATATGATGAGACGGTTGATTTCCCTGTACGTATTGTCCGATAGTCCCTACTGTTCCCACATATTTAAGACCGGCTTCACTGGGGGCCATAGTAAAGAATGTATCGAGTCGTGAGTTGAAATTCTTGCTTCCCCCCATCAATTTAATCAGACCCGGGATATCTTGCTGAACATTCCACAGGTAAGGCCATGCATTCGATTCTGTAAAGTGTCTGTTAGGCATTCGGCCAATTAGCAGCGGATCAAAGAAGGCATACCAGGAGTGGTTCCCCTGTGTGTTGGTCTCCAAAAGGCGATCGGGAGAAGGGAGAAGATCGAGGAATTTTCCATCTGCCAAACGGGGCCTCATAAACCGTGTTTCAGGATCCCAGAGATTAACATAATTTCCTGCGCGAGTCATAAAATAAGAATAGTCGTCTGTTTTTCCCATTGATTTTGCCATCTGGGCAAGGCACCAGTCATCGAAAGCAAATTCAAGTGTGCAGGAGGCCGATTCTTTATCCAAATCTGCAGCGACATAACCAAGGGTCATATATTCCTTCAAGCCTACCCGTGCCGCACCCAGTGGCACCGGAGGCTTAGGCTCTTCTGTCGCCTTAAGTTTCATAGCCTGATAGACAAACTCCGCATCAAAATCGCGAAATCCCTTAAGATAAGCATCAACAACGATAGGAATCATATGGTCTCCAATCATCCCCTGACTAAACCGGTTATAGATATGCAGACCAGGAACCCAGCCGTATTCCCGAATCTTAGCCTCTACCGATTTCATCAGATCGTTAACGTGATCACGGTTTATAATGGTTAATAGCGGATGTTGAGATCTAAAGGTATCCCAGGTTAGAAACGAATGGTAGAAATCGTAGCCTTTAGCGGTCTGGATCTTATCATCCATACCGAAATATTTCCCATCAACATCCTGAAAAATATTCTGAGAAACCAGTGAGCGGTAGATTGCGGTATAGAATTTCTGACGGTCGTTTGCCGTGGCACCTTCCACTTGAATAGCATTAAGTTCTTTAGTCCAAACTTTTCGTGCCTGCTGATGAGTTTTCTCAAAGTCCCAATGGGGAATCTCGGCCTGCATATTTTTGCGTGCCCCTTCAAGGCTGACATACGAGATGGCTAGCTTTACCAATACTTGCTCGTTATTTTGAGTATTATACTGCACAAAGGCACCAATTTTATGCCCCTGTTCGCCACTTTTCATGGGATAGATTCCACCGTCTGACTCAGGTGATTTATAGGTGTTATCAAAGGTGCCATAGTACAAAAACGGTTTACTGAAATGGGCCACAAAATAGATATTCCCATTGGTGTCAACTGATTTTCGGGACCCTTCAATAACTGTGTCGCTCACAATACTTAAGTGTGCATCGTTGTTGGCATTCTTACCATTTATATCGTGCCCAAGATCGAGTATAATGCGCGAAAACTGGGACTTGGGAAAGGTATAGCGATGAAAAGCCACGCGCTGCGTAGTGGTCAACTCTACATTAACCTGATAATCCAAAAGTCTGACTTGATAATATCCCGGAGAAGCTTTTTCATCGTCATGGCTATACCGGGATCGATACCCTTCATCGGGCTTATTTTTATCCCCGGGAATAACTTGCAGCTGCTGGTGTACCGTTGGCATCAGAAGGATCTCCCCTCCACTGCCTCCTCCATGGGTATGGCTAAATCCCATAATATTATCGTCGGTATAGATAAATCCTTTACGATAAAGCCAGCCTTGGTTATGGGTATCAGGGCTCACATGAATCAGCGAATAAGGGACGGTGGCCCCAGGAAAGACATCTCCGTAGAAGTCGGTACCAATAAATGGATCGACACTATCAATTGGGTTGATCTCCTTTTGTGCATAGCCATAATTAGGGATACTCAAAAGAGCGAGTAGAACGGCGAACGCAAGAAAATACTTAAGTGTCATAGCCTGTTTTTTAGGTGTTAAGTTCTTAGTTACTCATCGAAGGGGGAGCATCCTGTGGTTTAATACCCCATTTTTTATTTGGAAGTGGCCCCATCTCAAAGGTAACCACGCCACCTGCAGTAATCTCCTGATGTGAAAGCCAGGTTTTTGTCATTGGTTTGCCATTGAGAATGGCCGACTGGATATATTTATTATCGTGTGAGTTATTATTTGTGCGAATTGTAAAGGTTTTGCCATTTCCAATCGTTATAGTAACCTTTTCAAACAACGGACTTCCAATAGCATAATAAGGACTGCCGGGGGTTACGGGGTAAAATCCCATAGAACTTAAGACGAACCACGAGGAGAGTGAACCCATATCTTCTTCTCCGCATAAACCACCGGAGCCTGCGCGATAAAGTTCTTCGCAGACCTGCCTGGCCCGTTGCTGTGTTTTCCAGGGCTGACCGGCAAAATCGTAGAGGTAAGCCACATGATGAGAGGGCTGATTACCCTGAAAATATTGCCCGATAGTTCCAGCAACACCATCATATTTGGGAGGTGTGATATTGGGAGACATCTCAAAGAAGGTATCTAATTTAGCACTGAATGGTGCATTCCCGCCAAACAGATTTATCAACCCTTTTACATCATGCTGAACAGCCCAGATATATTGCCAGGCCGTCGATTCGGTATAATGACGGTTTGGACGTTCACCAAGCAGAAGAGGGTCGAAGTATTTATACCAGCAGTGATCTCCCGCTTTCACAATTTCCTGTTC
>CAIVMQ010000052.1 GCA_903907075.1 uncultured Bacteroidia bacterium
ACTTTTCAATCCAGTATGCCGTAAATACTTTTTCATGAAACGTCCTGTCCCATTCCAACTGAATTGCATTTTGCATTTCGGTGGCTTTGCTGATCAGAGGTTGCGGAATTTTAAGCACATCTGTGGTATTAACCACGATATAACCAGGATCAATCTTATAAAATGAGCTGTCGGCGATGCTTATAACCCTGTAAATATACACGCTGCCACGAACAATATTCTTATCTGCAAAGCGCAAACCTAGGGCGGTTGCGGTCGGAGGATTCAAATCGGCTGCCATTAAGGCGAATGACCAGCGGTTGGCGAACTCATCAGAAATCTGAGCATAACTCGCTCCAGACGCAGTAAAACTCTTACCGTATAATGCCTGAGCAGCCACAGCAGCCATAGAGTTATTTGTGCCTTT
This sequence comes from uncultured Bacteroidia bacterium, assembly GCA_903907075.1. GTDB lineage: Bacteria > Bacteroidota > Bacteroidia > Bacteroidales > Prolixibacteraceae > JAAFHB01. Next base: position 407 of record CAIVMQ010000052.1, read on the forward strand.
CCCTGCAATGGTGGCCCAATCATCGAGTGGCCATGGTTTAATTGGGGTGGCATTCAGCCGTCGATATGCTGCGGGGTCGAATGAACCTTTAGCAGGAACTTCCGTCCGTTCGATGGCGTATCCGTAGTGGTTAGCCGTTGTCCAGGCACCGGGAGAATCCGGTGCCCAGCGAAGTACAATACTATCTCCATAAGCCTTGGCCGACAACTGGATATTGGCCTTAAAGGGCTGCTTACTTGTGCCTTGCCCCTGCACGGTAGCAACTCCTAAGTACAGAGGAAATACAATTGCGATAACTTTAATTTTAAAACTTCTCATAATAAACGATTAGTTATTTTGCTAAAATTGAATTACGTCGTAATTATTAGTACTTCTTTTGACCTCCCCTGTCCCCTTCAAAGGAGGGGGAAAGGCACCTGCAGTACTTTCTGATGCAGGCCAAGAGTCTCTCCTTTGGGGAGATTTAAACGGTTCAAAAGCAAAATTATCCAATGACAAATAATATCTTTTCATATACTTCTTCTGTTAAGCTATAATAATCTCGGCCTTATGCCTAATGAAGGTACTACAACCGGCGCTACTCCATACCAGAATGTTTTTGTTGACTTAAGTCCACTGGAATTTTCATTTCCTACCGAGGTTGGAATCCTGTAATACATTCGTATGCCATATTCACTTGGTGAAAGCATAAAGTCAGCCACAGATTTACGTAATAACTGGTTACATTGGTCAAGCAACACCGGATCGCCAACCGTCAAGGCATTACGATAAATTGGTACACCCAGCAAAGTTGAAGATAAAATCCGGCTTACATTTCCTTTCATGGCCGTAAAATCCTGCATTACAAAGTTACTCGTTTCGTAATACAACCGGAAATTGGAAGGATCAACAGGCAACGCTGCACTAATCGATGACACGCTGAAACTTCCCGCCGGTGCAAGTGATGTTATAGCACCACCTAAAATACTTGCAAGTGCAGGATTAGAGATTGGTATTGCCGTTGAAACTAACGTTGAACTGGAAATACCGGCAGCGCTTTCGATTTCAGCAACTGTCAATGGAGGTTCAATCCGCCCTGTTCCAAAGCTGACACTTTTAACCGGAGGAACCCCTTTGCCATGCCCATTTAGAGTTGTGACCTGTGGAACACCGACTACCGCAGGTGCAGTGGACATGAATACCTGAAGTCTTGGAATTAAGCTATAAATAAAAGGATTCACCTTGGTATAATGGTATGAATATTCAAATGGTGCTTCAACGGCCAACAATGGTTTGAGAACTTGAGCTCCATTCTTGAAAACTCCATTAATGTCAAATTCATCAAATACTTCAGGAATCACCGTTTTGATATCGAATAATTCAGCCACTAATAGGTTTTTATATTCTGCCAACAGCGTTGAAGATGCGAATTTTTCTTGCACGGTATTGTATTTACTGGTTTTGAAATAGAAATTATAGAGAAGGAATTCCCCCGGATTGACTGTTGATCCCGGCAGTAACTGACCCTCACGGCGGATGTTTGCGCTGCTTAGTTCCAGATCGAAGCGCAATGGTGTTAAAGCCACTGCTGCGGTACGGGAAAGGCCAGCAGCTGCAGCCGGATGAGTCGTTGAACCCAGACCGGCGAGTATTGAACCGGCTATCGTCCTCAAAGGTTTGCGGATAATTTGTACAGAATATAGCTTATCGTTATCCAGAACTGGGATAACGAAGTCAACAAACAAACCGTGAGTCATAAGCTGCACATCAAAAGGATCACCTCCCGGGATGCTCTTGAAACGTGCGATATAGGTATATTGCACGCCACCAACCATCGCATCAAACAGATACGATTGACCAGCAACCAGTCTGATCAGACCTCTGGTACCCTGATTAACTTCACCCTTGAGGAAGAACCTTTGATTTTCGATTGGGTAAGTATAAACAACATTCTCAGGCACGATGGTATTTGGACGTTCACGGGTAGTAAAGGTAACTTCGCGTCGTTCTTCCCATGGAACGCCTCCTATCATAACCCGGGTTGCCGGACCAGTACTGTGATATTCATCAGACTGAACAACAATTTCGATCCTATAGTTGGTCGTTGATTCGAGTGCCTCATTATATTTAAATGTCGCTATTGTGTTACGTTCGCTCATTTCAAAGCGACCCGTTACCTCGAAGCTTGACCCATCGTTGCGTATCAGTTTATAACTGGAAATAAATGGCCTGAACTGTCGGATAAGGTCAGGATCAGCCTGAGTTGGAGCCGGTATTATCATCATTTGCTCGACCGGCAGATTAAATGATACACGTGGTTGTTCAAACACGCTCACGGGACTATCTGCCTCCTGGGGCCTCACATCACTGATAAATTCGACTCCACTGAATGGATCGGCACTAACGATTGAACATCTTTGTCCTGCATTTACTTCGAAACTGCAACGCCCCTCTACAAGACCGTCGAGTACGCTATATGCTAAGGCCGCCCGGCCACTGAACCAATCAGGATGTGGCATGCCACCTTGTAATAAAATCCCTGCTGAAAGGTTGACAAACGGGAATCGGCCACTGATAAACCAGAGGTCTACTTTTACTCCCATTTCACCCCATAAGCCTGCAAAGACCTGACCTTGGGCATACCAGTTATTGATGCCTGGGGATGTTCCTGTTTCGGCGCAAACACGTTTGTCATCCTGTGTGATGTTAAGGTCAAAACCCAGTAACATATCGAGCGTGGCATAGAAGATAGCGAAATCCATTTCCGAATGGTAATCGAAGAAGACACCAAACGCAAATCCTCGACCGGAAGTATATTTATATTGGTCTAAATCGCGAGTCTGGGAGGACAAATGTGTTGCCATGGCCTCTTCTGTTCCCAGTGAGGTACCCGTTCCTCCGCCATATAGCAGCGTTTGTAACTTATCGGGTGGTGGAGGAATTGCCGATGGGATATCATAACCCACCATTAAATATGAGGTCAGTCTTGCCTCCATCGCAGGAAGTATAAGCCTAAGGTCAGCCCGGCTTGCCAATGTTCCCATATAGAAATACCATTTATCGTGCTCTACATGGAATGTGGCATTGACAAACTTATCGTTAGTTCCGCCACCTCTTAACTTATCATAAGCGTTGACATAAACATTAAAATCACCATGAAAGTTGGCATTACCATCGGCTGGGATGGAGTATCGCATACTTACATCAGCCTTCACTTTTGCATTACTCCGGTCAGTAATGGCCGCCATGATAAATCCTTTGGCACCAATACCAATATAATTCAAACCTCCCGAACTGTTAAACTCTGCGGAGATCATGGCATCCATATTAAAGGTTTCACTTGATGGATGCGTCCCCAGCACCGCAGTAAGCTTCATTCCAAGGAAGGTATGAAAATCAGGGATATATCTGACAGCAGTACGCACACTCTCACCCGAAGTTGTTGTACCGCCCGTTGTGGATGCGGCAGTTGGAAGGGAAAGTGTATCAATGCGCATATGGTAGTATGCCCCACCGCCAAATCCATAGATTCCGAAACCGGAGAAGATTGGAATTCCTCCAGGGAAGTTCACTTGTCCATCGACAAACCAGTACGAATAATTATCCGGTGTTCCGAAGGCAGCCGTTGGTGATGTTTTTACAGTTCCAAATTGGGCAGTAAGTTTGGCCTCCAATTTCATCGGAAGCGTAACATCAATATATCCCCTGACTCCATTTCCATAAGTAGCATCATGTCTGTAAAAGTCAAGATTGCCGAGCATTTTAACCCCGCTTATTGTTTGGTCTATGTGTATGGAATTTAAATCGACACCATCAAACCCGGCAGTAAATCGTCCTGCGTCGTAATTTAATCTGCCGAATACACCAAAACCAAATCCGGCACTGAAGTCACCCAGCACAATATCGAGGTCAAAATTGATCCCAGGCCGCGATATTTCAGTTAGATTTAAACTGATATTATGAACATTTACCGGGAATCCTGCGACCTGCTTCTGAGGACTGGAGTGCGAGAAATAGACACTGTCGACATCAAAATGCGGTGTCGAGGTGGATAGCTTGAATCCTTCAAATCTTATTCCGGCAAAGTTTAACCCGGGTATTGAGCTTGTTCCTGAAACAAGGTCACCACTGATGCCAATGTCGCCGCTCAGGTTTGTGGAGGCGTATGTGGAATCGCCCACCTGAAGACGGATTTCAGAATCAGGACGCAGATGCATTTTGGCTGCCCACATCGGCACCGTCAATGTATCGCGTGCAAAGACCCGACAGAGGTAGTTGAGCTTTTCATCACCATAAGTAAGTGCCATATGGTAATCGAGGCTTTGCCCGGCGGCAAATATTGGCAATCCCAGTTTACCGGAAATACCTCCCTCCCGGAATACATTCGAGACAAAATCAATTCTTATGGTATCCAAAGATATGCCCCAGCCTTTAAATGAACCCTGCTCCAAACCCAAAATATGATTACCTCTGATGGAAGTAGTTAATCCCGTACCATCAATAATCGTATTAGCTACTGCAATACTTAATCGGTTGGCAGAGGCAGAGGCAGAACTGTTTTCAAATTCCACAGGTGCCTTGACTTCGATATTTTTCATATAAAATCCTTGCCAGGTATTGAGCATACGACTTCCACCATGCAAGATTGTTGTATCCCCATAATTAGCAGGCAGTTCAAAATGAGGTGGGTTTTCCAGATCAGAAAAATCGAGCCAGGCATCACTTGCTTGCCATCCCCAGCCATCTACGTCTTTGATCTGGAATGGATCCATGGTTATCATTGCCATAAAATTGTTTCCCCGGCATGTCTTGAATGCAAAATTTCCCTTGACAGTACCTGAACCGGCCGTTCCATCAGCCTGATCCGGGACCAGCATCGTACGTGGGAAGGTTACCTGCCCCTGAATCCGAGCACACAGGAATCCGTGGCAATCCCAGCTGACATAGCTTGAGGCAGTAGTATCTGCAGTGGCAGCCCCCTTGAAGGTGAACTTGGTATCGCCTGACTGGTACATATCCCAGTCAGAGGCCAAATACATACGCCCTTCATCACCTAATCCATTTGGGGTCACGCATAAATCTTTAACCCCAAAATTCAGGAGTTCATTCCCAATCTGAGGAAAGGATAAGTTCAGCACTGCATTTAAGGTAGCATTTACAGGCGTAAATTGAATGCCCATTATGCCGACGGTATACTTATTTCCGTCAATTTCGCGGTCGATACCAATTGGCATGCCAATCTCACGCGAGGCTGATAGGAAGCTCAGCAAACGTTCGCCATCGTTTAGATAATCATCAAGTGAGGCAGCGTCCTCACCGGCCATAGTTATGACATCACCGACACGCGTGCCGACAGTTGTAGTTGTGAAGGCACGATCCTGAGCTGCATTTACTGTACCGGAGAAGATTTGTTTGGCTGCATTAAACTCAATATTCTCAAAGTCGACTGAGATCTTTACATTATTGAGGAATGGCATCTGCACATACCCGCGACCGGAATACGGCGGTCCGGAAGTAGTTGTTAACATGTCGACAACCAGCGTAAACTTCCCGATCTGAAGCCGGTCGCCATGTACAAGACCAGTAGAGGCGGTGCGATCAGTAATTGCAGGTGCGTTACATACGCTTATGCAACCGCTAGTGGTATCGGCGGCAGCAACAGGTGCAGCAGGAGCTGCTGTTCTGCCTGTGGCACTAACGACAAATGAGAATACTTCACTCGTGGCATAGGAGTTTACATCCGTAGCATTACCAGGATTAGTCATCCATTTTATTCGCCAGTAATATCGGCCTGGAGTTGTGATGGCATAGCTCTCTTCGAGGTTCTTGTACAAGGCATTGTTTACCTCTTCAGGCGTGCTGTGAAGATCTATCGTCATTCCTAATCGACCATCTGCCGAATGCATAACAGTTTCGAAAGTGGAGGTAACGCTTATTTCAAGCACCCAACGTTCATCTACACCTCCGTTAAAGAAGACAGGTCCATCCGAAGCTCTGGTGGCATAGACAATAGTAAAATCGGGCAGAATTTTCTCGGGTTGGTCAGCTGTCTTCCACAGGAATCGTATTGGTCCGGCTAGAACAGTATCTCTGTTTGCCGGCAAGCTTAATATCGACGGATTCATACCGACCGAAAAAGTAGATGTAATTGATGGAACAGCAACAGGGTGATACAATCTTTCCATTCGGAGATCCGTACTCCAGGTGTATTCCACACCCCGTACAAAAGTCGGATGACTTTCTGAATCGGTTTTATAGATCGGCAGATATTGTGATTGCTCCTCGGTCAGATCGGCAAATCCGGTTGCTGTTCTTTGATCAATTAAAGGGCCATGAGGCCAATGAGGATCATGGCTAATATTATCAAAAGCCCCAGTAGGAGTTAAAATAGTCAAATCTGAAACAAACAGGTTATAGGCAACATCATAAGGGTCAAACTTTACAACCAGCGGAAAGAAAGAGAAGGGAAGTCTGTCGCCGTTCATCGGATATTGTGCAGTAACATGTGGGCTAGAAGGCGATACAGGCACATCGCCATAACGGAATGTGCAGACATCACTCTTCCCCTGGTTCTGGAATTGAACATTCTGATTCTTGTCGTACGCAGTAACCCTGAAGGAATAGATTTTGCCATCCTCCAGGGTTATATCGTCACCAACAAGAAGGTTGTAGGTTGTAATATCTATATCTTCTTTTGTAAAGATGGGGGAAGTACTTCCCATTGCCTCAGCAGGATTACGGGTATCGGGATCCAGCTCGATCATTTCCAGTTTAAACAGTATTGTTCCCAAACCTGAAGCAGGAGGAATAAACGTCCACTGTATTGGAATGTTACTTGCCGGAAAGTCAATCTGACTCGCACATTCAGGAGCTAAGATTACAGGAGGTTCAACAAAGGCGATATCAAAGGAAGAACATCCATTGCCGTCGCCGGCTATTGGAGAATAGAACCGTCCGCGTTGTTCGCAGGATTCGGCTCGTAAGCACAACGTATATCGACCTTCAGGCAATGCTTGATCGCCACGAATAACACCCAATGTTGTCCCTCTGATATTTAGTCGGGTGGGATCAAAGAGTTCAGCCAATTCTGATCCGGAAAATGTTCTGCCGCCTGGCAAAATTTCGATACAAGCCCCCGGAGCAACATTGGGATCAGTGGAGACAATCATCCCATTGTCTTCATTGCGTAAGCTGCCCGATAGGAATATAGTGTATGTTTGGGATGTTGGGTTTAAAACGGTAATAAAAATACTGTTCTCCGTTGCGATGAAATCTGATACTCTCACTGGATAGGGCGGAGTAATATTAACCTGAACTTCTAATTGGGCAAACAGAGATTGAAAGGAAAGCAAAATAAGCAATACCGAAAATCCAATCGAAGTTGTATTTAAATTTCGTGTCATGCCGCAGTGATTAAAAGTTAAAAGTATAACAAAAATTTCCTAGAAAATCGGTTGTTTCTGGATGTGTATTAGCAACAAATGACCGATTGACAAAATTTAGGGCAAAAGTTACAGAATGTCCCTTCATCGGTTGATAACCGACATTCCCTCCAATTGACATTGTTGTGCTATAATTAGTTCCGTTAAGCTTGGTAGAGAAAAAACTAACATTTGTGCCAGTCTTGAATTTGTCCTTTAATAAAGCTTTCGTTAATCCTGATGATAGGCCCCATCGGAAGGTGGTATTTTTGTCTGTTTTAAAGTCGTTGCCATTCGTATTGACACTAATCGTAAATTTTTTATCGGTATTATTAAACCTATATGATATCGCAGGATTTAGTGACGTTGTTGAATTTGATTGTGAATTTCTATTCGTATTATCTGCTAGACTCATGTAATTCATCGAAGTAGTAACATTTTGCCTGCGGGTTTTCGTGCCAAAATTATAGTAGACACTTCCATTTACGTTGTTTGAGAATTGCTCCATCAGCAGTGTATCACGTACGACTGTGTAGTTGCGTGTCTGACTCATATTGTAGTTGCTGTAGTTAATACTTGCACCCCATTTTGAATTTGGGGCATAGGACATCGACAATGAATTCGCCTTTCGGACTGAATTATTTATTTTGTTCTTGAAGATATTATTTCTTTGAAAACCAAGGCTTCCATTAACTCTTAATTTGCTTTTAAACATCTGCCAGCTAGGAGCAACAGTAAGGTTTTCAAGATCGGTATTCAAATAATAGGCTCCCATAGACTGGTAATCTGGTTCAACGCGTCGGTAATTTAATTTTACGGACATTTTTTTTAATCTTACCCCTAAACTAGTTTTCCCTGCAGTAAGAAACTGAGTTGATATTTTAGGAGTATAGAAATTTTTTATGAAGCTCAATCCTTTGTAATCATCATCATTAAGGTTCCTGGCGCTGAGATCATTTGTGTAGGCGCTGACCCCGAAATCCATATCAAAGGAAAATATCTTGGCAATAACTTGTCTGGATTTAATTCCAAGCACTAAATTCGATGCTGCGGGAATACCAATTTCAACGGGATGAGCCCTAACCGAGGAGGTGTCATCCTGTACTTTTAATAGAATTAAATCCAGATAATTATCCGCTTTCCCTACACCTAATTTTGCTGCAAAACCTTTTCTGGCAAAGGATGGTGCGGCATATTTACTTGAGAGGGTATCCATCACCGGTTCAATGGCCTTCATAAAACGGCCATAAACAAAACCAAACCTCAATATCGAATGTTCTGCCTCAATTCCTCCTCCTAAAAATACATGATCAGACAACGTATAATCCGAAAAATAGACACTGCGATAACCAGCATGCAGCCTGATTTTTTTGTAATAAGGACTAACACCGTACATATTAAATGGTTGCCTAAAGTCTTTCTGCTTATTGCTGACTGCCAAAGTAAATGGAAATGAAATTCCATATATTGTAAGCGTTGGACTACCGCTGACCGTCCAGAAAAAAGGATCGCGTGTTGAACGGGGATCAGAAGTGGAAAAGGAATTTAACCTCAACGATAATGAGCCTGTTAAATCAATGGGCTTTTGTTTGCTCAAGTTTCCAAGATCCTGCGATGAGGCAAGCTCAGGAACAAAGATCAGCAGGAGAAAATATAGTCTATTCCATATATATCCAATTTTCATATAACCAGTTTAAGTAAGGTTAATATTGCTGAGATAAGTTGGTATTTTTATTTTCTTAAATTCAAAAAAATATATTTAAAAGACTCTAATTAGTCCTTTACACACCTGATATACATACCAATCAATTTTGAACTTGAAGCCCGAGACACTGATCCCTTTGATGAGAATAGAGTTCTGGAAGCGGCTAAGTCGGAGGTGTCTTCAGTCGAACTCCAGAAAACGCCGAATTCATAAAATCCGTTCAGATCAAATGACCCGTCAGCAAAACGACTTCCACCATTAATACCGGTAAATCCACTCTGATTTGTGCCATCGACGTTTGCTGCCGACCAATGGGTAGACCCCTTTTCTTTCAGCAAGGATCCTGCTGTAGGTTCACCGCCGAGGTAATTAGTTAGTACGGTCCATTCAGCATCCGTCGGAACATGCCACCCTGCGGGAGCAACATTCCGGGCATCCGACGAAGCCCACCAGTTGTAAAGAGCACCGTAACCAAAATTTGTGGCTATATCGTTATTAAACCAGCAGTAGGCTCCTGTTCCCGGGATTACCCAATTCTTGACATCCGGAATATTTGGTATTGCCACTCCATTATTAAATCTGCTTACCTTAAGATTCTCAACCATCCATACCTGATTTCCAATTTTTACGGTATGGTACAAATTCTGATCGATATCCATGACGGTTTGATCCGCCACATTTAAGTATAACGTAATGGTGTACTCATTACCGTAGCTCGTACCCATTGCATTAGTAGCGTACGCCCTCACAAAATAAAGGGTATTTGGACTAAGTGCAGATGCAGTACTTGAGAAAATTCCGGTTCCAGTACCATCGGTTGTAAAGTTGTTAGAAACTATTGGCGCTGTTGAGGTGTTCCAGCAAATACCCCTGGCCGTGACTGCAGATCCTCCATCACTAGAGATAGTTCCTCCTCCTGAGAATGATAAATACGTTACCGGTGATGGGGCACCGGTAGTCAATATTGGAGCTATTGCCAACGATTGGAAAGTCTGCTGTATACCATAAGCTGTTCCTGCACTATTCGTAGCATAGGCCCGTAAATAATAAGTCGTACCTGAAGATAATCCGGATACAGCGCTTGTAAAGGCTCCTGTACCGGTACCATCAGAAGTTATTGAATTGCTTATCGTTGGAGTTTGTGAAGTACTCCAGCATACACCATGAGAAGTAATAGAAGATCCTCCATCATTTGAAATATTACCACCGGCAGTGGCAGTAGTTGCTGTAATATTCGAAACTTGATTTGTAGTTACTGTTGGCAATGCAGCAGGGATAGTCAGGGTTACAGCACTACCATAGGCTGTTCCTGCACTGTTAATCGCGTAGGCGCTGACAAAATAAGTTGTTCCAGGTGTTAGGGCTGTCATCGAACTGTTGAATGCTCCTGTGCCTGTGCCATCGCTTGTTTTCGAATCCGCTGTTGTAGGAGTTTGAGAAGCGCTACTCCAGCAAATTCCGCGGGAAGAAACGGCAGCTCCACCATCACTGGTTACATTTCCTCCTCCTGAGGCTGTAGTTGACGATAATGCTGTTGCTGTGGCGGTAGTAACAATCGGCAGCTGCGCAGGAACAACGAGAGTTACCTGGTTCCCATAAGCTGTTCCGGAACCGTTGATAGCATAAGCCCGGATATAATAAATTGCTCCGGGTGTTAGGCCTGTTATTGAGCTGATGAATGTTCCGGTGCCCGTGCCGTCTGATGTTTTTGAATTCAGTGTTGTTGGAGTCTGCAACGTATTCCAGCATATTCCGCGTGCAGTGATAATGGATCCGCCGTCG
>CAIVMQ010000053.1 GCA_903907075.1 uncultured Bacteroidia bacterium
AACCGTATATTCTTCCATACATGGTATGGGTTTCTTTGGTTCCATGGTTTTGCTGAGATGGAAGGATCAGGGGTCAGATTAGGACACTGTGCCAACCAGCATTCCAACGATGCGGCATGTGCATCGTCAATCGTTCCTCTAAATGCACTTAGGGCCAGGGAATCAACCTTGCTCAATGGCATGGGTATCGCTTCGAGCATGGGCCAGATACCTACCTGGTCGTAACCCATCCGCTGAATTAGTTGAAACATTTTTGCAAAATCTGCACGCTCCCAGGTCCTGACAGCAAATGGATACTTGAAAAACCACCCTTCGTGCAGATAGAATCCACGATGCTTGAACCCCGGATTTTGGGCAAACCCATTAAAAGCTAACACCCCCAGCAGAAGTAATAAAATCTTGTGTTTTATAAATTTCATGACCATGACCTTTTGCAATTTAGGTTAAATGCAGCTATGCTAATCAATAAGGAAGCGCCGATTGCTTCAGTTTCCTCATCCATATAAGCAAAATCAACAATGCTTTGCTCTCTCTCCGTCCCTCAGTCCCTTAGTCTCTCTCTCTTTGGGATGCTTGGCTAGATATTCGTTCATTTTGTAGGTGAACTCTGTTCCTCCGCTTGTGAAAATACAATTTTTAACGTTGTCACGAGCAGGTTTTGATATTCTCTTAAGTTTTTTCGTTGCGGCTTAGTTTCTCTTTTAAATTCCCAAATAAAATAAATGCCTAATTAGTTGCTAATTGTTATCTAATTAGCTAACTTTAGTTCATTAGGTAAAAGCTAGTTCTGAATTCATTTCATAAGAAATCGCAGAAGACACCACGAGCAGAAATTGAATTAGCTGAAAAATTAAAAAAACAATATTTCGATGAAAAAGAAACCTAATAACTTGATATCCTTATCCGACCATCTGAATTCTCAGTTTGGTCATAGAGGAACTGTTGAACGCGAAGAATTTGAAGAGGGCTTTGAGGCTTTTAAGGTTGGGGCGATACTTCAAGAACTGCGCAAACAACAAGGAATGACCCAAGAACAACTCGCCGCTAAATGTGGAACCACTAAAACCTATATCTCTCGAATTGAAAATGATGCATCAGATATCAGGTTAACAACCTTGATGCGAATCGTTCGGCAGGGATTTGGGAAAGAATTAAGAATGATCGTATAGTTTTAACTTCATCTGTCCTTATCTCTCTTCATGCAAAAAGCTTCACACTATCCTCTAATAGGCGCCAATCCTTTGTGTTCAAGACCACACGGGTGATGCCATAATTAGCGCAGGCATACACCAAGACACAGGTCAATTTCCAGTATTTAAAGAATGAGAACGTATTTTTATTTTTGAGACAATGAACAAGCTAATTATTTACATATTAATTATTTTGCTTGGTACGCCCCAATCATGGGCACAGCAGCTCTATTTTAACCATCTTTCCGTAAATAACGGGTTATCGCAAGGGGTGAATAACTGTATTTACAGAGACTCTAAAGGGTTTGTCTGGATCAGTTCGTATGACGGTCTCAACCGTTTTGATGGCGTAAACTGCATCACATTCCGTTCATCGATTCATCATCCGGATGGGTTAAAAGGGACCTACTTTCTAAATATTCTGGAGGATCAAAATGCTAATCTTTGGATTGGGAGCGATGCCGGGCTTAACTTTTATAACCGTAAGCTCGACCGGTTTACGAATTTCCGAATTGAAACTCTTGCCACAGAAAAGAAGTTTTGCTCACCTTTTTATATCGATGATAAAAATTGCATTTGGTTTGAGATCGATTCACAGATTGCAGTTTTTAATAGTGACAGCAAGGAATTCAGATTTGTTGACCGCGCAGAATGGACCGGAAAACTGACCATAATGCCATTCCCCGGCCAGCTTTACAGGCCATTGGAGAAGATTTTGGTAACCTCCTCGAGCCCCTCTTTTGTATGGAAAGGGGGCGTGACAGGGACAATGGTTAAATGGCATCCCATCCGGCTGGAGATTCCCAACCTTCATATTACTGCATTATTACCTCAATCGAACAATAATTTTTGGCTTGGAGCAGGTGATGGAATCTATCGGTTTGAGAATACCCACATGCAGAATCACATCAGTCACTTTGAAAATAAAAAGATAGAACATATTGCTAATTTGCACCTTGACCGGAAAGGCACACTCTGGGCTGGTACGATCAACCAGGGTCTGTTTTCGGTTGATACCACGGCCAAAAAAGTGATAAATCAATACCAGAATTCATTATATGACAGTTATTCTCTGGCAGGAAACCAGGTTCAATATATTAATACTGATGAGAAGGGGGATTTATGGGTTTCAATATGGGGGAAGGGGATCGATTATACCAGTCTGAATAAGTTCGGGTTTAGACATCAACTGAAAAAAGAACAAACCGAATCAGTGGGGTCCGACAATTTCATCCGTTCCATTATTCAGGTAAACAGTGAATTCTGGTGCAGTACTCAGTCAGGCGGGATTTTAATTCTCGACGGGAATAAAAAAATTAAACAATCCTTACAGAAGGGTCTTCCAATGTTTATTGAATATCTATGTCTCGATAATAACAACCAGGTTTGGTTGGCCTCTTATGAAGGGCTTTTTGTGATCAATCCGGTTACCAGAATAATTACGCGGATGCCTTACAATACTTCGGGATTTAGCCATGCCTCCAATGAGTTCAACTTTATATCCCATTTAGGGAATGGTTTAATGCTTGGTTCAACCAATGATGGTCTTTTTTTTATTGAGAATGGGCAAAATGGTTACCGGATCCGACCGGCAAAAGGGATCAGAAATGAAAAGGAGATTTTTCTTAACTCCTATTCTGACCGGTTTAACCGAATTTATGTTTCTCGCTTCTTTAAGGGATTTGCAGTTTACCAACGTAACGATGATTCTTTGAAACTAGTGAAGGAATTACCTATGGAGGCAAGTATAAAGTGTTTCAGCGAAACCTTGGATAGTATTTTATGGATTGGCAGCACCTCCGGATTGCTTAAGTTTAATACATTAAAGTTGTACACCGAGCAAGTATATACGACAAAAGAGAACTTAAGCAACAATTTTATTTATGGAATTGTTGCTGATGGCGATCATTTATGGCTCAGCACAAATGCCGGGATCAATCGGTTCGGTGTCAGGGATAAGACTGTGAAAAACTTTGTGTTGGCAGATGGCTTGCAAAGTAATGAATTTAATACCCACTCATTTTTTAAAGCGAAAAACGGAGAAATTTTATTCGGCGGGGTAAATGGGCTAAATTCGTTTTTTCCGGCTGATTTCAAGGCTAACTCCTATCCTCCTCAGTTGATACTTACTGATATTCAAATAAATAATGTCGGTTACAGGCCAGTAAATCCTGCAGAGATAAAGAAACTTACGATGAATTACCAGGAAAATACGCTTGGTTTTGAATTTGCCGTTATCCATTATGCCGATGCTTCAGCAAATACGTTGTGTTATATGCTGAAGGGATACGATAAATCGTGGACGACCATACCTTCCAGGAATTTTATCCGTTATACGAATCTTCCCGTTGGGCATTATATCCTCAACGTGAAGGCTTTTAGTGCAGACGGTATTGCTGCGGATACCACCTTTTCGCTGCCAATCACCATCGATCCCCCCTGGTGGTATCGGTGGTGGTTTAAACTTCTTCTGGCAGTTGCTTGTGGTGCCATAGTTTTCCTGTTAATGCGCAGTTATACGAATAAAAGACTCAATAAACAGCGTATTGAGCTTGAACGGATCCAGTCTGTTGAAAAAGAGCGTAATCGAATAAGTCGCGATATGCACGACGATCTTGGCAGTGGCCTTACCGTGATTGCCATCCTAAGTGAAGTAGTAAAAGCGAAACTTGCAGATCCTGAGAAAGCCAGAAAATTACTCGATAAGATCGCTGGTTCTTCCCGAGATCTAGTAGATAATCTTCAGGATATTATCTGGGTACTCAATCCGAAATACGATACTCTTGAAAGTCTCGCATTTTATATCCGTGAGTATGGACTTAAATACTTTGAACACTTACATTCAGAGCTCAAATTTAATTATCCCGTCCAGTTTTCCAATACCCAATTAAGTGAAGAACAGCGGCGTAACCTGTTCCTTACAGTAAAAGAAAGCTTGAATAATATTGCAAAGCATGCGTGTTGTTCTATTGTAACCATTACTATCTTAGAAGGTCATAATGACATCGTTCTTAGGATTAATGATGACGGTAAAGGTTTCGATTTTGAGAGTGTCCGTTCGTTTGGAAATGGATTGAAAAATATGCAAACTCGTATTGAACAAGTTGATGGAGTATATCAAATTAATTCTGTGCCGGGCAAGGGTACCCTAACAGAGATACGATTCAGAGGTAACCCTTTTTTGTTAAAAATATAGCCCTTAAATTGATTACCTTTGAATTTATCTCTATAAATGATATTGCATCATGATCAGAGTAGTAATCATTGAAGATATTAAAGAGATCAGAGAAGGATTGCAAATGCTCATTAACGGTAGTGACGGATATATTTGTGTTCAGACCTTTGCTAATGGTGAAGATGCAATTGAAAAGCTTCCAAGTCTTTGTCCTGATGTTGCGCTGATGGATATTAATCTCCCTGGTATTAATGGCATTGAGGCTGTACATATTCTCAAACCTAAATGTCCGGATACCCTGTTTATCATGAGCACTGTTTATGAAGATGATGAGTCTGTTTTTGAGTCCCTTAAGGCAGGTGCCAGCGGCTATTTACTGAAAAAGACTACTCCTGTAAAGATTCTGGAGGCTATTACTGAAGTTTTTCAGGGTGGATCACCAATGAGTGGCCAAATCGCCAGAAAGGTGATAGCCACATTTCACCAAAAAGATGCCATTGATGGATCTGAATTACTTACAGAACGTGAGAAAGAGATCCTAAAATCTTTAGCCAAAGGATTAAGATACAAAGAAATCGCTGCAGAATTATCTATTAAATTAGAGACCGTCCGTTCACACGTGCGCAATATTTATGAGAAGCTTCAGGTACAAAGCCGAACAGAAGCCATCAATCGGGTCAGAGGAAATTAATCTGATTCCCTATTCACATCATTATCACTATCTAACATTATTTGGGGATTGCAGGGTTAAGCCGTGCTTACCATCTTTGCAATTACTGAAAGTTGTTTTAATGCCAAAATAGCTAAATAAGCACTATCAGTAATAATGACTCTATTAAATACTATTACACCGGATTCTGAATTTTGCTGTCTATTGAGGGAGAACTCCATATATTTCACACTGCCTAACTGATACAAAATGAGTAAAATAAGCCGAAATTTAGCACTCTGTATTTCTATCTTAGTATTGATAATCGCTTTTGCTACAGGTTGCAAGAAAGATACGCCTAAGTCTATAGCTTCTGTTACTACATCAGAAGTCTCAGGTTCAACAGCTACATCCACATTAGGAGGAGGAGAGATATGGAACGATGGTGGCGATGAAATAACTGCACGCGGAGTTTGCTGGGCTTCTACAGCAACTCCTACTATATCCAATTCAAAAACTTCAGACGGGACAGGCACAGGATCTTTTACCAGCACAATAGCAGGATTAATCCCAGGAACAACATATTATATAAGAGCATATGCAGTAAATAGTATAGGAACTGCCTATGGCGATCAGATCATCCTTGCTATGCCTGCATTATTACCAACATTATCAACATCGGCAGCCGAACTATTAACGGCCTCAACTGCTTCGGGAGGTGGTGATATTACCGGTGATGGAGGCGCACCAATTACGGCACGGGGAATTTGCTGGAGTACTTCACAATTACCAACAACTGCCAACTCTACCTCAACGAATGGCTCCGGCACCGGCACGTTTACCAGCGCCCTTGCAGACTTAATCCCGGGAACAACATATTACATTAGAGCCTATGCAGTAAATAGTATCGGCACTGCATATGGAAACCTGGTTACTCTGGAGCTCCCGGCTCTATTGCCAACACTATCGACGAACATCGTATCGACTTCCTCCTCAACAACAGCTTCCAACGGTGGAAACATCACCGGCGATGGAGGAGCAGCAGTTACTAGTCGAGGTGTTTGCTGGGCTATCACCCAAGATCCTACTATTACCGGTTCTAAAACTTCTGATGGAATAGGATCAGGAAAATTTAACAGTTCCATATCAGGATTGAATCCGGGTACGACCTATTATTTCAGGGCGTATGCTACAAACAGCGCAGGAACAGCTTACGGAAATGAGGTAACATTGGCAATGCCCGCACAATTGGCAACACTTTCAACTGCTGCTGTAATCTTAGCAGGTACTGCTACTGCATCAGGGGGAGGTAATATTACTCTTGATGGAGGATCGCCAATAACGTCACGTGGAATTTGCTGGAGTACGCAACAATCTCCAACTACCTCGGGATCAAAATCGACAGATGGTAGTGGTACCGGCCCATTTACAAGTTCAATAACAGGATTAATACCCGGAACAACGTATTACATCAAAGCCTATGCCGTCAATAATGTGGGAACTGCCTATGGTGATCAGGTAATACTTTCAATTCCTGCTCTTTTACCAACGCTTTCTACTTCAATGGCAACCATTGCATCAACATCAACAGCCTCAGGCGGAGGGAATATAACCAATGATGGTGGATCAGCAATCCTATCAAGCGGTATCTGCTGGAGCACCTCTCAAACTCCAACAATATCAAATTCAAAAACAACGGACGGTGCAGTTAAAGGTCTATTCACAAGTACCCTGACAGGTTTAATACCCGGAACGACCTATTATATCAGGGCTTATGCTAGTAATAGTGCAGGAACTGGGTATGGTAATCAGGTAATACTTGCTGTTCCAGCACTGTTGCCAGTAATTTCAACGATCATCGCATCTGCATTAACATCAACCACAGCATCCGGTGGAGGAACAGTATTAAGTGATGGAGGAGCAGCAATTTCAGCTCGGGGTATTTGTTGGAGTAACGCTTCTCAAACTCCTACAACAGCGGATTCGAAAACAAGCGATGGCACAGGCACAGGAACATTCAACAGTTCGATGACAGCCCTAACACCTGGAACAACTTATTTTATACGAGCCTACGCAATTAACAGTTCAGGAATAGCCTACGGCAGTGTTGTTTCCGTATCCGTCTCAGCACTTCTGCCTACACTCTCAACTGCAGCGGCAGCTATGCTAACATCAACCACAGCTTCGGGTGGAGGTAATATTTCAAACGACGGCGGATCCACTATCACTGCACGCGGAATATGCTGGAATACGTTGCAGACTCCAACAACACTGAATTCAAAAACATCAGACGGCACGGGCACCGGAACATTCATCAGCTCAATAACAGGCCTAACACCCGGAGCA